>CAMCEE010000004.1 GCA_945873815.1 uncultured Caryophanales bacterium
GTTTTACTCCATAAATACTTTTTTGTGATTTTCTTTATTGAAAATAATTATCATAAATGATATTATTATACCGCTTATGTAAATTAGGTTTTCCTACTTAGGAGGTATTTAATATTATGGATAAAGTTTTTAAGGCTATTGGTAGATTTTTCAAAAAGATTTGGGATTGGATTAAAACAACTGCATGGGTTCAACCTTTATTAATCGTTGGAATCATCTTTGGAATCATTTTTTCAATCAATCCAATTGTCAATGCGATTAAAGGTGCAATCAATTCAGATGACACAGGTAAATTCTATGAAAAATATGGTGTAAACTTTGTAGATTTATTCGGTAATGGTATCGAAGGACAAAAACCTGGATATTCAAGTAAGAATCTCCTTAATGAAAATAGTGGCGATGTCTTAGTAATCTATGTTACAGATACATCATTAGAAGAAGACGTAGCATCTTTCTATAATTCTGCAAAAGGACAAAACGTTAAACTATATATCGTCAATTTCTCAAGTGATGATAATCAAAAATCAAAATGGGATGCAGATAAAAAAGAATATGTCGATAACGATGCAGCATACTACTATGATTACCTATTAGATCAATTAGTAACAGCATATAATGAAGATACTAATTGGCGTAATTCATATAGCAAATCTTTCCAAGAAAAATACGGATACAGCGTATTCTACAAAGACTTCAAGGATGATACATACGATGATAGCAGCGCTCAAGGTGGTGCAGCAGATGCTCATTCTGCATTACATTTACCTGCAGCAGTCAAATATCATAATGGTGAAATAGTCGATATGAGATTTGCTTCAAGCGGTTCATTCAGCTGTTACGGAAATGAATTAAACACATACAAAGTTTTAGCAGATCTTTGGGAAGGTTTATAATCTAAACGAAATTAAAATGTACACACACGCATTTCAATCGTATGTGTACATTTTTTTATTTTTTATTCATATGACATACATTCTCTTCTTGCTGACTATATGAGTAATAGTAAACAGGTCGAGGAATATAATGGTTCACATATCGAGTAACGCAAGGACAAATTATCGGTTGTTCCACGTATATGCATCTATTAACTACACATTCTCTTGGAGCCATTGTAATAGGTTCACAAGCGCATGGAGGAGTATTAGTTTTAGTTTCAAATGGGTTCATAAAAAAGCACCTTCCTTCTTCTATAATATATGAACGATATAAAAGATGAAAAAGGACAAGTGCCCAATAATACTTATTTTCTATTCTTATTTTCAAATGTATCTATTACAATTTTTGGTACAACTCGCGAAATATCAACATTATGGAAATAGAAATCTTTCACTGCACTACTAGATATAAAATCTTTTCCATTAGAAGACATGAAAAACATCGTTTCAATCGTATTATCAATATATTCATTTGATGCAGATAATTGGAATTCAAATTCAAAATCGGTAACTGCGCGTAATCCTCTAATTATGATATCACATCCCAATTCTTTCGCTTTATGTACAATTAATCCATCAGTATATACTACCTTTACATTGTTTAAATGCTTAATCGCACCTTCGCACATTTTAACTCTTTCTTCGATGCTAAAATAGTAATTTTTAGAATTATTAACTGCAACGCAAACATACAATTCATCAAAAATTCTACTAGCTCGCTCAATGATATCTAAATGTCCATTAGTAATCGGGTCAAAACTTCCTGGATATATTGCCTTTTTCATAATTACCTCCAATATACAGATAGATGTATAATTCCATATTTATACGTTTTATATTTTCTAAATCTATCATCTTCTTTAAAATAATCGTCTGCTTCCTTCACGATTATCGCATCATCTGTAAGCATATCATTTTCAAACATAAAATCAATAATCTCATCATACGCTTCCTTCATTTTGTAAGGTGGATCCAAAAAAACAATTCCATATTTTCTCCTATTTGTCTTTAAAAAATCCATATATGAACATTGAAAAACATTTGTTTCCTCATCAATCTTCATTTTTATGATGTTCTTTTTAATACACTTTATTGCAATTGAATTCATATCCACGAAAGTCGATGAACGTGCTCCTCTAGAAAGAGCTTCTAATCCAAGGGCTCCTGAACCCGCGAACAAATCTAAAACATCCTTTCCTGCAATATCAAAATTTAGTACGGACATTAATGCTTCTCTTACCTTATCAGTAGTTGGTCGAGTAGAATCCACACTTGGAGCTTCAATAATTAGATGACGATACTTACCACCAATAATTCTTAACATATTATCTTTTCAAAAAATCCTCAATTTTTCTAAACAATTCCTCATCCTCTTGATATGCAAAAGTCGAAGCATCAATATCAATCACTTCTCCAGGATATACTGTATTACGTAGTTTCATATTTTCATCAATAAAATCTTGAATGCGAGATAAGTCGACGGATTTATGAATTGGATTTCTGTTCATGCTTAATCGCGCGATAAATCTTTTATGTAAGGTCTCAAAATCACCAGTTAAGCGAAGAGATAAAATATCGTATTCGTGTTCTTTTAATATTTTTCCCAATTCCTCCATTTCACTAACTTTGAAATTAGATTCTAGAATCATTGGAGACACATTTTGAGTAGCAAGATATCTAAATATTTTAAAAGAAGAAACACTCAATTTCTTATTTTCTTCACGATTATGAGTCTCTATATCTTCTGCAAAAATCTCCTTTAATATATCTTTATTAAAGCAAGAAATATTAAATCTCTCCGAAATACGATAAGATAAGGTTGATTTTCCAGAAGCTAAATCTCCACCAATTAAAATAATTTTCTTCATACTCATTTCTCCTCACAAGTTAGTCCCTTATGGTTAAATAGGGATATAAGTTTAAATTGAATGTAATTCAATGGTTCGTTAACCTCGCTAAAAATTCTATAATATTCTATCACTAATGGATGAGAATCTAATTTTGTTTTTGTTTCTTTAACTTTTTCAAAGAGTTTTTTTAATTCAATGCTCCCATCTTCATAATGTTTCAACCCATCAGAATAATCGATTTGAGCTTTAGAAAAATCATTTGAGAGCCTAATCACTTCTTCATCATTTTCAAGCAATTCTTCTTGTTTTTTTAATTCATAATAACAAGGACGTGACTTTATTTCTTTTGCAATTTCAGTAATGCAATCATGAATATTGTTCATAGGTTTCTCCTTCTTCTTCATTTTATTATTCACCATTATTTTTTTCAATAAATTGAAAATAATCTATTTCTTTTTTTAAGAAGAATATAGAATAAAGATATGAGATTAGATAAATATTTGAAGAAAAACGGATATGGTACAAAAGAAGTGATACACCATTTTATTCAAGAAGGAAAAGTAATGGTCAATGGAAAAGTCATCTCCGACTTTCATTTACAGCTTGAAGAAAATGACGTTATAAGCGTATCAAATGATATAAAAAAATATAAAGACCATTATTACTTAATACTTAATAAACCAATCGACTATGTATCCGCAAGAAATGATAAAACGAATCGAACAATTCTTTCTCTTCTTCCATCTTTTTACGATAAATCTACGATGAATATTGTTGGAAGATTAGATAAAGACGTAACCGGATTAATCCTATTAACTAACGATAGCAAACTATACAAAAGAATAATAGAACCATCTAGAGAAATCGAAAAAGTATACCTCGTTTCATTTTCCGGCAATCACCATCTCATAAACAAGGATTATTCCAATGGTTTATCATATTCAAATGGAACAAAAACAAAGCCATTTGTATTAGAATTTCTCGATGATAATAACGCAAAAATCACTCTACATGAAGGTAAATACCATGAGATTAAAAAGATATTCAATGAATTAAATCTCTTTGTATTATCTATTCACCGAATCAAGATTTCTACGATTAATCTAGGGGATTTAAAAGAAGGATGTTATCGTGAATTACTAAAGGAAGAAATAGATTCCTTAAAAGAAGCACTTCAATTAAGCTAATTCTTTTGCAAGATTAATCATTAATGCGATATCTTCCAATTTATCGATTACTCTTTTTCTTCTCTTTATCTTGTATTCCTCAAGAAAATCCTTCAATAATTGAGGATTCCTATTAAGCCTTTTATACCACATAGGATTTTCTCTTAGAAATACGAAATAATCATTGTCTCTTTCTAAAAATAGAATTATATCATTTCTCATTAGTCATCCTTTCTTTGATAGGGACGGCTTCTTTTTTTATTAAATCCTAAATCAGTATCTAGAGAAGTTACTTCAGTAATAATATTCAATATCTTCCTCATTCCATTAAGTCCTTCACTTATTTTATTAATATCAACATCGCCCAGCATATCTAATACCTTAGATATTCCTTCATCATTCTTTTCTTCTTTTTTATGTTTATCTTCCTTAAAAGCATCGTCGTCTTCTCCATATAAATCGTATCTTTCATATAATTCTTGCCACGTTACTTCTTTACGATTAACTTTTTCTTTTAGAAAAGGTTTATTTTTAACAAACTCTTTAAACTCATCCATTCCCATATCTTTCACCAATATAATATATGTATTTAACAATAAATTATATTCATGCGTTTCATTTTAAGATTTCAAACATATTCTAAAGTAGTAAAGGGAGGTGCCTATGTACTACTATGGACAAAACTATGCTTATCCACAAGGAGGTTATCCATATCAAGGTGGAAGTTCTTGGGGTGGCGTATTTGCAATTGTATTAGTCCTATTTATTCTACTTGTAATTATCGGATGTGGTTCTTGGAATAACAACCAAGTTTCTTCATGTGGTTGCTAAATAAATAGATAGAAACGCTCGCTACGGCGAGTGTTTTTCATTATCCAAGTCATTTATATTGTCAAATCAAAGACAATTTTGTAAACTAATTATTGGTGATGTTTTTATGTTTAAAATAGTAAAAGATACAGAAAAAAAATTAAGAGAGAAATGTGAAAAAGTTGAGATGCCTCTTTCAAAAGAAAACGAGAAACTCTTACTGGATATGGTAGAATATTTAAAAAAGAGTCAAGATGATGAATACGCTGAAAAACACAAAATTAGATCTGGGGTTGGCCTCGCTGCTCCTCAAATTGGAATCAATAAAAGAATGTTCGCAGTGTATTACTCAAACGGTGAAGAGATTATTCAATACGCACTAGTTAACCCTAAAATCATTCAAAATTCTTTAAGAAAAGTAGCTTTATCTGGAGGAGAAGGATGCCTTTCAGTTGACGATGATCATAAAGGATATGTTTATCGTTACCATAAAGTTGTGATTAAAGCATACGACGTTTTACAACATAAGGATGTAATAATTACTGCTTACGGATACGATGCAATCGTTCTTCAACATGAATACGATCATTTAGATGGCATCATTTATTACGACAGAATTGATAAGGATAACCCTACTAAAGAAATTCCAAATTCATATTTAATATAAAAAAAAGAGCATTGGAGCGTTTTAATTAAGGATTATTTTTATGCGTAGAGCCACTTAATTCTACGCTTTTATTTTTTGCTTTTGTTGATTTTTAAGAAACATTTTGGTATAATATGAATGTACAAGAAGAGTGCATTATGAGTGATTATGAAATTGTAAAATTTATAGACAATGAGTTTGAGATAGATGTCAGAACAGATAGAGATAATGATACTGTTTGGTTATCTCAAGAACAAATTGCAAAACTTTTTGGTAAAGCAAGATCTACAATAACTGAACATATTAACAACATTTTTAAAGACAAAGAATTAGATGAAAATACTTCTGTCGGTTTTTTCGACGAAAGTACTAATCATAGACCTTCTAAGTATTATAATCTTGATGTTATTTTATCTGTTGGATATAGAGTAAATTCTAAAAGAGGTATAGCTTTCAGAAGATGGGCAAATAAGATATTAAAAGAATATTTAATTCAAGGATATTCCGTTAATGAAAAAAGAATTAATTATTTAAATAAAACAATTGAAATTCAAAACAAAATCTTAGCTTCTTCATTAAATATTGATGAAGCTTCATTAGTCAATGTAGTAAATGAATATACAAAAGCATTAGATTTACTTGATGATTATGACCATCAATGTGTTTCAAAACCTAATGGAAGAAAAACTGTTTATAAACTAGAATATGATGAATGCAGAAAAATCATTGATTCAATGAAATTTGGGGATACATCACAAGTTTTTGGAGTTGAAAAAGAGCAAGGTAAGTTAAACGGCATTTTAGCTGCAATTTATCAAGATGTATTTGGTCAAGAAGTATATTCTTCTTTGGAAGAAAAAGCAGCGCATTTATTATATTTTTTAGTAAAGGATCATCCATTTGTTGATGGATGTAAAAGAATCGCTGCAACATTATTCTTGGAATTTTTAAATAGAAATAATGCATTGGTAAAATCAGGAAAAATGATTATTTCAAATGATACATTAGTTGCAATTACAGTATTAACCGCAGAATCAAAGCCTGAGGAAATGGATGTTGTAATTAAATTGATTATGAACTTCTTAATAGGTGAAAAATAATATGAAAAAGACAATAGGCGAAAAAATCAAAGAAATTAGAATACAGAATAACTTAACTTTGGATGAACTTGCCGAAGAATTGGGTTATTCTTCACGTTCAACTATTAATAAAATAGAAAAAGGCATAAATGATATTAGTTATGAAAAGCTATTGTTGCTTTTAAAAAAATATGAAATTAGTATGAGCGAATTCATTGAAGATAATGATGAATTGGTTTTAGATTGCCCAAATAAAGATAGCAAGATATTCATTTCTTTTAGTGCTAGAGATTTTGGCAACTGTTATGATGTTGCTCATCATAAAATGAATGAGAGGGATAGATATATTGCTTTTAAAGATTTATCTTATCATTCTTGTAGTAAATGTAATTATGAGTGCTTTACAAAAAAATGTAAGTATAGGAACGATGATATCTATAAATTAATTGACGCTTCTCTTAAGTTTAAAAGCATTGTCTTACTAGTTCCAATGTATTGCTCAAATCCATCATCATTATATTTTGTATTTAATGAAAGAATGCAAGATTATTTTAGCAAAAATAGTGATAAATGGGATGCTTTTGTAAGTAAAATAAAAATTATAGCTATTTTCGGAAGTGAAAAAGAAACACCTTTATTTGTTCCAACGTTATCACAACTAGTTAATGGTGACAATAATAAGATATTAAAAATAGAAAGACATGTTTTTAACTTGAAAATGAAAGATAGAGTTATAGATAATTCTTCGATATTAAAGAATATTGATTTATTTCTAAAATAATAAAAATAGCTTAAATTAATTCTTTAAATAAAATGTGCCCATTCCGCTCTTTTATTTTTTCCATTTTTCTGGCAACTCCCTACAAGGTACTTCCTTAGCACCAGGAGTTCCTTTATCAACGATTTGATCCTTATCATTTACATAGACAATATGAGAAAACCATTCCGTATCTTTCAATTTCAAAAGATTATTAGAAGCAGCTAAGCCAATCTCTTTGCCATTACTAGAGATTGTTATATTCCCATTCATCGATTGAAATGTTTCCTTTTCTTCGTTCCACATTGATGTTATATAAACTTCATTGGTGTAGTTTGAAATACGATTAATAAATGCTTGTGTTGGGAAAGTATTAACGCGATTCTTTGTATATTCAGTCGAACCAGCGCAACAGCATACTGCACATTTTTTTGGTTGAATCAAATCTAATAAACAATCATTTGATGAAGTTTTTGACCCATGATGACCACCCTTAAATAACTCAAAATTTGTAGGTAGAGGATTTGAAGAATAATATGATGCGAATGCTTCTTCACCTTCTTTTTCTAAATCACCAGTAAATAGGAAATGATGATCTTTATAAGATAGCATTGAAATAACTGAATAATTATTCTCATCGCTTGAATGTTCAAAATAGTACTTGTTATATAAAATATTAAGCGTCATATCAGTACCTAAATCATATGATTTATCTAAGTTATATGCATCTTCTGCAGTAATACATTTAGTACCAGTGGATTTAAGATAATCAACATTACTATTAAAGTTTTGAATTAATTTTCCATTATTGTTCGTTAATGCAAAATAGATAAAATTATCAATTTTATATTGATTCATTATTCCATCTCTTCCACCAGGATACGTCGAAGAAGCATTTCCAACTAATGCAGCAATATGATCTTGATGTCCGTGAGTTGCAATCACGTATTCTAATTTTCCATCCGTACAATACATATTGATGTAATTCATAATGTCATCTATTGAATCAGCTCTTGACCCTGCATCGATTAGAATATCAATATCATTTGCTTTTATATATGTACAATCTCCAGCGTATTTATTCCCTAACTCCAAAAAATGAATTTGAAGGTCATCATATGTAACACCATTATTTGTTGCACTTGGTTTAGAATTGTTTTTATTCACAATTTCATTTTGCTTTTCATCATATGTAAGCGCAGTAATTCCAATGCTTCCGCCTAAACCAATAAGTAAGCCAAATATTAATGCAACAAGAGATAATCTCACTACTTTATTTTTCTTTTTCTTTGCCATAATATTCTCCTTAATCTCCATATGATTCTTCTACGCTAGAAACAATTATTTTTTGCGTAAGTTTAATATTCTTGTATTTAAAATCAGTGCTTGCGTATACTACCTCATAAGTTGTTTCAACTGATGTATCAATTCTCAATTCATCAATTCCTTCAATAGTAACGCTATCTATAGCGTTTCTCCCATAAGAAATGCATACAACATATTTTTGAATATTATTCAAATCTATTTCTTCACCAACATTTACATTGAATACTTCTCCATTAACCAAACTAAATTGATCTTTCCTTTGCATAAAATTGATACCAAAATATCCAATACCAATTCCTAATAGAAAGAACGCAATTACAACAATTCTTTCTCCAAATTTCAATTTACTAACTTGACGAACATTTTTTGAAACATACTCTTTTTTTATTCCTGTTTTAGAAGAAATCTTCTTCGATATAGAATCATTAATACTTCTTTTTGAAGAACTTTTTCTTTTTGTATTTGACATGTTATTATTCCCTTTCATCACACATAATAATCTATATGCAATATGTCTAAAAAACAATAATATTCTCTTTTTTCCAAAAAAATATAGAAACGAATATTATACATTGATATATCATGAACACAAAAGCAATGTAAAACTATTATTTTGAAATATTAATTAGTAAAATATTTGTGTAATATCATAGTACAAATATAGTAAAAAAATATTATTTTTGTTCTTTAATATAAATAAATAAATTTTCTTTTATTCATATATTTATTAACGCAATAATAAAATCTAACAAACGAGTGAAAAATCTAGTTTAAGGTCCAAAATGCTTTACAACAAATTATATTTCAAATATAATTCTATTAGAAGAAGACATACATATAATGTTCTAAAAAAAGAAAGGATTGTGATTTTGATATGGCAAATTCTATGTTAGTTGCTTCGCCTGTTTCAATTTATGCTTTGGGAGGTTTAGGAGAGGTTGGTAAGAATACGTATTGTATTGAAGATGACAACTCTCTAATTATTATAGATGCCGGTGTAATGTTTCCAGAACAAGGGATTTTAGGAGTTAATTACGTTATTCCTGATTACACTCACCTTAAAGATGTTAGAAACAAGATCAAAGCTCTATTTATCACTCATGGACACGAAGACCATATAGGTGCAATTCCGTTTTTAATCCAAACTGTAAATATTCCTGAAATATATGCTCCTAAACTAGCCGCAGCATTAATCAAACACAAATTAGAAGAACATCATGTATTAAGCAGGGTCAATATCATCGAATACGACGAAGATACAATCGTAAAAAAAGGTGATTTTACAGTTCAATTCTTTAATGTTACTCACTCAATCCCAGACTCATATGGCATTTGCGTTGATACTTCTCAAGGAAGGATTGTTACTACTGGCGATTTTAAAATAGATTTAACACCTATCGCACACGATATTTCTCTTCAAAAAATCGCTAGACTCGGTTCCGAAGGAGTTGATCTACTACTTTCAGATTCAACAAATGCAGAAAAAGAAGGATACACGCCTTCTGAGAAAAGTGTTATCAATGCAATTAATGAGATTTTCTCTAAAGCTCCTAGTAGATTGATTATTTCAACATTCTCAAGTAATATATCACGTATTCAACAAATAGTTGAAGCTTGTCTTAGATTCAATCGTAAGATCGTTATTGTTGGACGTTCAATGGAAACTGCAATTGGAGTATCTCGTTCATATGGTTACATTAAAGTTCCTGATGATACGATTATCACTGCAGATAAGCTAAAGGATTTGAAACCAAGTCAAATCGTTGTTTTATGTACAGGTTCTCAAGGAGAACCTATGGCTGCATTATCTCGAATTGCAAAAGGGGACCACAACTTCATCAAGATTATTCCTGGAGATACAGTTGTATTCTCATCATCCCCAATTCCTGGTAATACTGCGCCAATTGAAGGAGTAGTAAATCAACTCGTAAGAAATGGAGCTAATGTTATCACGAACTCAATATTCTCCAATTTGCACGCTTCTGGTCACCCAAGCAAACAAGAATTGCGTTTCATGCTTAAATTATTAAATCCGAAATATTTTATGCCAGTGCATGGTGAATATCGTATGCTTAGATTACATGGTGAATTAGCAGAAACTTTAGGTATTCCAAAAGAAAATATCTTCATTAAGAGTAATGGTGATACATTGTTGTTAAGAAAGCATAAAATCATAGAAGGATCTCGTTTACCAGTTGGAGATATCTTCATTGATGGAAAAGATATTACTGGATTATCAACTGCAGTTATTAAAGATAGAAAACTCCTTGCAAACGATGGTATGGTTGCAGTATTCATCGCGATTGATTCAAGAACCAATAGTATCTTAAGACGCCCTGATATTATCACTCAAGGATTCATTTATCCAGATGAGAAATCATTAAAAATGATTGATAATGGAAAGGAATTACTATATTCAGAATTAATAGAAACAATGAAAAATAAGATAACTTTTGGAGAGATAAAGAATATTTGTCGTTCAGTAATTGGACAACATTTCTATAATCACACACACCGTAATCCAATGATTATCCCAATCATTATGAATAAAAACGAGGAAAAATAATGATTATACTTGCAAGTCAATCTCCACGTAGAAAAGAACTATTATCCAAACTAATCAATGAATATGAAATAATTCCAAGTGACATCGATGAATCATTATATCCAGTCAATGAGCTTTCCCTCAGAAAAGCAATGGATATCGCAAAGAAACATCCAAACGATATCATTATAGCTGCAGATACACTTGTTTATCTTGATGATGAAATATTAGGAAAACCTCATAATGAAAATGAAGCGATAAAAATGCTTAAGAAACTGTCTAATAGAAAACATGAAGTCAAAACGTTATATACGATTTATTGTTTAAATAAAAAAATTGAGATTACAAAAGAAGTTGTTAGTGAGGTATATTTCAACGATTTAAGCGATGAATTAATCTCTTCATATGTCAAATCAAAATCTCCGTTAGATAAAGCAGGTGCATACGGAGTTCAAGATAACGAAAGATTTCCGATAATAAATAAAACAGTAGGTAGTTTTTCAAATATCGTCGGTCTTCCAATTGAAGAATTAGAAAAAGATTTAAGAAAAATCAATATAATAGCCTAGATTTATATCTAAAGCCCTCATATACCTAAATAGGAGGGCTTTTATGTTATTTATCCCATATAATTGGAAAAATGGCGAACTGGAGTCATTATGCTTTAAACAGCCTTTAAGAAGTTCCTGTTTTGAAGAAGAAACTCAAAAAAATGATTATAGTAGATATGGTGGTTTGATTCTTCCATTCATTGGAGGATTATTAATTGGAGGTTTATTCTTTCCTCGTCCAAATTATGGAGCTCCTCAAATGCCATATGCTTCATATCCTCAACCACCGATGTATATTACACCTCAACCATATTATTCTAATGGAATGTAAAACTAAAGGGGATGTTTCACCAATCCTCTTTTTTGATCTTCCAAAAAAGAGACAGTTCCATAAGAAATGCCTCTTTAAATATTATCCTTTTTTATGAGATATCATATACGATTTATTAGTCACTAATAATGCTTTTTACCATTATTTTTCGATTTATACATATAGAAACTCTTCATTATAAGAAAACTTCTCTTTCTTAATCATGGATTTGTTCTTCTAAGCCTTTAGATTTTTCCTTTTGACTCTCAAAGAATTCTTCCGCTTCTCTTTTAATCTTTTTATTTGTTTTGATATCTGATTTTGTTGCTTGAGAAATAACAACTTGTTCGAAACTTAAATCAATTCCATTTTCAACAAATAATTGTCTATATTCTCTTAATAAATCACGTTGAACTTGATATCTATCTTCTTCAGAACATTTTGCAACAATTTTAACTGCAACATTACTTGAGCCATATCCCGAAACACCTTTATAGAATGGTCCTTCTACAATTCCAGGAATTACTTCTTTAAATTTTCCAAGATTATCTTTTAATAATTTTTCAATAAATTCTAATGGTACATCATATGGGAATTCACAATCAACAATTGCAAGTGATAATTCTCTTGATAAATTAACTACATTCTTTATATCGGAATTATTGATAATCTTAATATTGCCAGCCATATCTAATACTTTTGTTGCACGAATTCCAATCTCAGTGACAGTACCTCTAAAATCATCGATAGAAACGATTTCGCCTACACTATATTCATCTTCAAAGATAATGAAGATACCTGCAATAATATCTGCGATTAATGATTGAGCACCAAGACCAACGATTAATGTTAGGATTCCAACCGATTCCCAAATTGCTGAAGTGTTGACTCCAAATGCTTGTAAAACCAAGAAAATCAAGACTATTGCCGAGCCATATTTGATTAATCCGTCTAATAAAGTAAACATTGTTTTAGCTTTATTGCTTTTTCTAATAATTCTCGAAAATGCGAGACGAAGTAATTTTGCGATTGCAAATACTACAACGATTAGAATGATAGAACGAATAAATGTTTTACTATGTTTTACTAGCATTTCAGGCACACTAGTAACATCAAACATATATTCTTTAATCCATATTGCTAAATCCGAATTAGGAATTGCTAATTCCAAAATGACTCCTAATATGAACATAAAGATGATGAGGCACATTAATCCAATGCCTATCCAAGAACCAATTTTTCTTGCAGTTATTTTTTGATTTTTCATTTTGTTTTCCTCCTTCATTAAGTCAACATATTTATTGTTATTTCCATCTCTGGGCTACCCTTTATTTCAAATTCATTACTAAATGTATCATAATCATTATAGTAATCTTTCAAATATATAGTAATTTGATTGATTTCAATATTTCCAACTAATATTAGTTGAGGATTAGAATCATATTGGTTTTCATATGATGAATACTTATAATCAACTCCATCGACATTAATCTTATTTATCACGTTGTAACTATTTAGTATCGTCACAGATATCACAGTTTTCTCTCCATCGCTAGAAGAAGTCGCTGTCGCGGAGATGCTCGTAGGTTCTACCATACCTGAAGGCCAGTTACAAGAAATTAAATAAGTGATTCCGTTATATTCCATTACCTCATAATATTTAAAGATGTAATTTGCAAAAGGAATGTTTTCAATATTTGCATATTCACTTCTTGTTATAATATCATATCCATTTTCATATATTGGTCTTCCTGTTTCTGCATCGTTCGTACATGAGGAATAAATAAATGCATTAATGTACTCATTTTCTGGTAAGCCTTCAACACTTACTTTTCTATACATATTGATTGTTCCATCTTCGTTGTAAGTTACTGTTGCATCCCCCGGATTAGGTGAATTCATATATGTAGGTGCAACATAATTAGCATTCGCAAGTGCTAATGAAATGTTATATGAAAATAAATTTCCAAAGCTATTTCCTTCACTATCTTCCGCTTGAATATTAATTGTGTATTCATTATTCTTATCAAGCACACGATAATATACATCGGTACTATTAATCAATTCATCGATTCCATTTGTTTCATCCGTAATATGCAATTTATATGAAGACGGAATCTTATTATCAAAGAAGATTGTCATCGGCATATTATCACTATAATCTGTTCCATCAATCTCCATCTTTTTCACTTCGAATGAATATAGCAAATCACATGTGATAGATTCATTAGTTATAGTATAGATGTTTCCTTCATAGGTTTTAAATGTTATGGATGAGAGAATTGATACTGCTCCTAATTCTTCTACAATTCCTAAATCAATAGTTCCATTTGATTTAAGAGAATTTATCGATAAATTCGCTTGTTCTATGTCATCTTTGATAACGCTTAATTCAATTGTTGCTAACGAATAATCATACGCCATATTCAATGAATATCCGATTTCAAAGCTTGTTCCATTATGAATAGCTTTTTCATCAAATGTCAAGGTAGGATACGAGAAGATAATTCCTTCAGTAAGAGAAGATTCAAAATTATGTTTTTCTTCATTAAACGTTCCACATGAAGTATATCTAAAGAAGATTTTATCCAATGCATCTATTGATGTCATCTTGATTATCGCTTTATCAACTCCTTCATAATATGCTAATACCTCTTCCAAACTATTTAGTACTTCAACTTTATAGAATAGATTCTCTTTATTAGAAGTAAATGAAGTATCAATTTCAATCGAAATGCCATCGCTTAAATATGTAATTTTTGCATCTTTTGGCTCTATTTTATTATACGTTGCATTAAAATCTTGATTTCCATTATAATCAATTTTTTGTGAACGATATATTTCAATTAAATCCTCTCCCTCGTAACAAATATAATAATCGAATGATTTAATTCCATAAGATACATCAAATGTTAAGATAAATGTTTGATTGCTTACGTTAATAGAAGGAATGAATTCCTCATTGAATCTAATTGTTTCACCCGATTCGATGTATTCCGAAACAAAGATATGCAAATCACCATTATATAAATTATATCCATGCATCTTACCTTCGATTTTGATTGATGTGGAATCCATAGTATGCAAGAAAGAATCTTCATCAATTCCAAAATAGAAATTCTCTAAACTATTCATCTCTGTCGTGTACATGTCATAAATAATTTCATCGCCTAAGAATGTTGCACATTTATAATACTTATAATAGAAATCTAATTTCCCATCTAAATCTTCTATTTCAAATGTGACAAGAGGAGAAGTTCCAGAATACGAATCTAAGAAAATATCATCACTAGAATACAATTCCACTTTGTAGAACATAAAATCATAAGTACTTGTAAATCCAGTATCGAATGAAATGGATACATTAGGTAAATCGATTGTGATATCCGAATCATTAGGTTCAATATAATTAATTGAACCAACAAATTCTTGATTTGAATCATATGATTTAATTCCACTACTATATATATCAATCTTATTACCTAATTCATCGTAGAAATAGATGACATAATCGTATTTTTTAATACCATAAGATACATTGAATTGAGCATTAAATGTTTTATTTTCTAAGAAATTAATATTGATTTCTTCATTTTCTCTTATCTTATTCATCGATTCATCGTATTCATTAAACGATATCTTTATATTCTTTTTTGCATCTATATTATTTTGTTTACCATTAACTATTATCGAGTCTATTGATGTTTCTTCTTTCATTTCTTCTTCGACAATATCTAGTACGTGATAACCAAAATCACATCCATCCATTAGATATGTTTCAAAGACTTTTTCTTCTCCTAAATACAATGAGCAATCATAATATTTAAAGATGATTTTATCTAATCCCTCATATTCATTTATTTCAAATAATGCTTTTTCTCTTCCTTTATAAGTTCCATATACTTTTCCTGAACTATTTAGTACTTCTAAACGATAATACATATTATCATTATCGCTATAATAATTAGGATCGACTTCAATATTTATCTTATCCTTGTTATATGTGACACTTGCATCCTTTGGAAGTACTTTGTTATAAGAAGCATTGAATTCTTGATTTATTCCAAAGTTCTTAATCTCGCTTCTATAAAGATCAATCTTATTACCTAATTCATCATAGAAATAGATGACATAATCGTATTTTTTAATACCATATGATACATTGAACTGAGCATTAAATGTTTTATTTTCTAGGAAATTTATATCGATTTCTTCATTTTCTCTTATCTTATTCATCGATTCATCGTATTCATTAAACGATATCTTTATATTCTTTTTTGCATCTATATTATTTTGTTTACCATTAACTATTATCGAGTCTATTGATGTTTCTTCTTTCATTTCTTCTTCGACAATATCTAGTACGTGATAACCAAAATCACATCCATCCATTAGATATGTTTCAAAGACTTTTTCTTCTCCTAAATACAATGAGCAATCATAATATTTAAAGATGATTTTATCCAATCCCTCATATTCACTTATTTCGAATAATGCTTTTTCTCTTCCTTTATAAGTGCCATATACTTTCCCTGAACTATTTAGTACTTCTAAACGATAATACATATTATCATTATTACTATAATAATTAGGATCGACTTCAATATTTATCTTATCCTTGCTATATGTGACAATCGCATCCTTTGGAAGTACTTTGTTATAAGAAGCATCAAATGATAAACTAATATTGCTCTTTAATTTTTTGCTATCATAGACGTTTATCATTCTATTTGATGAAGATTGATAGAAGATTGAATAGGTAAAAGAATCTATTCCATTCATCGCATCGAAAACAAATAAGAATTTCTTTTCCTTTCCATCGATAACTAAAGGAACAATTTGTTTTTCTTTTATTATATTATTCAATACATCGTATTGATTTATATATATTTCTAGATTTTTAGTAAAATCGTATGAATTATATTCGCCTTCAACTATTACCTTATTAGAATCAGATGAAATAGAAACCTTGTTTTCATCAAAATCAATTATAGGATTCTTACTAATTGCCCATTCATTAGGCATATTCATATCAATGGTTTCTGAATATATGCATTCAGCATTCATATTATAACCAACAACATAAAGATAAACTTTGTCATAAGTAATATTTTCTATCGATCCAGAAAAATAATTATTTTTATTTAATTGATTACTTTCAAAAATAACGTTTCTGATATCGGATTCATCAGCTTGTGGTTCACTACAAACATACAATGAATAATCACTATATTCATTATAATAATCTGAAAGATAAAAAGAATAATTGATTATTCCACTCTTTCTATTGTCATCATAAGTGATACTATTATTCAATTCATCATATACACATTTTGGTTTCTTTGTATTTGTAGTTGTTACCTTTCCTGTAAAACATACATTATCTTTTTCTAGAGAAGAATTATTGCATATTATATCGTAAGAATATGTTTTATTTGGTTCTAAACCCGTAACTAAATATGTATGATTTCCTTTTTCAAAATTGATAATTCGATTTTCTTCCCCATCATTAAATTGAATAATAAAATCATCATAGGAAAAACTATGTAATCCCTTATCATCTTTAATCACATCATCAATGTTAATTGTAATAGATGAATAATCATCTCCAGTTTCTACTGAAACATACTCCTTTTGAAATGTAAAAAAGGTAGTTACTGCAGTAATAGCAACTACTGCAGAAGTTGCGATTGAAGCAACGGAAGAAGTTGTTGCAGCTGCAGAAGATAAAGTTGTTGCGCCTGATGTAGAAGAAGAAATAGAAGTAGTCGAAGATGAAGAAGAAGAAAAAGTACTTCCACTATTAGAAGAACCAAGATTGCTTGGGACTTGAGAACCATCAGAAGTATTCAAATTATCATATTGTTTTCTCGCTTCATCAAAATTATTATCTTTATTCACATTAGAAATATTTTTAGAATGAACATTTTCTTTATTTAGATTATCTTCATTAAAAGAAGTACACTCAAGCGGTGGCTTTTGTGCTTCTAAAGAATAATATTGTTCAGCGGAAAAATATTTGAATTCATCAAATTGGCTACATTCTATTGAATTATTGAATTCTCCAACATCTACTTTTTTCATAATCTCCACTTTAAAATCAATTAAAATTATAAACGTTATGGCTTAACATGTCAAAAAGAATAAGAAAATACAATTACTTTATGTGTTTTTTCAAATAATCTTGCATATGTACTTATACTTGATTTTCTTGTAAAAAAAAGAGTCATTCGACTCAATTATTTATTAATTTCTTTAGCGATACTTTCCGCCCTTTCTCCAACGATAAATGTAACTTTATTTGTAGCTTTTATGAGGGATTCAATACCTAAACTTTTCAATTTTTCTTCATTCATTTTTGAATAGTCATTCAATACTACAATGAGTCTAGAAGTTTTAGCTTCACAAGAGACAATATTCTCTTTTCCACCAAATGCTTCCAAATATTCATTAGGATTATCGATCGTATTATTGATTTTGTCACTTTTTCTAACTCTAAAATAGAAAACTAACGCAACAACAAAAGCAACTACTAAAATTGCAGAAAGGATAATTAATAATATTCCACCATATTTTGAAAACCAATCGTCTGATTGTTGATTAGTATTATCTATTGGCCATAAAAAGTACATAGAAAATCCTCCATCAACAATTATTTTAATCGTAAAAAAGCAAAAAAACAATAAGAGATAGATTTTCTAACCCAAAAAATGGAAATAAATATACTATTAATTATGGAATACACATCATTTTTAGCATATTATTATATTTAGTGGAGGAAATCTTATGGGTTCAAACATTGAAATTGAAGCAAAAGTATTAATCAACAAGGACGAATACAATAAAGTAATTGAACATTTGCATTTAGATGCGTATCGAAGAATCAAACAAACGAACTATTATATTGATACCGATAATCGCGATATAAAGAATAATGGTTTTGCTTTAAGAGTTCGCGAAAAAAACCAAGAATTCGAATTAACTTTAAAAACTCCCTTAAGTGAGGGATTATTAGAAAAGAATGAATCGATTAGTTGGCGTGTCTTCGAGGATTTAAGAGATAATAAGGTTTTTCCAGATGGAGGAATTAAGAAGTTCCTTGCAATACTTGAAATTGATACAAATGAATTGAAGATTATTACTAGTTTAACAACCGAAAGAATTGAAATAGAATACAAAAACAATCTTCTTGCAGTCGATAAAAACACATATGGAAATAATGTAGATTATGAAGTCGAAGTAGAAAGCACCTCAATGTCAGGAGCAGAAGAAACCTTAAAATCGATACTTGAAGAATGTGAAATCAAAGATTTTTCTTTCAATAAGAAATCAAAGCAATCAAGAGCATTAAGCGCTCTAAAATAAAAAAAATTAGGAGAATTTTAAAAATGGAACACATAGTATTAAGCGGAATAAAGCCTACTGGTCAATTACAATTAGGTAATTACATCGGCGCACTACGCAATTTTTCAAAATATCAAGATGAGAATAAAGTTTTTATTTTTATCGCAGATTTACACGCCTTAACACTTCCAATTGACCCAGAAGTATTATATAACAACACACGCGATATCATCGCATTCTATCTAGCATGTGGTTTAGATCCAAATAAAGCAACAATATTTTTACAATCACAAGTTCCAGCTCATGCCGAACTTGGCACAATTTTAGGTAATTTTGCGTACATGGGTGAAATGAGTAGAATGACTCAATTCAAAGAAAAATCAAGTAAACTCAATGAAAAATCAATCGGATTAGGGCTATTTACATACCCTGTCTTAATGGCGGCAGATATCTTGCTATACAACGCAGAAACCGTTCCTGTTGGAGAAGATCAAAAACAACACGTTGAATTATGCCGTGATTTAGCATTACGTTTCAATCATCGTTATGGTGACATTTTTACAATTCCTACACCAGTCATCTCAAAAGTAGGAGCAAGGATTATGTCATTAAGCGATCCTACTAAGAAAATGTCTAAATCAGAACCAAAAGGTGATATATTTTTAAAAGATGATCTTGCAGTAATTAGAAAGAAAATCATGTCTGCAGTAACTGATATGGGTTCAGAAGTAAAATACGATAAAGAGAATAAGCCTGGCATTTCAAACTTATTGACGATTTATTCTTGTTTAAAAGATATCACAATTGAAGAGGCAGAAAAAGAATTTGTCTCTTATCGTTATGGTGATTTTAAAAAGGCAGTCGCAGATGTAGTATGTGATACAATCGGTAGATTACAAGAAAAATACAACGAAATACTTGCTTCAGGAATCATTGATGAAGTTATTGCAAAAGGAGCAATTGAAGCAAGCAAGATTGCTAACGAGACCGTTTCCCGCGTGAAGAAAGCCGTAGGTCTTTACGGTACAAAATAAATCTTCTCCACGTTTTATCAAAATATAGACTAAAGATAAGAATCACTAATCCAATTAACAGATAATATATTTCTATCTTACTTACAACATAATTAAAATATTCTTTAAATGAAAATCCAAGCGTAAATAGAGCCGAGTATATTATTAAATATACAATTCCAATTGATGTTAGGAAGATCCCTAATAAATAAGCAAATATTCGATATAAAATAAAAATCACCACATTCAATCATATGGTGATTTTTTATTCTATAAGCCAATAATATTTTTAACTTCTTCATGGAATGCATCTGGTTTCTTATCAACTTCCTCTTGACTTTTCCCAACTACTCCATAATAGAATTTACATTTTGGTTCAGTCCCCGATGGACGAATTGCAATAGTGGATCCATCATCAAAATAGAATTTTAGTAAATCCGTAGGTGGTAATTCAATATAGTTAATAAATTCCCCATCTGGATTATAAGAAGCAGATTTAGAATAATCTTCAAAATATGCTAATTTATTGCCGCATATTTCTTTAATCGGATTATTTCTTAATCCTTCCATTATCGAATCCATCTTCATTTTGCCAAATTGACCTTCAAAGTAAATCGAATATAATTTATCTCTATGATAGCCGAATTTTTGTTGCAATTCATCATATACAACATCTAAAGTCTTACCTTGTAATAAATAATAGTTTGTCATCTCTAAAATCATAGTAAGAGCTTGCAATGAATCTTTATCTCTAACAAAATCTGCAAGTAAATATCCATACGATTCTTCATATCCAAATTCAAATTCGTAATCTCTTGCTTTTTCATGAGAACGAATTTTTTCTCCAATATATTTAAACCCAGTCAAAACAGATTCAACTCTCATATTGTAATATTCTGCAATTTTTCTGCCAAAACTCGATGTTACAACAGTATCAAATACAATACCATTTTCATGCAATTTACCAAGCGCTTTTCTTTGAGAAAGAACATAATCGATTAGCATTGCACCTGTTTCATTACCAGTAAATAATCTATAATTACCATTTTTATCCTTTATGACAATTCCACATCTATCAGCATCTGGATCTGTAGCCATAATAATATCCGCGTCAACTTTCTTTGCGTATTCTAAAGCAAGATTATATGCTTCCGGCATCTCAGGATTTGGTGAATCTGTTGCGCTAAAAAGTGGATCATGAGTACATTGCTCAGTAACATATGTAACGCGATATTTCAAATCTTTAAACAATTTCTTTGCAATTTCTAAGGAAGTACCATGTTGAGGAGTAAAAACAATTTTCAAATTACTTTTATCTAAATCTTTATTGAGCAAAATACTTTTTACTCTCGAGATATAACTCTTATCAATTTCTTTCCCTAAAGTGATTATTTCACCAGCAGGTTTATAATCGCCATATTGAGTATCTATCTCGTTACCCATCGACTTCAATAAATCTAGGAATGGTGCAAGTTTTCCAGGTGTTAATTGACAACCTTGTCTATCGTATACTTTATAACCGTTATATTCCTTTGGATTATGTGAAGCAGTAATCATTATTCCTGCTGTTGCACCTAATTTACGAACTGCAAAAGACAATTCAGGAGTTGGTCTTAAATCATCAAAAATGTAGACCTTGATTCCATAACTAGATAACATTTTTGCAGCTTCTAATGTAAATTCTCTAGAATGTAATCTGTTATCATGCGAAATAACAATACCTTGTGCTCTACTTTTTCCAGAATTACAAATACAATACAAAGCTAATGCGCGAGTTACTTTTCTAATCACATAAATATTTAAGCGATTACTTCCAGGTCCCATCACGCCTCTCATCCCACCTGTTCCAAATTCTAAATCCTTATAGAAACAATCATTTATTTCATCATCTGAAAGTTTCATTAATTGTGATCTTAAATCCTCTGGCAAATCTGCTTTTAACCATTTTTCGTATTTGTCTGTGATAGTTTGAATCATATTTTTTTCTCCAAATTTTCTATTGTTTCAACTAATGAGCGATAGTTATTCACTATATTTTCGTATCCATTAACCTCTAGCCATGCATAGACGTATTGACTTGATTCTAGAGTCGAGGAGAAACGAATGATTTTTCGATCTGTAATCATGCGTGATAAGAACAATTTTACATCATCAAAAACTTCGTGCTCATATACTATAGTATTACATTTTGCTAAAGCAAATCCAAGCAAAAAGTATGCTTTATTTGGATTTTCTAGAAACTTTTTTTCTAGTTCAATCAATCTTTTATAAATCTGTGGTTCTTTAATGTCTAATCCTTGATCTTTCATGTACTTTGATAATAACTTATACTTTAAAAAATCCATTAAATATACGTCCACTTCAGGACCGAATGATAATATCTTCTTTCCAAGTTCCTCAAGAGAATTAAAAATATATCCGTGATGTCTTAATTCCATATGAGGGCATAATAAATATTGAGCATAAAACAAGAAAACATCAATATCTCTAACTGCACGTGTTAAGGAGACGATTTTATCGAATTTATCCTTATCTTCTTTTGCAAGAAGTGAAAGAAATTTTGTCGACGTCAATATTTTTTTTGAAGCATCTGGATGCAAATAAATATTTCTTCCAAACTCTTCTATTGAATAGAATACTTCGTTTTCCACTACTATCTTAAAACTCATACTACATTCCTCCTAAAGAAATAACAAATATGAGGAAAAATACTATAGCTAAAACTGCATAGATAGATGAAGAAATAATCTCTGCTTCTGTCATTTTATCATCAAGTATCTTTTTATTTTGAGCGCTTCTTTTAGCAAAATAGAACAAAGGAGCATTTAATCTACTTAGTGAATTAAATGAAGTAATCTTTGCATCAAGCGTTTGATTATTTGTGAATTGTTTTAAGATATAATTTTCCAGTTTATTTTTTTCATTGACTACTTTACCATCAATATCTATTTTTAATAATTTAAGATTTTTTCGATATTCTTTAAATTTTAAAAAGAAATAAAAACATATGACTATAATTTCTACAAAGTATATCCCAGAATATGAAAATAACAAATAATAAGTAAAGCCCAATAGATTACCATATTCATTTGTATAAATCTTATTCAAAAACTCAATATTTGAAAAACGAATAACAAACATAAATGCAAGCATCAAACTTATAAAAACAAATTGAATTATTCGAGACAAAGTAAAAACATTTCTCATATTGAAAACATCTTTTTTATCTTCCAATTTCTTCTTAGGTTCGACTATATATTCGTTCACTTCTTTCATCCATTCTTCTAATGCTTTTTTAATATACTCTTTTTTAAAATCAAAAGAATACCCTTCTAGTAAAGATACTTCATTTAAAGAAAGAACCTTACCATCAAAATCAATCTTAATCTCACCTAATACAATTTTATTTGATGATGACAATTCAATAATAAGAGGATTCATATAAAATTTTTCGTCTGATAAATTAATAAAATGAAGCATTTTTCCATACATAACAACTGCTTCTTCCATCGAAAAACTCTTTTTGAAATGAATACTTCTTCCATATTCATACAATTTCTTTCCTTTTAAAGAATATGTTTTTCTAAAAGAATGCATTCTATCATTAAAGACTTTATAAGTCTCACTTTCCTTTATCCAATTAATGAACGATGATACTCCTTTAGATACATCTAAAGAAAAATATTCTGCAAGGAGCATTGCCTTATCCACGCTTCTCATTTGTATTTCCTCAATTCATTAATGATTTCTTTTTCTTTATCGTACATAGAAGCAGTAAATTCTTTATTAGAAAGATAAGATAAGACTCCATCAATTTCATCAAACCTCATCGAAAAGGAATGTAAAAATTGATTTCTATAATCGTATCTTTTTTCAAATCTTCTATTTTCTATGAAATTACCATATTTACTATCACCTAGAAGTGGATGGCCAATCGATGCAAAATGTACTCTGATTTGATGTGTTCTTCCTGTCAATATGCAAACTTTTACCAATGAATAATCATTGTATTCTTCCACAACTTCATATTGTGTTATCGCTGTCTTACCACCTTTTTCAACACTTTTAACTACCACTAATCCCTTTTCTTCATCCTTAAATAAAGGTTTATTAATTTCTCCTTTTCCCTCAAGATGACCCAGAACTAGAGCATAATAGTATTTATGAATTGAATGTCTTTCTTTAAACAATTCTTCTAGTTGTTGTAATGCTTTTATATTCTTTCCAAAAATAACTAAGCCAGAAGTATTTCGATCAATTCGATGTGCAGGACCAGGTGTAAATCCTTGACTATCGTTAGGATCATATTCGCCATTTTCATAAAGATGAGATAAAACTAAACCAGTTAATGTTAATCTATTTTCATTCTCATCACCATGAACTAATAATCCACTAGGCTTATTGCAAATCAAAATATTTTCATCTTCATATATAATATTAATTTTTTGTTTTGATGGAACAAGAACTATTTTCTTCTTAAAATCCTCTAATTGATTATCCGTCACATATATTTGAACATAATCTCCATCATTAACAACGTATGCTTTACTTACTCTTTTCCCATTTACTTTAACATCACGAATTCTAAATATTTTCTCAATAAAACTTAAAGGAGCAGAGGAAAAATACTTTCTGATAAACTTATATATTGTTTGTCCTTCTTGTGTTTTATTAATATATATTTCTTTCATATAATATCCTTACAAAGATATAATAATCTTTGAAGCAACTCTATTTCAATAATTTGATTATGTAAAAAAATAAAATACTGATGACAAACGATTATTTTTATAGTACAATTAAAATCGCTCTGGAGAAATACCCAAGAGGCTGAAGGGGCGGGCTTGGAAAGCTCGTAGGGTGGTAACTCGCCGCGGGGGTTCAAATCCCCCTTTCTCCGCCATATAAGAAGCATAGGTTTGATACAATATCAGACCTTTTTTTCTCTAACACAACTTCGGAAGGATAGATATTGCCACGGGGTGATATCTATCGTGATACGGTAGGCGAATGAATTGAAAAAAAATGCGATTTTTATGCTATAATGTATACGTCAAAAAATAACACCATCCCAAAAAATAAATGAAGAGACACGTTCCATAAAATCCCTTCATTTTTTTATATTTATCCGCCAAATAACGCCAGGCGGGATTGGACTATTACTATATTTTTTCTTTTATTTCACTTGAATAAGGAAGTAATGAATCGACACTTTCGCAATGGATATTTTCTAAGACATACTTAAAATATCGTTCAACATTTATATTGTTTATCTTACATGTTTGAACAATGGAGAATAATTTTGCTGTATATCTTGCTCCTGCATAAGAACCTGATGTTTGAAATACTTTTCTTTGTATTACAAATGGCTTAACTGCTTGTTCAGCAATATTATTTGATATTTCAACATATCCGTTATCGATAAAAGTAAATAAATCATCCCAACAATCTTTTGTATATTTGATTGCTCCTTCTAACGCTGATCCTTTTGCTGGATTAGATTCGAATACTAATTTATATATTCTCTCTTTTATTATAGGAACTTCCTTTTTTCTTCTTTCAACTCTTTCATCTGCTATTAGTTTTTCTTTCTTATAAGTAGATTCTAGGTGAAATAGTTTTTGAATTTCTTCAAGTATTTTATATGCTTTAGAATTCTTTCTTTCTTCTTTTTTTAGATTCTTAACAATATCTGCATATCTTCTTCTTACATGAGCCCAGCATTTTTGTAGCTTAATATTTTTGTTTTGTTTTTTTAACGAATTATAACCACTATAACTATCGCATTCGATTACACCTTGATAATTCTCAAGCCATTTTGCTGTTTTATCAATACTTCTACTTTCTTGGAAATCATAGATTCGAATTCGTTTTTGATCATAAAAGCTATTTGTATATACATAAACATAACTTTTCTTTCTATCTTGGTTTTCTTCATCTTTTTTACTTACAACTAAAGTTGTTTCATCACTATGAATAACTTTATCTTGATTGTTTAGTAAATCATTTAGCATCTTATCATATATTGGTTCTAAGATATTTGATACTTTAGCCATATAATTCGCTAGATTTTGCTTATTTATTTCAAAACCAACATTATTTGTAATGTGATTTGCTAAATGCTCAAATGGAATACCTAGTTCATACTTATGATATGCTATATATGAAGCAAGGGAAGAAGAAAGAATACTTCCGCTTAAAGCTTCTTTTACAATAGGATAATATATCTTGTTATCCTCTTTGTTACAGTGTGGACATTTTTTACTATATTTTATTATCTTCGTGACTTTCATTTTTGAAGGAACTATCTCTACTAGATATCTTATCTTTTCAGACGCAATTACTAATTTTTCTCCACATTTTGGACATATCTCTTCTTCTGGATTAATAATCCTAGTTTCACTTACTAACTTTTCATAATCGATAGGTTTCTTACTATATTTTTTTCCTTTGTTTGTTTTCTTTTGTTCTTTAATAATCTCTTCAGTTTCATTAATAAGAATCTTTTCTAGTTTTTCAGTCTTAGGAATGACAATTCTTGTTCTTTCAATATTATATTTTTCTTCATAAGATTGAATCATTAAAAGAGCTTTTTCAAGTTTTTTATTGACATCATATATCTCTTCTTTTTGCTTTTGAAGTTCTATTTCTTGTTCTTTAATCTTTTTTTGATCAGCCTCATGTGCTTTTTCTAATTCTTCTATATATTTAAGTAATTCTTCGTTCGTTTTCATAGTTATATTATAGCATAAAAATGAAAATTAGTCTACATATATTTATATATGTAGACTAAAATATTAATAATAATCGTATTCTTGAATCTCTTTATTCCTTTTTGATTCAATTACTTCAAGGCCTTTACACAATCCATTTAATTGTTCCTTGGTTATCTTTGTTCCTATTTCTAATCCTTTTGGCCATTTAAATTTTCCTTCAAATAATCTATTTTGTAATAACCAGCTCCCATAATCATCTTCATAATACATTTTTATCGTTTTTCCATTATTTGAACAAAAAATAAATACTGAATGTCTTATTTCCATCTTTGAAAAATTACTTCCAACAATTATTTGTATCTTATTCATTCCCATTCGCATATCTATGTTTTCTGAATATAAATATATATTCTTACTTTCTTTAAAGCTGATCATATATTTTCTCCAATATCTTTTCTGCTTGTTCTAACGAAGTTGTTACTTTTAGTCCCTTATATTCTATAACCACCACAGAATGATCAAATCTTGAAAAATGAGAGCTTTTCTTTATCTTTTCTACTTCACTTAACATATTAACTCTTACATCATTTTCTTCTATTATATTGTTTTCCCTTTCTGAAACAGTATTCACATTTATGAATTTACCATGAATATTGTTATAAGCATTCATCCAATCTCTTAATGTTTCTCTATTTAATCCGTTCTCTTTTGCAAAAGTTGCGACTGGCATTCCAGATAGTTTACATTTCCTACACCATTCGTATCTTTCTTGATCTGTATAAAATCTTCTTTTTTCAATTCTTATTTCCATTTAAAAATCGCCTCCTATTTCTAGGATAGCGATTTGATCTATTTTTTATAGGGTGTTATTTTTTGACGTATACGCTATAATAAACTGAACAAGAAATAATAATTTGTGGGGTGAAAGACATGAAAACCAAAATCAGATATATGGAAGAACAGGATAGACACCAGATTCTTGAAATGATGAGAATATTTTATGCATCCGAAGCAGTATTTACAAATGGTTCGGAAGATATATTCAACACGGATATAGATAACTGCATAAATGAAAATCCTTATATTGAGGGGTATGTTTTTGAAAACGATAATCGCATCCAAGGATACGCTATGTTAGCAAAAAGTTTCTCGACAGAATTTGGAAAAGCTTGTATTTGGATTGAAGATATATACATAAAAAATGAGTATCGCGGTTTGGGAATCGGAAGCCATTTCATTAATTTCATTGAACATAAATATCCTAATTCGTTATTTCGTTTAGAGGTTGAGTTTAAGAATGAGAGAGCTGTGAATGTTTACAAGAAGTGTGGATACGATGTTCTACCGTATATGGAAATGAAAAAACAGAATTAAATAAATCCCAATTTATCTGTGAGTTCAACTGTACGCATTTTAATAAACTGTACGCAAATTTTGACAAGGTGTACGCACTTTTTATGGGGTGTACGCAAATTGATTTACACGCATTTAACTAATTCGACAGGAGCACAATGATGTGCTTCTGTTTTTTTATTGTTTGTATACGTCAAAAAAATAAGAATACGTCAAAAAATAACAACACCCCAAAAATAAATGAAGAGACACATAAGAACGTGTTTGATTAAAACGTTCCTTATAGAGTCTATTTAAATAAAGTGTCAATTATGTGTCACAAATTAAAAAAAATTTCGAATTTGTGACAATTGATGATATCTTTTTATAAATAGGATAAACTCTAAAAACCACTTTGAATCACGAAGAGTTTTAACAATATGTTTTATAACTGGAGTACCTAAGACTTAGTTTTGTAGGATTGAATTATGTGTATGCAATAAATCAGTAGAGAATAGCACAACAAGGTGTGTAAAAAATAGACCATTGGGACACTGTATCAAAATTGGTCAACAAACACAACTTGAAAATGTTAATGTATCATAATTGATACCTTTTTATTTTGCTTTTTTATTTCACTCGTGAGTTTTTAAACTAAATGCAGTTTATTAAGCACGAAACTGCGTTAACTTTAAGAAAATGTATAATTAAAAAAATAAAAGATTTATTATCTTTAAAAGATAATATTTTTCATGCAACGGACAGTTGCGGAAAATATGATTAAGATTTGTTGACAATACCTCGTAACGCATAGTATATTATAGTCGCGAAATGGGAAGCGCCTAGAATATCCCCTCTCAATTGAGGAGAAAGGTGAAGAAAAAAACCATTTCGTAAAAAAATATCTCAATACTATGTAATACACATCATATGTAATACACAATATATGGAAGGGTGAGGAAATGAACGTACAAATAAAAAAAGGAATCGTAGAAGTTTGTGTGCTCGCGACTCTACGTAAAGAACCTTCATACGGATATAAAATCATTTCAGATATTTCCGAGATTATCGAGATTTCTGAATCGACATTATACCCTATCTTAAGAAGGTTGGAGCAACAAGATTTACTTGAAACATTCAGCCGTGATTTCAACGGAAGAACGAGAAAGTATTATAAAATCACTTATAATGGGCTAAGAAAAATTGATGAATTCGTAGCTGAATGGAGTGAGATGGAAATGGTAATTAAATTTATTAAGGAGAGACGATAAATGAGAAAGAGAGAGTTTATTAGAGAATTATCAAGAAGATTAGGCGATATGCCAGATAAAGAAAGAGAAAATGTTATCGATTATTATGATGAATTAATTGAAGATACAATTGAAAGAACAAATAAAAGTGAAGAAGAAGTTATTTACGAATTAGGTTCAATCAACGATATTGTTAAAAGAGTTAAACCTTCACACGAAAAGATTCGTTATGAAGAAATAATCGAAGTTGATGATAGAGACATCATTAGAGAAGAAAGAGATTCCGACGATGATTATGAAGAATACAAAAGATTCAAACAACGTCAAGCAAGAAAAGAAGCAAAAGACAATAGAGTTGATGAAAATGAAATCATCACAAAGAATGAAAAAGAATCAAAAAAGAGATCAAGTGATTCAGACGGAAATCTTATTATTGCAAAAATAATCATCCTCATTCTAACATTCCCTGTTTGGTTTGGATTAATGTCTGGACTTATCGGATGCATCATTGGTTTCTCAGCAGGAGGTATTGGTGTCGGAGTTGGAGGTATTGCTTCCATTATCATCGGTGTAACAGCACTAGGAACATCATTAACTGATGCAATCTTCAATATCGGTGTTGGTATCGGACTCATCGGATTAGCTTGTATTATATTCCCATTACTTGTTAAATTCGTTGTATTCTTATTCAAATTACTAGTTAGATTTGTCAAATGGGTCTTCAAAACAAGAAAGGAGAATGACTAATCATGAAAGTTAAAGGTTTTGTTATATTTGGTTTTGTGGCTTTTATCGCAGGTGGCTCACTTGCTGCATATGCCGCAACTAGAAAAGATTTCGTATTCAATAAATATAAAGATGAAGAAGTAACAATCAATGAAGTATCATATGCAACAAATGATCTTTCAAAAATCTATTTAGATGTTAAAACAACAGATACAGTTAAATTCATTAGTGAAGATCGTGATGATATCTTAATTAAAAATAAAACATTCTATGAATTATCATATACGATTAATTTAGAAAACAATGAACTATCAATTGTTGAGAACGAATATAAAAATTGGTATGATTTCTTATCAATTGATTATATGGGTAAAACACATGTCTTCCATTCAGTTCCATTAGAAATCATAGTTCCTAAAACATTAAAAGTCGTTTATGACATTGATGTTTCCGCAGGCACAATAAACATAGAAGGTATTGATGCTAATAGAATTAAACTTCATGTAAGCGCTGGTACAGTGTCAATGAATGATGTAAATATTAATGAAGCAAATATAGATATAAGCGCTGGTACAGTAAAAATCAAAAACGCAATTGTAAATGAAATGTCTGCACATATAAGTGCAGGTACATATATCTACACAGGTGAAATTAAGAAAAAAGGAACATTTGATGTATCTGCAGGTACAATAAACTTAAAATTCACAGACGAAAAAGAAAATTATACTGTTAACGGAGTTGGTTCCGGAGCTTCAATAATCACTGGAACAAAATCCGCAGGAACTTTCACTTACTCCTTCAATAACTAGTAAGTCGTAAATAGATAATAAATCAGGTTAGTTTCCCCCTAACCTGATTTTTTTTGCATAATAAAAGCATTATGGTTTTTCATAATGCTTTAGTAGTAATAAATTATATTATTCTAATATCTCTTTCCTTTTCAATGACGCTGATTTCATCGAGATTGAATGTAATATATATCTCGTCTTTCTTCTCTTTTCTTGTATCTAAAACAATTAATTCTTTCTTATCAACCGATACAACTAGATATTTTTCTTTCCATAATCAAGTTCACGAATTACTTAAGTTTATTTGAATTGATAAAGAACCTTTTTTATTCTGCTGTTTTCTCCTTTAATACAAGATTCAATGCAATTCCAACAATCATTGATACTGCAATTGAAGTAATTGTGATTGCAGGATTAGATGCATCTCCAAATTTTAAAGCCAACCCACCAATTCCAATTACAAGAATTGCCGACGCAATAAAAATATTCTTTGTTTTTGAAAAATCAATTTTTTCTTGAATTAGCATTTTAACTCCACTTGATGCAATGAAACCATATAAAACTAAGCTAACCCCACCAGTAACACATGATGGTATTGTCTTTAATAATGCAGTGAATGGAGTAATAAAACCAATTGCAATAGATAATAAAGCTGCGAGTAAGACCACTTTTACTGAAGCAATTTTTGTAGTTCCTATAACTGCAACATTCTCCCCATAAGTAGTATTAGCCGCGCCACATAACGCACCAGAAACTGCAGTTGCAACGCCATCTCCAAGAAGAGTTCTGCTCATTCCAGGTTCATCGTTCAATAAATCACGATTAATAATATTTCCTAAATTCTTATGATCTCCAATATGTTCGCAAATTGTAACTAAAGAGACAGGAACAAATAATGCAATAACTTCAGTAATCGTTGTCCAATCAAATTTTGATATTTCATCAAATCTTAAAAAGATAAATGATTCAGTATCATTCGGTATAAAAATCTTATAATTAATAATGCTTGCTAATGAAAAATCATCACCGAATAATTCAACTAATGGACTAAAATTAACAATATTAAAATATTCATTCTTCCCGATAATATACCCAAATAAAGTAAATAATACTGCGATGATATATCCACTTCCCATACCGATAACAAAAGGAATCAAACTAGCCATTTTTCCTTTTCCATAATATGAAGAAAGCGCAGTGACGAATAATGCGATCAATCCACATAGAATTGCGATTAAATTATAACCTTGTCCACTTGCAGAAGCACTAGTTAGATTTCCAACTGCTGAACCAGCTAAACTTAAACCAATTACCATAATAATAGGTCCTACAATGATTGGCGGAAGAAGTTTATTCAACCAATTAGTACCTACGAATTTAATTACAATACTAACAATTATATAAACTAATCCAACAAGAATCATTCCAATAATTAAAGCGAGATAGTTCATTCCTGTTGCATTACCAATCATTCCAATTGTTAGTGCAGAGCCCATTGGTGCAAGATATGCAAACGATGAACTTAAAAAAACAGGTGATTTGAATTTTGTAATTACGATATAACAAATCGTTCCTATACCCGCAGAAATGATTGTTGCGGCAACTGGTAAACCCGTCAATAATGGGACGGTAATACAAGCAACAAGCATTGCTAAAATGTGTTGAATAGCAAATAGTAGCCATTCAGAAACTTTTTTTGGATTTTCTTCTACATCCAAAACTAGATTCTTTTCTTTTTCCATATTCTTTTCCTCCTTTTGTTTTAAAAAAAAGAGTTAACGATGATGTTAACTCTTAAAAACCGATAATAATAGAGAATGATGGGACAAAAAGAAGGGACTTTAAAGAAGCTTTTATCTTTCTAAATCTCTTTTTCGAATGAAATATATTACTTCTCATACTTCTTTCTCCTAATTCATTTTCGTTATTTTAACACGATATTTTTCTCTAATCAATACTTTCTATAAACCAACCCTTATGAAAATGCTATCAACATTTTTTAAGAAGTAATCATATTCAAATAACGAATCGATTTCCTTTTCACTTAATAACGAATTAATATTCTCATTACCTTTAACAAGAACTTTAAAATCAATATTCTCATTTAGTGCTTTCATACCAAGAGGTTGAACTAAATCATAAGCTTCTTCTCTTGATTTCCCTTTTTCAACTAAATAATTTAATACTCTTTGAGCAAATATTGCATTATTACTTAATGAAATATTCTCTTTCATTCTATCTTCATAGACAACAAGGTTATCTATAACACGTGTCATACGTTTTATCGCATAATCAACTAATTCGATCATATCAATTAGCGCTACTCTTTCCACAGAGGAATGAGAAATATCTCTTTCATGATATAGTGCATTATCCTCAAGTAATGGAATCAAGTATCCTCTTAATAAACGCGAACATCCTACGATATTTTCAGAAGAAATTGGATTTCTTTTGTGAGGCATCGCTGACGATCCCTTTTGATTTTTGGAAAAATATTCCTCTACTTCATGAATTTCAAAACGTTGAAGATTTCTAATCTCCGTTGCAATTTTTTCAAGCGTAGTTCCAATATTGACAATCACAGACCCATAATATGCATGGCGGTCTCTTTGAAGAACTTGTGTTGAAATCTTTGCGCCTGTTAATCCCAATTCCTCGCTTACCGAATCTTGAATATAAGGATCAACATTTGCAAAATTACCAACCGCTCCTGAAATCTTGCACATTTCAAGTTCTTTTCTTGCATAATTAAATCTTTCAATTTGACGATTCGTTTCATCATAATACAAAGCCCATTTCAAACCAAACGATGTAATATCCGCGTGCATCCCATGCGTTCTTCCAATACAAGGAGTCATCTTATATTTATACGCTTTATCCTTTATAGCATTTTGCAAATTAATCAATGAATTATAAATGATATCATTCGCATCTTTATATAGTAATGACATCGCAGAATCAACTACATCAGTTGAAGTCAATTCATAATGCACCCATTTTTTCTCTTCACCTAATGTTTCTGATATTTGACGAGTAAAAGCAACCACATCATGCTTTGTTATTTCTTCTATTTCTTTTATTCTTTTTACATCTACATGTGCTTTTTCTTTTATTTTAATATAATCATCTTGAGGAACAATACCCATCTTTGAAAAAGCATGAGTTGCCGCTATTTCAACTTTTAAATATGCATTAAATCTACTTTCATCACTAAAAAGATTAGTCATTTCTTTTGATACATAACGATCAATCATTCTTCCACACATCCTTCATTACAATAGTTTGTTCTCTATCAGGTCCTACAGAAATAATAGATATAGGTAATCTAGTTACTTCCATTATTCTATTCAAATATTTTTGACAATTAATAGGTAATTCATCAAATGTTTTACAAGATGTAATATCTTCCTTCCATCCATCGAATTCCTCATATACAGGAATACAATTTTGATAATCTAAGAGATTAGAAGGAATATAATCTATTTCTTTGCCATTTAATTGATACTTAGTGCAAATTTTTATCTTATTTAATCCACCTAACACATCCAATAACATCAAAGAAATGCTAGTAATACCACTTGTTCTTTTCGCATGATTTAACACAACTAAATCGAGCCATCCAATTCTTCTAGGTCGTTTTGTTACAGTGCCATATTCATGTCCTTTCTCACGTATATAAGAAGCAATATCATCATTAATTTCAGTAGCAAATGGCCCTTCACCTACTCTTGTTGTATAAGCCTTCGTGATACCAAGTACATTATCGATATATTTTGGTGCGATACCTGTATTCAATGGGACTGAACAAGCAAGTGGCGAAGAAGAAGTAACATAAGGGTATGTACCATGTTCTACGCAAAGCATAACTCCTTGTGCGCCTTCAAAAAGGATTTTCTTATCTTTTTCGATTTCTTCATTTATCAAAATAGAAGTATCAATAATATGTTTTTCTAACTTATTTTTCCATGAGATCAACAATTCAAACAATTCATCAAAAGAATATTCTTTTAACCCATAGCTTTTCAATTCAAGATTCTTAATAGGTAAAACTGTTTCTAATCTCTCTTTTAAATAATCAAGATTTAATAGGTCCCCCATTCTAAGACCATTTCTACTTGCTTTGTCCATATAGCATGGTCCAATACCTTTTTTTGTTGTCCCAATATTAGATTTTCCTAGAACTGCTTCATTCGCAGCATCTAAATCAATATGATATGGCATAAGAATTTGAGCGCGATTTGAAATGAATAATTGATATTCAGTGATTCCTCTTGATTCTAACCCTTCTAATTCTTCAATCAATGCTTTTGGATTAACTACAACTCCATTTGCAATAACATTCTTTATTCTAGGATTAAATATTCCAGAAGGAACAAGTTTTAATGCATACTTTTCATGATTAAAATTAATCGTATGACCAGCATTATTACCGCCTTGAAATCTAACAACAACATCAGCAGTTTGTGCTAAAAAGTCTGTTATTTTTCCTTTTCCTTCGTCTCCCCATTGAGTTCCTTCAATTACTAAACGTGGCATAAAATAATCTCCTTCTATTTCGTTCCGAATATTCTATCTCCTGCATCTCCTAATCCAGGTAGAATATATCCTTTTTCGTTCAATCTATCATCTAATGAAGCTAAATATATTGGTACATCAGGGCAAGCTTTTTCCACTGCCTCTACTCCTACTGGTGCACCAACTAAGCACATAAGACGAATGTTCTTATATCCTCTTTTTTTAACTGCATTGATTGCCGCGATTGCAGAGCCACCAGTTGCAAGCATAGGATCACAAATAACAATAAGTGGATTTTCGACTTCAGGTAGTTTGAAATAATATTCATGAGGTTCTAATGTTTCTTCATCACGATACATCCCTATATGTCCTATTCTTGCGGTAGGAATCATATTTCTGACTCCATCGACCATTCCAATACCTGCACGTAGAATTGGAACTAGAACAATCTTACTTTCCAATTTTTCTTTATGAAGGATTACTCCTGTTGGAACACGGTATGTTTCTTCTACTTGAACTACTTTTAAATCTTTAAAGATTTCATAACACATCAATGAAGCAATCTCATCCAAAGATTCTCTAAACTCCTTACTTTTTGTTTTTTCATCTCTCATAATTGATAGCTTAACATCAATTAATGGATGTTTACATATTGTTAACATATTCTTCCCTCCTCATAAAAAAAGGCTAATCATCCAATAGATTAACCTTAAAAACATCTTTTTTGATAATAGAAATAGAGATGTGATGAAACACCAATATTATAGAATTTGAAAGTCTAACTGTTAGTTTCATAACTACCCCCATTCGTAATCACTAAAATAATTCTAGTATAAGCAAAAAATATATGTCAATAAAATCATATAATATATTTAAATATGAATATTCAGTGGGTGATATAATTAATATTTTCTTCTCTAATAGTACCAACGTGAAATCACGTTGTTCTGACTGTTCCCTATAATGGCTAATACTCCACCGACCCATAAATGGCCATGAACGGTCTAACAACCGTGTTCAATACTTGCTACCCTTTAAAAGGGTCTACATATTCTTTGGTTGACATACTATCAGTCATAAGGTCTTCTTTCTCTTGGTCTCGAATATATTGTTCTACCACCTTTGTATCAAGTCCGACTGTTGAAACAAAATATCCTTTTGTCCAGAAGACCTTATTACCGAACTTATACTTCAAATTCGCGAATCTTTCAAATATCATCAAACTGCTTTTCCCTTTCAGATATCCCATAAAATTTGAAACAGACATTTTTGGTGGTATTTTCACAAGCATGTGTATGTGATCAGGCATCGCGTGTGCCTCTATTATTTCGACATCTTTGTATGCGCAAAGTTGTCTTAGAATTGCTCCTATATCTGCTCTTAGTTTTCCATATATTACTTTTCTTCTATACTTTGGAACAAATACAATGTGATACTTACAATTCCATCTTGTGTGTGATAAACTAGAATCGTCATTCATGAATGATACCTCCTTTATGTTAATTTGGTTGCCAGACCATAATTATCATATCGCGAGGTCTTTTTACTTTCCACTACATCGCTTAAGCTTATCTTTTCTCACACGTGTTAACGTGTGGTTTTCATTTCCTTTGGAGATAATAAAATATTACTGTCCATTTTATCTAAACAAACTTCATTAAACACTTCATATAATTTTTCATTATCAAGATTGTTACCTATTAATTTGAAATCAATATCCATTGTACTTCTATTTTCAATTCCCACAACACTTTGTAAATAGAAGCCACCTTTAAATACAAAAATATTTTTGTAATTACTTCTAGATAATCGTAAAATGATTTCATCAAAAAATAATATATCCCAAGCATTTTGAACATCTATTTTATGTTCTTTTGCTAATTTAGCAACTAATACTTTTGCTTTTTCTAATTCCATCCTATCACCTCAAAAACGTTCCTGACTTCATCATATACATTTAATTCTTTTGCATATGCATAAAGTTTCTTTAAATTAATATAATTGTTTTTATATTCATTTATTGCATATACTCTATCCTCATAATCATAATAATCTGGCCTAATAAAAAGATCACAAATACACCTTTCTTTATCATAACATCTAACCTTATTTCCAAAGGATGTTTTTACTTCAGTTATTCCTGTAGCAAAAGTTTTTTTCCTTGAGTACTTAATGTTAAAGCCATCAATCTTTGGTGCGAATGTTCCGTATGGAATCGAATATTCATAAATTGGTGATTGCTTATGTGATAAGCCATTTAAAAATAAAGCTGTTTCTCCAGAATAGACAATTCTACTATAAGTCAAAGAAAGAATAAAAAGTTCATCTTCTACGCCTTGTCTGGTTATATAAACGCCTCTACTAAGCTTAGTTAAAAAGCCTTCTTTCTCTAAACGGCTAATCAATGATGTTGGAATATTATTTTCTTTAACTAATCTAGAATAAATATATCCATTGTTATCATTTGCAATATCAATAATATCTTCTTTCTTCATGCTCATCTGTTCCTTTTACGATTACATTATAGCATCACGTAATCGCTAATACAACAATTCGTCAATAAAAAAAGACCCTTTCGGATCTTCTAATTTCAATAAAATTGGTGCAGCGTTTGTCGCGTTGTGCGAACGTATTTTTTATCAATGAAAATAGGACAGGAGCAATATTTATTGATTAATATGTATAAATTATTCTATGTTATATTTCAGTTCCCTCTTCAAGAAGAGTTATGTATTCATTAAATCTATAAGTAACATATCTTTGTTTTTCTGCGACAGGAGAAATTATATTCAACTTACAAAAAATACTTATAATATTTGAGACAGTTGGTTTCGTAACATTCAAATATTCCCTTAAATCGGTTGAATCAAAATATGGATGACTAAATATGTAATTCATTGCTAAAACAAGTTTTTCTTTATTTCTCACTTTTAGATTGTCTATTTTATTTTTTACTTCATTTTTAAGTGCTGTAATTTTATTAATTGTTTGAATAGAATTTTTAGACATTTCAATAATTCCTTTAAGGAAAAATTTCAGCCATTCCTCATATTTTCCTTTAAACCTAACATCCATTAACAACCCATAGTATTCTGTTCTATTTTGTTTAAAATATAAGCTTAGATATAGTAGTGGGTAATTCAGATATCCTATGTTTTTTAGCCAAAGTGGAATTAATAGCCTTCCTAGCCTTCCGTTTCCATCTAAGAAAGGATGAATGGTTTCAAATTGATAATGTATTAAACCTATACGCAACAAAGGTTCGATATTAGAATCTTCATTCATATATTTTTCTAAATCATATAATGATTCTTTCATTTTATCTACTGATGGAGGAACAAATGATGCATTAGATAAATTACATCCTTGTGGGCCAATCCAGTTTTGCGAATGTCTTATTTCTCCAGGTTCCTTATTATTTCCTCTTACTCCTCTCAATAACTCCTTATGCACTTCTTTAAAGTATCTAATTGAAATTGGTAATTTATCTAATAGTTCAATACCATAATTAAGAGCATGAATATAATTTACAATTTCTTCAGTTTCTTTTCTTTTTTCAACGCCAATTTTATTCATTTGAAAAACGTCTGATAAAGATGCTTGCGTACCTTCAATTTGCGAGGATACAACAGCTTCCTTTTCAACGTACTTTGATATAAATAAATCTCTATCAGGTAAATTTAATGCAATTCCATCAAGTTTTCCAATTTGATTATTCGCCTCACTTAACAAAAATATTAATTCATTATCATAAACAAGTTCAATTGCAAATAAAGATTTTGGAATATAGCAATCATAATCGCTTTGCTCATGGTAAATACTCCCTGATCTATTAGAAAACATTTTTTGCATAGCTTGTCTCCTTTACATGCACATATTATATTATATTTTAAGTAAAAGTTCAATGGCTAAATTTTACTTACCGCACTATTGAAGTGATTTAAGTAAAATAAAAGCAGCCATATAATGACTGCCAATTAACCGAACATAAACATTCGTATACTCTCACATGTCAAAGTAGAAATGTTTTAATACATTTTTAGCGCCCTTGCTTCAAATCGTGTCAATTTTAGCACCCTTATTTATAGCGTTCTAGCATTCCAGATAGTTTACATTTCCTACGCCATTCGTATCTCTCTTGATTTGTATATAATCTTCTTTTTTTCAATTTTTATTTCCATTTAAATATCGCCTCCTATTTCTAGGATAGCGATTTATTCTATTTTTTATAGGATGTTATTTTTTGACGTATACTTTTTTTGGATTACTTAAATATGCTACACTTTATTAACTATCCAAAAATGATATTCATCACAACATCAATTATAAGATCTTTTTCATCTGCCTTTGATTCAGCAATTAATAGAGTTAATGCTGCTAGTGTATTATTTGATATACATGTTTTTCCATCTCTATATAGTAAGCCATAAAAATTCATAAAATATAAAAATATTGAAGCTGCTATTCTTTTATTTCCATCAATAAAAGCATGATCCTTGACTGTAAAATACAGTAAATTTGCTGCCTTTAATTCAACACTTGGATAAACATCCTCTCCATCAAATGATTGATAAATATTACCTATAATAGATTTAAAATCACTATTTCTTTCTTGAGCAAATAAATCTCCTCTTTCATTAAATTTTAACTTATTAATAACTTGCATACAATCTTCATAAGTAACTTTTCTATCATCCTTCTTCCCCTTTATTATAGGTACACATTGATGGTCATAATCATCTAATAGGTTAAGTCCTTTTGAAAAATAATTTATAACAAGCAAAACATCCTTAGCATTATCATTTGTAAGTTCTTCTACATTTCTTGAAGCAATATCTATTAATTTAACAGCTTTTTCTAAATATTCTAAACGTTGTTTATTAATTGCATAGCCTTTTAGCATGTAAGATTTTAAAACATTATTTGCCCAACGTCTAAAAGCTATACCTTGTGAAGATTTAATGCGATATCCAACAGAAATAATTACATCTAAATTGTAATATTCAATCTCTCTTTTTACTTTTCTATTTCCCTCAGTTTGAACTTGTGCAAATTTTGCACATGTTGAAGTGACACCTCTTAGTTCTTCGTCCAAAGCATTTTTTATATGCTTTAAAATAACTGTTCTATCTCTTCCATATAATCTTGATATTTGATCTTGGTTTAACCAAACAGTATCATCTTTAACATTGACTTCAAGTTGTACTCCTTGATTTTCAAATAGAACTATTTCATTCTTACCATTAGGCTTTATTTTACTATCCAATTTAGTATTAGGCTCAAATAAATCATTAACATCTACATCATATTGAGAAATTAACCTGACAATTGCATCATAACCCATGTCATTAATTCCTAATTCAATTTTATTAATGGTTGTAGCAGATTTAAATCTATATTTATCCAAAATAAAAGGCTTAATACTTGTTTTCATATTAAACCTATCCATTCTATTTGGTGCCGCGCGTGCCGTCTGGCTCGAAACACTTTCCAATAAAAATAGGTAATAAGCCACTATTAATTATAAGAAATTAACGTTTTTTAATCTATATAATAATTAGAGACAAAAAATCCGTCTTCTTGTTTATTAATATGATAGTGATTCTTTTTTAAAAATTTTGATAATAATTCTTTATCACTATCATTATCATTTATATATAGAACATCATCCTTTATATGAATTACAGCAATCTTTTTATCAAAATGACTAATATGATTTTGTAATCTATCAAATATACACGTATCAAAGCATGAATTATTTATAAATCCACATTTTATATTCATTTCTTTTTTATTAATATTAGGATAATCACCTATGCATTCCCTACCAAAAACAATCGCTTTTTTATATTTCATAGAAATAATGGTTCCTAAAAAATGCTTTGATATAAGGTCAACTAAATAATCATAAATCTTTGCTTGAGATTTCAATTCATTTAATAGTTTATAAATCGAATCAACTACATACTCTAAAGTAAATTGAACTACCTCATCACAGTAGATTAAATAATCACCCAATGTATATCCATGAGCGGCAAAATTACGAATATATTTTATGTTTCGAACAACTTCTTCAGAAACAGATAATCCTTTTAATGCAATACCAAGAGATGAAAGTCGTCCATCATTATCAATATTCAAACACTCGTAAATGAAATTCTCGAGCGACAATAATATTAGATTTAATGAATCCACAACAGTGGAAGATAATATTCTATAGTCCGATATTGTTGACGGCAATTGTAAGATATTTATATTTTTATCAATATAAAATTTTGGACAATTCAATTTCTTTACGTATTCTCGATTTATACCATTAGCAATATCTTTTGTGAAAAAACTAATTCCTTTTTTATATAAATAATCAACTAAAGCAAAGGGTGGAAGTTCATTTGATAAACTCATAAATGATTCTTCATCTAAAACATCTAAAATATAATCATTTTCATAATATGCTTTTGTTAATGAACCTTTCTTTATAATAATTTTATTATTATCCGTTTCTCCTCTCACTCTATATAATGGATATCTTTCACTTCCAATACTTATATCAAATCCATGATTAGTAATATTATTATTTACAAGTTCACCCATAATCGAACTACTTATTGTATCCCCACGCTCTTGCCTTATAAAACATTCGAGATTAACGTGGCTAACATAAGAAACAAATTTTTCCCCATTATCATTTTTATATTGGCCACAAGTAATATATGCGAATATAAAATCTTTTTTAATAAGTGTTTCAATGGAATGTGGTCTCAAAAAATTAAGAACAATATAAATCAATCCAGCAATAGTGAGTCCATTATCATAATATTGTATATTCATATTAATTCTTTTTAAATTTTCAATATGATCAAACTTGTATTTGAATATTTCAAGATCTCTCTCACTTATTCTACTATGAGCATTCATATTTCTTACTGTTTCTAAGAATCGTCCCATTCTTAATAAGCTTTTTTTATCTTCAACAACAAATATATTTTTTACAGCATTCGGAAACATTTCACGCAACAAATTAATATTCCCGTTTTTAAGATATATATCACAATTAAATGTTCCTTTAATTGTTCTTTCTAAGTCAATTAATGCCGATAAAAAATTTGCTTTAAAAAATGACTCATACGAATGATATAAAAATTTGTCTTGAGATTGATAAAACGCTTTAGCTGATGAGTTTAAAAATTTTATCATTTCAGTTGGTTCGTTTTTACTTTTTTTTAATCCAAAATATTTCATTTTAGCTCCTTATCTTAAAAATACAAACATTTCACAATGCTTTCTTGTCACGATTTCAAGTCGTTTATTTGTTACTTCCTCGCAAATATTACTTTCGCTATTACATACCAAAATAAATTTTCTATCTCCACCATCTTCACTATTCAATTCAACACATGAATGTCCTACAGTTCCACTTCCAGCAAAGAAATCCATTATAATTGAATCTTTATTAGTTGTAGCACGAATTAATTCTTTCATTAATTTAACTGGTTTTGGAGTCGAGAAATAATCCCTTCTTCCAAATAATTCATTAATTTCATCTTTAGCAGAAGAAGTTGTTCCGAAACAATCAAATGTTTCTGGAAATATAGCTTCTTTTTCTTTTATTATTCCATCTTCTAGATATGGTTGCATAACATTTTTTAAAACTGAATCTTTTGTTTTTCTACAAACAATAATATATTCGTTTTCTACTACTTTCTTATTTGGATTTACATTTCTATTAACATCAAAGTATGGATGTAACTTTTTCCATTTATGAATAGTAATTAATTCATCGCCAAAAAATGATTTGCAAAGTTTTGACAAGCCATCAACTTCTCCTTCATCAATATTAATAATCAAAAATCCTTTATTAGATAATAATTTATATGCAAGGCTAATTCTTTCTGACATAAAATTATAATATCCATCTTCATAATCGCCATCTTTGTATCCAATATAATCAATATGTGAATTATATGGAGGATCAATTAATATTGAATCTACTTTTCCCTTATATGCTTTTTGCATACTCAATAAGGTAAATTGATTATCTGATTCAAATAAATAGTTTGAGTAATTAACTCTATTAACTATTTTTGCAGTGCAATTTGAGAATGCATTATTGTCAATTATTGTATTTTCTTTAATAGAAACTTCTTTCAAAGATGAGCAATAAGCGAATGCCCATTCTCCAATATAAGTTATTAAATCACTACAGTATACTTTATTTAAGTTCGAACAATTTGTGAAACATGACTTATTAATTATATTAACATTGTGTAAATTAATTTCAGTCATATTTGAACATCCAGAGAATGCACCTCTTTCTAAAATAATTACTGAATCAGGAATATTAACTACTCCATTTGCCTTCCAAGCTGGATAACAAACAATTTTACTCATATCTTTGTTGTATAATACATCATCAACAACTACATAATATGGAGATTTTGATTCAAAATGAATATTACTACATCCAACAAATGGATTATATCCAATATCGTTTAATGATTCAGGAAATACAATTGTTTCAATTCCTTTACAATTCCAAAATGAATTTCTATTAATCGTTTTAATTCCATCAATCAGTTCTAATCTCTTACATTTAATCTTATTAAGAGTACCAACAACCGATGTCTTAAATCCATTATAGATTACATCGTCCTTTATATAATATGCTTTAGAATTATTTATTAATTCTAATTTCGAACAGCCTGAAAATGGATTATTCTCCATTTTTTCTAATGATGCTGGTAATACAATTTTTTCAAAACGATCGCATAAAAAGAATGTATGTTTACAAATAATTACAACACCTTCTGGAACTATAAATTCTTTATCTTTCCCTTTAATAGAACAATATATCATTGTCTTTTTATCTGCAGTATATAAAGCATCGTTCTCATAAATGTATGCTTTAGAATTATTTTCTATTTCAATTAATGGGCAGCCTGCAAAAGGATTATTTCCCATCAATGTAACAGATGATGGAATATTAATCTTTTTTAAATTTTTACAGTTATAGAAAGTATCTCCTCCCATATTTTTTAATGTATCAGGAAGAATCACTTCTTCAATATATTGATTATCCCAAAATGATGAAGATTCTAATTCTTCAATACCATATGGAACAACTACTTTTTTTGACTTACCAATATATTTCATAACCCTGTTTTCTTCAATAACAAAATCTGGTTCATCATAATTACATTGAACTTGTTTTCTTAATTGAATAGAGTTTTTTTCTTCAAATAAACCATATTCGTAAACATCATTATCTTTGATTTTTGTTTTATATTCTAAAACACCGCTTACTAATCTTGATTTATATAGAACTTCTTTATTCTTCAAACCATCAGCAATTAATTGCTCATCCCAAACAATGAATTTTACTTTGTATCCTTTAAAATATAATTCAAATTCATCATCTATAATTTCAAAATCACTAATAGAATATCCCATAGATAACAATCTATTAATGCATTCTAATTTAACAAAACTCTCATGTGTATCTAATTCAAATGCCTTTTCATTATTAATATAAACAGTTTGATTAGCCGATTCGATTTTTATATAAGTTCCATCATCATAAGTTTTTTCAAATACATCTAATGTATGTTCAAAGAATCTCATGGCAATATATAAAGCTGTATATTTCATGTTTTTACTTAATCTTAAATCACTCAATTTAGCCATTATTTTCTAACTCCTTTATGATAATTTCAACTACTTCATTTGGAGTAATATTTGATGTATCTATTAGAATATATGGAAAATTATACTTCTCACAAAAACATTTCATTTTTGAATATATCTCTTCTGATTGAGATGCTCTTGAAATATCTTTATCATTAAGATCTCGCTTTTTTAATCTATCAACAATAACTTCCTTTGTAGAGTACAAAATTACAGTTAATTTAGGCTTGCCAATTTTTGAAATAACAAGATCATATACATCGGTGTTATAATCAGTTCCACTCCAAGCATAATTGGATGCCAAGTGTCTATCGGTGACAATATTCTTATCTTTAAATAGCTCATACATATATATACTTCCTAATCCATAAAACATAGATGTAAAGTTTCTATTTGGATTCGCATTTACTTTTTTTGCAATTTTTTGATAATTAGTAATTTCACCATTCGCATCAAATAAATAATGTAAAGGTTTCTCTACAAATTCATAGTTCAATTTTTCTGCAAGTAATTTGCACGTTGTTGATTTACCAACTCCATCCATTCCTTCGATTGAGATATGATTCATCAATACTCCTCCTTTAATTAGCTTTTCTATTCTTACTTTCTTTCATCTTTCCAGTTGTAAAGAAGTCTTGAACTTCTAAATATCCACTTACTCTTCTAATTCTTGTGATTTCTTTTGATCCACATTTTGGACATTTATCAAAAGTACCTGATGTTCCGCATCCTTTGCAAACGTCTTTTGGAAAATTAAATCCCAAATAATGAACTCCAGAACTAATTGCAATTTCAACCAATTCATCTAATCCTTCAGCATTTCCAAAAGGTGCTTCCGCTAATTCAACATATGATATGCATCCACCATTTGCATAAATATGAAATGGTCCTTCTAACTCTAGTTTTCTATACGCTGGTAATTTACTATCAACATCAACATGGAAAGAATTAGTATAATAATCTTTATGAAGAACTGGTGAATCATATAATTTTTTGTCTAATTCAACAAATCTACCACTGATCAATTCTCCACTAGTGGCGAGCAATGAAAAGTTTAGTTTATATTTTTCACGTAGTGTATCCACGTATTCTCTCATAAATTTCACTAACTCTATAGCTAATTTATAAGATTCATTATCTTTCCAAAACTTATTGCCTGTTAATATTTCAATTGCTTCTGTAAGTCCGATAAACCCTATAGATAATGTTCCATGTTTTAAAGTTTCATATAATCCAACTTTATTAATATCTTCACACCATAGTTTGTATTCACAATTTGTTGGAAATAATTCAATATCTGAACTGAGCGTTTTCTCATATCTATCTATTAAGATATCTTTAGTAGTATCTGCAATCTCTAACCATCTATTTTTAAACATTTCAATAGGATTATTAGAATTAGATGCTTCAAGTGCAATTCTTGGTAAATTAATTGAAATATTATCAATATTGCCTCTACCAATTGCACCATTTTTTCCAAAAATATCATCTACTACTCTTGTTCTGCAACCCATGATGGACAATTTAAATGGATCAATATCCTTATCAGCTTCACAATCACATAATAAATATGTTGGAATCATCTTTTTTGCAGTGCATAATAGAGCTTTTTGCAATAAATCAAAATTTACATCTTCAGGAAATCTATTAATTCCTTTATGAACTTTAAACACGATATTTGGTTTATATATTAAATCTCCAGATTTATAAAAATTATCAAGTAATGATTTAGATAAAAAGCGAGCAAAATCAGATGTTCCTAATCCAATATTAAATGTTACATAATAACTTGTTTGGCCCATTCTAGTATGAATATTATTGCACCATAGAATAAGTGATCTAATACATGCATTAAATAATGCTTCATTACCACGACAATCAACTTTTAACTTTTCAAAGATTTTTGCAAAGTCAGAATCAAAATTCGCTAATGACATTCCACCGCTTTGTTCGTTTCCCATCTTTGCAAATAATTCTTTTATAAAATCAAAAACAGAAACAATTTTTTCCTCAGTTGATAAATCAATAAATCTTTCATATGGAAAAGCATTTAATATATCAAATGTTAAACAATTATAAGTTAATCCATAAGCATCTAAATCGTGAATATGTATGTATCCATCCTTATGAAGTTTTGACCAATTACAGTTTAAAGATTCTAAAACTTTATTTTTTTCTTGTTTTTCACCAACATTATAAACTTTACCTACATAGCTTTTTCTATTAGCTGCATTATCATTTTTATTTTGTAATTTCATTATTATTCACCACCTTAAATTCTTGGTTAGTTGAACCAACAAATGGTTTTGTAGTTGTCCTTAATTCCTCAATATAAGGTCCGACTTTAATATATTTTAAATATGAAAGAATCTCATTTGGTACATCTTCTATGTTATGACCAGTATATAAACATAAATCAAAATCTTTCAATTCAATTAATAGTTCTAAAAGAGCTTTCTCTTGCAATAAAGGTTCTCCTCCACTAATAGTTAGTTTCTTATTTAAACATTTTTCTCTAAGTAAAACTGCCAAATCTTTTATATCTATTATTTGACCTTTATTTATATCCCAAGTACTTTTGTTCTGGCATCCTTTACAATGAAGGTTACATCCTTGTAAAAATAATACTGTTCTATATCCAAAGCCATCACATAAAGATGGATTTTCCATAATAGAATTAATTACTATTTTTCCCATAGAATATCGCCTCCTTTATTTATTTTACATAATCTTAATTTCATCATCATCTTGGATGTAGTTTTGTAAATTGTTAAATACTTCTACTAATTTGTTTGGTTCCTTAATATCGTATAGAGTAATTGGTCTTGCTCTACCACTAACATATATCAATACTGGACCATGTTTCATATTCGCATCAGTACCTAATTCCATTTTTTCAATTTTTTCTGTTGGTATATATATGGTATTTGATGCATTATTATAAGAATTAATTATCAAATGACTATTATTCAATTCACCAATAGAAATTCCATATCCACCTTTTCTTATATTTTTTATTTGATTAATAGGAATCGAAATGGCAGTTGATGTTGGAAGAGTTACTGCAAGTATTATGATAGTACTAAGCCAAGTAACAATATTACAAATTGATAAAACTATGAATATCAAAGAAGCAATAATTGCTAATCCAATAATTGATCCAGAAATATAAGCCTTAATATAATCCTTCTTCTTAATTGAATATAAATAAATAGAATATCTGAACTTACTATTTACTTTAGATATCATTCGCGGTTCTAAATGTTTTAAAACACTATTTAATACCTGTTGATCATTTAAATCCAAAGAATCATCCAAGAGTGCATCGAATGAAACATTGAGAACTTTTGCCAATTCTCTAATATTATCTAATTTAGGTTCAGACTTACCACTTTCCCAATCGGAAATAGATTGTCTGCTAATACCATTTTGATTTTCGTTATTTAAGCATTCACCTAATTTTTCTTGAGAAAATCCTCTCGCTTTTCTTATTATTCTAATTTTATCAGATAAGTACATCTTTTTCCCTCCTTCTGATAATAGTGTAAATTATTGATTGACATAAAAACCACCAAGTTACGCCTTGAATTTTGTCAGTTTCCACTTTACATTAATCATATTATACTAAATAAGACAATTATTTGATAGTCCCGAGAAATCTTATTTTCCTAAAAAAAGAACCCCATTAATAGAGATTCTTTCTTACTTCATATACATTTGTTTTATATAAATAATATGTTCTAGTCTTTTGACAATACTTTATTTAATATCCATATTCTTCTCTATAAATTATAGCGTTCCTAATTGATCTAATCATTCTTTTAAATTTAGTTTGATTAATATCATATGTATTTCTTGAGATATACGCTTCATGTAATAGATCAAATACCATTTGGCTTGCTAGAACTGCTGTATCATTTACATCTATTGATTCTATATCATATTCATCCATATTTTCATTTCCTCTCTTGTTAGATTAAATATTTCTCCAAAATATGTTCTAGATATTTTTTCATTAAATCCATGTGTTCCAGATTCTAGTTCTCTATAAGCAAATTCTGATATTTTTAGTATGATTTATAGAGAGTTCGTATAAATTTCGTGTAAAAAAATAAATTATAAAACAAAAAAACACCTATTTTTAGGTGTAATTTCATATCAATTGGTGCGGCCTATGAGACTTGAACTCACACAGGAAATCCTATACGCCCCTCAAACGTACGCGTCTACCAGTTCCGCCAAGGCCGCATTGCTCTATTATTATATAAATGCATATGAGATTTAGTCAACATTTTTTTACATAATTATAAAGCATTGATAATTGTTTAGTTGAAAAACTAAATACAACAATTTTTTTTTAATACCACTAGTACATTTCTAGAATTTTGAGGCATCAAAAGTACTCAAATATTTTTTAAGTGGTTTAATAATCTTTTTTACAGTGCCATCATTAAATGGGTTATATAAATGCGTTTTTTCAAGAAGTTGTGTAAATGGATATTGTCCTCCTAATTTACATAGCTTTACATATTTTTTCCATGTTTTATTATGGTTTTTCCTATCTTCATTAAAGAATTCAAAAGCCACTACTTGCGCTAAAGTGTAATCAATATAGTAGAAAGGACTATTAAAGATATGGCTTTGTTTTATCCACCATCCTCCTTTATCATATACTGGAGCATCTTTATATTTAATATGTGGCAAATACTTCTTTTCTATTTCTCTCCATTTAGCACATCTTTCAGCGTGTGTTACATTTGGATTTTCATAGACCCAATGTTGGAATTCATCAACTGTAACGCCATATGGAATAAATGTTATTGCATCAACAGCATGCGAATATCTATATTTATCCGCTTCTTCATTAAAGAATAATTCCATCCATGGATAAGTAATAAATTCCATACTCATAGAATGGATTTCACAAGCTTCTAATGTTGGGGAGCGATAATCAGGACATGAAATATTTCTTGACATATAGCCTTGGAAAGCATGACCAAACTCATGAGTTAACACTTCAACATCTCCACTAGTTCCATTAAAGTTTGAAAAGATGAAAGGAGCCTTATAATCCGGAAGGTAGGTCATGTATCCTCCACCACTTTTTCCTTTACGTGCTTCTAAATCTAGCAACTCATATTCTTGCATAAATTTAAAAAATACATCTGTTTCCTTTGAAAGCTCACTATACATTTTTGTTGCTTGAGCTACCAAATAATCTTTATTTCCCTTTGGCATAGCATTACCACTCAAAAACATCAAATTATAGTCGAAGTATTGTGGATTCTTGATTCCTAATCTCTTTGCTTGTTCCTTAAATAATTTATTAGTTAGTGGAACTAAATCTTCATAGATTTGTTTGCGATAATTTGCTACCATTTCTGAATTATAATCAGTTCTACCCAAGTTTTTATAACCAAGTTCAATATAGTTCTTATACCCTAATTTTTGAGCCATACTATGTCTTAATTTAACTAATTTATCGTATATCTCTCCAATAGCAGGGTCATGTTCTTCAATCCATTTCGCAGATAGAATCGCAGCCTCTTTTCTAGTGTTTCGATCTGCATCTTGAGCAAACCTTCCTAATTGAGAAAGATTATATACATTCCCTCTAAATTCAATTTGCGCAGATGCAATAATCTTTGTATATTCGCTTGTCAATTTATTTTCTTCTTGCAATTCTGGAATAATGGATTCATCAAAAGTTTCTAAAGAAATCTCAGCTTTTTTAAACAAATATGATCCCCATTTCTCTTCAAGTTCTTTCCTAAATTTAGCATTAACTAAGACTTTATTAAATTTATTAATATAATTTGAAATATGAGGTAATATCTCATCAAGATATTCTTGATTTTTAACATTTTCCTCATTTTCTGTATCACAAGAATATCTAATCGATGCTATGGTAATATTCGTTGAAAGATGATCAGAATATTTATTAAACTTCTTTAATATAGCATCTTGCTCATTGAATGATTTCGCATTTTCAAAATCATGTATGATTTCGTTCATCTTAGCTTCAACCTTTTTTAAATTAGGCTTTATAAATTTCATTTCCGATAATTTTTTCATATTTTTATCTCTCCTTTTTTACATTGTTTCTATTTCTTTTAATCTGAATAGCCATTTAATAGGACGATACAACAAAGATTTAATCCAATAATTATAGCCTTTTACCTCATTATTAAATAGCATAACTTCTTTTCTATAATGTTCATCAGCATCTTCAACAGAATTCTTTATTGTAATATAACGATTGCTTTTATCTAATTCCTTAGATTCCGATAGTTCAAATAATATTGTGAAGGTCTTTGTCAATAATGATTTCAAAGACATTCTTTCTTCCGTATTAATGATTTGTAGATTATTATGACCTGACATTACAATAGTTTCACTAATCGTTCCAGGTAGTTCGATACCATTTTCTTTCATTAGCTCACACAATGACACTAATAAATCATATTTTTGCGCACATATTACATTAATCGAATGCTTTTTTCTTTTTATACGTCTTCTACAAACTAAAATAATTATAGAAATGGAAAAAACAATAAGTAACCACAATCCTACTATTGAAGATAAAACAATTATTGTCTCTACCACGCTTTCACATCCTTTCTTGATTATAAATATAATAATATGCGATAGATAAAAAATCGAGTTTTAATTTATAAAATTAATATTTTTAACTTATTATATACAATTTTTAATTACTCTTTACTATAATGTCTATTGTAAAACTAACGAAGAAAGGGCTAATACTATGGAATATTCTATTGGTGAAATCATTACAGGTGAAGTTACTGGTATCCAATCATATGGAGCTTTTATTAAACTTGCAAATGGTGAGCAAGGCTTAATTCACATTTCAGAAATATCCTCTTATTTTGTCAAAAGCGTTAGTAACTTTGTCAAAATTGGTCAAACTGTAAAGGTAAAGATTATCGACATTCTTGAAGACAAAAACTTATATCGTTTATCTTTAAAGCAAGCCGAGCCTACTCCAAGGCAAAACGTAAGACAAGTAGTTTCAAGAGGCAATACTCCTTATAAAAAAAGATTCAGAGTCCCTTTTGAACAACAAGACTTCACACCCTTAGTAAACAGTTTGAATAATTGGATTGACGAAGCAAAAAAGAAATATGGAGAAAAGAAACATGATTAAATTAGATTTATCAAACACGGTTGTAAACATTCCTTTCGATGCTTATATACAAGATGTAAAAGTAATCGATAAAATGTTAAAAGATAAAACTGGCGCAGGAAATGATTTTTTAGGGTGGACTACACTTCCAAGAGATTATGATAAAGATGAATTTAAGCGAATTTTAGAAGCAGCAAAAGAAATCCAAGATAATTACGATGTATTAGTAGTCGCTGGTATTGGAGGTTCTTATTTAGGTGCAAGATGTGCAATTGAAGCATTAAACGGTTTATTTCCAACAAATAAAGTTCAAATCATCTATTTTGGAAACACATTATCTTCAACATATTGTTCACAAGTATTAAACTACTTAAAAGACAAAAAATTTGCAATTAACGTCATTTCTAAATCTGGTACAACAACAGAAACAAGTGTTGCTTTTAGATTATTAAAATCCCTATTAATCTCGCAAGTGGGCGAAGAAAAAGCAAATAAAGCCATCTTTGCAACAACTGATAAATCTAGAGGAGCATTAAAACAAGAAGCAAACGAAAAAGGCTATCGCACATTCGTCATCCCTGATGATGTTGGAGGTAGATTTTCCGTATTAACTGCAGTTGGCCTATTACCTATTGCTGTTGCAGGAGGAGATATTCTTTCAATGATGCAAGGTGCTGAACAAGCAATGAAAGATTTCGACGATAACAATGTGTTAACAAATGTTTGTTACCAATACGCAGTTGCAAGACATTATTTACATAAATCAGAAGGATATCCAGTCGAGATGTTTGTTACATACGAGCCTTCATTCACACAACTAGGCGAATGGTTAAAACAATTATTCGGTGAATCCGGAGGAAAAGAAAGACTTGGTATATTACCTGATTCTGTAACATTCTCTACTGACTTGCATTCATTAGGTCAATTCGTTCAAGAAGGTGCTCCTTGCATGTTTGAAACAGTCATTCTTGCCGATGAACCACAAGAAGACATAGTAGTTAATGAAGATCCAGCAAACTTAGATGGATTAAACTTCCTTGCAGGTAAGAAAGTATCATATATTAATAAGAAAGCATTTGAGGGAACATTAGGAGCTCACGTTATCGATGGAAAAGTTCCAAATATAGTTATCACAATTCCTAAAATGGATGCATTCAATCTAGGATATTTATTCTATTTCTTCGAAAAAGCATGCGCAATTTCCACCTACTTATTCAATGTAAATCCATTCGATCAACCAGGTGTTGAAATATACAAAAAAAGAATGTTCCATCTTCTTGGGAAACCTGGATACGATAAAATCTAAAAACTAATTTTTGGGACATTTTACACACATTTAATATAAGTTTTCGTTTAGAATTACATTGATTTCACATCATAATGAAATCCATTTTATCTTCGGAAAAATATTTTATAAAAAATCAAAAATAATTTTTCAAAACTAATTGACAACACTACTTAAAATTGTTATATTAAATGAGCGTATTTAATACGTCCCAATTTAATGGGAGTTTAGCTCAGCTGGGAGAGCAACTGTTTTACACACAGTAGGTCGGCGGTTCGATCCCGTCAACTCCCACCATTCAATTAGGTAAAGCAAGCATATGGGCGGTTAGCGAAGTGGCCAAACGCGGCTGACTGTAAATCAGTTCCTTAGGGTTCGGTAGTTCAAATCTACCACCGCCCACCATCTCTACTTTGCCATTGGGGTATAGCCAAGCGGTAAGGCAACAGACTTTGACTCTGTCATCTCGCTGGTCCGAATCCAGCTACCCCAGCCAATGACTCACTAGCTCAGTCGGTAGAGCACTTGACTTTTAATCAAGGGGTCTGGAGTTCGAATCTCCAGTGAGTCACCATCTAATAAGCCCGGATGGCGGAATAGGTAGACGCACAAGACTTAAAATCTTGCGATCGATGAGGTCGTGCCAGTTCGATTCTGGTTCTGGGCACCAAATAAAATTAATTATCTCTGATGAATGTCAGAGATTTTTTATTACTAACTTTTTTTACATAGTGAATATGGAGGACTATATGAGCAAATACGATCCTTTATGGGATTTCATTAAAAAAAGAAATAAAGACAAAGATGAACTTTCATTTAAAGAAATCGCATCTATTCTAGGATTTAAGATAGATCATTCTTTTTTAACGTATAAGAAAAAGTTAGATAGATATGGTTATTCAGTAGAAAAAATTTCATTAAAAGATAATAAAATAATAATCACTAGAGTTAAGTAGAACCATTTCTTATAATGGAGATAGTTTATTGAACCTTTTATGTATTATATATTATAATTTTTCTTAATAGAGATAGTTTAATAGAGGTGCATTATGGATTTAGAAGTAGGAGATTACGTATTAGTAAAATCATTAGGATTAGGTGTTATAACGAAACTAACAGATGCTCAAATCACCATTGGATTTGAGAAAAAAAAAGAAAAATCATTTTTATATAACCATTCAGAATATAACAATTTTAGCCATGTACCTTATGAATATATTAAAATCATAGAAGAGAAAATGCAGTATCGATTTTTTCCTTTATACGTGCAAAGAAAAGCATACGAATACTCGAACCTAAAAGTAATAAATAATTTTTCATGTGAGAATAACATTATATCTGCAGATATCCAAGGAACTTATAAATATAAAACGAGTCTTATTTTTTCAAATAATGATATCACATTCTCTTGCACATGCCCAGTTAAAGATTCATGCAAACACGAATACGCTCTACTAAATTTTTTAAGTGCACAAATATCGAATACAAAATCCATATTTGAGACCAAGGAAATAAAGACTGCAATCTTTAAAAAATTAATGAAGAAACCTTGTACTTCGAAATACTGGTTTGATGAAATCATAAGTTGCATAAGAAAAATACCAAACGAAGAAATCATCAAATACATAAACAATAAGAAAACTATCAATGAAAATGAAAGAATGGTTTTATTCTTTTTAAGAAAGAAAATGAGTAATAATGCTACTTTCGCTCAACTTATTTCCTCTTCGCAAAATAAATCAAATGTTGATTTATCATTTTTAACAGACGATGAACTAGAAATAAGTTTATTTTACGTGTACAATTCTTTTTTCGACAATAGTTACAGAATATTCTATGATACAATCGAGTTTCTTTGCAGCAGCGTTGATAATCCAAAAAATATTTTAGCCTTCTTTAGTCCTTTAATCGATCAATTCATTTTAGATGTTAAATCAAATTACAATCATGCTACTTTATCTTTCCTAGAGAATACTATAGAATACGATGACTCTTTTTTTAATAAATGGGTGAATAAAATGGTCGAGAGCAAGGAAAGTTTCCCAACAATAATGACTTTTTTTCCTCCATTATACAAAAAGCTCTCAAATGATATTTTTTACAAATTTATTAATAACGTATTTTCAAATGCTGATGATAGATTAACAAACGAATTTATAAGAAGAGCAGATTCTTATTCCAAAGAAGATCCAATACGATTTGGAATAATGTTAATAAAACTTCAAAAAGCATTATCCAAGGAGCAAATAGAAAAGCTATCCTCTTATAATGAAAACATTAATCTAATTAAAATGATCATTAATCTCAATAAGGTCGTTTTCCCTAATATTAAACTAACAAAAGAAGATTTCACTGATGATTATTTTATCGATTTTAGCAATGAAAAAATCTATGGATACTATTATAACGAGGAAAGATATTATCAATTAGTTCTAAAAATCAATATCCTCGATTATCAAGCAATAATCAAAAAAAGAATCTTTCTAGGAAATGATGTAATCATTGAATATCTCTTAAACGAAGAAAATCTACCAGATGATGGAATCCCATATGTCGAAGAATTAATAAAAAAAATCAAAGAGTACGATATTAATTCATTAGGAGAAAGAATAGAAAACGCAGAAAATGAATTTAATAAAATCGAATTAGAAAAACGAAAAAAAGATCTTTTAGATGCTTTTTCCTCTTTTTCTTCATCATATGAGAATAAAGAAATTCAAGATTATAAAAAAGATTGCTTATATGATTTAGTTCCCGTTTTTGAAATGGACAACACTAAAGATAGAGTCATATCATTCATTTTAAAACTCAAACTTGGAAATCAAAAATACTATACTTTAAAAAGTCTTTCATCTTTTTGTAAAGGATTTAAGTATTTCGAAAAAATCGAATTAGGAAAAAAAGAAAGTTTCCAATGTAAATATTCTAATCTAAATAATAGATCACAAAATCTATTAAAAATTCTTGAAAACGCATTTGACATTGATAATCTAAAAAATCAATCATCTCTTAAAATTAATGTAAGTACGTTCGATTCTATCATTGAATTATTTAAAGGAGAAAACATCGTAATTAATAAAGAGGATTATTATGTGTCATATAAAAAAATAGAATTCAAAGCTAGCGTAGATGGAAAATATCATTTTCATATTGAGCCAAATAACGCATCCATCTTCTCTTTAGTAAATAAATACCTGCTTATACACGATAATATAATTGATTATGCTACTTTAGATTATCCAGTTGATACACTTAGATTATTCTATCGTCTATCAAATAAGGATTTATCTCATGCTAAAAAAGAATTCATAGAAAACATATACCCTCTTTTATCAGACAGCATTGAAATAGATGAAAAGATAAAGAAAGAATTTGAAGGAACAACTATAGAAATAGATTCATATTTTGATTATTCCGATAAATGTATTACATTAAATACTAAATATCGATTAAATGATAAAACAATTAAAATAGAAGCAATAAAAGATAAGAACTCATTAATAAAGATAAATAATTATAATAAGATAATGACAAGCCTTGGATTTGATAGTAAATCAAACAAAATAGAAGATGAAGGTGACATATTCTCATTTTTCAAATTAGATTTCAGCAATCTAAAAAAGATTACCAATGTATATTTATCAGAATCTATAATGAATAAACAAATAGATCAATTCGTCTCTCCAAAATTCAAGATGACATATAATAACGATCTAATGAATTGTTTTTATGAAAAATCATCATATTCCGAAGATGATTTGTATCAAATATTAAAAGCAATTCAACATAAGAAAAAATTCGTTTTGCTTAAAGATGATCGAATTATCGATTTAGAAAATGAAGATGCAAAACTATTCAAATCCGTCGTTGAAGAAATGGATCTAAATCCTAAGCATTTATATACCGAAGAACATGAACCATTATACAAAACTCTTAAAATCATCAATTATGTAGATAAAAAGAACATTGATGAATACATTCTTAATATGGTCAATGAATTATCAACTTTTAAGGAAGCTGAATATCAATTACCAAAACTAAATTGTAATGTAAGAAAATATCAAGAAGAAGGATTCAAATGGTTAAAAATCTTGGAGAAATATTCTCTTGGAGGTATTCTTGCAGATGATATGGGACTTGGAAAATCTTTAGAAATCATTAGCCTACTAAAAAGTAATTCACTAAATAAGCCAAGTTTAATCGTTTGCCCAAAGAGTTTAATCTTCAACTGGATAAATGAATTCAACAAATTTGATTCTGAAACAAAAGTGATAAAAATATACGGAAATACAGAAGAAAGAAAGAAGTTCATTTCTTCCATTGATTCTAACAAAAAGATTATTTACGTTACTTCATATGATTCACTTAGAATTGATATTGATAATTATTCAACAGAATTCAATTATGTCATAATCGATGAAGCACAATATATAAAGAATATAGAAGCATTAAAAACAAGAAAAGTAAAAGAGCTTAAAGCAACTCATAAGATAGCCTTAACCGGAACTCCAATTGAAAATAATCTATTAGATTTATGGTCGATATTTGATTTCATTATGCCTAAATACTTAGATGGCATCACCTCTTTTAAATCAAATTGTCTTTCGGAAGAATATATCAATCTAGTATCAAAGAAAATCGCTCCTTTCATATTAAGGAGAACAAAGAAAGACGTTTTAAAAGATTTACCTTCAAAAAGCGAAAGAATTGTATCATATGAAATGGTTCCTGAACAAAGAAAGATATATGATGCAATATGTTTAAAAGCTAAAAAAGAACTTGAAGAAACAGGTAAAGCATTCAATGTATTACACTTACTAACAAGATTAAGGCAAATATGCGTTTCCCCTCAACTATTCGTTGATAAATACGAAGGAACAAGCGGCAAGATAATTGGATTAACATCGTTAATCAATGATTATATCGCTTCAAATCATCGTATATTAATATTTTCACAATTCGTTCAAGCTCTAGAATTAATAGAAACGAAGCTCCAAGAAATGAATATCGAATATTTCATGTTAACAGGAGCTACAAAAGCAGAAAAAAGAATTCATGATATGAATGAGTTTAACGCTAACGAGAAAATCAAGGTATTCTTGATTTCATTAAAAGCAGGTGGAACAGGACTGAATCTCATCGGCGCGGATACAATAATACATCTTGATCCTTGGTGGAATGTATCAAGCGAAAATCAAGCTTCTGATAGAGCATATCGTATCGGACAAACTAAAAATGTTGAAGTAATTAAATTAATCGCAGAAGAATCAATCGAAGAAAGAGTTATCGAACTCCAACAAATTAAAAAGGACTTAATAGATAAGGTGATATCAGATGATGATTCTTCCCTTACGAATCTATCAAAAGAAGATATTCAATTCCTTTTACAATGAAATTTCGTAAATATAATCCATTAATACGATTAGTAAATTGACCACTTATTTTTAGAAAAAATAAAAGATATATAATTTATTTTACTTTATAAAACAATGTGATAAACTAGATATGGTCGAGGTATTATTATGAATATTGAAGAACAAATTGAAATGACATTAGACAAGATTCGCCCATTTATTCAAAGAGATGGTGGAGATGTAACTTTCGATTCATTCGAAGATGGTATTGTTTATTTAAACTTTCTCGGTGCATGTGAAGGATGTTCGATGATTGGTGAAACATTAAGTTCAGGTGTTGCGATATTATTGCAAGAGGAAGTTCCTGGAGTAATCGATGTTAAACTTTCAAGCGAAAAGCCAAAAAAAGAAGAAATCAATAAATAAGCCATTCAATCGGTCTAATACCAAAATTATTAATTAAGAATTGATGAAGTGAAGAAATCTCCTTCATCTTTTTGTTTATGTGATAATAATAGGTTATTATCTCTTCCTCTATTCTTCTTTTTTCTATATAATAATCCTCCAAAAGATCAAAAAGATTACTTGGAAAAAGGATTCGCGAAAAAAGAATCATCGCTTCTTTTGTATCAATTTTATATTTCTCTATTTCCTTTATCAAATCTGCGTTATTCAATGCATCGCTTTTATATAATTCTGCAATATCTCGCATTGGTGAATCTAAGACCAAATTAAAGGGATTCAATAAATCAAAACTATTTAAAGAATATAATCGCTTATGCGCAATTGTCACCTTTCTTACATCACTTCCATAATCAATGATGATATCATTCAGATACGTTAAAGCGTTTTCGGCCAGTCCAATCGCATAAGAGATAACTGAATATATTAGATTATAATATTCCATCGATTTATCAAAAGAAGGAAGAATTGTGTTTTCAATTAAATCAATCTTCGTTTCCCATAATATTTTTGTTTCTAAAAGCGTACTACTATATGATTTATCACCAATAGTAAGATATTCTTTATGCATTCTATTTAAATCATTAATGGTGACTTTAAATTTTTTCACTCCAACTAATGAAATGCTACTTGATTCTTCAACACATCCTAGTAATCCCATTGTGTTTTCAATGATATCAACACCTTCTTGAAACAAGGTTCTATTGATATCTCTAACAAGTTCCCTTAACGATGAAAGTTCCATTTCATTCTTATCGTGAGACTCAAGTTTAAAATCGTATCCTCGATATGTAAATGCCTTTGCGTAATCATCATCGACAACATATCCGTAATGATCATAAATATATGTTTGCATCTATACCTCCAAATCATATTTACCTATTAATGATGGAACATCGCCTTCAATAATATTCATTGCAAGAGGAATATCTATATCTAGCGTTTCGATTTCATTGCCTAGTGGTAAATACACTCCAAAAGAAAAACTAACATTCATAAAAAGAGTAATAAGCGCATTATTCACCCCAAATGATTCAATATTGTATCTAGCTTTTGTTAATACATCACCTAAAAGATTAAATTTAACAGGAAGTAGAGGTCCTAAGGAGGAAAATAATGAGTTTCCCCCAATTAAACTAAATGGAATCTCGTATACGATTCCTTTTTCATCATACTTACTCACTCTTTCACCAAGAAGAAATGAATAATCGTTATGATTGATATCATCGAGTATCATAATTATTTCTTTTGACGCATCACTTACAAGTTCATTAACCCCTTTTATATCATATGAATAAATGCCAGAATCATCTTTTTTTGCTTCAAAATCCCTTTCTAAGAGATGATTATCAATAACTTCATTAATTAATCTACTTACTATCTTTTTCGTTTGTAATGAAGCTATTTCTAAATAAGTTGTTTCAAGTTTATTTGAAGCAAAAGAAAGAATCCTTATTATAATAATAATAAGTAGTATAATAGTAACCAATGTTCTAAATAAAAAAGAGATGCGCATATTCACTTAAAAATATGCATCCATCTCTATTTTTATTTTAATAAATTTTCTTTTTTATTTAATATGATAAACCCTTCGCGATTATAAACATCTTCTCTATTATACGTTATCTCATTTAAATCAGGTTTTGCAAATATTCCTCCAGCCTCAAGAACAATAATTTGACTAGCAGCAGTATCCCATTCTTTAGTTTGAGGTCCTAAACGGAAAGATAATTCTGCACTTCCTTCTGCAATTTTACACGCCTTAAGCGATGATCCATATCTCTCGATTTTAGAAATCACATCTTTGTGTCTTTCATATATTTCCATTTCCGCATCTGTAACGTGAAATACAGAAGTAAGCATCGTCAAATCTCTTTCTTTATCATTTACATGGATTTTAGTAACTGTACCATCTTTAGTAACTTTGAATGCTCCATCTCCTTTACTTGCATAATAATAAGTATCACTGCAAGGGACATATACAACTCCTGCGACAACTTTATTTTTATATACTAAAGCAACATTGATTGTAAACATTCCGTCTTTCTTCACGAAATCCTTAGTTCCATCAACAGGATCAACAACGAATAAATAATCGTTCTTCATTCTTTCTAAGTCATCTTCACTCTCTTCTGTTAGCAAGCTATATGAAGGAAAATTATCTAATAATATTTTTCTAATAATCGCATCTGCTTTTTTATCAGCTTCCGTTACAGGAGAATTATCGCTTTTAATCTCTACGTCAAAATTACGGGAATACACTTCCATAATTACTTTAGTTGCTTCTTTACAAGCTCGAATCATCACATCTAATTCATTATTATACATTATGCTTGCTCCTTCAAAACCTTATCTAATTCATTCACAACTAGCATATAATCATCAAGCGTATCTAATTTACATCCTGCAGCTTGGAGATGACCTCCTCCACCAAACTTCACTGCGGTTGGTTGAACTGGAACTCCTCTACTTCTAAATTCTACTCTAACTTCTCCAGAGTCAGATTCGGAGAAAAATACCCATATTGGAGAGCCTGGTATTCCTGAAACTGAATTAACTAGACTTGCGCAAGTATTAAAATCCAAATCGTGTTCATGAATTACTTCCTTAGGAATTGGAAGATAAATAACTCCATTAGGTGATTTCTTATAGTTTGCGAAAATATATCCCTTAAAGCGCAAAATCTTTTCATCAACTTCATACATCATATCGTACAACGTTTTTATATCGATTCCAGTCTTCACTAATTCTCCAGCAAGAGAATATGCTTCTCCTCTAATCGGTTGATATAAAAATCTTCCAGAATCAGTTATTAAACCTAGGAATAATGGTAATGCAGCTTCCTTTGTTAATTTTAGATTGAGAGAAACAGCCATTTCAGTAACGATTTCTGTTGTTGAAATCATATCATTATTGATTAATTCAATATCTCCAAAATGATCTTGTAGTTGATGATGATCCATTTTAATTATAGAAGATGCTAATTTGTATCTTTGATCTTCAATTCTTGCAAGATTTGCAACATCGAGAATAACAGCCAAAGAAGATTCAATAATAGAATCGTCAACTTCATCCATTCTTCCAACAAAATCAAAATATTTAGGTAAACCACTTCCTAAAGCGTAAACTTCCTTATCAGGGAAATTCGCTTTAATGAGGTTTTTAAGTCCTAATATTGAGCCATAGCAATCTCCATCAGGAACAACATGTCCAAAAATGGTAATTACATTTGCCTCCGATATTTTATTCCATATTTCTTTATACATAATATTCCTCCAATGTTAGAAACAAAAGAGTCCGAGTGGGACTCTTAATAATTATCATATTAATGATAGATTATTCGCCTGCTTTACCAATGCAACCGAACATTTCCATCTTAATCTTTACGATTTCTTTAATGCCTTCAACACCAGGAGCTAATAATTTACGTGGATCGAAGCCCTTCTTTTCAAGATCTTTTCCTGCTTCAATATACTTTCTTGTTGCTTCAGCAAAATATAATTGGCATTCTGTATTAACATTAATTTTACATACACCTAGAGATATTGCTTTCTTAATCATATCTTCAGGAATGCCTGTTCCTCCATGTAAAACAAGTGGCATATCTCCACATGCAGCTTTAATTGCATCTAATGCTTCGAAATCTAATCCTTGCCAGTTTGCTGGATATTGTCCATGAATGTTACCAATTCCTGCAGCAAGCATATCAATTCCTAAATCAGAAATCATCTTACATTGTGTAGGATCTGCAACTTCTCCACGTCCAATAACGCCATCTTCTTCTCCACCAATTGATCCAACTTCAGCTTCAACAGTTGCGCCCAATGAATGAGCAATTTCAACAATCTCTTTTGTTTTTTCAATGTTTTCTTCGATTGAATAATGTGAACCGTCAAACATTACTGATGAGTAGCCTGCTTCAAGAGCCTTCTTAGCTCCTTCATAAGAACCATGGTCTAAGTGTAAAGCAACAGGAACTGTAATGTTCATTGATTTAATCATTGCTTTGACCATACTTGCAACTACTTCATATCCTGTCATATACTTGTTAGCACCTTCAGATACTCCTAAAATTACTGGAGCATTTAGTTCTTGAGCAGTTGCTAAGATTGCTTTTGTCCATTCAAGATTGTTAATGTTGAATGCACCTACAGCATAATGTCCCTCTCTTGCCTTTCTCATCATTTCTTTTGCATTTACTAATGGCATATCTTTTTCCTCCTATATATACTCTTAGATAATAACCGCTAAATTATTCTTCTTCGTAATCTGATTCAGTTTCGTTTGATTCTTCTTCATCCTCAAAATCTTCTTTTTCTTCTGGATCAAATTCTTCTTCTTGTTCATCATCATCATCCGTATAACAAACCTCTAAGAATGCTTCTGCATCTTTTGATGAATAACGTGAACGTAATGCCCATGTATTTTCACCGACATTTAAGAATCTTCCATCTAACAAAATACTTGTATAAAATGGTCCAACTTTTGTTTTTGCATCATCTTCACTGATTTCTTGGATTTCAACAACTTTTGCCCAAAGTGATGTGAAATCAACTGGTTCAGAGTTTGATGCAATGATATCGTATGCGACATCAACGTTTGATTTTTTTGACATAAATTTCCTCCATTACATTTTTTCTGGTGCATTTACACCAATTGTGTCAAGTGCGTTTCTCATAACAATTTTACTTGCTTTACATAAAGCCAAACGCGAAGCAGTTATTTCTGGTTCCTCTTCATCAATTACTCTACACATCGTATAGAACTCATGAATGGAAGTTGCAAGTTTTTGAATATAATTAGTAATCTTGTATGGTGCTCTTGCTTCTGAAGCAGAAACAATTTCCTTTGGAAAATCTGCAAGAATCTTAAGTAGTGTTAATTCCTTTTCTTCTTTTAAGTTCTTTCCAGTTAGATCTAGTTCATAATCTTTTCCTTTTTCAAGAACTGCACATAATCTTGCATGTGCATATTGCGCGTAATAAACAGGGTTTGATGAATCCATCTTATGAGCTAAATCAAGGTCGAAATCAAGATGACCTGATGCTGCTCTTGATACGAAGAAGTATCTAACCGCATCGACGCTTGTGTCTTCGCATAATTCTTTCATGCTTACTGCATTGCCAGTTCTTTTCGACATTTTAAATTCTTGTCCATCTTTGAATAAACGAACCATTTGAATTAATTCAACATTGAATGCATCTCCTGGATATCCTAACATTTCAAGACTCGATCTCATTCTTTCGATATATCCATGGTGATCAGCACCAAGACAATCAATCAATGTTGTATAACCACGTTCGAATTTATCCTTATGATATGCGATATCTGGTAATAGATATGTATAAGCACCATCAGACTTTATTATAACTCTATCTTTGTCATCTGTAAAATCTGTTGTTCTTAAAAAAGTTGCATCATCTTGAACGTAAATCCACTTTTTTAAATCTCTAAGAACTTCGTCAACTTTTCCAGCATCTCTAATTGCTAATTCACTTGAGAATATATCAAATTCAACGCGGAAGTCTTTTAAGTCTTTAATTATTTTATCAAGTTCAAGTTTGGTTCCCACTTTTTTGAAATAATTGAAATTCTCATCATTAAGTTCAAGTAGAGAATCACCCTTTTCTTCTTTAATCATTGCTGCAAGATTAATCAAATCTCCCCCATGATAACCATCTTCTGGGAATGGGAATTCCTTATCTCCACATACTTCGTGATATCTTGCTTGAAGAGATTTTGCTAAATTATTGATTTGATTACCTGCATCGTTTACATAATATTCACGCGTTACATCGTAACCTGCTTTTTTATATAATTTGCAAATAACATCACCGATTGCTGCTCCTCTTGCGTGTCCTAAATGAAGATCACCAGTTGGATTTGCACTAACGAATTCAACATTGATTTTTCCTTCATGCTTTTCTTTAGAATTACCATATTCTTCATCTTCATCGACAATTGTTTTAATAATTGCTTGTAATGAATCTTGCTTCATAAAGAAATTAATAAATCCAGGACCTGCAATCTCAACTTTTTCAACAAGATTTGAATCGATATTCGATACGATTTCTTCTGCAATCGCACGAGGAGATTTATGAAGTGTACGAGCCATTTGCATTGCAACTGTGGAAGCATAATCCCCATGAGCTTTATCTTTTGATCTCTCGATGACAATGTTAGATAATTCTACAAATACACCCATTTTCTCTAGAGCATCTTTAATCACATTCTTAATCTTCATTTCAATGTCTAACATACTTTTTTATCTCCTTCATATTCAATTCTTACCACATTTCTTGTTAATGGTTTACTATGTTCAATATCATTTTTTGCATACAAGTCATAATCGAATAAGATCACATTATTTTCAAATTGAACATCGAAAGTTCTCGTTTCCAATTCTAATCTTGATGAATCAATATCGTATATGCACTCCTCATATGTATCAATCTTAATCCCCATTGACAAGTTGATATTCTCACTTTTCTCAATTACCTTAATGACTTCTTTACTAGCATCAACAGTAACTAATAACGTCCCAGATTCAGTATTATAAAACCTAAACATGTAATGTCCTAATTCTTCATCTATTGATACTACTTCACCATTATAAACTACTTTACCTTCTTCTTTTGTATCGTAGTCTCTAATTGATAATTTAATTGTACATAATCGTGTTGTCATTTTTCTCACCACCGAAATAATATATTAAATATTATTTAATTACAATAAGGAAAGCATATTTTCTTCTTTTTCTGTTTAAAAAAGTTGAATCCTTTCAAAAATAATATTGAAAGGGATGACATTAATGAAATTTAAAAAAATATGTAAAGCGATTATCGTCTCCATTTTAATTGCAACATTGTCTCTTTTTTTTACATTACTAGTCATTCCTTCTCCAAATATTAATCATCCAAATGTCATTACATATAAATCCATAAATAACGATTATATTGAAACGGAAATTGCCAATTCCAAATCACAGTATGTCAACTTAGAAGATATATCTATCCCCCTAAGAAAGACTTTAATCTCCATTGAAGATCAACATTTCTATTCGCATAATGGATTAGATTACAATAGAATAATAAAAAGTCTATTCACTAACCTCAAGCAAGGTAAGATTGTCGAAGGCGCATCAACATTAACTCAACAATTAACAAGAATTGCATTATTAAATAATGAAAAATCATTCACAAGGAAAATAATGGAGATGATTCTATCTAAAAAAATGGAGGCAAAATACAATAAGGATGACATCCTTGAAATGTATTTTAACATTGCTTTTTTCGGACATAATATATATGGGATATACAATGCTTGTTCATACTATTTTTCAAAACTCCCTAAGGACATAGATTACGCCGAAGCAAGCGTACTAGTTGGGATTATTAATTCTCCTAATAGATATGCTCCTGATATCAATTATTCCCTATGTATAGAAAAGCAAATGCAGATTCTTTCAATTTTAAAAAATCGAAATATCATCGATGAAGAAACATATCAAAAAGCACAAAAAAATGAATTAAATTTCACTTTTTCAAAAAATGATAATCATGATCATTCTTATTATTTTGACGCGATAAGAAAAGAATTATCTACTTTAGGATTAAATAAGAATTTGAATAAAGAAGGACTAATAATCACATCATATTACGATAATCTCATACAAACTTACGTTAATTCTATCATCAAAAAATACCAACATCATCTAAAAGAAGATGAAGATATTGCAGTAATAATAATGAAACCATATTCTAATAAAGTAATCGCACTTTCCGGTGGACTATCATATATAAATAGTTCATTCAATCGCGCGATAGATAGCAAAAGGCAAATCGGATCAACTATCAAACCAATAATCTATTATCTTGCTCTAAATAAGGGTTTTACGTATAAAACAGAATTCCTCTCTAAAGAAACAACATTCCATATATGTGATATTGGCGATTATTCTCCGAAGAATTCGAACAACAAATACGCAAATAGAAGAATCAATTTGATTGAAGCTATTGCAAACTCCGATAATATATACGCGATGAAATCTTCACTATACATCGGAAGTGAAAACATATATTCATATTTAGAAGAATATTCAATAACATCATCGATTCATTCCCCTACAATCGCTTTAGGAACAATCGAAATGTCTCCTTTAGAACTATGTTCAATCTATAATACTTTTGCAAGTGAAGGAATGTATTATGAGCCGAAATTCATTAATACTGTTCAAGATTTTAATAATAGAATACTATATAAAGACCCATTAAATGCAAAAAGAACAATGTTAAGATCAAAAGCAATCGAAATGAATTATTATCTAAAAAGTCCATTTGATAAAGCTTTTAAATCCTACACTTCTCCATCTTTATTATCCTATCAAACAAAAGCAACATTTTCCGCAAAAACTGGCACCACTGATTCTTCAACATGGGTATGTGGATTCAATAAAAAATACACCATTTGCGTCTATTTAGGTACAGATAATAATTCTCAATTATCAAACGCAAAAATAGCTAAATCTATATTCCAAGATTTAGCTAATTCATTATGTCCTATTGAAATAGAATTCTATGATATCCCCACCAATTATGATACTTTTACCCTCATTAATAAAGATACCAATGTGACATCATTTTCTTATATCAAAGAAAGAAAATTATTTGCTTAATCGAGCAATAACTTCTTCTTTTCCAAGTATTTTAATAATATTAACTAGTTCAATTCCATGCGATACTCCAGTTAAAGCTAAGCGAACAGGCATATACAAAGCTTTACCCTTTACTCCGATTGCATTTTGAACATTCTTAAATACTTGCTTAATATTTTCCGGATTAACCTCTTTTAATTCATTCAATTCTTCAATGAGCGCCTTAAATACTTTTGGTGTTGTATCTAGTGCAAGCATTGCTTTTTCTTCTTCTCCTTCAACCTCCGAAGGTGAAATGATATTAGTTAATGGAGCGATTATATCATTTCCACATCCAATTTCATCTTTATAGAGTAAAGCAATATCTAGTAAAGTTTTATCATCATATTTACTTAAATCTAGTGCTTTTCCCATAAATGGTTTAATAAATTCAAGATATCTTGCATCATCTAAGCGACGAATATATTGCGCATTTGTCCAAGTCATTTTTTGTTGATCAAACATTGATGGTGAAGTTGATAATCTCTTAGGATCGAATTCCTCTTTTGCTTCATCCATTGAGAATATCTCCTTATTTGAATCAGGAGTCCATCCTAGTAATAGAATGAAATTAACAATTGCTTCAGGTAGATATCCTAAATCACGGTATTGAGACATGAATTGAAGGATATTATTATCTCTTTTAGATAATTTCTTACCATTTTGATTGACAATAATTGTCATATGTCCAAACTTTGGAGGCTCCCAATTGAACATACGATATATTGCAATTTGTTTTGGAGTATTGGATAAATGCTCCTCCCCTCGTAAAACATGAGTGATTTCCATAAGATGATCATCAATTACAACTGCAAAATTGTATGTAGGAATACCATTAGATTTCATAATAACGAAATCTCCGCCTAAATCATCGCTAGAGAAAGTTACCTTTCCTCTTACTAAATCGTCAAACTCAATTTTTTCATGGTCATGTAATTTTATTCTAATACATGGTTTTCTGCCTTCTTTTTTATATGCTTCAATTTGTTCTTTAGTCGCATTCAAACATTTTCTATCATATTTATACGCTTTAACACCATTATTGAGTTGTTCTTCTTTTCTTATCTCAAGTTCTTCGTTAGTGCAATAACAATAATAAGCGTCTCCTCTTCTAACTAATTCTTCAGCGTATTGACGGTAAATATCCAGTCTTTCCATTTGACGATATGGAGCATATTTCTCATTAGGTTCATATGGTGATTCATCCGGATCAATTCCTAACCAACGTAAATCATCATATTGACTCTTTTCTCCACCTGGAACATTTCTTTCAATATCTGTATCCTCAATTCTAAAGATTATTTGCCCATTATATTTTTTTGCAAATAAATAATTAAATAATGCACTCCTAGCTCCACCAATATGTAAGAATCCCGTTGGTGAAGGAGCATATCTTACTCTAACTTTCTTTTCTTCCATTTCTAGTCCCTCCCTAACAATACTGTTGAGAAGCATTCAATCGCTTCATTTTTTCCTATTTCACCGACTTTTTCATTTGTTTGTGCTTTAACCGAAACACGTGAAATATCAACATCCAACAAAATAGCAATATTCTTTCTCATATCATCGATATAGTCCTTTAATTTAGGTTTTTCTAATACTATCGATGCATCGATATTCATAACGTGATAACCCTTATTCCTAACAATATTCATCACTTTCTTAACAATAATAGAAGAATCCATATTTAAAAATCTATCATCGTTATCAGGAAACATCTTTCCTAAATCGCCTAATGCTAAAGCTCCCATTAAACTCTCAGCAAGCGCATGATATAAGCAATCTCCATCACTATGCGATACATTTCCTTTTTCGAAAGGAATCTTTATTCCGCCTAAAACAAATGGACGATTATTTTCTTCTAATCTATGAATATCTCTCGCGTGACCAATTCTAATCATAATTCACCTATACATTAAATCTAATGAGCATACAATCTCCATCTTGAACCTTATATGCCTTACCTTCAGTTCTAATTTTACCTGCTTCTTTAAGTGCTTTTTCAGATTTATAAACTTCCATATCATTATATGCATATACTTCCGCGCAGATAAATCCTCTTTGAAAATCGGTATGAATCGTGCCTGCACATTCTGGAGCTGTCATTCCATTTGTAAATGTCCACGCGCGAACTTCATCTGCACCAACGGTAAAAAACGTTGATAAATTGAGTAGATCATAAGTCGTTTTAACTAAGCGATCTAGTCCAGTTGAAGAAACGCCTAATGATTCAAGATATTCCATCTTTTCTTCAAGTGGTAAACTCGATAATTCACATTCTGTATTTGCACAGATTGGAATGCATTGCGAGTTTTCTTTTTTTGCAATTTCACAAACTTGTAAATAGTATTTAGAATTATCTAAATCCGCATAGTCTTCTTCTGCAACATTCGCAACATACAAAACAGGTTTTGCAGTTAATAGATTATACGAAGAAAGAAGTTTTTTCTCTTCTTCAGTAAAATCTAGAGTTCTTGCAGATTGCTCATTATCTAAAACTGCTTTTATTCTAGATAGTAGATTATATTCTGCAACAGATTCTTTATCTTTTGAAGTTCTTGCCTTAGTTTCAACTTTTGCAAGTCTTTTCGTAACTATATCAAGATCTGACATTATTAATTCAAGATTGATAATATCGATATCTCTTTGAGGATCTACACCGTTTTCAACATGGATAATATCAGGATTTTCAAAGCATCTAACAACGTGACAAATCGCATCGCAGTTACGGATATTACCAAGGAATTGATTTCCTAATCCTTCTCCCTTACTTGCACCTTTTACTAGCCCTGCAATATCGGTGAATTCGCAAGTTGCTTTTACAATCCTTTTTGGATTAAAGATTTTAACTAGTTCATCAACTCTTGGATCGTTAACTTCTACCACGCCAGAATTTGGATTTATCGTTGCAAAAGGATAATTTGCTGCTTCAACATTTGAATTAGTAATCGCATTGAATAATGTTGACTTTCCAACATTTGGAAGGCCGACGATACCTGCTTTAAGTGACATATTCTATACTCCTTCTTTTATCTATCAAACAAAGATAAAAATAACTAAAGATTTTATAAATCTTTCGACAATAGCATATCACAATAAAATGCAAAATACACACTAATAGGCAAAATAATTACTATTTGCATATATTTTTTTAAAAAAGTCTATTTTTCTTGTAATTGCATTAGAGGATTTTCTTTAAAAACGTGATAAGTAGATGCTCTACTAGAAACAAATCCAATCACTAAACTTGTAATAAACATAATAAGAAATGGAATTCCAATTGCATTCGTTACTGAAATGGAAATTAGTAGTTCGGTTTTTTCTAATACCATACAAATAACAACAAGTGATATATATGAAAGAATAAGAGAATAAAAGGATAGAAAATATGAAAAGAGTTTATATAATCTTTTTATGCTCTTATCTTCATATCCATATAGTGAATAAATACCTATCTCCTTCCTTATCTCTGAAATGAACAAATTCGAAGATACTATAAGCATCAATAAAGTTGAAAGAAGGCAAAACGACGAGAAGAGAGACAATCCTCCAACAAGATAATTTTCCACTTCCTCAATATTCTTTGAATATTCTAAATAAGGTGCAGAAAAGATGAATTTTTGATATTTTTCATTTAATTCAATTAGATCGTTTTCCAAGTCATTTCCACAATAATTTAAAACGCTTTTTTCAATTCCAGCACATTTTGTTTCAAAATTGGTCGCAAGGAATGTCATAGGCCACAAGTTAGTTTGATATATTGCTATCTCCTTGTTTTCTACAATATGACTCACGTTTACTTTCACAATCTCAAATTCATTCCGATATCGCCCATTTGCATATTCAATATTCTTTAAATACATGATAAATAAAGGAGTTGAAGTGGAATTATTCGATACTCCAATCTTTTTTAATAAACCAGTGCTTACACCTATAGAATTTACATTATTAAATCGAGTTGCATTATCAACATTAAAACGACAATAATTCGATTTAGTGGAATCAAGGAGACTTAAGGATAGAATGTTATCGTTCGTCATTGATAAAATAGTTGATTGATAAGCTCCTAAATTCTCTTCGCTATATGAATTAATATTGATAAATTCTTCTATTAGTTCATAATCCTGTGATATAAAAGTAGGATAAGTGAAGCCAGCCATCAAAACATCACCAATCGCATTATACCCTAAAGAAGAACAAGGGATAAAAGAATCTAGGTATGGAAATGCATCAACTAGATTATTACATTCACTTATTTTCATATAATTATTATGCGCATATTCAAAAGCCAATCCGTATCCATATTCCTTCTTAAAACATTTAACTACAAAATCATTCAATGAATAATCTTCAAGCAAAACCTCCAAGAGATTTTGTCCATCCTTTTCATTAGTATATAAGTAATATTCTTTTTTTAAAGTCCAAGGGTAAAAACTATCTTCACTAAGAGCCAAGGATGATTCCAATTGCATTATTTCTTCATAAACATATTCACTCCAAAGCGAGTCGGTATGATAAAACGCTATATCATCGCTGATGGTATAGCCAACTAGATAAAAACTCGCTTCTAAATCATATTCCCATTCTTCATTTGTCGCAAACATCTTTACTTCGATAGGATTATCGATTAACGCCTTTAGAAGCGATGAATCATCAACGTATTCATATCCTAATTCAAGGCAAAGTCTACTAATCTCTCCATGAGGTAAAGATAAGACAATTTCATCTTCTTGAAGTTTATCGTTAGAAAGATAAAACAAATCATTCTCCTCTTCTTGTATCGGTATAAAATCCTTTATAGCTCCAATTTTTAAACCTTGAATGTTCTTATATCTAGTATCAAAAACATATGAAAAATAATTTGCATCTTCAAACATCATATCAACATCACTTAAATAATTAACACCAAGATATTCCATAGAGGAGTTGTATTTTTCCTTTATTCTCATAATATCTTTTTTCGAAATAGAAATATTCTCTTCAATCAAATATGATTCTTCTTTTTGTTCCATTACAATTTGATTTTCTTTTACAACATTTCCTAAAGAAGACATGATTGAATCTTGTAAAGAAGAAGTTAAAATAAGACAAATCCCTAGACAAACAAAAGCGATAAGAGAGGAAAAAGTGGTAATCATAGTTCTAATTTTTTTACTAGATACTATCGTAAAAACGTGTTTAATCGCATATTGTAAAGGTAAAACATTTTCTTTTTTATTTTCTTTCTTTTCCATTTTCTTTTTTTTAGCTTCGATTTTATCCATCGTTTTATTTTCTATCTTCCTCGATACACGCGCGTATTTTGAAATTATTTTCTCATCATGACTAACAAGAATGATTATCCTTCTTTTTGCTTCCTCTTTAAGCAAAGACATAATCACTTTCTTATTTGTTTCATCTAATCCTGAAGTGATTTCATCACCAAGAATCACTGGAGTGTCTCTTAATATCCCCATCAACATATTCACTCTTTGCTTTTCTCCTCCTGAAAGAACTGATATCTTTTTATTACCATTCCTAAGATTAATTTTGCTTAATAGATTCTTACTTTCTTCCTTTGTAAGTTTTTTACCTAAGGCTACTTCAAGATTAGTAATCACGCTTTCATTCTCGATAAGTTTAGGCATTTGGAAAATATAGGTAATCTTTTCAAATCTCATTCTTTGTTTCTCTTCTTTACTCAGAAATGAAACATTTTCTTCATCAAAATAAAATTCCCCTTCATATCGATCTTCCATAAGAGAAAGGATATTCAATAAAGAACTCTTTCCAGAACCAGATTCTCCATATATGAAGTAAATGCCTGGCTCATTTATATTCAATTCAATGTTTTTTAGAACCTCATTGTTCCCATACGATAAATTCAATCCACTAATTCTAATCATTATTCTTCCCTCATAACTTCTCCAAGTTGCATCTTATTAATACGATTAAACGATGATAAGGAGCTAATCAATGTGATTACGACTACTAATACCAATCCGATATATGCATTTCTAAGTGAAATCTTTGATGGAATAGAAACTATTAACCCTTGTAACAATGTCTTATTGATTAGAATCGATCCTAAGGAATAAAAAGACAAAGAAAAGCAAAGACCTGCTATACCCACGAATAAGCTGCAAAACAAATAAACTAACATCAAGTCTTTTTTCATAATCCCAATGCATCTCATTATTCCAATGTCTACTTTATTGTCCGAAACAATAGAATCTAATGATAGTGATAATAAAAGAATAGAAATGATAATCGTAATTGCAATAAAAATCGTGACCACTTCATACACTGCATCAAAAACATTGGAAAATGAAGAGATGATTTCTAAAGAATCATTTTTCATTTCAAAATGATTGTTATCATAATTTGTTTTATTAACCGTTTCATAAATGGAAGGCACGGACTTAAGATCATCTATCTCCAGAAACAAAGAATATGAAATATATGGATCATTATCGTAAGTGTAAGAAGTCAATCGATCATATAACGAAAGATCATCGTTAAAATGTTTTGATAAATTAGGTAGTTTAATCTTCTTTGTAACGCTTTCTAAATAATCATACGGATAATATATTCTAGGCGTCTCAATTAAAGAGAATTCATCATATTCACCTACAATTTCAACTTTTACCTCCTTAATGAATGAATCGCTTATTATCTTACTATCCTTAGTTTTATAATCTATTGATGTGGATAAATCTAGAAAAAATGATTCTTGATTAACGATTTCCATTGCCTTCTTATTTGCAATCATCTCAAAAAGAGAAGTAGGAATATCTCCGTTTAATCCTTTTTTTAAATATCTATGCATAGATATAGCGTATGGAACAAATTCAATCTTATCTATGTACTTTCTTTTGTCTTCACTTTTATACACTTTTGGATAACGAGGAATAAAAGGAGATAAATCATAACATAATACATTGTTTTCTAATACATCATTTATCAATTCTAATTCATTTACATTTGGCCTAACATTCTTTAATAGAGTAAAATTACTATTCTCTAATTTTGTTTCATTAATCAGTGAAAGATTCATCAGATTATAATTTAAAACATTATTTATATTTGAGGATATTTCTGAATTAATACTAGAATATGTATTGAGAGAAAGAAGAAAAAAAGAGAGTGATAATCCTAAAGAAACGATTGAAAATAAAATCTTTCGGAATTGACTTTTCACAATTGAAAAGCACATTTTAAGCATATATTTCAATGATAATGAATACTTCTTGTTTTCAATATTGTTACTACTTTTAGTTTCGTTTATTGATTCTTCTTTAACACATCCATTTTCAATTCTTAATATTACATCACTATAAGAGGAAACATGTTCTTTATTATGCGTAACTACAATTACTAATTTTCTTAATGAAATCTCTTTTAATAAATCCATTATCGCTTTAGCATTTTCTTTATCTAATGATCCTGTTGGTTCATCGCATAATATTATTGATGAAGAAGAAACAAGAGATCTAGCAATTGCAATTCTTTGTTTTTCTCCTCCTGATAAGGTCTTTACATCTTGTTTAAGTTTTCTATCGATATTTGCCTCTTTTGCACATTTTAATATCGCTTCATTTTTACCACTACGATTATTGATTCCAATATTATCAAAAGGTGAAAAAAATGATACTAAACTATAATTTTGAAATATATATGATGTCGCTTCATTTCTGAATCTATCAAAATTTTTAACTTTCTTATTTCGATAAAATATCTCTCCTCTATCTAACTTAGTGATACCTAATATGCACTTTAAAAAAGTTGATTTTCCACACCCAGATTCTCCAGTAATCGAGACAAGTCCAGTATTAGGAAAACGTATCGATACATCGTTAATAACACACTGATCCTTAAATGATTTTGTAATCTTTCTCACTTCTAATAACGCCATAAAAAAACTCCATATAATTTATATACGGAGAATTATTACATTTTACTGTTTTTTTATAATTTTTTTTGCTTTTTTATTAAAATCTTCTCTAGAAAGCATGATCACATTTCCACATCCTAGACACTTAATCTTAATATCCGCGCCAAGACGAATAATCTCAAATTGTTTTGATTTACTTACACAAGGATGAGGTTTTCTCATTTCTACGATATCATTCAATTCATAATCTTTATTTTCTACCATTTCTTCTTTCATAAAGAGTTGTAACATTATCCATCAAGCATGCTGATGTTACACTCCCTACGCCTCCTGGAACTTTCGTAATCTTACCTATATTATCTGATAATTTTACATCACCGACAATCTTATCCTCTAAATAATGTATACCTGCATCTAAAATAATGACTCCATCCTTGCATTTTTTTGCATCGATGAATTCTTGTTTTCCAATTGATGCAACAACAATATCCGCTTTTAGCAATAAATCATCTAGATTCTTTGTTTTAGAATGAGCAATTGTAACTGTAGCATTCATATTAAGCAATAGCATTGCAACTGGTTTACCTACAGAAATCGATCGACCAATAACTAAAACATTCTTTCCTTCAACTTCAATATTATTATCTTTAACCATTTCAATAATTGCTCTTGAAGTTGCAGGTGCAAGAGAATCTTTTTTCCCAACAAATAAATCACCTAAAGATAAGGGATTCATACAATCCACATCCTTATAAGGTGAAATATGAGAAAATATTGATAATTCATTTGCTCCTTTAAATAATGGACGAGTTATCATACAAGCATCAATTGAATCGTCTTTATTGATTCTTTCAATCTCATCAATGTATTCTTCTTCACTTGACTTCATCGTTTTAACAACGACTTCTATTCCTAAAGAAGCTCCAACTTTAATTTGTGCGTTTACATAACCAACGCTAGAAGAATCCTCTTCATTCATCAAAACCATCATCTTAGGTGAACGATTAAATGAAGATATTCTATTTTTAATATCTTCTTTAATTCTATCTGCGCTTGGTTTTCCTAATAATAATTCCATCATTCATCCTCCATCTTCACTGCAGCTGGAACCTTTGGAAGTCCAGGTAGAGTAAGAATTGATCCAGTTAAAGGAATAATAAACTTAGCTCCATTTGATAGATTGACTTCACGAATGTTAATAGTGAATCCACGTGGAGTATTTAAAAGTTTTGGATCATCGCTAAAGGATTGAGGAGTTTTAGCCATGCATATATAGTAGTCCTCACATCCTAACTCTACATACTTTTTTATATCTTCTTCTGCCTTTAAAGAATAAGTAACTTTATCTGCGCGATAAATCTCTTTACAGATTTTTTCAATTTTTTCTTTAATTGTCATCTCTTTTCTAGAATATAAAGGATGATATGATGATTTATCATCATTTAACGCACCAATAACCATATCTGCAAGTTCAATACATCCTTCTCCACCCTTAGTAAATCCATCAACAAAACTTACTCTATACTCGTTTTCGATACACCACTTACGCAACGTTTCAATTTCTTCCTCGTTATCAGTTTCAAAATGATTAATCGCAACAACAACATCCATTCCGAATTTTTTAATATTTTCTAAATGTTGTTTCAAATTGCTTATACCAATATTTAATGCATTAAGGTTTAATTCTTCAATTCTTTCTAAATCTTGTCCACCATGCATTTTCAATGCTCTAATCGTTGCAACCATAACAACTAAATTAGGTTTTAAACCACCTTCTTGACATTTGATATCTAAAAATTTTTCAGCACCTAAATCTGCACCAAAACCCGCTTCCGTTACGACTACATCCGCTAATTTCAAAGCTAATTTCGTTTCTAATATAGAGTTACACCCATGCGCAATATTTGCAAATGGTCCACCATGTACAAGCACCGGATTATTTTCTAAGGTTTGAACAATGTTAGGATTCAATGCATCCTTCATAAGTTTCATTATTGCATTTGTGATCTTTAAATCTTTTACGTATACTGGTTTATTATCAAATGTATAAGCAACGATGATTTCACCTAAGCGCATTTTAAAGTCTTCCTTTGAGGTAGCTAGGCACATAATAGCCATCATCTCACTTGCAACAGTGATTACAAAACCATCTTTTCTTTCGACCCCATTTACCTTACTTCCTTGAGCGATTGTTATCTCTCTTAAAGTACGATCGTTCATATCTAATGCTCTTTTCCATACTACCTTAGAAGGATCGATATTTAATTCATTTCCTTGATAGATGACATTATCAATTACTGCAGAAATAAGATTAATAGATGAAGTCAAAGCGTGCATATCACCCGTAAAATGAAGATTGATATCTTCCTTTGGTTCAATAGAAACTCTTCCTCCACCAGTAGCTCCACCTTTAACTCCAAAAACAGGTCCTAAAGAAGGTTCACGAAGACAAGCTACCGCATTTATATTTTTCTTTCTTAATCCTTCTAGTAAAGCGATGGACATAGTGGTTTTACCTTCTCCTGCTTTAGTTGGAGTAATCGCAGTGACAAGAACCAATTTCCCATTATCCCTACTTTTAATTTCATCCCATAAAGCGTAATCAATCTTTGCTTTATATTTTCCATAAGGTTCTACATATTTTTCATCAATGCTTAATTTTTTTGCAATATTATATATGTTTTCTAAAGCCATAATCTATTCCTCCCCATTAAATAGTTTTATTATGTATTCATACGCCTCATTAGATGAATTAAACCACGTCACATTCATCTGATGTTTAAAATATGTCATTTGTCTTTTTGCGTAATTCCGAGTATTCTTCTTTATCTTCTCCTTAATATTCTCAATTGAATCATGATTTTCAAGCCCCTCAATTATTTCTTTATAACCAATTGCTTGAAAAGAACGAAGATTGTGAGGATATTTTTCCATCAATTCTTTCACTTCATCTAATAGACCCATTTCAAACATTAATTCAACTCTTTCATTGATGATTTGATTTAGTTCTTCTCTATCGCGAGTAAGACCTATAAATCTTACATCGTAGATAGGTTCATGTTTTTGTTCTTCTATGATATCCGATTTTTTCTTTCCCGAAGTAAAGAATATTTGAAGTGCTCTTAATACTCTCTTTCGATTATTCATATGGATTTTCTTTGCTTCTTCTTCATCAACTTTTTTAAGTTCATTATGAAGTTCCTCGTTAGAATAATCATCGTATTTTGACATATCGTATTTAACTTCTTCTTTACGTAAATCAAAATCATAAAATCCTGCTTTTAAATACATTCCTGTCCCACCACAAACAATGATAGGGACTCCCTTTTTCTCTAATTCATCTATCTTATTTCTAATAGAGCATTGATAGTCGAATGAAGAAAAATTATACGTTGGTTCCACATAATCAAAAAGATGGTGAGGAACGATTTGTCTTTCTTCTTTTGAAGGCTTTGCCGTTCCTATATCCATTTCCTTATAAATTTGAAAAGCGTCTCCATTCACGATTTCGCCTCCAACTTTTAAAGCTACATCGCATGCGAGTTTCGATTTTCCAATTCCTGTTGGACCAACAATACATACAATCATTAAATTCCCGTCCTTTTAAACATCTTTTCAATATCGTATTTCGAAAAATGAATAATTGTTGGTCTACCATGAGGACAAGTAGTTGGATTTTCACACATAAATAGATCGTTCAATAAATCATTCATCTCTACAAGCGATAATCTATCATTCGCTTTAATACTAGCTTTACATGCCATAGTGGCAATTACATGTTTTCTAAGAATACTGATATCAATTTTATCCTTTAATAACACTTGTGTTATCAATTCTTCTAAATATACTCCTTCATCAATTTCCTTCATAAATGCAGGTAGTTTAAATACTCTTAACGCGTTCGCTCCAAATAATTCACATTCAATACCAATGGATTTCAATAAATCAAATCTATTTTCTGTGAGTTTCATTATATCGCTCGGATTAAGATTTATCACATATGGAATCAATGGTTCAACTACATTGATATTCTTATTTAACTCACGATCAAATTTCTCATAATTGATTCTTTCATTTGCTGCATGTTGATCAACGATATACATTCCGTTATCACCTTGGCAAATAATATATGTATTATGAATTTGACCAATCGGAATAAGATTAGGCTTTTGATATCTTTTCTCTTCTATTTTTTCTTCTATTGTTGTTTCCACATTTTTAGAAACTTCTTCATCAAAAGATGAAAAATCTAACGGAATTTCCTCCACTTTATTTTCACTTGTTGGACGAATAATTTCCGCCTCTTTTAGATCCATCGAATCATCTTCTAATAAAAGGGAAATACTTTCCTTTTGAGAAGAAGAAATAGGAGAGTCATTTGTATTTACATTATCTATTTTTGAAAAGCTAGGCACGGAAGCAATTGGTTTTAATTGAATAAGAGATGACTTAATCATCTTATTAATTCCATCACACATTCTATCTTCATTTGATAAACGAACCTCTTTCTTGCTCGGATGAACATTTACATCAACTAAAGAATGTTCAACGTTAATCTTTAAAACGACAAACGGATATTTAGTATTAAAAATAAAATCACCATACGCTTCAATTATTGCTTTTTGCGCTTTAGGTAAATATACATTTCTTTCATTTAAAATGGTTATCATATAATATCTAGTTGATTTAGCAATCTCTGGTAATCCAATATATCCTTCAATTTGATAATCAAATTCCTCTATATGAACTTTTTTCATCTTTCTTGCAACTTCATTAGAATATATACGAGCAATAACCTCTAAAAGATCACCTCTTCCCGTCGTTGAAAAAGATAATTTATCATCAATATAAAAGTCAAAAGCGATATCGCATCTTGATAAGGCAAGACGTTGCATTACTTCAAGTGAATTTGCATTTTCCGTCACATCCGTTTTTAAAAATTTTAATCTAACAGGAGTATTATAAAACAATTCCTCTATTATAAATGTCGTGCCTTTTCTTGCTGCACAATCTTCAACTGTCATATTATCGTTTTCGATTACAACTTTTGTTCCAGATACACTACCATCACTTGTAATCATCGTTACTTTAGAAACAGATGAAATAGATGGCAAAGCTTCACCTCTAAATCCCATCGTTTTTATCCTAAATAAATCGCGTTCCGATTTTAATTTACTAGATGCGTGTCTTTTAAAGGCAACAACTGCATCTTCCTTATCCATTCCACTTCCATCATCTTTAACGATGATTTTCTTTCTTCCCGCCTCATATATTCTAACTTCAATATGTTTTGAACCAGCATCGATAGAATTTTCCACTAATTCTTTAATCACAGATGAAGGTCTTTCGATAACTTCACCAGCTGCAATCATATTTGCAAGATGAGAATCCATTACACTTATTTTTGCCATATTATTTTACCCCCATCTTACGTTTTAATTCATAAAGATAATTCAATGCTTCAAGAGGAGACATCGATAAAGGATCCATTTTTTTCAATTCCTCAATAAGTGCCTCGTTTTTATCCTCTTTCTTTTCAATCACATTATCATTAATCGTAACTTTCTCCTTAGTAAGATCAACTAAAATCTCATTTGCACGCTTAAGCAATTCATCAGGAAGATGAGCTAATCTTGCAACATTGATACCATATGATTTTCCCATAGCCCCTTCTTCTACTTTATAAAGTAAAGTGATTTCTTCATCATTTTCCTTTACCGCAACATGAATGTTTTTCACCATAGGAAGAATACCAGTAATCGAAGTTATCTCATGATAATGAGTGGAAAAAAGAGTTTTTGCTCTTATATTTGTTGCTATATATTCTAAAATCGCTTCTGCAAGAGCCATTCCATCAAATGTTGCAGTACCTCTACCGATTTCATCAAAAATCAATAATGAAGAACTAGTTGCATGACGTAAAGCATAATTCGTCTCTGACATCTCCACCATAAAAGTAGATTGACCAGAAACTAAATCATCGCTAGCCCCAATACGAGTAAAAATTTGATCAAAAACCATCAAATTCGCTGATTCTGCAGGTACAAATGAACCAAGTTGAGCCATAATCACAATAAGAGCAAATTGACGCATATACGTTGATTTTCCACCCATATTTGGACCTGTAATAATCAAGATATCCGTATCTTTATCTAGCAAGATATCATTAGGAACATATGTTGCATTTGGCGTTACTTTTTCAATTACAGGATGTCTACCTTTAATGATTTCTACTTTTCTATTTTCATTGAAGGTTGGTTTTACGTAATGTTCATTAACGCTAACTTCTGCAAAAGAAATTAAAACATCAATATAAGAAACTAAGCTTGCAAGAGTTTGCAATTTTTCTGTATAAGTTGCAATATGCTTTCTCAACGATTGAAACATTTCATATTCAAGAGCATTACGACGATCATCCGCAGATAAAATCATTTGTTCTTTTTCTTTTAATTCTTGCGTAATAAATCTTTCTGAATTAATCGTCGTTTGTTTTCTTTCATATCCCCACGAAGGGTCTATTTTATCAAGATTTGATTTAGTGATTTCAATATAATAACCAAATATTTTATTATATCCCACCTTAAGAGTAGGAATATTTGTCTTTTCTCTTTCTTGTGCTTCAAGAGAAGAAACCCATTCCTTCCCTCCTTTACTCATCGAAATGATCTCATCTAGAGTATCATTATAGCCCATTTTGAAAATGCCACCTTCTTTTACAGTGATAGGAGCATCTTCAGAAATCGCTCTTTCTAATAAATCCGCGACTTCCTTGAAGTCGTATTCAATTCCAGGAAGCGAATTAATCTTATTATTATTCAATGCTTTCAAATCTTCTAAAAGTTTAGGAACAATCATCAATGAGTTTTTCAATTGCAAAAAATCTCTACCATTCGCAGATCCAAAATTGATTTTAGAAACTAATCTTTCAATATCATATATATCTTTTAAGTCTCTAATTAGATCATCTCTTAACAAGAAATTATCTATAAGTGATTCAACTATTCCTTGACGAGCAATAATCTCCTCTAAATCCGTTAATGGCTTAACAATCCACTTCTTTAATAATCTCGATCCCATATTTGTTTGAGTGTGATCTAAAAGCCAAAATAAAGATCCATATGTTTCATCGCTTCTAATAGTTCTAACTAATTCAAGATTAGTTCTTGAAAAAGAATCGATTTGCATTGCAGTATTTGCTCTTAAGACTTTGCATTCTTGCATATAATCAAGACTATTCTTTTGAGTATCTTTCAAATAATTATATAATCTAACAACATTTTTTCTTTGTTCTAAATCAAAAACGTTAGATAAAACATATTCGTGTTCTATTTCCGGATTATTATCATTCTCATATGAGACTAATACGTTCTTTCTATTTCTCAATGTCATTAAATCCTTCGCATTAAATTGCGTAGAAACAACGATTTCTTTAATTGATAGATTATCAATTTCACTCATGACACTTTCAAGGTCTTTTTCTAAATTTTCAACATAGATTTCACCAGTAGAAACATCCGCGTATGAAAATACGTAATAATTAGAAGTAACATCTAAACATCCAATATAGTTATTATCTTTCGATTTCATATCAATAACTGCACCAGGAGTTATTATTTGTATTACATCTCTTTCAACAATTCCTTTAGCAAGGCTAGGATCTTCAAGTTGTTCAACAATTCCAACTTTGAATCCTTTTTTAATAAGTTTATCGATATACGAAGAAACTGCATGATGAGGAACTCCACACATTGGAACTCTTTCTTCCACTCCTGCAGATTTACCAGTCAATACTAATTGTAACGCTTTAGAAGCCACAACTGCGTCCTCAAAGAACATCTCATAAAAATCTCCCACACGATAAAGGATGATTGTATCAGGATTTTTTTCCTTAACTTGTAAATATTGCTTTATCATTGGTGAATACTCTTTTTGTTTTGCCATAAAATTCTCACTGCCTTCGTATTTCATTATATCAAAAAAAAGTATTATGGGTAGAGATAATTATAAATAATTATTCTTTGGATTTATCTACCAAATAATTCGGATTTACATTCATAATAATCTCATCTTCTAACGATAATTCTTCCCTATAATTCGTACACTCCACATTAATGAGAGCTTCTTTAAATTCATTGATTATAAATGAACTTTCAATTCTTAATTCAATAGTCTTATCTTCCTTCAATTCCATCGATAAACAATATGGATATTTTTCAACAAGAACCTTATATGAAATATCATTATCAAACGCTAATTCTTCCTTACAAATCATTTTTACTTTTTCATCAAAGCTAATAATTTCATTATACACATTTGTCTTTTGATCATTATTGCATGCATACCAAAGTTGAATTTCATAGGATCCAAAAATATATACATCATCTCCTCTTTTTTCCACCTTATAATCAAGATTAATGATCCAACAACCTAAAACCTTACTAATATCATTTGAAACAAATATTTTCTTATCAAGAATTGAATGAATCTTTCCTCTTGACGATAAAGTTTTTGCAATTATCTCTTTATTCATAAAAAAAGCCTCCTCCATAAATATATGAAGAAAGCATAAAATTATTTAAGTTTATCTTTTAGCTCGTTTAATAAATAATCAACTTCATCTTTTAAAACATAATAATTCACAATTAGAGGATGATTATCATATTCCATTTTCAATTCATTATACTTATCTTTATTTGATTCATATAGATTAGTTCCTAAAGATAAAGCCATTTCCTTTTGCGATTTTTTTAATCTTTCTCTAAGAGAAATAATCTCATCATCTTCCTCTATTTGCTTTTTTAATAATAGAAATTGCTTAATTGATGGTTCTTTTAAAAACTCATCGATGAAGGAATCAATCTTATTCTTTAATTCACTATCCATCAACTTCTTCACCCTTTAAATAATAAGTAGTTGCGTCGATTATTTTTACGTTAACAATCTTACCAATATGGTCAGGATTTCCCGTAAAATTAACAAGTTTATTAGTATCTGTATACCCCGATAAAATATTAGAATCTTTTTTAGATAATCCATCAACTAAAACAGATACGGTTTTACCGATATATGCATCTGATTTTGCTTTAAAATCAATTGCAAGTGTATCAACTAAACGTTTAAATCTTTCTTTTTTTACGCTCATTGGAGTTAAGTCTTCAATTCTAGATGCAGGAGTTCCAATTCGAGGCGAATAAATGAAAGTAAAGGCGAAATCGTAATGAACGTATTTAACTACATCAAGAGTTTTTTCAAAATCTTCATCGCTTTCATTTGGGAATCCAACAATTATATCAGTCGTAATAGCAACATTAGGTACGATTTCTCTTAATCTATCAACGAGTGCACAATATTCTTCACTAGAATATCGTCTACCCATCTTTTTTAAAATATCACTGCTACCAGATTGAAGTGGCAAATGGATTGCAGGCATGATGTTCTTATTATTTGCGATTGCCTTAAACATTTCCTCGGTAAAATCCCATGGGTGAGAAGTTGTAAATCTTAATCTTGGTACCCCAAGTTTTGCAACGCTATCAAGAAGATCTGCAAAAGTAGATCCATCATCTAAGTCCTTCGCATATGCATTAACGTTTTGTCCAACAAGAGTGATTTCTTGATATCCTTGTTTTACTAGTTCTTCACATTCCTTCATGATATCTTCTTTTTTTCTTGAACGTTGTTTTCCTCTTGTATATGGGACGATACAATACGTACAGAATTTATCACATCCATACATGATGTTAACAAAAGCTTTATATTTATCTTCTCTATGACAAGGGAGATTTTCAATTACTTCCCCTTCTTTTGAATATACTTCAATTAATCTTTGATTTTTTTCCAAAGATTCATTAATAAGAGTCGGTAAACGATTAATATTATGGGTTCCGAAAATAATATCGACTTGACGATATGTTTCCTTTAATATTTTGACGATATGTGGTTCTTGTGTCATACATCCACATACTGCAATTATTGAATTCGGATTCTTATTTTTTAATGCTTTTAATGAGCCGATCTCACCAAAAACTTTATCTTCCGCATTTTCTCTAATTGCACATGTATTAAGTATCACTACGTCCGCGTCAAAAGGATCATCAACTGGTGCAAATCCAATCTCAATTAAAATTCCTTCTATAGTTTGACTATCTAAAACATTTGCTTGACATCCATAAGTTCTAATAAAATATTTTCTTCCTTTTGCATGTTCTCTTAATGAAGAAGGGATGATTAGATTTTCTCTAACGAATTCAATCTTTTCTCTTTTTCTTTGTGCTGCTTGTCTTAAATCTGGACTTGCTTTAATTACTGTTTTCTTACCCATAAAAAACCTACTTTCTATTTACGTTCTATCTTTAATTTCATTGCAGTTTTTTCTTTTCCGTCAATAATAATCTCTTTAAAACTAGGAATAATCGTAAAATCAATACCTGATGGAATAAGGAAGCCTCTTGCGATTGCAAGTGCCTTTATCGATTGATTTAATGCTCCTGCTCCTACAGTTGCAACCTCCAATGAATTTTGCTCTCTAAGAATGTTACTTATTGCACCTGCAACACGAGATACATTCGATGAAGATGCTACTTTAATTTGTTGTATCATAGTTTTTTTCTCCTTTATCAAACTTATGATAAAAAAAACAAAATTAGTATTCACCTTCTTCTAATACCATATAAATTGGTCTAATATTTATACACTCATATGTCTTATCATCAAAAGATAATAAGCATGCAGAAAATAATCCACTTCCATCTTCTTTGATTTCAAATACGGTCGGAGTTCCAGTCCATGTTCTTGTTACAACATCTTCTTTTTTTACTCCTAATATACTATCATATGGACCACACATACCAACATCAGATATATAAGCAGTTCCATTGCTTAGTATTCGATAATCGCGAGTTTGAACATGAGTATGAGTTCCAAGTACAGCAGAAACTCTTCCATCAAAACCGCATGCTAGGGCATATTTCTCTCCTGTTGCTTCCGCGTGAAAATCTACAATATGAATATCTGAATCATCATTTTCAATAATATCGTTCAAAGCATCAAACGGATTATCCACATCAAGTGACATATATACTCTACCAAGCAAATTCGTTACTCTTATTTTCACTCCATTACAATCATATACATTAGTTCCTACGCCTGGGATAGATTTATGTAAATTTTGTGGTCTCAATATATTTTCGTACGTATCTAAATAATTAAATATCTCTTTTTTGGCCGCATAATGATTACCAAGAGTGATAACATCAATACCTGAATCCAACAATTCATTGAAATGTGCCTCAGTTAATCCTTTTCCATGAGTTGCATTCTCTCCATTTGCAATAATAAAATCAATCGCATTTTCGCTTGTGATTTTCTCAATCATACTATAAACGATATCTCTTCCTATTTTTCCTACTATATCACCTATGAATAATACGTTCATAAATCCACCTCCTTAATAGTGTTAAAGAGACCTATTTGAGGTCTCTTTCTAAATATACTATTTTGCAGTTTCAGTTGCTCTAACTTCACGAATAACAGAAACTTTGATTTGACCAGGATATGTCATTTCATTTTCAATCTTATCTTTGATATCACGAGCCAATTTATAAGCTTGCATATCATTGATCTTTTCAGGAACTACCATAACTCTAACTTCACGTCCTGATTGCATTGCAAAGGATGATTGAACACCTTCAAATGATTTACATACTTCCTCAAGTTTTTCAATTCTTTGAATATAATTCTCTAACGTTTCACTACGAGCACCAGGTCTAGCAGCAGAAAGAGTATCTGCAGCTGCGACAAGATGAGAAATAATATTATTTGCTTCTACATCACCATGGTGAGATTCAATAGAATTAATAACAACATCAGGTTCGCCATATTTCTTAGCTAATTTTACACCGATTTCAACGTGTGAACCTTCCATTTCAAAATCAGTTGCTTTACCAATATCGTGTAATAGACCTGCACGTTTTGCCAAATTTTGATCTAATCCTAATTCTGAAGCCATAATGCCAGTCAAATATGCAACTTGCAATGAATGGTCTAATACATTTTGTCCGAATGATGTTCTATATTTTAACCTACCGACGTAATCTAATAAATCTTTATTAATTCTTGGTAATCCTAACTTAAATGCTGCATTAATACCTGCTTCATGAACAGTCTTTTGAACATCTTGTTTTGCTTTTTCAACAACTTCTTCAATTCTTCCAGGTTGAATACGTCCATCTTTTATCAAATATTCAAGTGCAAGTCTTGCTGTTTCTCTTCTAATAGGATCGAAACAAGATACAGTTATTACTTCTGGAGTGTCATCAATAATAATATCGACACCAGTTAATTGTTCAATTGTTCTAATATTTCTTCCTTCTCTTCCGATGATTCTTCCCTTCATTTCATCAGAAGGTAATGCAACTGCAGAAATAGTCTTTTCCGAAATAACTTCTTGAGAGTACTTATCAATTGCAAGACCGATAATATTTCTTGCTTTATCTTCTGCAATTTCTTTTGCTTCATCTTCTTGTTGTTTAATAAAAGAAGCCATCTCTAATTTTGTCTTTTCTTCAACACGTTTGAAAATTTCCGCTTTTGCTTGTTCACAGCTCATATTTGCAATCTTTTCTAAGATGTGATCGATGGAATCCATTTTCTCTTGAACTTCTTTTTCTTTCTTTTCAATGCCATCAATACGAGCTTGTAATGAATCTGCTTTATTTTCAATTTGTTTTTCTCTTTCAATAAGCGCAGTATCACGACGATCGATATTTTGTTCTCTTTGATTTACCTTGTTCTCACGAGCAGCAAGTTCTGATTTTCTATCTCTTATCTCTTGTTCTGCTTCATGTTTGAATTGTTGAGCATTTGCTCTTCCTTCTTGTTCTGCTTTTCTGATAATTGAATCAACTTTTGCTTCTGCATCATCAATTATTTTCTTAGCTTTAATCTCTGCTTCAGAAACTAATTTCTTCGCTTTATTTGTTGCATTTTCTTCCTCATTGGATGCTTTTATTTTCAATAGTAAATAAGTAATGACTGCAGCAATAGCTGAACCACCTAAAAATAATCCAATGCAAAGAGCAACTAGTCCTCCTACTGGGATTGTCATAGTATTGATCTCCTTTTTTATTATTAAGGCAATTTTTTAAAATCTCGTTTGCCTGAGTAACGAGAATAGTAAAGCATAAATTAATTTAATATAAGTATCAGTAATCTGATATAAGTTTAATTATTAGCTTCAACTTATACTTCCGTATAAGCTAAAATAATTATAACAAAAAAATCAAGAATTAGATACCTATTTTTTATTTTTCCCATTTGAATGTATTTTTTCGCTACATAAATAGCAAAAACATATACTTTTTTTTAGTAAAACTAATGATTATCTTAATAAAAAAATGACCGTTTTTCCAACTATACAGTCATTTTCTTAAAACTATTTACACAATTGTTCAACTAATGAATTATAAACATCCTCATGAGATTTTAAGAATTCTTTTGCAGCATCTTTACCTTGTCCAACTCGTTCACCAAGAATTTCAAACCAAGATCCTAATTTCTTAGCTAAGCCATTTTCTAATGCAAGGTCCAAAACTTCTCCAACCTTAGAAAATCCTTCACCATATATCAAATCAACTTTACATGATTTAAATGGTGGAGCAACTTTATTTTTAACAACTTTAACATTAACTTGATTACCAATAATTGAATCGCCATTTTTAAGAGCTTCACCTTTTCTAATATCTACTCTAATAGATGCATAGAATTTTAAAGCACGCCCACCAGTAGTTACTTCAGGATTACCATAGATTACTCCAACTTTTTCTCTTAATTGATTAATGAAAATAATCGTACAATTTGATTTATTAAGGACACCTGCAAGTTTTCTCATTGCTTTTGACATTAATCTAGCATGAGCTCCAACATTTGAATCAGTCATTTCTCCGTCTAATTCTGATTGAGGAACTAGTGCTGCGACTGAGTCAACAACAATGATATCTATTGCGCCTGATTTTGCAAGCATTTCAGCAATCTCAAGAGCTTGTTCACCATGATCTGGTTGAGAGAGAATTAATTCATCAGTATCAACTCCTAATTTTTGTGCATACGATGGATCAATTGCATGTTCAGCATCGATAAATGCTGCTCTTCCGCCTGCTTTTTGACATTCAGCAATTGCACTTAATGCCAATGTAGTTTTACCTGAAGATTCAGGTCCATAGATTTCAATAATTCTTCCTTTTGGATATCCACCAATTCCTAATGCATTATCAATTAATAAAGATCCAGAATGAATGATGTCATATGACAAATCAGGTTTATCGCCTAATTTCATAACCGAACCCTTTCCAAACATCTTTTCGATATCTTTAAGAGTTTCTTCTAATTTAACATTCTTATCTTGATTTGTTTCCTTTGCCATATATAAGCCTCCTATATTACTTATTCGATAATAAAATCGTTTTTTCTTATAAAATTTTCATTTTTATCAATTCAAATGCTTTTTCAATGCATTTATGTCGTATTTCTTCTCTATTTCCATCAAAGTTGAATTCATAAGTCTCGACGGAATCTTTGTAACATATTCCAATATATACTCTACCAACAGGTTTTCCTTCCATAACATCTGGTCCAGCATTACCCGTAAAAGAAAGAGCCATATCTACATCTAGTATCTCTTTAGCATTTTGACACATTTTCTCTGCAATTTCATGAGAAATAACGCCATATTTATCAATCGTTTCTCTATCAATTTTTAAAACATTTTCTTTTATTAATGTTGAATAAGAAACAATACTTCCTTTAAATATCTTACTAACTCCAGGTATTGAAGTAATCGTACTTGAAAAAAGTCCACCAGTTAACGATTCAGCAGAACCAATTCTTATATTCTTTTCAATTAGTTTCGATACTATTTCTTCCTTATCCATATTAATCCTTAAACACTTTCAAATTCTTAGTAAAATATAATAATCCCGAGATAAATGATACGCCTGCAGCTATCCAACAAATAATTGCAGTAATAGGATATGGAATGCCATTTATTAAACTGAATGGCCAATCATTTAGTAAAACCAATGTTAGTGCAACCATTTGAGTTACAGTTTTGACTTTTCCCCACATATTTGCCGCTAAAACAGTTCCTTTAGTTGCTGCAACTTGTCTTAATGCATCAACTAATAAATCCCTTGAAATCATAATCACTACTACAAGTGCAGGGACAAGTGAAGGAAGTTTAATCGCACATACGATAAAAAGTGAATCGACTAATAGTTTATCGGCGATTGGATCCATGAATTTTCCATATGTTGTAACTAAATTAAGTTTTCTTGCTAAATATCCATCTAAAAAGTCACTAAACGAAGCAACGAGGAAAACAATACATGAAATCAAATATATAACATTAACATTTCCAAAAACGATAGGAAGATTGATTCCACATGCTTCCCATGGAAATAAAAGTAAAAAATTAACGATTACAACACAAACCATTCTAAATGTTGTTATTTTATTTGGAAGATTCATTTTTCAATTCTCCTTAATAAGTGAGTATTTGACCCTGTAAGCCATGTTTTGTCATTTAAGATAATTATTTATCTATACCGAAGTATGCTAGAGTTAGATTCGTTTCTCCACTCCAACTTCCCCTACCAAATTTGGGTTTCTCGCTTATGGGGTTTACCGCGTTCCACTTTACCCTTTCAGGCAAACTACGTCACTGTGGCACTTTCAAGGAATAGACCATATCTTTCGACTTAGGTTTCTTCCTGCCATTAGATGCTCCCATCTACCTAAAGTTATTTTTTCCTTTAGCATAAACACTACTATCATCACAGATAGTGCGAGCATGGACTTTCCTCTAATAGAAATCTATCAGCAATTATCCAGGTCAAAGTAAATTATTTAATATTTGAAGGATCAATCCCAGCTTTAAACAAAGCTTGTTCAAGAAGTGATATTCTCTTTAGTAAATCAATATTTGATAAACTAGCACTTTCATTATTAGAAATATTTGATAACTTATCACTTAATACTGCATTTTGAATCTCGATTTGATCCATACGGCTCTTATAAAGTTTTACTGTTTTTTCAAGTTCATCCACTTTATGTTCTAATTCCTTAACGTATTCTTCAAAATGCGAATAATCATCAACAATAATATCTAAATATTTATCCACTTCAAGAGCATCATATCCAGGTTTTTTTGCTGGAAATTCTTTATCGAGAATCATTTGGGCATTTAGTTTTGTTTGAACTTTCATATCATTCTCCTTCAAGCCAAATATATTATAATATATTACCTTATCTATTTCAAAGGAAAATAAAGCACAAAAAAAGAGAATAATGTTATGTGAATTAACACCACCATCATTCTCATTAACTAGTTCTAGTTCGTTGTATTTCCGCAGCAGCAAGGACAAACTTGTAAGACGTTTACGTTTGATAAGACACAAATCGGTCTTTTTGTAAAGCATTGGCAGCAACAGAACTTAACTTTTGCTTTATGTCTAATATATCTTTGATTTTGCATTACTGTAACAACATAAGTAACAGTTACGGTTTCTCCTGGATTGATATCTCCAAGAGGTACATAATCTAGAGTATCACCAGTATATGTCATCCCATTGATTGTGATAGTACCTTGCATTAATGCAAGTGCATTATCGATTGGAAGAACTAAACAAGCATTACTCATTACATCTACCGCATTATTTGTAATAGTTACAGTGTATGTGACTTCTTGGCATACTCTTGCAACTGTATTAGATGCAGTCAAATTAACATTTACTCCACAATCTTGAGATGAGTTAAGACATGTCATTTGATTTTGGCATCCGCAGGTTGAGTTATTATTCATTTATTTTCACCTCTTTTAAGCAAATTAATTGCTCACTTATTTATATGAATAAAAGTATTCAATGTTTATCATTTATTTTTTAATCAAAATAACTTATACTTAAATAGGCTAGGAGATAAAATGAAAGCATTAAAAAAACTATTAAAGAACCATAAAAATATCATATTTCTCGATTTAGAAGGAACGCAATTTTCTCATGAAATCATTGCAATTGGAGCGATCAAATGCCAAATCGATGAAAAAGGAATGATCATAGAAAAAAATAAATGTGAAACGATTAGATTATTTGTCAAATCGCTAGGTCAAATTGGAAAAGTAGTACAAAACATGACTCACATCGATGAAGAAATTTTAAAAAATGAAGGAATTTCATTAGAAGAAGCATTTGATAAATTCAACAATTTCATCAACCTTCCATTAGATGAATGTTCTTTTATCGTGTTTGGTTCTAATGATTGTAAAATGATTCTTGATTCAATCACATATAGTAAACCTAATAATGAAGAAATTGGATTCTCAATAGTAAAAAACTCCATTGATTTCTTAATGTTCATCTCTCAATATGTTAAAGATGATAATGGTAATAACTATTCTCTTGTTAACTACTTAAAAGTATTTGGAGTCGAGCCATATGGCATCAGTCACGATCCATTAAATGATTCGATTGACTTAATGAATCTTTACGATGCAGTAAATACAAAAAAAGATATTTTATTGAAAGAATATTTAAAAGTTCTTCAAAAGCAAAGGATTTTCCCTCAACCAGTAAAAGATGCAATAAACAGATTATGTTCTGGAGATAATCTAACGAGTGATGACTTCATTTCCGATTGCAAGAGTTATTTAGAATAATAAAGGAGAAAGTGTACAAAATAGTATTGTACCTTGTTGATTATGATAAACTATCCAAACAAGAAACAAGTAAACATTAATTCAAATATTAAATCGAAAAAAGCACCACAAAATAATGTAAGTGCCGCGAATCGAGGAATGGATTTTGAGCATGCAGTAACCCAATCTTGCGCCTATTATGATGATCAGAAAATCGCAATACTTACTAAAAGGCCTACTCCAATCAAGATACTAAAAACCGATTATAAAAAAGGTCGTATTACAGATGCGGTGTTTGAAAAGCAATCCAATACCGATTACAATGGGGTATATAAAGGTCGATATGTAGATTTCGAATGCAAGGAAACTCGTTCAATGACTTCACTTTCTTTTAATAATATTCCCCCTCATCAAATAAGGCATCTTAAAAAAGTAATCTATCATGGAGGTATTGCATTCTTCTTAATATATTTCAGATTATTGAATGAAGTATATTTAGTCGATGCAAGCATAATCATAGAAGATTATGAAAAAGGAGAGAAAAAATCTATTTCGCTACAAGATGTAAAAGCAAAAGGATATTTAGTCAAACAAGGATACATTCCAAAGCTAGAGTTCATTAGCATTATTGACGAGGTATTCTTTAATGAAAAAAATAAATAAAATCATCAACACAATTATAATATCAATTTCTACAATAACGTTTCTGGCCACTATCATAGGCGGAGCGTTTTTTTATTTCGTTATTTCTGGAGCAAAAACAAAAGAGATAGAAGAAATCAAATATCCAAAATACACTATGATTTATGATTCTTCTTCCAATTTAATCGAAGAAATATCATCTTCTAAAATGGATTATGTTAAATATAAAGATATCCCTTATCTATTAATAGAAGCGTTATTATCAATTGAAGATCAAGAATTCTTTTATCATAAGGGAATCAACGAAAAAAGAATATTGACTTCACTAGTAAGTAACATATTTAATGAAAGCATTCAAGGAGCCTCAACAATAACTCAACAAATCGTGAAAAACACGATGCTAAGTTCAGAAAAAACTTATGTCAGAAAAATTAAGGAAATATATTTATCTTATCTTTTAGAACAAAAACTAACAAAAGAAGAAATACTTGAATTATATTTTAATCACGTATATTTTGAAAAGTCATATCCAGGAATTGTATATGCGTCAAGAAGATTCTTTAATAAAGAACTAGATGAACTAAATCTATCTGAAATCGCTTTATTAGTCGGGAGTGTGAAATCACCTTCTCTATATTGTCCTCTAACTCATCCTGAAAACGCCTTTGAAAGAAGAAACATCGTTCTAAAAGAAATGATGAGAAATAAAGTAATCACGGAAAAGCAATACGAAATAGTTTCAAAAATCCCCATTAAAGAATTAATAAACATTAAAGAACCAACGATAAGTTATAAATACCAAGCATATCTTGATGTAGTCTATCAAGAAGCTAATAAAATACTGAATGTAGATATTTTTTCTACTCCGTTAAAAATAGAAACATACTTAGATACCTCTTTACAAACATACTTAGATTCAATTGAAGAAAATGATAATCCATATTTTGATGAATCAGTTCAAATTGCAACTGCTGTAATAAAAAATGAAGACTGTTCCATTCAAGGAATAATAGGAGGAAGAAAATATAAAGGGAAGAAAATGTACAATCGGGCATCATCTTTAAAAGCATCTCCCGCATCTTCCATTAAACCTATTTTTACTTATGCCTTAGGAGTTGAAAAACTCAATATGAATCAATTATCAACCTTTCTAGATGAAGAAACATTCTATCCAAATACGAATATCATCGTAAATAATGCTGATAAAACATATCGAGGACATTTATCATTAGTAGAATGTCTAGGTTATTCAAGAAATACTACAACAATATCACTTCTTGATAGATTAATAAAAAATTTCTCAAAAGAATACATAATAGATTACCTTAAAGATATCGGCATCTTTGATAATGGTTCATTTACCTATTCATACGCTCTAGGAGGATTTACGTATGGTACAAATCCTATCGCGATGGGAGGAGCTTATTGTATGCTTGCTAATGGAGGAAATTACCTCTCTCCTTCAACAATAAAAAGAATCACATCATTAGACACCAATGAAATATTGTATGAAAGAAATATGGTAGGAAAAAGAATAATTTCTTCTAAAACAGCATCGATAATCACCGATTCATTAATAAGGGTAATAAATGGGAACTATTATGGAATAAAAGAAGCTAAACCCGAACAAATCGAGATTGCTGGAAAAACAGGAACTAATGCATACGATAAGGAAACGATTAAGAAATATTCATTACCTTCTAACGTTGACAAGGATATCTGGTTTTGTGGATATTCTAGTGATTATACTATTGCTGCATGGGCTGGGTTTGATACAATTGATAAAACGAAAAAAACATACTTTTTTTATCAAGATAAAAGAAAGAAAATTCCAAAATACTTATTCAAAAACATCATGAATTTTGTTGCAAATAAGAATAAAAAAATCAAAATAGATCCTTCCTTAAAAAAAATATACATAGTTAAACATCTAGATAAAATGTATTATCCTAACGAATATATTCCTTCTTCATATATCGATTACATATATGTGGATGGAAATGAAGAAATTAACGAATTACCCCCTCTAAATCTTAATTCAATTGAGAAATGTAAAACATTAATATTAGAAAATGAAATCATGATATCACTAGATCACCAATTAATAAACGATGATATATACGTTCGAATATATGGTCAAAAATGCTATTTATATAAAATATATTACAAAAACAAACAAGAAGAAAAAACGACATTTTCTTCCTTTATATCGATCGATACAAGTATAGAAATGCCGTATAAAATTGAAGTAAGAGAAGTTTTTTCAAACAATACATCTTTACAAAGTTTTCCTTTGGAAATCAATCTTTTCTCTTCTTAAAGTATTTACATAAATCCTTAAGTTTACATTCACTACATAAAGGATTTTGGCTTTTGCAATACCTTCTTCCAAAGTGAATAAACTGATGATGTAAATGAGGTAAATCGTTTTTATTAAAGTACTTATATATTTTTTGTTCCACTTCTAATACATTATCATTTTCTTTTGCAATACCAAGTCGTTTTGATACTCTTTCAACATGCGTATCTACTGCCATTACAGGTTTAGAATATAACTCAAGCAAACATACATTTGCTGTTTTTCTTCCTACTCCTGGTAGAGACATCAATTCTTCGCGCGTAAAAGGAACTTCTCCATTAAAACGTTCTAATAAATTTCTAGAAATAGATATAACGTTCTTTGCTTTTGAAGAAGCTAACCCAATCGATTTGATAATCTCTTTAACATCATCTTCTGATGCATTGCTTAAATCATATAGCGAAGGATATTTATTAAATAACACCTTCGTTACATTGTTGACGCTTTTATCAGTCGTTTGAGCAGAAAGCATCACAGAAATAACTAATTCATACGGCTTTCTATAAATTAATTCACATTTTGCATCATATAGTATTTCATTAAAATAATCATTGATTATTATTGCTTTTTCTTTATTATTCATCGGTCCATTTCGTATTAACAATATCTATTGCTGTTTCAATTTCTTGACGATATTTATCATTAATCGCAGAATATCCTTCTTTTTTAACATCAGTAGAGGTCATCCTTTTGATAATGATTTTATCGATTTGTCTAAGTGTGACGTTTTTACTTTTTGATTTGCATTCATGGAGAGATTCAATAATTGTTTCTTCTTTTATTCCAGTTCCAATCCATTCTCTAATTTTTTCAAGTTCAATTGGAGTTAATGATCGACCAATCTCTCTTTGAAATGTACTAAAAATATTCGTTACTGCATCGTGCTTTTGCTTGTTTTCTTCAAGTGTTGAAGCAGTTATCAATTCCTTAACAAATGTTTCTCCTAGTCTTTTATATAAAGGTTTAATCGATGTTAATAAGGATGTGGAATTTTCTCCAGTTGTAAATTCCAAATATCCTCTATTCATCAAACTAACTAGCATCTTATCGATATCTTTAACATCAAGATTCATCTTTAATGCGAGAATCTCTGCAGTAATCAGCGTCGGTTCTTCTTTTAAAATATTATCAACCACAAGTAAAATCGCTAAGTCATTTTCACTTAACCCTAATGATTTATAAGTATCGACTAATAAATAACGATAATCTATTTGATTGATTTTAAAATTTTCCATACTAACCTCACGTGAACATAATTATATACTATTTACATACTCTTTTTAAGAGTCTCAAGAAATTCTTATAAAATATTTTCTCAATATCTTCTTTTAAAAACCCTTCATTATATAATGCTTCTTCAAGTAAATACATTTTACTTGCATCTTCTAATCCATTAGGTGTAGGTATTCCATCAAAATCAGTACCAAGTGCAATTATACCAGTTCCTGCAATTGATTTAATGTGCTTAATATGTTTCACGATATTTTCAATTTCCTTATCTTGATTTTCTAATGAAACAAAATCAGGACAAAAATTAATTCCAATTAATCCATGTCTTTCCTTGATTTTTAAAATCATATCATCAGTGAGGTTTCTTGAAACAGAACAAATGCTTCTTGCATTCGAATGCGAAGCAACAAGAGGAACGCTAGAATGTTCAATTACATCGTAGAAACCCTTATCAGATAGATGTGAAACGTCAATAATCATTCCTAATTGATTCATTTTCTTGACAACTTCTATTCCAAAAGGAGTTAATCCATGTTTTTCATCCACGATTGATAAATCTCTTTTTGTTTTTGATTTACCGTATTCTAGATTTGGGTAACCAATCTCATTTGCATAATTCCAAGTTAAGGTCATCATCCTTACCCCTCTTTTATAAAAATGAGTAAGGTTATCTAACTTACCTTCCAATACTCCACCTTCTTCAATAGTTAATAAGGCAGCGATTTTGTGTTTTGAATATGCTTCCATCACTTCACGATAGTGTTTAACTGGAACAATAACATGTTTATTTAACATCATTTGCCTTTCGAATTCATCAATATATTCATTTGCTCTTTCAAATGGTCTTCCTTGGCTGAGATTAACAAATACTGCAAAACATTGAAGCATATAATGTGACTTTGCCATTTTCTTAATATCAATGTGTAAATCCTCATTATCATATATTCCATCATTCCTGACGCTTCTTCTTGTAATCGTATCACAATGCATATCGATAATAGGAATTCGATTGAATCCATAATCGATAGGAATATATGAATCTATTCCATAATCTTTTAAAAGTTCAATCGCTCTTAGATTGCTATAATCAATCATTTTCTTTATTTCATTTAGGCATTTTGCATAATTCAATCTTTTCAATAAATACGCGTTTTCTCTAATAGAATTAATAAGGGATCTTTCAATTTTAAAGCCGAGAATCAAGCTGAAACGTAAAGCTCTTAATATTCTTAATGGATCTTCTTTTATTCTTACATATGGATCTCCAATCATTCTAATCATTCCAGAACGAATATCATCCATTCCACGATAAAAATCAATGATTTCTCCTTTTTTATCTATATAAATAGAGTTTATTGTAAAATCTCTTCTTGGGGCGTCCTCAATTGGTTTTGAAACAAAGGAAATAGATGTTGGGTGGCGGAAATCAAAATATTCACTCTCTTTTCTAAGGGTAGTTATATCAATTTTCTTCCCTTCAAAAAGAATGGTAGCTGAACCCATTTCTTTATATATTGTTTGAACATCAACAAAAGATTCAAACTCTTCGATCTTTGCATTTGTTACAAAATCATAATCAAAAAGAGGCTTACCTAAAATCATATCTCTTGATGTTCCGCCTACAATATATAAATCAAATCCACGATTAGAAAACTCTTTTTCTAATTTTGTATAAATATCTATTAAACGCATCTAATTCTCCCTCATTTACACATTATAAAACCATAATAAATAATAGAAAATAATTTTTAATATTTTTCAATATTTTTATTGACATAAATTATGTGGAAGTATATATTTAAATAGCGTTGGGTATTTAGCTCAGCTGGGAGAGCATCTGTTTGACGTACAGAAGGTCGGCGGTTCGATCCCGTCAGTACCCACCATTATCGATAATTAATGGGGTGTTGTAGCCCTTTTATTATCGTCAAAATTCTTTTCCCGATTCATTTTTTTTGTAAGTTACTAGTTCTACTAGTGGCTTTTTTTTTTACAATAATTCTTTACAAAATGTATTCATTCTTAAAGGAGTAATCGAAATAAACCCATGATGAACAGCGTAAACATCACTTTTTTCATTTGCTCCTTCATCCACATTATATCGTTTATAGGAATAAGTAGAATTCACTTCATCAACTTTAAATTCATATTTGATATATGATGGATGTAACTCTGTAATCTTAATTCCTTCAACTACTTCACCAAGTGGAAAATTTACATTGAGCATATAGTCACTTGATAATAAATTATTATTAAAAATATAATTAAGTACCATAGATAAATTATTCTTTACTATTTCAAAATTAAATTGACATGATAAAGCAATCGCAGGAATTCTTTGAAATAAAGCCTCAAAGCATGCTCCTGCGGTTCCTGAATACATCGTATCATTAGATAAATTAAACCCATTATTGCATCCGGAAACGACAAGATCAAACTTAACACCAAGTGCGTTTAATCCAAACATTGTACACGAAGTAGGTACCCCATCCACCATATAATGATGATCATCAACTTTAATGTAATCATATGATGACTTCAAAATAATAGAACATCCTTTTCCACTTTGATGTTCCTTAGGTGCAACAACATATACTTCTCCAAACTCTTTTAAAATCTCTTCAACTAATACAATTCCTGGAGCATTATATCCATCATCATTAACCAATAATATTTTTCTCATTCTAATAATCCTTATCATTCATTAAGTCAATTAAATCATCTAAGAAAGTATTATATGTAGTACTTTCTAGTCTTGCTTTGTATGCTAAAGAGATTCTTCCTGTTTCTTCTGAAACAACAACTGTAACTGAATCAGAAATCTCAGAAATACCTACTGCTGCTCTATGACGAGAACCATATTTTCCAGTCAAAGCTCTTGTAGTAGGAGTATAATAAACCGAAGCTGCTAAAATATTGTTACCTCTTATTACTACTGCTCCATCATGAAGTCTAGTTCCTGGATAGAAAATCGTTGTAAGTAATTCAGCGCTAACAGGAGCATTAACAAGTGTTCCGTTCTTAATCACATTATCTAATGATTGAGTTTTCTCAAATGTGATAATCGCTCCAGTTTTTGTTTTTGAAAAACTCTTTACTGCTTCTGCAACCATCTTATACATATCTTGCGTAGATGTGTTTTGCATTTTTTCTTTTTTAGATTTCAATGTTGCATTTCTTAAAATCAAATAGCGATATTCACCTTGATTAACGACAAAGAAAAGCATTGACCCAACAATAAGGATTAATAAAGAAACGTAAAGAAGCATTTTTAACTCAAATATATATGCTAATGTAAACGTAATAGATAAAGCAGCATAGAAACAATAGACAAAAATTCTATTAATTTTTCTGCATATTAAAACTATTCCTACGATAATAAGAATAAGAGAAATAATTATATCAATAACTACACTAGGTGTAGAAAAATCAACCATCAATAATCTAACCATAAAACAACTCCATGTTTTTATACTCTTAGAGTATCACATAAAATCACTTTTTAAAAGTGACACAAATAAAAAAATACATTTACTTTTATAATTTACTAAAAAAATTGATTAATTCAGCTGAAGCTCTTCCTCTATGTGAAATTTTATTTTTCTTTTCTTCATCCATTTCCCCGAATGTTAATTCTTCTCCACTAGGTAAAAATATAGGATCATATCCAAAGCCATTCCCTTTGCTTTTAGGAGAAACAATTTTCCCATCCACTCTTCCTTGAAGTTTATATTCTTCTCCATCAATAATAATACTCATTGCACAAATAAAGTACGCACTTTTATCTTCTTTATCTTTTAGCATTTCTAATATCGCAAGGTGTTTTTCTTCATAAGGATGACCTTCCATAAATCTAGCAGAATAAATACCAGGAAAACCATCTAACGCATTAATGCATAGTCCCGAATCATCTGCAAGAACGATTTTATTTGTAAATCTTTTAACAGCACGAGCTTTAATCATCGAATTCTCGGCAAAATCCTTACCATTTTCTTCAACATCTAAAACGATATTTTCATCTTTTAATGATGAAACTTTAATTCCAAGCGGTTCTAAAATATCTCTATATTCCTTTACTTTATGTTCATTTCCTGAGGCAATAACTACTTCTATTTTTTCCATAAAATCTCCTAAAAAAAATCCAGAAAACTGGATTTTAAAAACTAAATTTCTTCAACGTATTCAACATAATCTAATTCAGAAACCATTTTAACAAAATCTGCATGTGTTTTGTAAATACATCCTTTTTTGCGTGAGACAACGATTGTATAAACAGATAATCCTGAATTTGAATATGCAGGATTATGTTCTACTGAAACTACTTTAAATTGAGAATCACGAACACAATTTACAAATGTCTTGAGGCTAGATCTTGAATCAAATTCGACATGAATTTCAATAATTCCTTTTTTATTAGTATATGCTCTTTCAAGTTTTGGTAAAAACAATAATGCAAGAAGAATAACAACATACATTATTAATGATGCAGTATAAAATCCGCATCCAATACAGATACCAAGGCATGCAACAGCCCATAGACCTGCTGCAGTTGTTAAACCTTTAATTTGATTTCTTGAAGTAACAATAATCGTACCAGCTCCTAAAAAACCAACACCTTGAACAACACCTAATCCTAAACGTGCTGCATCGGTATTTGCTCCCATATTCGAAATAAACTGATTAGCCATCGTAACCGCTGAAGCTCCTATACAAACAAGAAGATAAGTTCTTAATCCTGCTGCATGCTTTTTTGCTGCTCTTTCTAATCCAATTGTACCTGCAAAAATAAAAGGTAATAACAATCTAACAATAACAGACCAAATTGTAATATTTGTTAATGCGTTTGCAAAACCCTCTCCACATATTTTCAATATTGGATCGACAATATCAACTAAAACCATAAAGATTGCCTCCTTACACAAAATATATTAATTAATTAATATATAACAATGTACATTCATTATAATACAAATTAGTTTTTTTTCAATACTCTATTTTTTTCTTGAATTATCTCTATTGTTTTTTGAAGAAAGATATTGTTATTATTCTAAGCTCCCTCATAATATATGCTCATCTCATTTTATAAAAAATATAAAAGAGGATGAAAAACTTAATTTTAGTTTTTCCATCCTCCTAGGGGGTATTAATATTTTTTACTTCATCAAGTTTGAAATGATAATGCTTGTTAAGTTATTTTGATACATCCATTTTGAGATAGTCATAACGCTATCATCATTTAAATACATTGTATTACTAATCCATTGGCTGATTCCCCATTCAGGACGAGCGATAATAAATGATGCACCGAATAGGATTGCATCTAATAAAATGTAACAGATTGCTGCTCCTAAAACAAATCCTAATAATTTATCAAATCCACCAATAACAGGTGCATTATGTATAACTTTTGCAAAATGTTTAAGAATTACGCATGCGATTGATCCTAAGATGACGATAATAACGAATGCGATTGCAGTTGTTGTATATGAAGCAAATCCTTTTGCTACAAAGTGTGCTACAGTTCCTTCTCCATCAATCATTGGTAATACCATATTTATAAGTGGTTGATGGAATATTGAAGGAATATTCAACAATTTAACTCCTTCAGGAACTAAAACTTCTTTATTTGATTCATTTACTATTTGTGAGAATACGTCGTGGTTCATATTTAATAAACCTGATTCATACGAATTTGCAATACTATTACCAATACCTAAGTTGTAAATAAATCCACCTAATACTCTACATAATAGAATTGCTGCAGCTAGAACCGCGAAGATTTTTAAAAAACCAACCAATGTTCTCAAGAATCCTTTATGAGCCCCTGCTATCACTGATATTAATAAAATAACAATGAATACAATACTAAATATATCAAAATATAAACTCCCTATATTGAAAAATGCGTTCATAAGAAATATAACCTCCTTCTTACAATATGATTATAGTATTATAAGAATGATACATTCAAGCAACAGGTAGTTGCATTTATCTACCAATCAAATAAAGACATTTGGTTGCTTTCAGGTAATCCATCTAACGCACCCAATTCTTTTAATCTATCAATATTTTGTTGATTAAGTTTTGTTCTTTTTACTAAATCTTCAATCGAAATAAACTCTCTTTCATTTCGCGCTTCAACTACTGATTCACCTGCTGCTTCACCAAGATTATCGATTGTCACAAATGGAGGAATAATCATCTTCTTTTCATGATTAACAATAAATTTACTTGCCAAACTTATATTGATATCAACAATTCCAATTTTATATCCTCTTTCAGCCATTTCTAAAGCAATGTTGAGTGTCTTTTCAATTTCTTCTTCTTTAGGAGATATTGCACCATTTTCTCTCAATGATTTGATTTCGTTTAGTCTTGCAATGATTGTTTTTTCTCCACCAGCCATTGCCTTTATATCATATTGTTTCGATCTAGTAGTGAAGAATACTGCATAGTATTCCAAAGGATAATATAATTTATACCATGCTACACGTAAAGCCATCATAACATACGCAACAGCATGAGCCTTAGGAAATAAGTATTTAATTTTATTACATGATTCAATATACCATTCTGGAACCTTATGTTCTCTCAAAAGATTTTCATCTTCAGTAGTTAATCTTTTTCCCTTACGAACTCTTTCCATAATGGCGAACGATGTGCTTGGTTCAACTCCATATGTTTGTAAGCCAACCATAATATCATCACGACATCCAATAACTTCCTTAATCGTACAAGTGCCATTTGCAATTAAATCTTGAGCGTTTCCATTCCATACATCAGTACCATGAGATAGTCCAGAGATAATCAATAATTCCGCAAAGGATTTAGGGCGAGTATCTACAAGCATTTTTCTTACAAAAGGGGTACCAAATTCAGGAAGACCAAGAGCCCCTGTTTCTTCATTTAAATAATTTGCATGACATTTCAACGCCTTACGTGAGCTAAATAATGAAATGACATCTACATCAGTAGAAGGAACATCCTTTGCAGCAATTCCTGTCATATCTCCTAAATACTTAAGTGCGGTAGGATCAACGTGACCTAATAAATCAAGTTTTAGAACATTATCATGAATCTTATGGAAGTCGAAATGAGTAGTTTTCCAAGTTGCGTTCACATCATCTGCAGGATATTGGATAGGAGTAAAATCAAATACGCTCATATCTTCTGGAATAACAATGATTCCACCAGGGTGTTGACCTGTTGTTCTTTTAACATCCATACAACCGAGTGACAAACGAGTTATCTCAGCATCTCGAATAGAACGTGGATCTAGACCTTGATTTTCATAATACCCTAACGCGTATCCATATGCCGTTTTTTCTGCAACAGTTTCAATTGTTCCAGCACGATATACGTTTGCTTCTCCAAGTAAAACTTTTGTTAAATTATGTGCGCTACCTTGTGATTCACCAGAGAAATTCAAGTCAATATCAGGAACTTTCTCCGCTTTAAATCCTAAGAAAGTCGCAAAAGGAATGTTTTGACCATCTCTAATCATCTCTTCTCCACAATGAGGACATTTCATTGGTGGAAGATCAAATCCTGAACGATAAGTAATCGTATCAACATCCCAATCTGAATATTTACATTTTGGGCAGCGATAATGAGGTGGCAAAGCATTAACTTCAGTAATATCTGCCATAGTTGCAACTAAAGAAGAACCAACGCTACCTCTAGATCCAACCATGAATCCCATATCATTGATTTTCCTAACAATTTCAGAAGCAATATAATATTGAACAGTATATCCGTATTTTAAAATACCACCAAGTTCCGCATCTAAGCGATCTTTAACAATTGCTGGTAAAGGATCTCCATACATTTTTTTAGCATTTGACCAAACTAAATCAACTAGTTTTTCATCACATTTATCAATATGTGGTGGATAAAGCCTGTCTTTAACTGGGAAAACTTCCTCAAACATATCGGCAATCATATTTGAATTCTTCACAACGATTTCTTTTGCTTTTTCTTTTCCTAAAAAATCAAACGCTCTTAGCATTTCGCTTGTAGAACGGAAATGTTGATTAGGATTTTCATAATCATATCCATTCTTCTTTGCCATTTTTTCACGAGAATGAGGATTAAGCGGGTGTCTTGTCTTACCTACTGCCTTCGCAGCAATATATACGTCCCTAAAAATTTTATCTTCTGGAGACAAATAATGACAATCTCCAGTCGCAACACAGATCTTACCTAATTTATCAGCTGCATCTACGATATCTTTAATAATTTGCTTTACTTTATCTTCATTTTCCAATTGTCCAGAATTAACTAGGAACGAATAATTCTCTGGTGGTTGTACTTCGATAAAATCATAATATTCCATCTTTTTTAAAAGAATCTTCTCTCCTTTTGTTTGTGCCGCTTCAAAAACTTCACCATTAAAACAAGAAGAACCAATTAATAAATTTTTACGATATTCTGAAAGAACTCTTCTTGGAATCCGAGGAGAAGAAGCCAAATAATCAGTACATGATAGAGATACTAATTGGAATAAATCCTTCAATCCTTGCGCGTTCTTAGCGAAAACTGTCGCATGCGTAGGGCGAAGATTCTTAATAAGATTATCTCCTGTAAGATTTGCTAATTCATAATGCTTTAAATGTATATTTTCTTTAGTTAATTGATCACGCATTGCAAGCCAAGCATCAGTAAGAACTTGAGCATCATAGTCCGCACGGTGCGCTGCGTGAGCCTTATTAGAATTAATCTCCAATTCATCATCCTCTTGATAATCAACTCCATATATACGACAAATAGCACCTAATCTATGCGATTTATTATCTGGAAATAAGTACCAAGATAAAGACAATGTATCAATGACTGGATTTTTGATTTCTTCATATCCATTATTAAGGAATGCTTCATTTAAGAACCCGATATCAAAAGAAGCGTTATGAGTAACTAGAATTGTATCTTCTTCACCAATGAATTCTCTAATGATCTCTAATGCTTCTTTAATTTTTGGTTTTCCTTGAAGCATCGAATCACTAATATGTGTCAATTCTTTAGTAACGCGTGATAATGGTCTTTCTGGATCGATTAATAAATCCATTGTATCGCAAACCATACCATCTTTAAATTTTACTGCCCCGAATTCAATAATACGGTCGTATTTTGATGAGAGACCAGTCGTTTCAAAGTCAAAGATAACATATGAAGCTTTATTTAATTCAATATCATGAGGGTTGTAAATATAATTAAGTGTTTCTTCAACTATATTCATCTCACATCCATAAAGAGCTTTAACACCAGTTTTTTTAGATGCCTCTTGAACATCAGGGAAAGCTTGAACGTTGAAATGGTCAGTTATTCCCATCGCCTTATTTCCCCATTTTTTTGCTTGTTCAAAATATTGGATAGGAGTTGCAAGTCCATCCATTGCCGACATTTTAGTATGTGCGTGTAATTCTACTCTTTTTTCTTCCGCATCGTCTTCTCTTTCAACATAGAAAGGTTCTTCTAGTTTTTGAATCAAATCTGCGCGAATGAAGATATCCTTTGAGAAAGCATTCTTTTCAACTACTCCTCTAATCTTTAAATGAGTTCCAATTTTTTCATACGTTTCTAGTATTTCAGGTGCAAAATTTCTTCTATTTGCAAAGATAGTTACGGTAATGGAATCCGTATGATCATACACAAAAAGTGTTGTAATTCTTTTACCTTTTCTTGTAGTTCTGACGTCAGATTTAAAAACGATTCCATTAATTTCTACTCCAAAATCATTTTCGCTAATATCGCATAATCTAACTGGAACATAATTAGCTGTAACACGTTTTCTATATGGTGAATCTTCATTTGAAGTAATAGCATTTACTCTTTCTTTATAATTACTAGAAACTGAAATCAATTTTTCATTCATCGCTTGTTGTTTGTTAACCAAATCATCAGAATGAATAATCTCCGTTTTAATGTCAAATATAATATCTAATTCATCTAATAGATCTTCCCATATTTCTAATACAGGCTTAAAAATATCAAAATGGACTTTACCATAAAAATAAAACACAACTGAATCTTTTTCAGCACGATATGAAGGAAAAGGAATATTTGATTCCGTATTTGCCTTAAATTCCTCATTCAAAAGATTTAAAACATCGCGTGAAGTGATTAATGTTTTATATTTAAATTTAACAATCGATTTAAATTGAGCATTGTTGATTGCATCCAATAATCTTCTTGCATCTTGATATGAAAAGCATTTCGTAGGAAAAATTGTCATATCACAAATATCGTTAATCTTATCATATGAATTAACTTTATAATCACACATTTCATAAGGAGCGATATCTTCAATTCCAATCTTCTTTAAAAATCTACCAAATAATACATCCATAACTACCTACTAAAATATCAACTTAAAGATATCTTTAAAAGTGATTGCAATCATAAGTCCGAAAAGTAATATCATACCTATAGTTGACATAATTGCCTTAACTTTAGGATTAATCTCTTTACGTGTAATTCCTTCTACGATAACAACTAAGAAATGCCATCCATCTAATCCTGGGAAAGGCAATAGATTAATAACCGCAAGGTTAATACTAATTAATCCCCAGAACAATAAGAATTGACCAAAGCCTTGGCTTGAAAATAGCATTTGTTGTTGAACAATTGCAATTGGTCCACCCATTTGATTAAATCCATCTTTTGTAAATATTTGACCTAATGCTTTATATATCGCTATACTATATTCTCCAAATGTTGAGAATGAATGATTCATTACTTCTCCAAAAGTTCTTCCTCTTCCATGAGATGAAATGCCAACTAATTGCCAAGAGTACCCTATTTCGCCTGTCTCAGTATTTTTCGATGAAGCATAAGGGCTTCTAACAACCTCTTTAGTTTGTCCATCTACTGTATAGAAAACATAAGTTTTTGTTGCACTATCATCTTTTGGATAATAATTATTCCCTTCTTCTAAAAGGAAAGCTGCTGCTCCACCTGGAGTAGATAAATCCTTAGTTCCTGCAGTAATAGTATAAACATGATTCAAATCATCGCCTGTTACGATTACTTCTTGTTCATTCACTATTTTTGCAATATTTCCATTATACTTAATCTCAATCTTTGAAATATCCGTATTAGAATCAATGACAACTCCATCACTACCATCTAATAGAGGTGAAGTATATTTATATTCATTTCCATCAATATCCTTAAATTCAATCTTTTCTGTTACGCTAAATGAAGTTTTTGTATAATCAACTACAGGAATTGTAGAATATGCAGTAATCAATAATATTAATCCAAGAACTGCATTTAGTACTACACCAGCTACCATAATAATAGCTCTCTTCCATTTTGCAACGCCAGTAAGGAAACGTTCTTTTGGAAGTTTTGATAGTTCTTCCATATCCTCCATTCCTTCTCCAGCCATCGAAACAAATCCACCTAATGGAACACATCTAATAGAAAATTTCGTTTCTCTAGGTTGTCCGTTTTTCTTTACTCCTTTTGGTTGAATTTGAACGATTTTTGGTCCAAATCCAATAGAATATTCATCACAATAAACATTAAACAATTTTGCCATTGATAAATGTCCTGCTTCATGAATACTTACAAGCACTGTAAGTGCTAATAAAAAGTAAATAATATTTAAAACTATTTGCATACTTTTCTCCTTTCAATTTCTTTTCTTGTTAATATTCTTGTTAACTTATCACATTCAACTATATCATCAATAGTTGGTTCATCAACAATATCAATTGTTTTCATCATTAAAGAGATAATCTCTTCAATTTCTAGGAATTTAATTTCCCCATTAATGAAAGCATATACTGCTTCTTCATTACTAGCGTTTAGAATGGTAGGTAATGTTCCCCCTCTTTTAATTGCTTCAAGAGCATATCCAACACAAGGATATCTATTCTTATCATATTTTCTAAAATGAAGGCTACCTAGCGTTTCTAAATCTAATGATTTAACTTCCAGTTCTTTACGTTTTCCTTCATATAATGCATGAGCGATAGGAATTCTCATATCTTGTGGTCCTAAATCTGCTAAAAAGGAATGATCTACAAATTCCACAAGAGAATGAATAACTGATTCATCATGTAATAAGACTTTTATTTGATCGATATCAAAATCAAAGAGATACATAGCTTCAATAATTTCAAATCCTTTATTCATCATCGTTGCCGAGTCGATTGTAATCTTACTTCCCATCGACCAAGATGGATGATTGAGTGCCTGTTCAACAGTCACATCTTTCAATTCTTCTCTAGATAAATCTCTAAATGATCCTCCAGAAGCAGTTATAACTAATGATTTAACTTCATCTCTATTCTTATTCTCTAAGCATTTTGCAAGCGCAACATGTTCACTATCTATCGGAAATAATCTTGCATTATGTATTTTTAATAAATCTTTAATAATCTTTCCACCTACTACTAAAGATTCTTTATTTGCAAGAGCCAAATCTATATCGTGACTAAGAGTAAATGCTGATGGAATAAATCCACTAAAACCGACTAAAGCGTTTACTACTAGAGTTGGATTAGAGTGTTCAATTAATTCTAATAAACCCTTATCTCCAAAGAAGAATGTTACATTTTGATATTTCTCCTTTAATTCTAGATAATCCTTTTCTTCTTTCACACAAGCATATTTTACTGAAATGTGAGTTGAAAGAATTCTCTCTAATTTATCTATTTGTCTTGCACAAGAAACAGCAATTAAAGAGAAATCATTTTTATTCTTATCAATTATATCGATAGTTTGCTCACCTATCGAACCGGTTGATCCTAACAAACAAATCTTCTTCATATTATTTAATAAATGGGAAATGAGCAATTGTTAAAATGAAAATTGTTAGAACAATTGCGCTGATTAACATCGAATCTATACGGTCTAAAATTCCACCATGACCTGGTAAAACATTTGAAAAATCTTTGATACTATAATATCTTTTAATCGCAGAAAAGATAAAATCTCCAATAACGGAAGCAATTGGCATAATCAATGAAGCTAATAAAATCCAATACCAATGTTCAAAATCTAAAATACCTTTTAATAATGGAATATTAAAATAACTAATCAATATACCAAACGTGAAACTGCAAACAAAGGAAACAATAATTCCACCAACAAAACCTTCCCACGTTTTGTTTGGTGAAATACGTGGGTTGATTTTATTCCTTCCAAATAAAATACCAAATCCATATGCTCCAATATCAGACATACAAGTGCCAATAATGAAATATAGAAAAAGCATACAAGATAATAAATAATCTCCTCCATATTTATAAGGAGCAATATCAGCAATTCCAGAAATTGGAACGAACCTTAAGAAATAGAAAGATTGAATTCCTAATGATAACAAAATTGACATCGTTAAATAATAACAAACATCAGGAACGTTAAATTTCTCTGTAAGCATAGAAGCAAAAAATAAAATAATAATAGTAAACGAAATACCTAATGTTGAAATGCCTATATCATTAACCATCAAATGATTGTATTCATCAATAATTGAACCACCAGTTGATAATTGTGTTTTAATCATTGTCCAATACATGAAGGAAATCGTCATCACAAAAGTGAAAATATCAATCCATAAACGATGTTTTTGATGATGCAAAACATGAATAAATTCATAAGAGGCAATACAAGCTACAACAAAAATAAGTGCAGCAAAAAACCAATTTCCAAAAACCATTGCAGGAACACATATAGCTGCAAGAACTAATCCAGTAATAACACGAGTTCGAAATGAAGCTTTGGTTTTTTCTGATATCTCATTAACCTGTATTCCATTATGATTTTTCATAATTGCCCTCCTACAATAAGTATGCACTGTATATAGAATATAATACCTCAACTAAGACAATAACTCAAAGAATATCAATGCAAAATAAATATAAAATATTTAAATCATAAAAAAACCAATATATTGGGACAAATCTAGTCTCATATATTGGTCATTGGCTAAATCGTTAATAATTCTTTTTCCTTAGCTAAATATTCATCATCGATTTTCTTGCAGAAATCATCTGTTAATTTTTGAACATCTGCTTGAAGTTTTTTCTCCATATCTTCTGGATATTCAGCTTCTTTAATCATATCGATGCAATCACGACGTGCATTTCTAATTGCGACTTTTCCTTCTTCGCAATATTTTTTTGCAACCTTAACAATTTCTCTTCTTCTTTCTTCTGTTAGTGGTGGAATATTAATTCTAATAACATTTCCATCATTTAATGGAGTAACTCCTAAGTTTGCTTCATTAATACCTCCGATAATAGCTTTAATATCATTCTTATCATAAGGTTTAACAAGTAATTGACGTGCTTCAGGAACACTTACTGATGCGATTGATATTAACGAGATTTTATCGCCATAGTAATCAACCATAACTGAATCTAACATTCTTGCACTAGCTCTTCCTGTTCTTAAAGTACTAAGGTTGTTAACTAATGCATTAAGACTTTGTTGCATTGATTCTTTTGCTAATTCTAATTCTTCTTCCATTTTATTCTCCCTGTTTCATTGTTGTTCCAACTTCTTCTCCATCGAGGATTTTAATGAAATTGGATGTTTCAGACATATTGAACACTCTTACTTCAATAGGTGTATCCATACATAATGATACTGCTGTTTGGTCCATAACTTTCAAATTCTTTTCAATCATCTCTTTAAAAGTTAATGAACTAATGAATTGAGCATTTGGATTAGTTTTTGGATCATCTGTATAAACGCCATCTACACCATTCTTTGCCATCAATATTGCGTCGCATTGAATATCTGTTGCACGAAGTGCTGCCGCCGTATCGGTTGTGAAATATGGTTCACCAATACCTCCACCAAATATGACTACTCTTCCTTTTTCAAGGTGACGAATTGCTCTTCTTCTAATGTATGGTTCAGCAACTTTTTTCGAATCGATTGCACTCATAACACGGCTTTCAATTCCAATTTGTTCTAATGAAGATTGAACAGCAAGTGCATTGATAATCGTTCCTAACATTCCCATATAATCAGCTTGTGATCTTTGAACACCTATCGATTGAGCTAAACGACCTCTCCAAATGTTGCCTCCACCAACAACGATTGCAATTTCAACGCCACGATCGTGAATTTGTTTAATTGTTTCTGCAACAAACTTCAAATTGTTTGCTTCAAATATTTCTCCAGTGTCCTTGTTTGCAAGTGCCTCACCAGATAATTTAATTAAGACTCTCTTGTATTTATTTTCCATTTAGAATTTCCCCTTATATTTTGAGAAAAAAGCGCTCGAAAAGAGCGCTTCTATTATTATGCCATTTGTTTAGCAACTTCTTCAGCAAAGTTTTCTTCTCTTTTTTGAATTCCTTCACCAACTTGGTAACGGACAAATTTTACTAATTTAGCCTTTTCATTAGCAATTGCTTGTTCTACTTTTAATTCAGGATTTAATAAGTAGTCTTGAGCAAATAATACTGATTCAGCGAAGTATTTATTAACTTTACCTTCAATAATTTTTTCAAGAGCTTGAGCTGGCTTATCTTTGAGTTTTTCATCATTTTTAGCAGCTTCCATTTGAACTTTCTTTTCATTTGCAATTGCATCTGCAGGAATATCGTTTTTAGTAATGTATAATGGGTTGTTTGCAGCAATATGCATTGCAACACCTCTAGCAATATCAGCGTTTCCGCCATCAAATAATGCAAGAACAGAAATCTTTCCACCCATATGCATATATGAGCCGAATACTTGGCTATCATTCTTTTCAACGATTTCGAATCTTCTGAAATCTAATTTTTCACCAATCTTAACTGTTGCATCTGTAAAGATTTGTTGTGTTAATTCTTTTGCACAGTTAATGCAAGCAGGTTTCTTTTCTAAAATAACATTTGCAATTGTTTTAACAAGTTCAATGAATGCATCACTTTTTGCAACGAAATCTGTTTCTGAATTGATTTCAAGAATGACTGCAGCATTATCTTTAACTACGACAGAAGTTAAACCTTCTGCAGCAATTCTAGATGCTTTTTTTGCAACTTTTGCAATACCTTTTTCTCTTAACCATTCACATGCTTTTTCAACATCTTCATTACATGCAACTAATGCTGTTTTGCAGTCCATCATGCCTGCACCTGTACGTTCTCTTAATACTTTAATTAATTCAATTAAGTTAGCCATCTTGAGTATTCTCCCTTTTTTATTCTGCTTTTGGTTCTTCAGCTTTAACAGCTTTCTTAGTTACTTTTTTTGCTGGTTTTACTTCTTCAGTTGCTGGAGCTTCTTCTTTTACTTCTTCAACTGCTTCTGCAGGTTTTTCTGCTTTTGGAGCCTTTGGAACAAATTTCTTAACTACTTTTTTAGTTCCACCTTTTTTAGCGCTCTTTGAATCTTCGATTTTCTTTGCTTTGATCAATCTTAATTCTTCAGCTTTATCGAAGCTATTTAAACCTGCTTCCATGCTGATTTCTTCATCTGCTGTAACGTTGAATGCGACCATTGATTGTCCGCCTTTTGCTTCAACAACTGCATCTGCTAAGATACCAACGATTAATTGAATAGCTTTTTCAGCATCATCATTTGATGGAATACCATATGTTACTTCATCTGGATCAGCATTTGTATCTAATAATGCGAATACTGGAATGTTTAATTTTTTAGCTTCTGTAACTGCGTTGTGTTCGAATTTTGGATCAACAACGATAATTGCATTAGGAATTCTTCTCATTTCCTTGATACCTTCAAGGTTAGAAAGTAATTTTTCTTTTTCTTTTCTTAATAGAGAAACTTCTTTCTTTGGAAGAACATCGAATGAACCATCAGTTTCCATTGTTTCTAAGTTCTTTAAGTATTTAATTCTCTTTTGAATTGTTTTGAAGTTTGTTAATGTTCCACCTAACCAACGGTTTGTTACAAAGAATGAGCCTGAACGTAATGCTTCTTCTTTAACGATTTCTTTACTTGCTGGTTTTGTACCGACAAATAATACTTTACCGCCTTCTGCAACGATTTTCTTTAAAGCAATATATGCTTTTTGAACACTAACAACTGTCTTTGTTAAGTCAATTAAGTGGATACCATTTTTTGAGCCGAAAATAAATTTGCCCATTTTTGGATTCCATCTTCTTGTTTGATGTCCGAAATGACATCCTGCGTCTAATAATCTTTTTGTTGATACAACTGGTTCGTTGTCATCATGCATAACAGCTGTCATAACATCTGCTAATACTTCTGGTTCGTTTTCTACGACCTCGTTTAATTCTTCACTCATCTAGTGAACCTCCTATTTGTTCTATCCTCCTTTGCTTCGAACATCTACCCTAATTTTTCTTGCCCCTTGGCTAAATTAGACTCGGCGATGAATCCACAAAGTGTGTTGTCTCTATATTTAGAGCCAATTTATATTAACACGATAAAAGCCCAATAACAAGCCTAAGTTTAAAAAATTATATTATTTTATAATATCTTCCTATTTTATTTCTTGATTGTTCGTGGAAATGCCTTCTTATATTCCTCAAGCATATCTTCTTTTGACACATGAGTATAGATTTGCGTTGTTTGTAAAGACTCATGTCCTAATAGTTCTTGAATCGTTCTTAAATCTGCCCCTTTATTTAATAGATGCGTGGCAAAACTATGCCTTAATGTGTGAGGATGTAACGATAAATTCAATCCTGTTTTTCGATCAATCGATTTCAATATATATTCTATCCCACGCGATGTAATTCTATTACCATATTTATTTATAAATAAATAGTTAGTCGGTTTTTCGATCTTGTTTTTAGTAATACAATCCACTCTATTTCCTTCTATGTATTCCTTTAATGCTTCTTGACATCTAATAGTAAAAGGAACTATTCTCTCTTTATTTCCTTTACCTAAAATACGTGCATACCTTTGCTTAACATTTATGTTTTGTAAAGTTAAAGATACTAGTTCACTAACACGAAGTCCAGAAGCATAGAACAATTCTAAAATTGCTTGATCCCTTTTTGCAAAATAATCTTTTCTATTAGAATTTTTACTAAGAAGTTCCTCCACTTCTTTTTCATATAAGATAGTTGGAAGATTCTTATCCGCTTTTGGAGAAGTAATAAGGGTAAAAGGATTTGATTCCACATATTGATTCTTCAACAACCAATCATAAAATTTTCTAAGTGCAACAAGTCTTCTTTGATTAGAACTCTTTTTTTTATTATTCTCTACCTCATGCCTTAAAAAATTACGAATTAAAGTTTGATCCACGTTAGTTATTGTATAACCTTCTTGAACCATAAATTCAAAAAACATCGAAATATCTCTTCCATACGCATCCAACGTATGAATAGAATACTTTCTTTGATTTTCTAGATAATCTAAATAAAGTCTCAATTCTTCATTCATACGTTTTCCTTAATCCATTCATCAAGTGAATCAAGCGAGCGTTTTGCCATCTCTTCACGATCCTTTAACATATTAAGCATAATGCCAAAATTAGCGTTCATCGGTGCAAAATTCTTAGTTGATGCACTGCATATATAATTAATAAGCGAACCCATAATCGTAGTTTCTGGAACAGGAACGAATTTCTTTCCTTCAAGTTTTTGTCTTAAATATACTGCGCATAATAGGCCAGTCATCGCGGATTCCACATATCCCTCTACTCCAGAAAGTTGTCCAACGATATAAACGTTTTCTTTATTTCTTAAGGAAAAATCTTTATTCAAATATTTTGGTGCGCAAATAAAAGTATTACGATGCATTAAGCCATATCTTACAAATTTAGCATTCTCCAATCCAGGAATTAATGAAAATACTCTTTTTTGTTCTTGATATGTAAGGTTAGTTTGAAATCCAACCATATTGTATAAAGAAGCAGAAACATTATCTTGTCGAAGTTGAATTACAGCATAGAATTTTTGTCCATTATAATCCAATCCTTTTGGTTTCATTGGTCCAAAACGAAGTGTTTTTTCTCCACGTCTAGCCATAACTTCAATCGGCATGCACCCCTCAAAAACCTTATCAAATTCATGAATTGAAGCGATTTGAGCATTAATCAACTCATTATAAAAGACATCGTATTGTTCTTTTGTGAAAGGGCAATTTATATACGAATCATCGCCTTGATCATAACGTGATTTTTTAAATGCGATGTTCATATTAATGCTGTCAGCTTCAATTAATGGTGCAGCTGCATCATAAAAATATAAATTATCCTCTCCAATAAGAGAAGATATACATTTAGACAATCCATCGCTAGTTAATGGTCCAGTTGCAATAATATTTATTCCTTCTTTAAGATTCGTTACCTCTTCTTCAATAATTGTAATATTAGGATGATTCTTAATCTTTGCTGTGATGTATCTAGAAAACAAATCTCGATCAACGCTCAATGCATTTCCTGCAGGGACTTCGCTTTCTTTACTAGCTTCCATCATGATGGAATTAAATTTCTCCATCTCATATTTTAATAATCCACACGCATTGTCAATTTTTTTACTTTTCAAAGAATTAGAACAAACTAATTCTGCATAATCATTCGAATGATGTGCTGGAGATTTCTTTATTGGTTTTTGTTCGTATAAAAAAACTTTATACCCGGCATTTGCTAAATATAAACTCGCCTCTACACCTGCTAAACCCGCACCAATAACATTAATTTTTTCCATAACATCCTACCTTTTTCTTCAAAATAATAATACCAACAGAAAACCTCTTTTTCAACTCTCACTCATAAAGAAAATAGAACCCAAATCAATGAGTTCTATATATGTATTATTTTTCCATTTTTTCTTTTGGATTAAGAGATTCAATGAAACGGCATTTTGGGAATCCCGAACAAGCATAGAAATCTCCATGTCCTCTCTTACCTTTTTTGATTAACAAAGGTTTGCCACATTTAGGGCATAAACGATCTGATACTTCATCTTCCTTTTTCTCTTCATTGCCCAATATATAACGACATGAAGGATACCCAGAACAAGCGTAGAAATCACCTTTTTTAGATGTTCTTTTAACAAGCGGCTTACCGCATTTAGGACACAATTGATCCTCTAATATTTCCACTTCTTTCTTTTCTTTTGGCTTCACGTAATTGCATTCTGGATAATTACTACAAGCAACAAATTCACCATATTTGGATTTCTTAATAACTAAAGGTGCTCCACAAGTTGGACACATTTCCCCCGTTTGAACAGGAGCTTTTTTCTCCATTCCTTTAACTGCTGCTTCATAATATTTTTCAAATTCATTATAGAAAGAATTAAGTAACCCTAATCTCGAATCATTTCCTTCAACAATATTATCTAGATTTTGTTCCATTCTTGCAGTATAAGTTACATCCATAAAAGGCTTAAAGAATTCATTGAGCTTATCAACCGTTTCGATTCCTTGTTCAGTAGGAATTATTGTTCCTTTCTCCGATACTATATATTTACGTTCATATAAAATAGCGATAGTCGAAGCATATGTAGATGGTCTTCCAATCCCCAATTCCTCCATAGATTTAACTATTTTAGCTTCAGTGAATCTTGATGGGCCTTGTGTAAAATGTTGTTCTTTTCTAAGCGAACTAATAGTTAATTTATCACCTTTTTTAAATGATTGTGATAATGATTTACTTTCTTCTTCCACTTCGTATATTTTACTAAATCCATCAAAGAGAGCTCTTACTCCATCTGTTTTAAAAATATACCCATTAGTTGAAACAAATTTCACAATTGTGACTTCATCGAGTTTTGGAGCCATCAAAGAAGCAATTGCTCTTTTGTAGATAAGACTATACAACTTATATTGATCATCGGTAAGATATTGCTTTATCTTCTTAGGTTCTAAATCTAATGATGTAGGTCTTATCGCTTCATGTGCATCTTGAATTAATCCCTTTGACTTCTTTGTATCGGTCGAGCCTAGATATTCCTCACCATAATTCTTAAGAATAAACTCTCTTGCATTATCAATGAATTCAGGAGACAAACGAACAGAATCGGTTCTCATATAGGTAATTAAACCTCTTGTTTCATTTCCGATATCGATACCTTCATAAAGTTTTTGTGCAACTGAAGCAGTTTTCTTTGTTGAGAATTTATATCTAACATTCGCTTCTTGTTGTAAAGTCGAAGTAGTAAATGCTGGCTTTGCTTCCGTTCTTCTATTTCTAATTGTAACTTCGTATACTTCAAAATCCTTTGAGATATCATTTAGAATTTTATCAGCTTCTTCACTTGTTTTAATTTGATCAATTTTCACAAAATTTAAAGAATCTAATGTTGCTTTAACATCATCTTTAAATATTCCATGAATTGTATAATATTCACGAGGAACAAATGCTTGTATTTCCTTTTCACGATCTGTGATTAACTTTAATGTAACAGATTGAACTCTACCCGCAGAAAGAGATCCTATTCTTCTTTTTAGTAAAGATGACATTTGAAATCCCATAATACGATCGATGATTCTTCTTGTTTCTTGGGATTGAACTAAAGACATATCTATTAATCTTGGATTTTGTAATGCTTTTTGAACTGCAGGTTTAGTAATCTCATGGAACTCTAATCTTTTTGTTTTATCTATTGGAAGTTTTAATACTTCTGCTAAATGCCACGAAATTGCTTCTCCTTCTCTATCAGGGTCGGTTGCTAAAATCACTTCATCAGCTTTTTTTGCATTCTTAACTAATTCTTTAATAACATTCTCTTTACCTTTAGAATTGACGTAAGTAGGTTTGAATTCATGTTCAATATCAACACCTAGTCCACCCTTTCCAGTAATCGATAAATCACGGATATGACCTAATGAAGCTAAAACAACATATTCATCGCCTAAATATTTTTGAATTGTATGACATTTTGTTGGTGATTCAACAATAACTAATTTCATCTCAGGTCTTCCTCCTAGCCTTCTTATTATGATTGCCAAGAAGGGCAAAAGTCAAACATATTTGAACACTTTTTTTCACGTTTTCCCCCTTATTATTAATATAGATAATAATAAGATTTTTTACCTGAATTCCTCAATAATATCAATGGGTTCAATAATTAGCTTTGCACCATCTTGAATAAGTTTATTTGCAATACTATCCTCAAATATCGAACAAGGAAATACGAAAACATCCTTATCTTGCGCTAAAGCAAATCTTATAGAAATCAATGTTCCACTATGATCTTTCACATCGGGAGCAAATACAAATCTACTGATGCCGGTAATAATTCTATTCCTTTGAGAAAAATTCTTATTGCTTACATTCTCCTTATATGGATACTCGGATAAGATTAGACCATATTTTTTTATATCTTCATATAATTCATAGTTTTCCTTTGGATAACAATAATCTATTCCTGTTCCTAATACTGCTATAGTAGGAATATTATTTTCAAGTGCTATCTTATGTGCAATAGTATCAATACCCCTTGCAAGACCAGACACAAAAACTACTTCATTTCCATTTACTCTTGAAAGAACAGATTGAGTAGCCTTAATTCCATATTGACTCGGCTCTCTAGAACCAACTACCGCCATTGTGTTCATGTAATTAATATATTCATATTTACCATAATAATAGAGAACAAACGGAGGTCTATTGATATTTTTCAATGACTTAGGATATTCCTCATCAACAATTGTTACATACGAAGCTTCATTCTTCTCTTTAAGCAATCTAAACTCCTCTTCATCAATAGGGACAAATGATTTAATAGCTTCATATATATCTTCCCAAACACCTTTATATTTCAAACTAAAATACAACATTACTTCTCTTACTTGCATAAAAAAACTCCTCTAAATATATATTCGAGGAATCTATAGTTTTTTCTAAAATAAAGTTATTTTTTCTATACTTGCTTCTTTAACTGGTCGATAAGAATATCGATATAATCCCTTAATTGGCCCATAAATTTTAAGCAATTCGAGATGCTCTTTTGTTGGATACCCTTTATGCTTATGAAATTGATATTGAGGATATTTCTTATCCAATTCATCCATAATTCTATCTCTTGTAACTTTTGCTAAAATTGATGCAGCTGCGACAGACATCGCCTTTGCATCTCCTTTTACAATTGGTTCAATTGGAAGAGTTGGAAATTCCTTTAAAGGCATACAATCAGTAATTATGTAATCAGGTTGAACAGATAGCCCTTTTATTGCTTCCGTCATTCCTTTTCTACTCGCCTCATAGATGTTTATTCTATCTATTTCTTCAGGCGAAATCTCCACAATACAATAACTAATCGCTGATTTTATTATTTCATCATATAAGGCATTTCTTTTCTTTTCTGTTAGTTTTTTTGAGTCATTAATCAAATCATTGCGATACCCTTTTGGCAAAATGCAAGCAGCGCAAACAACTGGACCACAAAGCGGGCCTCTCCCTGCTTCATCACATCCAACGATTAAATTGTATCCTTTTTCAAATATCGATAATTCATAATCTAACATATTTCATCTAATACCACTTTAACGATAAGACCCTCTTTAAATTCCTTTAATAAGAGAATTTCAGCTCGATCTATATCTAGTTTACCTTCACCTAATAATAACCCTCTTCTTCTTGCAATACCTTCAAAAACTTCTTCTTTGTTTTCTATTATTTCATCGGATAAATCATATTTATTTTTCAAAGCTTCACGATGATTTTTTATTAGATAATTCAAAAGTTTTGAAGCCAAATCACTTGAAGAAAGATTTTCAAGTTTCATCGCACCAATAAGTGCCAATTTCAAAGCCTCAGTACTATTTTCATACGAAGGAGGTAGAATACCAGGAGTATCTAATAATTCAAAAGACGAAGTACGAATCCATTGTTGTGCTCTAGTATGACCTGGAGTATTTGCAATACTTGCAGAACTTCTCTTTGATAAACGATTGATAAGAGTAGATTTTCCAACGTTTGGAATACCGATAATCATCAATCTTAAAGGTTGAGGTTTCATTCCCTTTTTAAGGTATTTTTGTTTTCTTTCTTCTCCAGCAACATCAATTGCTTTAAGAATTAAATTGATATCATTTTTGTTATTTAGATCACAAACAACAGGATAATATCCTTCCTCTTTATATTTATCTTCCCACATAGATACAATATTAGGATCAGATAAATCTTTTTTAGACATAACTAGAATTCTCTTTTTTCCTTTAGTGATTTGTTCTAAATATCTATTTTTACTACTACGAGGAACTCTCGAATCAATGACTTCGATAATCACATCAATTAGTTTAATCTTTTCTTCAATTTCCCTCATCGCCTTCTTCATATGGCCTGGAAACCAGTGTATACCTTTTTGTTGCATTGTTTTCCCTCCTAAAAGAAAATCCAAGGAATATATCTAAAATCTGTAAAGTCACTACATTCATTTTCACATTTACCTTGTCCATATATAACTCTAACTTTACCGATAAACTGATCATAGGAAACAGGACCATAATATCTAGAATCATAACTATTCATACGATTATCTCCCATCACGTAATATTCATTTTCTTTTAATTCAACAGTCATATTCGAATATATACCGTGATTAGTAATCTCCGTTTTATTTTCATCAGATAAATATAATTCCTCTAAGACTTCTCCATTTATATAAACGGTGTTATTCCTTAATTTTATAGTTTCGTTAGGAAGGCCAATGATTCTTTTAACTATAGACTTATTATCTTTTCTAAAAGTGATGATGTCTCCTCGATTTATTTCCTTAACTAATTCAATCTTTCTTTCATATCCTACTTGTCCATCATACAATGTATTCATCATTGAATCTCCAGAAATAACAATAGGATTAAAACATATTTTTGTATAGCCCCATAATCCGATGATTACTATAGAAATTGATACAATAACTATCCAAATGATTTTTAAGATTTTTTTCATTCTTACACCTCATAAAAATTATACATAATTCATAACGAATAATAAATAAAATTACGATTCATAGATATATAATATCTAGAATGATTCTATTATGAAGCGATTCTACTAGTTATTCTATCAGCATTTTATAATTAAAAGTTAATAAAAATTTTGTCCTTAATTACTCTAAGTGAAATAATAAAAAAAATATAATTAAATAGCATAAAAATCAAAAAAAAGGTAGGTCGATGACCTACCCGTGATTTCTTAACAATTAAGCTTTCAGTCCGATTACAAAACTTCTTTAAGACGTGCAGCTTTACCTTTTCTACTTCTGAGGAAGTAAATCTTATGTCTTCTAACTTTACCATGTTTAATGACTTCGATAGAAGCAATAGATGGGGAGTTTACAGGGAATGTTCTTTCAACACCAACACCTGATGACATTTTTCTAATGATAAATGTTTCGCTAACTCCTGAGCCGCGACGTGCAATAACGACACCTTGGAATGCTTGGATTCTTGATTTGCCGTTTTCTGTAATTCTAACGTTTACTTTAATTGTATCACCAGTAACAAAATTAGGTAAATCTGTTCTAATTTGTGACTTTGTGATTAAATCAACTAATCCGTTATTCATAACACGTTCTCCTTTCAAGATAATTATTGAATTCATATGATTACATAGAGGAATTCTCAACATACATCGCCGTATGCTTTGATATAATAACAAACGAAACTAACGTTTTCAAGAAAAAACAATCTTTTAATCAAAAAAAGTGATTCTATTCCAATAAAAATAACATTTTTTAAAACTGTTAAGCAAAAGTACTTGACACATCAATATACATCTTTTATCATAAAAAAGGTCTAACAAGGAGGACAAAAATTATGTCAGTTAAAATTAGATTAACAAGAACAGGTCGTCATAACGATCCATCTTACAGAATTGTTGTTGCAGATTCTCGTTCTGCACGTGATGCACGTATCATCGAACAAGTTGGTTTCTTTGATCCAAAAGCACAAGGAAATACTCCAACATTAACTATTGAAAGAGAAAAAATCTTAAGCTGGTTAGAAAAAGGTGCAAAACCATCTGATACAGTTAAAGCAATCCTTTCAAAAGAAGGAATCATCAAAGAATTCACAGACAAAAAAGTAGCTGCTAAAAAGAACTCAAAATAGGTGATAAATTATGGACTACATAAACGCTATTCATAAGTTTATCGATCCAATCGTCAGCGCACCAGAAAGCCTTACAATTGAAGAATTACCAAACGAAAACTCAAAAGATCGTACATTCTTAATTAAGTGTAGTGCAGATGATGCAGGCAGATTAATTGGAAAACACGGTTCTACTGCAGATGCTTTACGCGAAGTCTTATCAGTCGCAGGTAAAACTAATAACGAAAGAATCCACATTAAGTTTACTTCCATTGATAATGATGAAGTGAAAGTTGAAGAGTAGTTCAATAATCAACAAATAAATAAGATAAATAAGAAGATGTGGTAATACTGCATCTTTTTATTTTATAATTACTTTGAGGTACTGCATATGACTTTATTAAATTTAGGAACAATATTAAAACCAAAAGGATTAGATGGCACAGTGAAAGTATATTCTACTACTGATTTTGCTGATATAAGATACAAAATAGGAAACAAATTATTCTTACATAATGAAAAAAATGGAACACTAATCGAAGTCACAGTAAAAAAATGTTATACGAGTCAACAATTCGATTACGTAACTTTCGAAGAATATCCTTCATTAGAGTCTATTGAGCCTTTCATCCAATGGAAAATCGTTATCGATAAAGATAATGCTCCTATTGAAGAGGGATTATATTACTTCTGCGATATGATAGGATGCAAAATTATCGATGAAAAACTCGGTGATATAGGAACATGCGTTTCAATCGATGAATTTGTCGGAAAACGTTCTCTAAGGATTAAATTGAAGAATAATAAAGAAATCCTTGTTCCTTACATAGATGTATTCGTAAAAAATATTGATATAGATAATAAAACAATCAATGTTAAATTGATTGATGGGATGGTAGAATAATGAAAATTACTATTTTAACTCTCTTCCCTGAAATGTTTGAATCATACCTTTCAAACTCAATAATTAAACGTGCGATAAGCAAAAATCTCGTCGAATTTGAATTAGTTAACATTCGCGATTTTACGCTCGATAAAAATCATCGAGTAGATAATTACCCTACCGGTGGAGGAGCTGGTTTAATCATGCAATGTCAACCAATTCTCGATTCATTAAAATCGGTAAGAAAAGAGAATTCTAAAGTTCTATTAACATCACCTAGAGGAAAGACTTTCAATCAACAAAAAGCAATCGATTTGTCTAAGGAAGAGCACTTAATATTCATATGTGGTCATTATGAAGGAATCGATGAAAGAGTCAACAAGCACGTCGACGAATTAATATCACTTGGTGATTTCATTTTAACAGGTGGAGAAGTTGCAGCAATGACAATATCAGATGCAATTGTACGTCTTATTGATGGAGTTATTAGTACTGAGTCTACTAGTGAAGAATCTTTCAATAATGGATTATTAGAGTATCCGCAATATACTTTTCCCTACGATTATGAAGGAGAAGTAATTCCAGATATTCTCTTTTCAGGGAATCACGAAGCTATTGCAAAATGGAGATTAAAAGAATCATTAAAACTAACAAAAAAGCATCGTCCAGACTTATTTGAAAAATATGAATTCAGTAAAAAAGAATTAAAATTGCTAAATGAAATTGAAAATAATGAAACTCCAAAATGGGAAACTGAAGCAATAGAAAAAGGACATAAATTCATTAAGAAATAATAAAAAATTTATGAATCATTCGTAATAATCATAATATTATAAAGTAATAGTAATAAAATAACTTCTAACTAATTTTTGATGAGCGTTGTTAATAAACTGATTAAGACTATATTTCATAAATAAAAATAAGCAATTCTCATCTGCATGACAATTGCTTCAAATCTCTATTTCATTATGAATAACTTTTCTTTAACATTATCTCATGCCTGGAAATCTTCCATTAGGCATTCTATTTTTCATTTGCTTCATCATCTTTTGCATTTGTTCGTATTGATCAAGGACACGATTAACATCGTACGAAGTCATACCACATCCTGCAGCAATTCTCAATTTTCTAGAATTCTTAATAATTGATGGATCTTGTCTTTCTCTTGGAGTCATCGAATAAATGATAGCCTTTGTTTTTTTCATTTGCTTTTGCGCTTTTTCTTGATCTTCTTCGCTGATTTTTGGCATACCAGGAATTAATTTTAAAAGTCCGCTTAATGGTCCAAGTTTATTGAATTGTTCAAGTTGAGCAAGCATATCATTCAAATCAAACTTACCATTCATCATTTTATTAACGGTTTTCTTAGCCTCTTTTTCATCGATTTCTTCTTGAACTTTTTCAACAAGGGAAACAACATCTCCCATGCCTAAAATACGATCAGCCATACGATCTGGGTGGAATATTTCTAAATCATCTAATTTTTCACCAACGCCAGCATACTTAATTGGAATACCAGTTAAATGCTTAATCGATAATGCAGAGCCACCTCTTGCATCACCATCAAGTTTAGACATGACAATACCACTTAACTTCAATCTCTCATTAAAGGTACGCGCAACATTAACCGCATCTTGACCTGACATTGCATCAACAAGAAGTAATGTTTCATGAGGTGATACACTATCTTCTATATCTTTTAATTCTTGCATCAATGCTTCATCGATAGATAAACGACCTGCAGTATCAATAATAACGACATCAAAACCTTCATTCTTAGCTTTTTCAACGCCCATTTTTGCAATTTCAACAGGAGAGATACTATCCCCCATATTCAATACTTCAACATCAACTTGTTTACCTACTTGACATAATTGATCAATCGCTGCAGGACGATAAACGTCACCAGCCACTAACAATACTTTCTTTGCAAATTTCTTTTTAAATAATTTTGCAAGTTTACCTGAAGTAGTCGTTTTACCAGTACCTTGTAAACCTACCATCATAATAACGGTAGGACGCGCTTTTAAGTTCACTTCGCATTGATCTGCACCTAGTAAAGCCTCTAATTCATCATGAACTATTTTAACAAGCATTTGACCTGGACTAACCTTAGTTAGTACTTCTTGTCCTAATGCCTTTTCCTTTACTTGATTAACAAATTCTTTAACAACCTTAAAATTAACATCAGCCTCAAGTAATGCAACACGAATTTCCTTTAACATTTCATCCATGTTACTTTCAGTTAATCTAGATTGTCCTTTTATCTTTTTTAATATTGCTTGAAAACGATCACTTAACGATTCGAACGCCATCACTCATTCACCCTTTCTTTCACCTTGTTTAATAAATTGGTTACTTCAATAGATATATTCATATCTAAAATCCTATCTATTAATTCATTCACTTCTTTATTTTTTTCTAAAAGATGTAATTTCATTTCATATTCTTCTAATAGAATAATTCCTTTTTTCACGCTATCATAAACAGCATTTCTAGAAACATTCTCTAATTCTGCAATTTCACCAAGTGATAAATCATCACGATAATATAAGCCAATCATCTTTTGTTGAGTTTTAGATAATAATGGCTCGTATTTATCAAATAAAGCATTTATTCTTATGTTTCTTTCCAATTCTTCCATAACTCACCTAAATAAACATAAATATAAATGAGAATACTACTAAAAGAACGAAATAAATCGCAACATTTCTATGAAATAGAGGATCCTTTATTGCTTCTTTTCTTTCACCAGGATAATTCAAAATTGAAAATACAAATGCTAAGACAAAATCAATTGCAATCTCAATATATATCACATTTGTAATATGAAAAACATAGTGAAAAAGAACAATAACTAGTACTTGTACCAATAATATTAATCCTAAACCAAATAATAATCTCTTCATCTTATTTCTCTTCTCCTAAGCATAATCCGTAAAGATATTGGTCTAAATCAAATTCTTCTAAATCATCCATTTTCTCTCCAAGACCAATAAATCTAACAGGAATTCCTAATTCATCTCTTATCGCAAGGATAATCCCACCTTTTGAAGTACCATCCATCTTCGTAATAACTACACCCGTAACTTCTGTACATTCTTTAAATGCTTTCGCTTGTAAAACTCCATTTTGACCAGTAGTCGCATCAATGATTAAAAATGTTTCATGTGGTGCATCTGGAATCTCCTTTGAGATAACTCTTTTAATCTTACTCAATTCATTCATTAAATTTAGTTTATTTTGTAATCTTCCAGCCGTATCACAAATCACTAAATCAACACCACTTTGCTTTGCTTTAACCATTCCATCATATGCAACACTTGCTGGATCTTGATTTTCTTTACCAGTAACTATCTCACATCCAAGACGCTCCGACCATACTTTTAATTGTTCTTGAGCTCCTGCTCTAAAGGTATCGCCTGCAACTAAAAGCACTTTTTTTCCTTTATCGATATATCTTTTTGCTAATTTTGCAATCGTTGTAGTTTTACCAACACCATTTACTCCAACCACTAATAAAACGGTTGGACCATTTTCTTTAAATGTAATCTCGTTAATGATGTTTTCACCTTGTTGAACATATGAAACAAACATTTTATCAACGAGAAGTTCATTGATTTGTGTTGGTTCAGTTATACCTTTAATTCTCGTTTCATTTTTTGTTGCTTCAACAATATCTAAAGTAAGATTAACCCCAACATCTGCTTCGATTAATATTTCCTCCAATTCATCAAAATACGCTTCATCTACTTTATGATATCTTGATGCTAGTGATTTAAGTTTAGATGAAAAATTTCTTCTAGACTTATCAAGCCCAGCCACATATTTATCTTTTTGTTTTGTCGACTTACCTACAATTTTCTCTTTTAAAAAACTAAATAATCCCATTTCTTACCTCGCAACTTTTGATAATGCATCTTTTGCAGCCTCTTGTTCTGCTTTTTTTTTCGAAGGTCCTTTCCCTTGTCCATAAACTTGATTATCCCACATTACTTCTACTACAAATTCCGTATTAGGAGGATTGCCAGTTTCGGAAACAACACGATACGTTACACAATTTCTCGTATCTGCTTGAACATATTCTTGAAGTTGAGATTTATAATCTTTCAAAACGTTCATTGGAACATTCTTGATATCTTCATAAAAAATTTCATTGATAATATTGTATACAAAATCATACCCTTTGTCTAAATAAATTGCTCCGATAAACGCTTCAAATACATCTTCTAATATCTTATCGTTTGGTCCACCATTAATAGTTTGACCATGCCCCATCAATATTAAACTTTCCATTTTATATTTTCTTGCATACATTGCAAGAGTCTTACCATTTACAAAATTAATCCTGATTTTAGAAAGATCCCCTTGATTTAAACTTGGATAAAGGCGATAAACGATATCTGCAACCGTCAAATCAAGAACACCATCACCGATAAATTCAAGTCTCTCATAATCTCCATTAGATGATTTCTTTTCATTAACAAAACTAGGGTGTGTAAATGCCCTTTGATATAATTTTCTATCTTCAGTATGAATATTAAATTCATTTAATAAATCACGAATTTCTCTTACCACGATAATCACCTTTTTCTAATTATAACACGAACACCTTAATTTTATATTAAAATTAATTAATATCGCATAATTAATCAAAAAGAGCATTTTTATTCTCAAATTCATTCATATCGAGTTCATTCTGTATCTTATTATAATATTTCTTATTATCTTCATCGTCTAAATCAAACATAATATGTTGTACTTCATCACGCGCAATTTCAAACATTTTAAAATCAGATACGATATTAAGGGTATTAAATGATGGAAAGCCACTTTGTTCTATCCCCATAAAATCGCCAGGTCCTCTTAAACGTAAATCTTCCTCTGCAATCCTAAAGCCATCGGAACAAGATTCTAGAAACTTCAATCTCGATAAATCATCATTTTCATCATCTACTAAAATGCAATAACCTTCGTTTCCATCTCTTCCAACTCTTCCGCGAAGTTGGTGAAGAGAAGCAAGTCCAAATGAATTCGCAGAAAAAATAATAATTCCCATTGCTTCTTTAACATCGATTCCAAGTTCAACAATTGAAGTTGCAACTAGGATTAATATTTCTTTCTTCTTAAATTCTTCTAATATTATATTTTTTTCTTCCGCCTTCATTTTCCCATGAAGTAATCCTATTTTATCTCCATATATATCATGATATTTTTCATATACATTTTTAACTGCCGATTCATCATTATAATTTGATGTAATCTTAGGACAAACCATAAAAACCTGACGTTCATTTTTTAAACAATAATCAATTAGTCCAGTAATCTTTTTTGATTCATAAGAGACAACTAAAGTACGAACTTTTCTCGCATTATTTGGATATTTGGCTAATGTTGAAACTTCTAAATCACCATATATTGATAAAGACAAAGTTCTTGGAATTGGCGTTGCACTCATTAAAAGCAAATCCACTTCGCCACCTTTATTGACGAGTTTATTACGTTGATTAACTCCAAATCGATGTTGTTCATCAATAACGGCAAGTCCTAACGATACATATTCAAAATCATCGCTAAAAACAGCATGCGTTCCAACCACAATATCAACTTCACCAGCACGTATCTTTTTTATAATCTCTTTTCTTTCTCCTTTTGATAATGAACCAACTACTAATGCAACATGGATATTATATTTTTCCAAAAGAGAAGCAACATTCTCGTAATGTTGACGAGCTAAAGCATCTGTTGGAGCCATAAGTACTCCTTGTTTTAAACGTAAATAATTAGCGTACAAGGCAATCACCGCGACTAACGTTTTTCCTGTTCCTACATCTCCTTGAAGAAGACGATACATCAATTTTTCCTTCTTCATATCAAAAACAATCTCTCTAATCGCTTGCGTTTGATCTTCCGTTAACTTAAACGGAAGAGATTTTATGAATTCATTTATTTTAGTCGTATTTATCTCAATATCATTTTTTTTAGATAACAAGGCATTTCTATTTCGAACAATTCTATTTTTTAAGCAAAAATCCATACATTCCTCAAATTTTAACGTTCTAAGAGCGTTATGTAGATCTTCTTCATTTTTAGGAAAATGAATTGAATGTAATGCTTCATCGTGACTTAGAAGGTGATATTTGCTAACTAACTTTCTAGGAAGATAATCTTCCATATGGAAAGACTCATTATTCAATGTTCTTTTAACTAAATTCCTATATGTTGAATCATTTATATTAGAAGGAAGATGATACATTGGTCTATATCTTTCCTCTTGTGGAATTTCACCTTTTTTAAGGCTACTGAGCGTTATTTCGTTCTTTTCATAATTAAATCTACCAACGAGCGTAAATTCATCTTCTAAATTGATTATTCCTCCTATATATGATTGATTGAACGCTTTAACCATATAGAGTTTATTTCCTCTTGAAATAAAATGAAATGACACAATATTAATCTTTGTATTCCTAATAATTTTTGGGTTAGAAACTATTCTTCCCATTAATACTACTCGATCTTTATCTTTAATGTTTTCTTCTTTTGAGTAATTAAAAACCTCATATCGATATGGAAGATATTCGATAAGTCCTTCAGAATCGTTTATTCCAAGAGAATTAATATTCTCTATCAATGTTTTAGAATTGGTTAACAGTTTCATCTTTTTCTCCTAGAGATAGTATAACATAAAAAAAACGATACGAATTCCAAATATATATCAAAAAAAGCTCATTTTCATGAGCTTATTCGTTTTATTTTATTCTATTCTACTCCAACAATGAAAGAATATACTGGTTGTTTACCTTCAATTACTTCAAGTTCGATATCAGGAAATTTCTCATTTATCGCATTTACAACTGTACCTGTTTCTTCTTTCGTTACATCTTCACCTGTAATAAGAGAGATAATGGAAGTCATATCATCAACCATATTTTCTATCATTTCCAATGTCGTTTTAATTTTTTCAGGATAGCAACATACAATCGATTTACCAAAAAGTGCGATAAATTGATCTTTTTTAACTTCTACTCCCTCAAATGAAGTATCTTTAATCGCAAAAGTAACTTGACCAGTTTTAACATTACCTATTGCTTCATTCATTTCATTTTCATTGTCATCCATCTCTGATTCTGGATTAAACATCATACAAGCTACTAAACCTTGAGGAATAGTTTTTGTAGGAATAACTCTAGCTTCTACTCCCTCAGGAGCAACATCACATGCTTGTTGAGCTGCCATAACTATATTTGAGTTGTTTGGGAGAATAAATATTTTTTTAGCATTACATTTCTTAATTGCCGCGACAAAATCTTCTGTTGAAGGATTCATTGTTTGTCCACCAGAAACGATTTGTGAAACTCCATATTCCTTAAACTTATTTTCAATACCTTCTCCAGCAGCAACTGCAATAATTGCATATTCAGCAACTTCTTGTGGCTTTTGTTGGTCAGGTGCTTTACCTTCTTCTTGTAATTGAGTATGTTGTTCAGACATGTTTTCAATCTTAATCTTTACAAATTCACCGAATTGTTGTGCATATGTAAGAATGTTTCCTGGATTTAATGTATGAACGTGGACTTTTACTAAGTCTTCATCTCTTACAACTACTAAAGAATTACCGTGTGAATTTAAAACTCCTGTAAATCTCTTCTCGACAAACACCTTTTTACCAGCATCAGATGGTTCAAATGGTAAACGCATGATAAATTCTGTACAATACCCGTATTCATCACCTTCAATATTTGCACCTGCCATTGGTTGTTGAACATCAACAGCAGTAGCCATATTCTTTTCAACTACTTCTCCTCTTAATGCTTTTTTAAAACCATGTAAAATCTTGCAAAGTCCAGTACCGCCTGAGTCAACGACTCCAACTTCTTTTAAAACAGGTAATAAGTCAGGTGTTCTTAATAATGAAGCTCTCGATTCAACATATAAAATATCGAATGCTTTATCTACATCCATCTTTGAATTAACTTGTCTTGCAAGTTCATCACTTGCTTCTCTAATAACAGTTAATATTGTACCTTCAACTGGTCTCATAACTGCTTTATATGCAACATCTTTACCATTTGAGAAAGCTTGTGAAAGAGTGACAGCATCAATCTTTTCAACACCTTCTAAAGCTGCAGCAAATCCTCTAAAAATTTGGCTCAAGATAACACCAGAGTTACCTCTTGCACCCATCAATAAACCTCTAGAAAAAGATTTAGCAATGTCATACACATTAGTACTGTTCTTATTTTGTACTTCTTTTGCACCACTTTGCATTGTAAGATTCATATTTGTACCAGTATCACCATCAGGGACTGGGAACACATTTAAAGCATCAACTTCAGGATAACAGTTAAATAAATAGTTAGCACCAGAAATAATCATTTGCTTTAACATTGCACCATCGATATATTTCATTTTTTATTTTCTCCTCTACTCCTAGATATTTTTAATACCTTGGACATAAACATTTATTGCAGCAAATTTAATATTAAAAGTCTTTTCTAATTCATATCTGACCTTTTTTTGGACTGCTGAAACAATCTCAGTAATTCTAAGTCCATAACTAACAACAATATAAATATCCACTTCAATGAGGCCTTTAGAATTCTTATGAACGTAAACACCTTTTGAATAATTTTCACTTTTCAATAAATCATTGATTTCATCTTTGATTGAATGTCTGCTAGACATGCCTACTACACCATAGCATTCAGTAGCAGCTTTACCTGCAACAGCTGCGATAGCATCTAGGGTAATGTTAATCGTGCCATATTGGGTTTTCTTGTCAATATCCATATTAAGCCTCCTAACAAGTAAAAATATTTTATCATATAATGATAATATTTAATAGTTTTTTTTATAAAAATATCGGATTTAAGGCTTTTTTTACGTTTGTTATTTAAATAAAAAAAGCCCGGCAGCTCGCTATTCTGTCCTTACGGATACCTTCGCCACTACGG
>CAMCEE010000005.1 GCA_945873815.1 uncultured Caryophanales bacterium
GTTAATTATAACAGAAATTGAGTCATTATTCTTTAGAATAATGGCTCTTTTTCTAGCTTTTTTATAAATTAAAAAGGACTGTAAGAAACAATCAATCATGATTTATTTCTTTACAGCCCCTTAGCAAATATTTCGGAAATAAGAGCTTCCTCAGATTCGGTAATTGAATTATCGATAGTCATTATTGATAAACCAAAGATTAATGCTGACATTTGCGTATCCGTATCCATTTTTAATATCATTTCTCTAGTTTGTTCTTTAAATGTTTTGTCATTTCCATCTTCTGTGATTTTTTCAAATTGTTCTTCTGTGAAATTCACTCCAAATGTTTTATTGAATAATTCACGTTCTAAAGAAGTGCAAACATGATCTGCATATGTAAATAATTTTACTAACGAAAAGAAGATGTCCCCGACTTCAATTTCGCTTAAATTGTGCTTATCTCCATATGCCTCAATCTCTTTTACTGCTTCTTTAGCGTATATGATTTTTTGTTCTTTACGCATTGCATTTATTTGGTTAATTGTATCTTTTAGTGCCATTTATTTACTCCATATATCTTTATTATATAATCATAATATGTTCTCTAACAATATTTATAGTGATTATCGAATAATTTTGCAATTAAAAATTTTATGCAGTGTTTATTATAAACAATATGATTATGTTTACATTACGCTTTTATGATTTTACAATGTTTATAGGAGGATATTTTTATGGATTTATTCTTTTGTATATGCGTTCTATTTTCATTTGGTTCAATGATAGGGTGGGTTATTGAATTATTATTTAGACGATTTTTCTCATCAAAAAAATGGATTAATCCTGGCTTTTTAGTTGGTCCTTATCTCCCTTTATATGGATTTGGATTATCAGGATTATTTCTCATCGATTATTTTATAGATTTTGAAAAATGGATTAATTGTGCTCCTTGGGTAAATGATTTGCTTGTTATTGTTATTATGACTTTAGTAATGACTTTGATTGAATATATCGCTGGAATTATTTTCATTAAGGGAATGGGAATAAAATTATGGGATTATTCTGATAGAAAAGGGAATATACAAGGTATTATATGTCCATTATTTTCCTTATTTTGGGGAATAATCGCAGCTTTCTTCCATTTCGTTATTATGGGTGTATGTGAAAAGTATCTTAGTTGGTTTGCTTCTTCATCACTAAATAATGCTTGGCTTCCATTCTTGCTTGGAATGTTCTATGGAATCATCATCGTTGATTTTGGATATTCTTTAAAAATTACTACCAAGATTCGTTCATTTGCAAAGGAGCATAATATAGTTGTTAGATATGAAGAATTGAAAAAGCATATTCGTGATTTCCAAGAAAAAGCTAAGGAAAAGATTTCATTCGTTCTTCCTTTTAAATCTGGTTTATCATTGAGTGAACAACTTAAATCATACTTAAATAGGGTAAAAGAGGGAATTTCAGATTATAAAAACAAGAAAAAATAATACTTATTTATTGATGATATTATTTATTTCAGCGATAGATAATAAAAATAGGAAAAAATATATTATATTTATAACATAATTGACAATAAATTACATTTTATTTAAAATTGTCTTGTATAGTTCAATTTTATCGTGAAACACATAAGGGGGACGTGTATTTATGAATAAAGTTAAAACAAGATGTGCAGATTTAAATTGCGCAAAATTTCATTATGGTAGCAAACAAATGTTCTTTGAATTGAAAATATTCAAATTCATTTTGTACTCCTTGAATATCATCCCAGTTGCAATTTGCTTTTTGCCTACTTCTGATAATAATGTAAAAATCGCTTGTTCATTAGTATCATTTGGTTTAACGTTACTTAATGAAGTCTTCTCTCAACTTATCGCTGATTTTAAAGAAAAAGCTATTCTTCTTCAACAATTATATGAATCAACTATAACAGGTTCTACATTTTCCAAAATTGAATATGATAGAGAATCAACTAATGAAATGCATGAATTAGGAATTAGAAAAGGGAATCCTCGTTTCTTTAAAGCAAAAAAGGTTCATATTGTTGATGTACCTGAAGATATATCTGATGATTATAGTTATTTATATATCGCACGTCAAACTGCTGCAAAGACTAGATTCCTATTAAGCCGTCAATTTTATTTCTATATGATTTTACTTGCAGTAATTGCTACTGTATTAGTATTTGCAACAACATTTATTGGTGACACACAATACAGTCTATATTACATTATCTGTTTCTGGCCATTAATTGTTCCTCATATTAGAAATGCTTCTTCATGTAAGAAGGCTTCAAGACAATGTGTAAAGATCTGCGCTGATATTGATAACTTCTTCGCAGATGGAGATGATTCAATCGAAAGACTTGCAAGATTCTATTTCTATGTACAAAATATAGAATTTGAAATGATGGTTATGAAGCCAATAATCTTCAAAATTATTGAAAAACTTTGTTCACGTCAAATTAGAACACTTTCACAAGGTGTTACATATCGTTTTAAGGAAGCAATTACAGAATTGAAGAGTAAGAAATACATCTCTCAACCAAAAGGAAAATCATTGATTACTAAGATTGATTACGATTTAGAAACGCTAAAGAAGAAAGAATTAGCTGCAAAACAAAAGAAAAAGGAAGAATCGCTAAAAAAATCTGAAGTGATAATGGCTAAACCTACTGAATCGGTTGATTTAGGAAAGAAGAAAACTCCTACTCAACCATCTAAGAAGGTTGAAAAAAAGACTACTGATGCAGCTAAAAAGGCTGCTCCTAAAAAGGTTGAGAAGAAAGTAGTTTCTAAAACTCCATCAAAAAAAGGTGCAAAAAAATAATTTCTTGATGTACTTGATTCAATATCGAGTACATTTTATTTTTCTTGCATATCTTAATAGTGATATGAAGAAAATAATCTCAAACCTCATTACTCCTTTTAACTCTGATTTAGAAGTCGATTACGACAATTTGAATAAGATAATTGAAATGAATGAACGTAATTCCATTGATGAATTATCTTTATTCTCATTAACGAGTGAGACCTTGAATTTGAATGAAATAGAAAAAAGAAATATATACAATTATGTTAAAGAGAATTCAAAATTAAATCGAGTTATTAATATTTATTCTTCCGACATTAACGAAGTGATTGATAAAACAAAAATGTATAATGTTGATGATACTATCTATTTACATAGACCATATTTATATGAAGTAAAAAGAGAAGATATTCTCGATTTTTATGAGAGTATTATTGTAAGACTTTCATCATATAAGTTCTATTTAGAATGTGATGGATTAATAAGGAAGGATTTATTGAGATTGATTAAGCATAATAATGTGAAAGGAATTGTCTTAAAAGACGTGTATTATGCGACAAAGGAAAATGAATTATTTGATAAAGTAATTATTGAAAATGATAATAATATTACTAATCATGTATTTGATGGGTATGATAAATATATATCAAATATCGCGTTTGCGTTTGGAAATATTATTAATGAGATAATAGAGGATTCAAAGATCCATTTTAAAAACATCTTACTTTATTCATATTTGGATTTAGTCAATGAGGTATTTAATGAGTTACCACTTCCTATTAATGTAAAGTATTATTTATCATTAAAGGGAATAGAAAGAATGATGAATTATAAGATTCCGCTCTCGTTTGATAATAATACATATAATCATTTTGATTTACTAATCTAGGAAAGAGTATTTCATCTAGATAATGTAAAATCCTGATAAAATTATGTTATAATGGGTAAGTCTTAAAGAAATTCTTATAAAATAGAATTCAATGGAGTTTATCGATGGTTATATTAATTTATGGTAGTCAATACCCATTAATCAGTAAAAGATGTAAAAAAGTAGTTTCTTCGATTTTAGGTGAAGAAATTGATGATTTTTCTTATGTCAAATTAAATGCAAAAGAAGTTTTGGTTCAAGATATAGTTTATGAGTGTTCACTTCTTCCATTAGGTGGAAAGAAGGTAGTTCAAGTAGATAATCCATATTTTTTAGGAACGATTAAAGATAAGGTGGATATTGAAAAGAATCAGAATTATGATGAATTAGTCGAATATATTGATAAGGATAAATCAGAAGAGGTATATTTACTTTTTTTTATCGAAATTGATAAATTAAATGAAAAGAGTGAAGTAGTTAAAGCTTTGAAGAAAAATGCGAATATTTATTTTGAAGAGGGTTTAACTATAGATTCGCTTCGTCAAAGCGCAGGATTATATTTTCAAAAGAAAGGATGTACTATTTCGGAAGGTGCAATAAATCTTTTATTTGAAAGAATTGGTGATAATGTAACTAGTTTTATCCAAGAGGCGGATAAATTGTCATTATATAAAAAAGATATAAAAGAAGAGGATGTTGCAGTTATGGTTCCAATTCCTCTTGAACAAAATGCTTTTAATATATGTGAGAATTTGATTAATGGTAATATCTCTACCTCTTTAAAAACATTTAGAGATTTAATTGTTCAAAAGGAAGAACCAGTATTAATTTTGAATCTTCTAGCTTCTCAATTTAGAACATATCAAGAGGTATCGTATTTATATACAAAAGAGAAAATGTCTCTAGATAATATTGCAAAAGAATTAAAGATGAATCCTTATCGAGTAAAGATTTTATGTCGTACTTTAGTTAGATTAGATTATTCATCTATCTGTAATATTATGGAACATCTTTATTCTATTGATTGTAAGATAAAAGGAATGGAGATTGATCCTGTTAATGCAATTGAATTATTCATAATTAATTTTTGCGATATAAAAGGCAAATAATTATTTTTTTCATATACTAAGACGTATAGGAGTGATCTATTATGCCTTCAATATTAACTAAACGGGAACGGGAAGTATTTGAACGAGTAATCATTAATAAGACGACAAAAGAAATTGCAGATCAATTGTTCATTTCTGAAAAAACTGTACGCAATCATATATCTAATGTTATGCAAAAACTTGGTGTTAAAGGTAGAGCACAAGCTGTATGTGAGTTATTAAGAATGAATGAATTGGAATTATAGATAGAATATCGTTTTTTCTTGAGATTTCTTTTACTATAGTTTAATATATTCTTGTAAATGAGGAGTAGCTTACTCGGTTAATATCGTCAAGACATGTGAAAAACATCGGTATTAACAATCCTAACAAGATTTGGCGAGATCATTAACGATAATGTCGTTAGTGATTTTTTTTCTAACGGGAAAGGATTTTTATGAAATACGATGAAGTAGAATATATCTACGATAGAGATGAAGTATTGAAATCTAAGAAAACGATTAAGCTTAGTGACATCGATGTATTATCTTCCATGATTGGAATAAGATTTTTATGTCAAATAAGAAGAAATCAAAGAAGAATGAAAAGAAGAATAGCTCGTAATATTTTAAGAAATATTCATAAATAATGATTTTAAACTGTAATGATTTATGTATAAATCGTTAAATTTCACAATGAGAGGATGAATGGAAATAAGGATAATCACTGTGTAGATATTTTGTAATGAATTCATAGAAGAAGAAATATTTTTATATAGGTGGTTTTATGATTTTTTTACTTGATTTTGATTCTAATATCGATGTAATTCTCTTTATTATTCAGATGATTGGATGTATCTCTTTTGCAACTAGTGGAGCAATCACTGCTTTAAGAAAAAAAGTTGACATTTTAGGTGTTTGGATTCTAACTCTTATTGGGATATTTGGGGGAGGCTTATTAAGAGATTTAATTATTAATAATGGACCTCCTCATATTTTTTGGGATTCTCAATATTTGATTCTTGCACTAGCTGCTATTATTATTTCTACAATATGGTTTTTCATTGCTTATTATAAAAAGACTGTATTTATAATTGATATTCATGCTCACGACTTATGGATATATGTGATAGATGCGCTTGGAACAGCAATATTTTGTATATATGGGGTAAAGGAAGCGTATGATGCCATTCCAGTAAATGCCTCTTTAATTGAAAAATATGTGTTTGTAATTACTCTTGGGGTTATTTCAGGTGTAGGAGGTAGAATGTTTAGAGATGTCTTTATAGGTGAGATTCCTAATATTTTTAAAAAGCATTGTTATATTACACCCAGCATTATTGGAAGTACTATATATGCAATTTTGTATTCTTTGAATGTCAATGATATTTTTTCTATTTGCATTAGCAGTGGAAGCGTAGTTGTATTAAGGAGTTTAGCGTCAATTTATCGATGGAATCTTCCTTCTGCAAAAGCGTATAATATGTTATTAGATGAAAAAGAAAAGAAAATATAATTGAATAATTGAATTAATTTTTATGATTATTTATAATGGTTTTGCAATCGATGAAAAAGATTATTTATTGATTTTATATTTAGAGAGAATATGGATGGTGAAAATGTTCTATAATTCAATAAATTGCTACTTTGGAGATTTAGGGTAATTCCTACGTTTGATCTACGTTATAGATTATTAATTAAGAGCTCATTTCAATAGAAATGTTGAATCAGGATGGTACCGCGAATTTTTCGTTCCTGTATTTCGGTACTTTTTTTATTTTTTGGAGGTATGTTTATGAAAAGTATGACATCATCTGAAATCAGACAAATGTGGCTTGATTTCTTTAAAAGTAAAGGACACTACGTCGAACCTAGTGCTTCATTAATTCCAAATAATGATCCTACTTTACTTTGGATTAATGCTGGTGTTGCAGCATTAAAGAAATATTTTGATGGTTCGGAAATCTCAAAGCATAGTAGAATTACTAATGCTCAAAAAGCTTTAAGAACAAACGATATTGAAAATGTTGGTAAAACAGCCCGTCACCATACTTTCTTTGAAATGCTTGGAAACTTTTCAATCGGTGATTATTTTAGAAATGAAGTTATTCCTTGGGCAGTTGAACTATTAACTGATGAAAAATGGTTTGCTTTCCCAAAGGATAAACTATATATTACTCATCATCCAGACGATATTGCTTCACGTGATTTATGGATTAAATGTGGAATCGATCCTACTCATCTAATTCCTCTTGAAGATAATTTCTGGGAAATCGGTTCTGGCCCTTGTGGACCTGATACGGAAATCTTCTTTGATAGAGGAGAAAAATACGATCCTGATCATCTTGGAATAAAATTATTAGAGGAAGATATTGAAAACGATCGTTATATCGAAATCTGGAATATCGTTTTCTCGCAATATAATGCTGAAGTTGGAGTTGATAGAAAAGACTATAAAGAACTCCCTTCGAAGAATATTGATACAGGTGCTGGTTTAGAAAGAATTGCTTGCGTCATTCAAGGAGTAGAAACAAATTACGATACAGATCTATTCTATCCATATATTGAATATGCAATGAAATTGTCATCTCTTCCTTATGAAGGTGAAAATAAGATGGCATATCGCGTTATCGCAGACCATATTAGAACATGTACATTTGCTTTAGCAGATGGAGCATCTTTCTCTAATGAAGGAAGAGGATATGTTTTAAGAAGAATCTTAAGAAGAGCAGTTAGATATGGAAGAAAATTGGGAATAAATAAGCCATTTTTATCAGATTTAGTTCCTATTGTATGTGAGAATATGAAATCATATTATCCTTATTTATTGGAAAAGAAAGATAAGGTAATGAAGATGATTAATGCAGAGGAAGTAAAATTTGCTTCTACATTGAATCAAGGAGAAGTTTTATGTAAAAAAATGCTTCAAGAAACTGAATCAGTTCTTTCAGGAAGTGATGCATTTAAATTATATGATACATATGGTTTTCCTTATGAATTGACTGAAGAAATCGCAGAAGAAGAAGGAAAAACATGTGATAGAGAAGGCTTTGAAAAAGAGATGAAGACACAAAAAGATCGTGCTAGAGCTGCACGCGGTGAACGTGAATCGATGAGAAGCCAATCATTTGATTTAATGAACTTCAAAGATGAAAGTGAATTCATCTATAAGAATGAATGCATTGATGCTACTGTTATTGGTTTATTTAAAGATGGGGTTAAAGTTGATTCCATTGATGATGAAGGGGAAATTATATTTGATAAAACTACCTTCTATGCAACAATGGGTGGTCAAGTTGCAGATAGTGGAACAATTGATAATGACAATTGCTCTTTAGAAGTACTCGATGTTACAATCGCACCTAATAAACAACATTTACATAGTGTTAAGGTTTCATATGGTGAAGTCAAAGTAGGAGATAAATTTAGACTTAATCTAAATACTGAAAGAAGAAGAGCAATTGAAAGAAATCACTCTGCAACTCACTTATTACAAAAAGCATTACAAGTCATTTTAGGTGATCATGTTCGTCAAGAAGGATCTTTTGTATCGGAAAATTGTTTGAGATTCGACTTTGCACATTTTGAAAAAATTTCCTTTAAACAATTAGCACAAATCGAAAAGACTGTTAATGAATATATCGTTTCTGGAAAGGATGTTATTACTGAAATTCTTCCTATAGATGAAGCAAAAAAGAAAGGTGCAATGAGTTTATTTAATGAGAAATATGGAGATACTGTAAGAGTAGTAGAAATGGGTGATATTTCTAGCGAATTCTGTGGTGGAACTCACGTTTCAAATACTAGAGATATTGGTTCATTTGCAATTTCTTATGAAGAATCTGTTGCAGCAGGAATTAGAAGAATAGAAGCTCGTACAGGTATTGAAGCTTATGATTTATTAAAGAATAAAGATGTATTATTGAATTCAATTCAAGGTTTAGTAAAAGCTGGTTCACCAAGTGAAATTGCTTCAAGAATTAATTCATTAATAGAAGAGAATAATAAATTGAAAAAGGAAAATGGAGTATTGAATCAAGAAGTAAGTAACTTTAAATCTAAAGAGATTGAGAATGAATTTGAAGTGATTAATGGAAAACACGTTTTATTAAAAACAGTATCGAATATGAATAAAGAAATGTTCTCATCATTATTCGATTCCTTAAAAGTTAAGTATGATTCAAGCATCGTAGTTCTTGCAAATGTATTAGATGATAAGATTCAATTTATTGCTTCAGTATCAAAGGATTTAATTGGTACATATAAAGCAGGTAATATTATTAAAGAAGTTGCAACTACTTGCGGTGGAACTGGTGGAGGAAGACCAGATGTTGCTCAAGGAGGAGGAAAGGATCCTTCTAAAATTGATTTAGCATTTGCAAATCTTAAGAAACAATTCTAAAATAGAATTAATAGAGGTGGCAAATGGAAAAAGATAATGTTATCATCTTTGAAAATGATAAAGGTGAAAAGGAAGAATTAAAGATTTATTTTACTTATCATAGTGATAAATTCAATAAAGATTACATCGTTTTCTTTAAAGATGCTGAATGCACTGAATTAGTTGCTGGAACAGTTGATAATGAAGGAAATATTCATGATATTGAATCCGATGAAGAATATGATGAATTAGATGAAATAATCGAAGAATATCAAGAAAATAATGAAAACTAAATATAATGCACAATGAAGAAATCATTGGGTTTTTTATTGAGATTTTTTTCTCTTGTAATGTAGAATTAAATGCTAAAATGATATTGTAGATTATTAGGAGAAGATAATGAAATTAATTAAAGTAAATAATGAATATATAAAAGAAATAGAAGAATTCAAAAAAGAATTAATTGAAGCAAATTCATCTTGTGATGGATGTTCATTACTTCAAGAGTATGATGATATTCATGAATGGATAAATTGGGTGAGCTCTCTTGAATCAATAATCTACTCTAAAGATGAGCCCAATGTCGTTCCTACTGTTCAGTACATTTTAGTAGAAAATGATAGAATACTTGGAATGTTTAATCTTCATTTGATTTGTTCTAGTATATTTAAGGAATATGGTGGTCACATTGAATATGTAATTAGACCTAGTGAAAGAAGAAAAGGATATGGAGTAGAGGGATTAAAACTTCTCCTTGGTGAATGTAAAAAATTTCATTTTGATGAAATAGAGGTTACTTCGCTTTCCTCTAATGAAGGGGCATTAAAGACAATTCAAAATAATGGGGGAATTTTCAAAGAAGACTTTATCTATGACAATCATTCTTTTAAACGTTATATTATTCCTTTATACTTCACTGTATCGAATAAAAGATATGAGATAATTAAATATTTAGGAAAAGGAAAAGGCGGGTATTCATATTTAGCATCGGAAAATGATAAATTAGTTACTTTAAAGAAAATTCATCATGAACCTTGTTCGTATTATAATTTTGGAGATAAGATACAAGCGGAAAAATTAGATTATAATCGCATTCAACAAACAGGTGTTCGAGTTCCAAAAATGATTTTGATTGATGAAGTAAAAGAGATTATTATTAAAGAGTATATTGATGGTCCAACTATAAAAGAATTAATAGATAGAGGAGAGAATATAGATAAATATATTCCTCAAGTTCAAGAAATGGCAAGATTATGCTATAATAAAAATCTAAATATTGATTATTATCCGACAAATTTTGTCGTCAATAATGATTTACTATATTATATAGATTATGAATGCAATGTTTATTCAGATGAATGGAATCTAGAAAATTGGGGGTTAAGCACATGGAAAAAATAAAAGAAAGATTACCAAAAATTTTAGAAACAATTATTCCTATTATTATTTTTGTGACTTTAATATTAGTTGCAACAGTATATGACTTACAAATATCAAAAGCTTTAGTAAACGGACTTAAACCTGGAAAGTATTATACGACTAATTTTGTCGCAGAACTCGTTGAAATTGGAGGAAGTTTTCCAATATGGGGAATGACTTTCTTTGGATGTCTTATCTTATATCGAGTTACATATTTAAGGGAAGATAAATGGAAATACCTTCAATATGTGTTTGCACTAGGCGCGGTAGGAGTTGCTGCAATATTCTGTCGTGATTGTTTTAAATATTATTATCGTTATGAAGGCAGTGAACATTTATTAAACAAATTCGATATGTTATTAATATATGGATTATTCGGACTTTTTTGTGCGTTTTTAGGATTAGTTTTCATTAGAAAGTTGAATGATGATCATGCAAATAAATTCCTTAGGATGACTTTTGTTATCATTGGTTCTTGCGCATTCTATCTTCTAATTGAAATTATTAAAGGCCCTGCTGGAAGAATCAGGTTTAGAGCGATGAATCAACTTGATGATTTCTCCATCTTTATGCCATGGTATAAATTCGGAAATAAGTCTATTCCTAATATTGGAGAATTAAAAGAAATGTTACCAAGTGATGCTTTTAAATCTTTTCCTTCTGGACATACCTTTTCTGCGTCGATGATATTTAATTTATTATGTTTACCTTCCTTATTTAAAAAATTTGATAATATGAAATGGAAGACAATTATTTATTCAGGTTGCATTTTGTATGTTGTTTTTGTCGGGTTATTTAGAATAATCGCTGGTGCACATTTCTTAAGTGATATTACATTCGGTGGTTTCATAGGATATACTGCAGTTAGATTCTTTAAATATTTGTTTATCGATAGAAAGAATAGATTAGAAAAAACTCAATAATTATTATGAAGTATAAGTATGTTGTTTTTGATTTTAATGGAACGATAATTAATGATGTAGATCTTTGTTTGAATTTGCTTAATAAGATGTTAATGAAAAAATCATTACCTCCAATAGATTTAGAAAGATATAAGGAAATATTTACTTTTCCTATTATCGAATATTATAAAAAAGCAGGGTTTACATTTGAAGGATATACATTTGAAGAATTGAGTCTTGATTTTATAAAAGATTATCAACCATCTTCTTTTAAATGTAACCTTTATGATGGAGTAGAGGATTCATTAAATAAATTGAAGGAAAAAGGATATAAACTTATCCTTCTTTCCGCATCGGAAATCAATAATTTAAAAGAACAAATTTCGATGTTTAAAATCGATAAATATTTTGATGCTGTACTAGGACTTGATAATGTTAAAGCTTCTTCAAAAATCGATATTGCAAAAGAATATTTTAATAAAAATGGGATTGATCCTAATGAATGTTTATTCATTGGAGATTCAACGCATGATTTTGAAGTAGCTAAATCTATTGGTGGAGAAGTGATTTTATTATCTTATGGTCATCAATCTAGAAATGTGTTAAGCAAAGTCGATGCTCCTATAATCGATTCACTTTATGAATTGGAGAAGTATTTATGATTAAGTGCGTATTGTTTGATATGGATGGAACGATTATCAATTCGGAAAAATATACTATTTCTAGTAAGATAATTGAAGGGAAAAAACTTGGGTACGATGTATCTAGGGAAGCGGTAATAGGCTCTTTTGGATTATCTAGAGAAAACTCTAAAAGATATTTTAAAAATATTTATGGTGAAGATTTTCCTTACGATATTCTTTCTGAATATCGCTTTGAATACATTATTAACGCGATGAAATCTAATGAACTTGAAGCGATGCCTTATGCTGAAGAATTAATACTTTTTTTAAAAAAGCATAATATAAAAATATGTTTATGTACATCGACTAATTCGAAAAGAGTTGAGGTTTATCGAACTTTGTTCCCTTTGTTAAATGAATTTGATTATTACATTACAAATGACATGGTGAAGCAAGGAAAGCCTAGTCCTGATATCTTTATTGAAGGAATGAGACAATCTAATTGTTTACCATCTGAAACAATAGTAGTTGAAGATGCAATAAGCGGCGTAGTAGCAGGATTAAAAGCAAATGCGACTACAATTATGGTTCCAGATTATGTGAAACCGGATGAATTTGTTTATAATTCGACTGCACTTATTATGAATTCGTTAAAAGAAGTTAAAGAATATATCATAAAAACTAACAATATCAAGGAATAAATAGTAATATAAATATAGAGGTGCATTAATATATGGTTATATTAAAGATTAAAAATTTTGGTGAAATAAAATTAGAAATGGATTACCGATATGCAAAGAATACTGCTGCAAATTTCGTAGAATTATGTAGAAAAGGATTCTATAATGGCTTGACTTTTCATCGTGTCATCAAAGGCTTTATGATTCAAGGTGGGGATCCTAAGGGAAATGGTACTGGAGGACCTGGCTATTCCATTAAAGGTGAATTTGATCAAAATGGAGTATTAAATCCTCTTTCTCATGAACGTGGAGTTATTTCAATGGCTCGATCAATGATGCCTAATTCTGCAGGCTCACAATTTTTTATAATGCATAAAGATGGTAAATTTCTCGATAAGCAATATGCTTCATTTGGTAAAGTTGTTGAAGGTATTGAAGTAGTTGATGCTATTGTAAAAGTTAGAACAACTCCAAATGATCGTCCATACGATCCAGTAATTATTGAAAGCGTTCAAGTAATCGACGAACCTGAATACGAAGTAGAAAAATTATAGATAATATGTAAAGGGGGCTTATTATGACAATTAATGATATTAAAGCAAGATTAGGTAATGTCAATAATATTGAGATTGCGCAATCTACATGTTCTAAATATGATGCTTTAACAAAAATTGTAGCTGAAATTGAAAAGCATGGACTAGATGTAGATGATGTATATTTAGATTTTTTGAAGCGTTTAGAATTTGAAAACGTTTTTGTTGATGTTAAATATCTTCCAATTTATTATACTACTGCAATTGCAAAATTATCTTGGAAGGAAAGAAAAGAGGGCGAAGAACCTACTGACCATCAAGAATTTGTTAGATTTAATTCTTTATTCTATGCTCGTCAAAATAACAAAAAAGAACGTATTAATAAATTAGATATTCTAAAAGTCCTTGATAAAAAGTCTTATAAAGCAAATGAAACGGCAGTTTCAGGAATTTTGGAAACAAATCAAATCAATCCAGAAGTTAAACTTTTAGGGATGGAAGGATACGTACCACAAGTTATTATGGATGTTCCTATTCAAGAAGGGGAATTTTACCCTTTAGATAATCAATTTGTTTTAGGACAAACAGAAATCGAACAAGAAGTACAAAAATCGCTTGAATTAACTAAATCTTATCGTCGCTTACAAAAGCAAAAAGAAAAATGGTCAAATATTGAACAAATTAATGTCAATGTTGTCCTTGTTCCAATTGCTTGCGTTCACGTTGGAAATCACGATCAAATCGTAAACTGTGCAAATGGAGAGATGGATGTTCAATATGAAGTATCTAAAACTATTTCTAAAGAGTTGCATAACGCGCGTTTACTCGTCTATCCTTCAATAATCGTATTAGGGTTAATGTTAATTACAAATTTTATTTTAATGTTGATTCCTCAAGTAACTCCTATTATTTTTGATTCTATTAGCTTTGCTCCTTTCCAATCATTTAATGGTTGGATATGGTTGATTTCATTATTGATGGGAGGAGTATTTACTCTTATTGCAATTCCTTCTAGACAGGGAATCATTAAACGTAAAACCAATAATAAGAATTCAATCACTATTTCAAAGATATTTGCCTTACTTATTTATGCAATCGATTATTCTTTATTGATTTTATTGTTTACTATAATTCAATGTATTATTGCAAAATAAAATTATTAATAAAAATATTATGATTATCATTTATAATCTATAGTAAAAAGAGGGGAATCCCTCTTTTTAGTTATGAATCATAATTTAGAAAAATCGTGTAGTTTCAGAAATAAATAATTATGCAATCGATTCAACGTTATTTAATGTAATTTTCTCTTTTTGATTATTGATTAAGATATCAAGAGCTCTTTGGCTTGCGTAATATTGTAATTCTATATCGTTAAGCTTTCGTTCTCTAAGTGTTGAATCTTTATATTTTTTACATGTATTTTTAACATCTTTTCTATATTGTTTTTCTAAACGTTTTTCACATTTTAATAAAGTAAGATATGTATTTCTCATTTTCTTCATATAGGACCTCCCCTTTTGATAATTCCATTATATTTGGGAAATGAAATAATGTGTACCTACGAATTAAAAATCTTCTTCTACCGGCGTTTTTATTAATTCTACTAGATGTTTTTATAACTCTCTTATTAGTAGAAATGCCTAAATATCGGCGTTAAATGATGTGAAATCATAGAATCATAATTATATTCTATAAAGATAATTAAAATGAAAAAATTGTTTAATATAATTTAACGAGGGAAATAGAAATGATATACTTACTTTGGTAGGTAAATTATATGGATAGAATAGATGAAAGATTTTCAATTGCAAGAAAAGAATTGTTGGATTTGTCTTTAAAGAATCCTCTTATAAATTATAAACTAAGAGCAACTACTGGACTTGAATTTCCTTCTTGTAATATTTCTGATGTTTTTGATTATTTAGTTAATGATGGAAAGAATGTATATTTCTCTTTAGAAGAAACTAATTCTCCAAATAAATTATATGTTAATAGGGATGAAAAAGATGTTCATGCAAGGCTTGTAAGAACATATCGTTCCATGAATCTTTTTAAGGAAGAAAAAGGAGCAAACCTTCTTTTCTTAGCTTTGGGTTTTTTAAAGTGGTCTGATAATGATGAGGTGTTTTATCGTTCTCCTTTAATTCTTGTTCCTGTTGAATTATGTAAAATTGAAGCACAAGATCGATACTATATTCATTATTCAGGAGATGAGATTAGATTAAATGTTTCGCTTATCACTAAATTGAAAACGGAATTTAGCGTCGATATTGACTTTGATTTCGAAGAAGAGATTAAAGCTATTGATAACTATATGCGTTTTGTCGATGATCGTATTTCGAAATCTCGTTATCATTCATGGAGCATTGAAACGAATTCTGGAGCTTTTGATTTCTTTTCATATGCTAAATTTTTAATGTATAAAGATTTAGATTTAGATACTTGGATGGATGATAATGGAGAATTGAATAACCCAGTTCTAAAAAAATTATTTGTGACAAATTTTGATGATAAATTATCAACTGATATCGATGAAGAAAGTGAGTTATTACCATTAAAGATTTGCAATGTTGTCGATGCGGATTCTTCACAAGCTAAAGTTATTTACGATATTAATAAAGGGAAGAATATGGTTATCCAAGGCCCTCCAGGAACTGGTAAATCTCAAACGATTACTAATATTATTGCTTCTAGTATTGCAAATGGAAAATCAATTCTTTTTGTGTCTGAGAAGATGGCGGCTTTAGAAGTTGTTAAGAATCGTTTAGAAAAAGTAGGTTTAGGAGATCTTGTTTTAGAACTTCATTCTTCAAAGGCAAATAAAGTTGAAGTTTTAAAATCAATTGATCATACCTTAAAACTTGGTGAACCAAAGAAGATTGATGATAAACAATTAAATGATCATTATGAAGATATTAGAATCGAATTAAATCGTTATCAAAATTTGATGAATAAGATAATAGGCAATTCTAAGCTTCGTCTTATCGATATTTATGGAAATGCGCTAAAGATTAAAGAGACGATTGAAGAAGAAAATCTTAAATTACCTCGTATATCTTTTGATGAAATAGAAACATGGTCCAATGATGATTTTAATTCAAGATTAGAATTAGTTAAGGAATATGAGAATCTTCTTGAAACAATTGGTAATGTGGAGAAACATCCATATTATGGAGTGGGATTATTAGACTTATTACCTTATGAACAAGTATCGATAAAAGAGAAATTATCTGATTTAGAAGATGCTTTATCTTCTCTTGTTACTGTTATTAATGAGATAGGAACGGTGTTTGGAAATAAAACTACAAATAACATCTTCGATTCCAAAAGATTAATTAATTCTATTGATGAAGTCGTTCATTATAAAAAACTAGATTGCATCAATTGCATAGATTCTTATTATGTTTCTAATGTAAGGGAATTGGATTTATTGATTGATGAAGTTAAGTACTTACAAAATTGTAAATTGAATGAAATGATAATTAAAGATGAGATGAAGGATGATGCTATTATCTATTTAGACTCATATAAGAATTATTATGGAACGAGATTCTTTAAACGTAAAGAAGTATCATTTTTAAAAGATAAACTTAAGGAGATTGCAAATAAGTACCATTATAAGAATTTAAAAGAATTGAATAAAGATTTTTTAAATTATCGTATTGTTAAAGAACATGAGGAATTATTATCTCATTTATTTAAGGATTTATATAATGGTTTATTTGATACAAATTGGGATGTTATCGCTAATGATTATCTTCCTTTAATACGTGAATTCCATACTAAAGTTATTAATTATAATATTATATCTCAAGCAAAATTCGTTCTTGGAGATGAAGAAAAAATTGCAAGATTACTCGAATTAGAACAAACGTATTTTGAAAGAAAGAAAACCTTCGAGGATAAGATTGAAGAATTCTTTGATTTATCGAGCTATGATTATCGAAAGAAATTTGACTATTATTATTGGTATATGGACCTTCCATTTGCCGATTTAAGAAAGATTATTTTAGGATGGAAAAATAATGTTGATTCTATCGTACAAATAGTTGAATATAACAGCTTAAGGGATAAGATTATCGAATTAGGAATGAAGAATCTTTTAGAGTATTCAAAAGATGGTAATAAGAATAAGAATTTAGATATTATCCTTTCGTATGAATATTTCGATTCATTAATTAATTTAGCATATAAAGAAAATCCATCTCTTTCATCTTTTAGAGAATATAAATTTGAACGAATAATCGATATATTTAAGGATCTCGATGTTAAGATTCAAGTAGAGAATATTAGAAATATTCTAGATAAACATTACTCTTCAATGCCAAAAATCAATGATAATATCAAAGAGATGAATATCATTAGAAGAGAACTTCAAAAGAAGAGAAATCAAATGCCAATAAGAAAACTCTTTCTAAAATCTGGTTCGATTATTCAAAAGATTAAACCGGTATTTATGATGTCACCAATTTCTGTTGCAAGTTTCTTGCCTCCTAAACAAATAACTTTTGATTTAGTTGTTTTTGATGAAGCTTCTCAAGTTCGTCCAGTTGAAGCATTTGGTGCCTTATTAAGAGCAAAACAAATCGTTGTTGTAGGAGATTCTAAACAATTGCCTCCAACTACATTCTTTGATACTATGACTTCTAAATATGATGAGGTAAACGATGAAGATTATGATATTACCAATATGGAGAGTATCTTGTCTTTATTGCTTGCAAAAAACATTCCTCAAAGAACATTATCTTGGCATTATAGAAGTAAGAATAGATCGCTTATTATGTTATCGAACAATGAATTCTATAATCATTCATTAAAGATTTTCCCTTCTGTTAATGATCTTGATCCTGAACAAGGATTAATATTTAGACACATTCCTGAATCAGTTTATGATCGAGGCGGAAGAAGAACTAATTCAATTGAAGCGAAAGAAGTAATTAAAGAAGCATTTGCTCATGCGATTAATTATCCTCATTTGTCCTTAGGTATTGCAAGTTTTTCATTAGCTCAACAAGATGAATTATATAAAGAATTTACAGAACAAATGAAAACGAATTCCGACCCTCGTATTAAAGCATATTTCCAAGGACATAAGGATGAACCATTCTTTATTAAGAATTTGGAATCTGTTCAAGGTGATGAAAGAGATGCAATCTTTATTTCAGTTGGATATGGGTATGATAAAAACCATACTATTACGATGGATTTCGGTCCTTTAAATAAGGACGGTGGTGAAAGAAGACTTAATGTTTTAATCACGCGTGCTAAAGTCAAGTGCGTCGTCTTTTCAAATATTACTTCTCACGATATTAATTTATCAAAGACTAATGCGCAAGGTGTGGCTTCATTAAAGAGATTCTTAGAATATGCGCAAAATAGAATAATTTATAAGATGAAGACTAGTGAGATTGATAAGGATCAAATTGTTGAATATTTAAACGATCGACTTCAAGATTATGGATATGAAATCGATAATAATATCGGAAGAGAAGTCGGGGTTGATATTGCAGTATATGATAAGGAATTAAAACGCTTTATATGCGGATTGGAATGTGATGGTGGAGCTTATAAGGATTTAGCAAATACAACCGATAGAGAAAGAATAAGAAGAAATATGCTAAAATCTCTCGGATGGAAAGTTCATCATGTTTGGTCACCAGATTTTTATCGTAATCCAAAGAATGAATTTGAAAAGATTCTCGATTTCATCGCTGATGCTAAGGAAAATGAAACTGATTCTTCTATTATGATTAATGATTCAATCGTCATTCAAAGAAATAATAATGAGGAAGTAATAAAAGAAGTTAAGGTAGTTCCTTATAAGTTATATTCTGGAATTAAAAGAAGAGGAATCATCTTTAATGATAGAGATAGTTTAAAGAAATTAATCGAAAAAATTGTAAAAGTTGAAAGTCCGATATCCATTTCTATGTTAAAGAAGAGATTAGTATCCATCATTGATTTATCTAAATTTAACGATGAACAAAATGATATGATTATGGACATCATTCATAGTGATGAATCGATATTTATCAATGATGATTTTGTTTTTGATAAAGAACAAGACAAGGTTCCTGTAAGAAATAGAAATTTACTTGATAAATCGATGAAAAAATTAGAATATATCGCAAAAGAAGAATTCATTGCCGCGATTTATTTATCAATTGAAAGTGGGGATGTCTCTACATATGAAGATGTATATAAGGTTGTTTCTGAATATTTAGGAATGAATAAGAGCACTAATCTAAAGAATAAATTGAAAGACTTAATCGATGAATTAGTGATGAATAATAACCTTTATATTGAAGATAATTGCTTATATATCAATGATTAAATATATGATAAAATATAAAAAAGGGGTGATTTTATTGTGAAAAAGAACCTACCATCTGTAAGTGATGAAGTGATAGAAAAAGAAAGTGAAAGAAATAGTAATTCTTTATCAACTAAGAGATTTATTAAAAAATTAGAAAGAGAAGAAGAGAGAAGAAAATTCCTTGCAAGAGGGAAGAAAACCGATTGCGTTGTTGATACTTCTTCTAAAGAAGAAAGAATTCTAAAGAAAGCCAATAGTAAATTTTGGAAAGTCTTAGCTTTTTCTTGCTCAATTTTGATGAGTGTTTTAATCATTGCATGCTTGATTGATATTTTCAATTTTGTGCGTGGATTCTTTAGCGATATCACAACTGGGAATATTGTTGGAGGATGTGTTACTGGTTTTTTTGTTCTCTTATTAATAATATTTGTCATTCGTCCAATTGTTGTTGCTTTATCTACTCCTGTTTTTACTCTTGATATAGTCGATGATGAGAATAAGAAGAAGATATCGAGAAAGAATTTTAAAAAACTTCAAAAAGTTGCGAAAAATATCATTTTAACTAACGATAATGTTTCTCAAGATTCAAAAAATAAGATTTCAACTTTTATAGGAAATAGAAAAGAATTGAATAATGTATTAAAGAATATATATGAAAACGAAATCAGTAAAGATATTCAAAAGACGATTAATTCTGCATCAACAAAAGCACTAATTACGACGGCTATTTCACAAAATGCAAAATTTGATGCTGCATCTGTAATCATAATCAATATTAAGATGATTATGCAAATTTGTGTTAAATGCGGATATCATCCAACATATGCTAGATTATCTAAATTGATAGTAAAAGTCTTTAGGAATGCGTTAATCGCTTATGCGGTTCAATCATTAAATTTAGAAGATATAATTATTAATGGCATTGATAAACTTGCAAAAGGGGCTCTTTCTGCAATTCCAGGAGTTTCTGAAATAAGTAAGAGTTTAACTCAAGGAGCATCGAATGCATTACTCACTTTAAGAGTAGGTATTATCACAAGAAAATATTTGTATGAAGAATACAATATTCAAGCAATGATTGAAAACCCAGAAGATATAGAAGCGGAAATTGTAGAAGAAGCAGTTCTTGAAGCAAATAATAATATTGATTCTATTGTTTTAGAATGTAAAAACGGAATGAAAAGAAAAGTGAAAGCATAATGAAAATAGTAAATATCTCAACCCATAGTCTAGTAGACTTCCTTTTAAGACGAGGAAGCATTGATAATCGCGTATACAATAAATCCTCAATGGCTGAAGGTACTCGAATTCATTTGCGTTACCAACAAATGCAAAATGGATCGTATTTGAGTGAACAAGAACTTATTTGCACCGTTGATTACGAGGATTATGAATTCATTATTTCAGGAAGAGCAGATGGAATCATATTAAGAAAAGATTATCCGATAATTGATGAAATTAAATCAACAGTTATGGATTTAAATGAGTTCTATAATGAACAAAAAGATTGGCATCTAGGACAAGCAAAACTTTATGCATATATGTATGCAAAGGAAAAGGAATTAGACACGATTGGAGTAAGATTAACTTACATTTCACAAAGGGATGAAGAAGATAAACTAATCCTCAATTTTAAATATGATTTATTTGAATTAGAAAAATTTGTTGTAGATTTAATTACTCAATACATGGAGTTTTATCGTCAAATAGATGCACATATAGAAGAAAGAATCTCTTCTTCAAATAGCCTTGAATTCCCATTTAAGGAATATCGTAAGGGACAAAGAGAACTCGCAAAATATGTCTATGGAACGATAATAAACGACGATACCTTATTTATCGAAGCTCCTACAGGAATTGGAAAAACAATGTCGACACTTTTTCCTGCGGTTAAGACTTTTTCTTGTTCTAATACGGATAAAATATTTTACTTATCTGCAAAAAAAGTAGCAAAAGATGTTGCTTTTGAGGCTTCGAAAATCTTAGTTAAAAAAGGTTTAAAAGCAAGATGTATCAAATTTTCTTCTAAAGAGAAAATGTGCATGACTGATTTAGGACATTGTAATCCAGATGAATGTCCTTTTGCCTTAGGATATTACAATAAGATAAAAGAAGTATTAAATGAATTAATTAATAATGAGGATATAATCGATGAGACGGTGATTAATTCATATGCAATTAAATATACAGTTTGTCCTTTTGAACTTCAACTTGATGCTTCATTATTCTCAGATATTATCATTTGTGATTATAATTATTTGTTTGATCCTTTAGTGTATTTAAAAAGGTATTTCGATGATGCGAAAACAAATTATGTGGCTTTAATTGATGAGACGCATAACTTAGTAGATCGCTCTAGAGATATGTATTCGACTAGCATATCGCTTAAAACGCTATTAAACGTCAAATATAAGATGAAGAAATTAAAACATCCAAAATTTAAAAAAGCACTAAAAAAAGGAATCTTATATCTCTCTGAATTCAGCGAAGGAACAGATATTGTGATGGTTGAAGGAAATATTGATATTAAACTTAATTCCATTTTGAATCAATTATTTAAACAAGGACAAGATATATTGAAGAATTATCAATCTTTTGTCAATGAAGACTTCTTGAATTTCTTCCGTGAAGTCAATGAATTTTTGAAGATATCTGAATATGTTTCGAATGATTTTAAGATGTACTATGAACGTACTATAGATGATGTAATCGTTAATATTAGATGTGTTGATTCTTCAAAATTAATCGCAAAAACTTTGAAAAAACTAAAATCAGCGGTATTCTTTTCTGCAACACTTACTCCGATTGATTATTATGTTAAGTGTTTGGGGGGAAATGAATCTACACCGGTTATCAAATTAGAATCACCTTTTCCTTCTGAACATTTACTTACACTAGTAAGAAATGATATTTCTACCCGCTATCGCGATAGAGAATTATCATATAAAAATATCGCGTTGACGATTGAAAGTGTTATTAAAAAAAGAAAAGGTAATTATTTAGTTTTCTTCTCTTCTTATCAATATCTAGAAAATGTCTATATGCACTTGAACTTAAGCGATGATATTAATTGCATTAAGCAAACTAGAGATATGACCGATGGAGAAAGAGAGGAATTCTTATCGCATTTCGTCATTGAACCAAATAAGACTACTTTAGGCTTAGCGGTTTTAGGTGGAGTCTTCTCAGAAGGAATTGACTTAGTGGCCGATAAATTGATTGGATCAATTATCGTAGGAGTTGGATTACCTCAAATCAGTTTTGAAAGAGATTTGATTAAAGAGCATTTCGATGAACAAGAAATGAATGGATATGATTATTCTTATGTCAATCCGGGAATTACAAAAATCATTCAAGCCGCAGGAAGAGTGATTAGAAGTGAAAAAGATATTGGGGTAGTTGTTTTTATCGATGACCGATACACTTATAGCAAATATCGCGATATCATCAATAAGCAATATAAAAATTGTCATTATGTTTCTTCAATTAATGAAATCGAAAGGAAACTAACGATATTTTGGCAAGACAAATAAAATAAATTGAAATATATCTTTTTATAAGATATCTTTATATAGAATGAGAAAGGAAGTGAGAGTATGAATTACGATAATGAACATATAAGAAATTTTTGTATTATCGCTCATATCGATCATGGTAAATCTACTTTAGCAGATAGAATTTTAGAACTTACGGAAACGGTTTCTAAAAGAGAAATGAAGAATCAAATTCTCGACTCTCTTGATTTGGAAAGAGAAAGAGGAATTACTATTAAGTTGAATGCAGTTAGTTTAAAATACACTTCTAAAAATGGAGAAGAGTACCTATTTAATCTAATCGATACTCCGGGACATGTCGACTTTAGCTATGAGGTTAGTAGATCTCTTGCCGCATGTGAAGGTGCTTTACTTGTTGTTGATTCTACTCAAGGAGTGGAAGCACAAACTCTTGCGAATGTATATTTAGCACTTGATAACGATTTAGAGATAATACCTGTAATAAATAAGGTTGATTTACCAAGTGCAAACGTTGAAGGAACGAAAAAAGAAATCGAAGATACAATTGGTTTACCTTGTGATGAAGCTTGTTTAGTTTCAGCTAAAACGGGATTAAATGTTGATAAAGTTTTAGAAGAAATCATCACTAAGATTCCAGGACCAAAAGGTAATAAAAATGATAAATTTAGAGCCCTCATTTTCGATTCATTCTACGATTCATATCGTGGGGTTATTGCTCAAATTCGCGTAAAAGAAGGATCGGTAAAAGTGGGAGATAAGATCCTATTAATGAATACTAATCTTGATTATACGGTCGAAGAAATGGGTATTAGAACTCCAAAAGAAGTAAAAACAAACGAATTAGTCGCGGGGGAAGTAGGATGGTTATCCGCACAAATAAAAGATATTGTCGATGTTCGTCCAGGTGATACAATCACTTTAAAAAATGATCCTGCTAGTGAACCTCTAGCTGGATATAAAGCAATGAATCCTATGGTTTATTGCGGTCTTTATCCATGCGATTCAAAAAAATATTTAGATTTAAAAGATGCATTAGAGAAATTAAAATTAAACGATGCTTCGTTAACTTATGAACCAGAAACCTCTCAAGCTTTAGGATTTGGTTTTAGATGTGGATTTTTAGGACTACTTCATATGGATGTCATCCAAGAAAGATTGGAAAGAGAGTATAACATCAACCTTATTTTAACTGCACCAAGCGTCATTTATCACGTTTATAAATATGATGGAACGATGGTTGAACTTGATAACCCTGCAAAAATGCCAGACTTAACGACAGTAAAAGATATTGAAGAACCTTATGTTGAAGCTAAGATTATGACTCCAAATGAATATGTTGGATCAATTATGAAATTATGCCAAGAAAGAAGGGGTACATACGTTTCACTCGACTATCTTGATTCTACTAGAATGCAATTAACATATAATATTCCTCTTGCAGAAATCATCTATAACTTCTTTGATAAACTTAAATCTTATTCTAGAGGTTACGCTTCACTTGATTACCATATTATTGGGTATCAAGTAAGTAAACTTTGTAAGATGGATATCTTATTAAATGGAGAGTCTATTGATGCTCTTTCATCTATCGTTCATCGCGATTTTGCATATAATCGTGGTAATCAAATCGTAAGAAAATTGAAAGATTTAATTCCAAGACAACAATTTGAAGTACCAATTCAAGCTGCGATTGGAGGAAAAATCATTGCAAGAAGTGATATTAAGGCTGTTAGAAAGGATGTTCTTGCAAAGTGTTATGGTGGAGATATATCTCGTAAAAAGAAACTTCTTGAAAAACAAAAAGAAGGTAAAAAACGTATGAAAGCAATCGGTAGCGTTGAAGTTCCACAAGAAGCATTTATGGCTATTTTGTCGGTTGATGATGATGAAGAGTAGATTGTAGCGAAATTTGCTAGTAAAAAATTAGTAAATTATTAGTAAGCCTCTTGTCTATGAGGCTTTTTTTATTATAAAATTAATAAAGGATGGTGATTTTTATGGAGAAAGATCATGGTATTAGATTTAGTGACGAAATATATGCAACTAAAGATGATGTTAAGCGCGCGCTAAATATGTCTAGTATTGATTCAATTTGGGAGAAAGTTACTACGTATCGTTCATATTATTTGCATCAAACTCCTTTAAAAAATGTTGAAAGAGTTCCTTTTAGTGTCGTTCTTCCACCTAGATTAACTAGCAATATTGTTTCTCTTGAAAAGAGAATGTCTAAATTGCTTATCAAATATTCGCGTCATGGTTCTTTTGGTAGTGAAGTGATAAGAGATTTTGATAGGAAAGAATACACAAATATTTTACGTATTTTAGCTGAAATTAATGAGATAAATATTGGTGAAGATACGCTTAGAGCGATAATCGACGAATCATTACCAACTATTCCAGTTGAATATCTTGTCATTAATAATTATTATTTAACACTAAAATATTACAAAAATAGATATGCTGGACCAATCAGCCCTATGCTAATTTGTTCGATGTATTCACAATTATTACATACTGATTTTGATCCTACATCATTAGTTTCTTATTATCGTAAAACTGAATTGAATGATAAAGCAGATCATGTGTTTATTGGAAGACATTACGAGGCTGCACCAATTGATAGGATTGATGAGATGCTTTCTTCTTTATGTGATTTTTTAAACACTTCGTCATTATTTGGAATCGTTAAGTCAGTTATTGCATATTTCTACATATTGTATATTAAACCTTTTGATGATTTTAACGAAGAGATTGCAATTCTAACGATGAAATATGTTTTAGCTCATTGCGATAATGAAGATATTGCAACGTTCTTATCCTTAGAAGAATTGCTTCAAAAAGATAGAAAAAACTATATTAAATCATTAAATCTTGAATCAGAAATGAAATTGGATTTTACATATATTTTAAGCTATATTGTTCAACTTATTGATGAGATGGTCGCAGATATTGAAAATAATATTCAAAGCCTTGATGCGATATTGTTATTTCAAGAACAAAGAAGAGAAGACCATCCAAGCGTTGAACAACATGTTCGTCAAATCCTAGTTTCTCCTTCTCCTCAAATTGAGAAACAAGAAGATAATGAAGAGGAACAAATAATGGAAGTGAAAGCTTCACCTTCATATAATGTTGAAAGAAAAGTTGCTCTTCCTGTTCTTCCTGTAGGACTTGATGAAAATGATGCTGAACTTGTTGCACAACATCTTATTGAATTATATCCAACGATGAGAAAAAACCAAGCTGAATTCTATGCACGTCATTGTACGATTGGTAAATATTATACGATTAGTCAATATAAAAAAGAGCAAAATGTTGCTTATGAAACGGCAAGAACAAGCATGGATAACCTAGTTAATTTAGGTTTTTATAAAAAAGAAAATATTAGAAATAAGTTTGTTTACACGCCAACTTTAAAAGATAATTAGGAGGAGACTTATGCGTTTATTAGAAGCAAATCCAGGATTGAATGTCGTATGGATTTTACTTGGAGCAATAGGCTTAGGATTAATAGTATTTTTATTAAGAAAATTTATTCCTGGATTAAAAGGAGAAGATACTATTGAGGATGAAAAGAAAGTCGCAGAAGACAATGTAAAAAGAAGGATAGTTGAATATAAAGAAGAAGAGAAGGATGAAGAAGAATAGAGGATTATACATTCATATTCCATTCTGTACTCATCTATGCTCTTATTGTGATTTTTCGAAATTATTATATGATAAAGATTTAGTAAAAAGATATCTTGATGAATTAAATCTTGAATTGCAAGAAAGAAAGATTAAAGATATTACGTCTATTTATATTGGTGGAGGAACTCCAACGAGTTTAGATGAAGAAGAATTGGAATATCTTTTAAAGATGATTGATGAATTTTTCATTGAAGGGATTTCTTATACGATTGAAGCTAATGTTGAAAATCTCACTCCAAATAAAATTAAAATATTAAAAAAACATGGTATTAATCGCATATCGCTTGGAGTTCAAACATTTGATGATAATCTACTAAAATTAATCAATCGCTTTCATTCTTATAATGATACAAAAAGAGTAATTAATGAAATCGTAGAGAATGGGATTAATGATATAAATATCGATTTAATTTATGGCCTTCCTTTGGAAGATATGAATCTATTAAAAAAGGATCTAGATATCGCGATGACTTTACCTCTTACTCATATTTCAACTTATTCACTTATGATAAATAAGAATACAAAGATGTACATTGATGGATGGAAAGAAAAAGATGAAGATGAGATTCGAAAGATGTATGATTATATTGTTTCGTATTTAAAAGAACATGGATTTAATCGATATGAAGTAAGTAATTTTTCAAAAGATGGTTACGAATCAAAGCATAATTTAATTTATTGGCATAATGAAGAATATTATGGGGTAGGGTTAGGTGCTTCTGGCTATATTGATGGAATTAGATATACAAATACAAAATCTATCAATAAATATCTTAATCATATGAGAAACTATGAAAGCGAAATATTAAAAGAAGATGATATTTGTTTCTATGATGTAATGTTGGGATTAAGGTTAAAGGAAGGAATTCTAGAAAATAAAATTATTAATAAGGAAAAGATGAATGAATTAATAAGGCGCAATCTATTAGTAAGATGTGAAAATAGAATTAGAGTGAACGATGAATATTTATTTATATTAGATTATATTTTAAAAGAATTGTTGTAGAGAGGAGTAGTATGCAAATTGCTAGTTTTGAAAAGAGATTATTAGCTTTTATTATTGATTATGGGATTGGTATAGCGTTAGGTGTCCTATTATATTTTTTTGTGTTTAATGGATTACTTGGATGGCATATTGCTTATATATTTGTCATAATTCTTGTGACATTATTCATCTATTATGCTTTGATTGTGGATTTGATTACGTATTTTACGAATGGTTATTCTATTGGAAATTTTATTGTTGGAATTAAAATGGTTTCAATCAAATTCCATAGGTTGTCATTTAGACAAATTCTTGTTAAGTATATTTCTTTATCATTATTACCTTGTTGCATGATAAATGCTGTATACATGCTTCTTAAACATACAGAAAAAACAATATTTGATGAATTGAGTCATACTGTTAGTATTTCAATAAGATAAGGAGGCAGTTATGAAATTATTAGGAAATCTTATATGGTTAATTTTTGGTGGATTATTATGGAGTCTTGCTTTAACTATCATGGGAGTCTTATGTTGCGTTACTATTATTGGGATTCCAATGGGTGTGCAACTTTTCAAGATGGCAGGATTTGTTCTTTTACCTTTTGGAAAAACAGTTACTCCATCTAAACCATCAGGTCTTAAACTTGTATTAAACGTTATTTGGGCAATATTCTTTGGATGGGAAATTGCGTTAGGTTTCTTAGCTACAGGATTAGTTTATTGCATTACAATTATTGGAATTCCATTTGGTATTCAATATTTTAAACTAGCTTCATTTGTTATATTGCCATTAGGACAAGATTTCAGATAATAACTATTTTTTATCAAATTTTTCAAAAACGCTTGAAATATTTGATTTTTTTCAATATACTCAAAAACATAAATTGGATTGGATAGAGGAGCAACACAGAATAGTATTTACTGGAGAAGGCGTTCGATGAAAGTAAAGAAAGGCAAGGTTGCCGAAACAATATGAAGGCATTCATATATGTTGGGATGTAGTATAAGATATTACATACTCCTACATTATTTGTAGAGGCGCTATTAATGAACGTTGATTTCTTAGATTGTATCATTAATAGGTGATGCAATCTTTTTTAAAAGAAGGAGACGTATATGAAGAAAAATTTATTAAGAAGTGCACTATTAGTATCATTATGTGCAGCAGGAGTTTCAGGATTTTCATCCTGTGGTGGAAATGTAGTTAAAGGACTTGATGATGGAGTTTTAACTATTGGACTTGAATGTGATTATGCTCCATTTAACTGGACTACATCGGTTGAAAGTGAACACACATTACCAATTTCAAATTCTGCAGGTAATTTTGCAGATGGGTACGACATCAATTTTGCAAAAAAATTAGGCGAACAATTAAATGTAGAAGTAAAGATTGTTAAATTAGAATGGAGCGCATTAATCGTCAATCTTAATAGCAATGTTATCGATTGTATTATCGCTGGTATGACCGATACAGAGGAAAGAAGAGAATCCATTGATTTTACTAACGAATACTATCGTAGTGAATTAGTATTTATAACCCAAAAATCTATATCTGATTCATATCAAAATCAAGTATTGTCAAATGAACAAATTAATACTGTATTTGGAGGAAAGAACTTAATAAGCCAAGTTTCAACTGTTACAGATGAAGTTTTAGATATTTTTGCAACAAATTATAATTCTGTTCATTTAACACCGGTTGAAACATTTGCTCGTGCAGCAAACGATGTAGTTACTGGTGCAGCATTTGCAATGTCTGCAGAATTACCTGTTGCTCAAGCAATCTGTTCACAAAATGACGGTTTAGGTATAGTTCACGTTAATCAAGAAGTACTTGGTTCATATTTAAGTGAATTAGGAGTTTCAGTTGGTATAAGAAAAGGTGATAATGAATTGAAAGATGCAATTAATAATGTACTAGCATCATATGATACTGCAGCAAGAGTAAATGATATGACTAGTGCAAATGAAAGGGTTAGCGCATAATGTTTCTTTCAAATGTATTTGACGATGTTGGAAGTTTACTCGCAAAAGAAGAATACGTTAATTGGATATTACAAGGTCTTGCTGGCACAGTTGTAATTGCTTTAATTGGTACTCTTGGAGGTCTTCTAATCGGTATCTTCTTAGCTTTTGGAAAAAGGTTAGTAATCGAAAAGAATTCTCCTTGGTATCAAAAATTGTGGAAATATCCTCTTAGATGGCTTGCAACTGTTTATTCAGTTATCGTTAGAGGAACCCCAATGATGGTTCAAGCTTTGCTATTTCAACAATTATTCCTCTTATTTGGCGTTAATTTTAATAATATATGGAATGATGTTCCAGTATTCAATGGTTGGTTTTTAGCTGGCTCTATAATCATTGTTCTTAATACTACCGCTTATATGGGAGAGATTATCATCGCAGGATTAAATGGTGTTGGACAAGATCAAATCGAAGGAGCAAAAGCTTTAGGAATGAATGATTTTCAAATCTTGATTCATGTTACATTACCTCAAGCAATTAAGAATTCAATTCCAACTATTGGAAATGAATTAATTGTAAATATCAAAGATTCGTCTGTTTTAAATGTTATTAGTGTTACTGAACTGTTCTTTCAAGCAAAGACAATTGCAGGGAAATCATATAAATACATGGCAATTTACCTTATTATTGCAGCATGCTACTTATTATTAACATTATTAGCAACAGCAATACTAAAAATCGTTAGTATGAAATTAGAAGGAAAGAAGATAAATTGGAGTTTCTTCCATTATTCGAATCCTAAAATGAAAGGAGATTAATCGTTATGAAGAAGAATTTATCAGTTTTCGATATTGATGATTATAAAGATCCGATCATTTCAATTGAACATTTAAAGAAGAATTTTGATAATACCGAAGTTTTAAAAGATGTTTCTTTTACTGTTAATAAGGGTGAATGCGTAGTTATTATTGGTTCATCTGGCTCAGGTAAATCAACGATGTTAAGATGTATTAATCTTCTAGAAAGACCAACATCTGGTTCTATTAAATTTAAGGGAATAGACATACTTGATAAAAATATTCCTGTTAATAAATTAAGAGAAAAAGTTTCGATGGTTTTTCAATCCTTTGATTTATTCAATAATATGAATGTTTTGAAGAATTGTATTATTGGACAAACTAAAGTACTTAAAAGAAATCCTCTCGAGGCTAAAAAGATTGCGCTTGATAATCTTACTAAGGTTGGAATGATTGATAGAAAAGATTTTAAGATAAGTGAAATATCGGGTGGACAAAAACAACGTGTTGCAATTGCAAGAGCTCTATCAATGTCTCCAGATGTTATTCTATTTGATGAACCTACTAGTGCACTAGATCCTGAGATGGTTGGAGAAGTCCTTGGAGTAATGAAGGAACTAGCTAAAGAAGGAATGACGATGATTGTGGTAACTCACGAAATGGCTTTTGCACGTGATGTTGCAGATAAGGTTATCTTTATGGATAATGGTTACATCGTTGAAACGGGTACATCAGAAGAAATATTCTCATCCCCAAAAGAAGAAAGAACAAGAGAATTTTTATCTCGTTATATTGGATAGAATTATATGAGGCCACTTTATAAGGTGACCTTTTTTTTTGAATTTCGACATGAATAAACTATTCTTAATTAATATAAACTAATCCGTTTTTTTCTTTATATACTACGCGATATTTTTTAGATAAAAGAACGCTTTAATTTTATTTATATAAAATAAAAAATAAAAAATAAAAAAAATTAGCACTCTTTTGTTGACTTTGCTAAGAAATTGAATATAATATAATTAGCACTGAAAGAAAAAGAGTGCTAAAGGAGGCTTAAATGTCATTAACAAGAAAGCATCAAATATTAAAATATATTGTAGAATATTTCATAAAGACTGCTGAACCTGTTGGAAGTAATACTCTCATTAATGAATATCATGTTCCATATAGTTCTGCAACTATAAGAAATGATATGGCTGATCTTGAAAAAGAGGGTTACATTGAAAAGACTCATACTTCTAGTGGTAGAATTCCATCTAGTAAAGGTTACCACTTCTATATTGATTTCTTACGTGAAAAGAGTGTAGATGAAGAAGTTAAGTACCAATTAGCTAACATTTTTACGCAAAGAGAGAAGAGCGTAGATGATGTAATCAAAGAATCTTGTGAGATTCTATCTCATATGACCAACCTTGCCTCAGTAGTTCTTGGTCCTAGTGCAAATGATGAACATTTATTATCTGTCAATATCTATGCTTTAAGTAGTAATTCTGCAACTGCAGTATTCATTACAGATAAGGGGTATGTAGAAAATAAAACATTTGTTCTAAAGGATGAAGTGAAAGTTAAGGATTTGGAAGAATGTGTCAAATTATTAAATGATCGATTAAAAGGTGCTCCTATTAGTCAATTAGTTGAGAAAATGGAGGCATTAAAACCAATACTTAGTGATTATATTAAGAGTAATGATGCGATTTATCGAGCAATTGCTGATGCGTTAATTCGATTCAGTTCAGAAAGAGTATCAATGTTTGGACAATCAAATTTATTGAATCAGCCAGAATTTAATGATACGGAAAAATTGAAAACATTATTAAAATTTATTGAGGATCCAGATAAATTTGCTGGAACTCTAAAAACTACTAAAAATGGTGTTGATGTTCATATCGGTGAAGAAAATGAACATCTTGACGATGTATCTGTCGTAACTTCTGATATCAATGTTGGAGGAAGACAACTAGGAAAAATTGCTTTAGTTGGTCCAACTCGTATGGATTACGATAAGGTACTATCCGCATTAGAATACGTCATAGAGAAATTTAATGAAGTTTATGGGGCGGATGAAGGAAAGGAAGAGGAAGATGACGAAAGAAGAGCAAATTAACGAAGAAACAGAAGAAGAAAAACTTTCAAAGAAGGAAAAGAAAGGGCTCGACAAAGCAAATGAGAAGATTGCTTTATTAGAAGAAGAAGTCAAAACATGGAAGAATAAATATTATGAAGTTTATGCAGATATGGATAATCTTCGTAAGAAGATGAGTAAAGATCAAGAAATGATGTATAAATATAGAGGTCAAGGCTTCTTAGAATCCTTAATTCCAATATTTGATAACTTCTATAATTGTTTCAAATTTAAACCAGAAGATCCTATGCTAAAAGCATATTGTCAAGGATTCGAAATGATTTACAATCAAATGGTTAACGCTATTGAAAGTGAAGGCGTTAAGGAATTTCTTCCTGAGATAGGAAGCAAATTTGATTCTTCATCTATGCATGCTGTTGACGTAGTTGAAGGAGAAGAAGATGACGTTGTTACTAACGTTGTTACAAAAGGCTATTTCTTAAAGGATAGACTTGTAAGAGCAGCAGGGGTTGTTGTTTCTAAGAAAGCAAAACCTCAAGAAGATGGTCAAGAAGATCCATCTAAAGCAAATTAATTTGAAAAGGAGATTATATATTTATGGCAAAAGAAATTATTTTAGGTATCGATTTAGGTACAACAAACTCAGTAGTTAGTTACATGCAAGAAGATGGTAAATGGAAGGTAATTCCTAATCCAGAAGGTCCAAACACAACTCCATCTGTTGTTTCATTTAAACCAAATGGTGAAGAAATCGTTGGATTTGCTGCAAAGAGACAATTGTTAACAAATCCAGATACAATCGCTTCTATTAAAAGAAAAATGGGTACAAATGAAAAAGTACACGTCAATTGCATTAATAAAGATTTTACTCCACAAGAAATCTCTGCAAAAATCTTAGCATATATGAAAAAATATGCAGAAGATCATTTAGGAGAGAAAATCTCAAAAGCAGTTATTACTGTTCCTGCATACTTTAATGACGCTCAAAGACAAGCAACTAAAGATGCTGGTACAATCGCTGGACTTGATGTTGTAAGAATTATTAATGAACCTACAGCTGCAGCACTTGCTTTTGGTGAAGATAATAAAGATAAAGCAGAACAAAAGATCATGGTATATGACCTTGGTGGTGGTACATTCGATGTTTCAATTCTTGAAATCGCAGATGGTACATTTGAAGTTATTTCTACAAACGGTGATTGCAACCTCGGTGGTGATGACTGGGATAACAGATTAGCTGATTGGATTAAACAACAAGTTAAATTACAACATGGTATCGATTTATCAAATGATAAAATGGCTTGCCAACGTTTAAAAGAAGAAGCTGAAAAAACAAAGATTGCTTTATCAAGCCAATTAAGCGTCACAATTTCCCTTCCATTCTTAGCAATGACTGCAAATGGACCTGTAAACTTTGAAACAGATATTACAAGAGCTAAATTCGAAGAATTAACTCGTGATTTATTAAAGAGAACTGAAATTCCTGTTCAAAAAGCATTAAGTGATGCTGGATTAACATGTAATGATCTCGATGAAGTTATCTTAATCGGTGGTTCAACAAGAATGCCTGCTGTATTAACTTTAGTTAAATCATTAACAAATAAAACTCCAAATATTTCCATTAACCCAGATGAAGCTGTTTCAGTAGGTGCAGCAATTCAAGGTGGAGTTATCCGTGGAGATAAGAAGGATGTCTTATTACTCGATGTTACTCCATTAACATTAGGTATTGAAACTATGGGTGGTGTCTTAACTCCATTAATTACAAGAAATACTACAATTCCTACAACTAAATCACAAGTTTTCTCAACTGCAGAAGATAATCAACCTTCCGTTGATATCGTCGTTTTCCAAGGTGAAAGACCAATGGCAAGAGATAACAAGATGTTAGGACAATTTAGATTAGATGGAATTAGACCTGCAAGACGTGGACAACCTCGTATTGAAGTCACATTTAGTATCGACGTCAACGGTATTGTCAATGTTAAAGCAAAAGATTTAGATACAAATAAGGAACAACAAATTACAATTTCAGGCTCCAATGGTTTATCTAAAGAAGAAATCGATCGTATGATGAAAGAAGCAGAAGCAAATGCTGAAGCAGATGCAAAGAGAAAAGAAGAAGTTGAAATCAAAAATAAAGCAGAATCTTTCATTACTCAAATTGATGATGCATTAGCTCAACAAGGCGATAAGATGGATCCAAAACAAAAAGAAGAAACTCAAAAATTGAGAGATGAATTAAAAAATGCACTTGATACAAATGACATCGCTACATTAAAGGATAAGATGTCTCAATTGGAACAAGCTGCTGCAATGGCACAACAATATCAAAGCCAAGCTGGAGCACAAGGTACTACAAGTAATGAAACAAGCGATATGAATTCATCAAGAAAAGATGATGATGTAATCGATGCTGATTTCACAGATAAAGCTAACTAATAGAATAAACTTATGGTGGGCTTATAGCCCACCATATTGTCGTATATTAAGGAGGATGTAATATGGCATCTAAAAGAGATTATTACGAAACTTTGGAATTAACAAAAGGTGCTAGTGCAGATCAAATTAAAGCCAATTATCGTAAACTTGCTAAAAAATATCACCCAGATTTAAATAAGGAGCCTGGTGCAGAAGAAAAATTCAAAGAAGTGCAAGAAGCTTATGATGTTCTTTCTGATGACCAAAAAAGAGCTGCTTATGATCAATATGGGTTTGCTGCTTTTGATCAAAATGGAAATCAACAAGGTGCTGGTGGTTTTGGTGGCTTTGGTGGATTCAATGGTTCATTCCAAGACGTTGATTTAGGCGATATATTTAGTTCTTTCTTTGGTGGAGGAACTTCTAGAAGAAGACAATCAAATGGTCCTCAAAGAGGTAATGATCGTCTACTTAATGTTAAAATCAATTTCATGGATGCGATTAAAGGTAAAAAAATTGAACTTAATGTAACTATGGATGAAACATGTACTTCTTGTAATGGTTCTGGTGCAAAATCTCCAAATGATATTAAAACATGTAGTCAATGTCATGGTACAGGATATCAAACAAAGAGAATGCAATCAATTTTTGGAATGATTCAAGAAACTCAAACTACTTGTACAGCATGTGGTGGTAATGGTAAAACTATTACGAATCGTTGCCCAAACTGTGCTGGTAAAGGTTTTATTAGAACTAAGAAAACTGTTGATGTCAATATACCAGCTGGTATTAATAATGGTCAACAAATTAGAGTTGCTGGTAAGGGTGAAAGAGGTATAAATGGAGGACCAAATGGCGATCTTTATATCGAAGTAGTTGTCGAAAAAGATAAACTCTTTAGAAGAGAAGGAAACGATATTCATATCGATATTGACATGAATATGGTTGATGCAGCCTTAGGATGTATCATTGATGTTCCTACTGTATATGGTTCGGTCGAAATGAAGATACCAGAAGGTAGTCAAAATGGACAAATTTTGAAGCTAAAAGGTAAGGGCGTAAAGGACATTAGAAATCCGCAATTGTTTGGTGATCAATACGTTCATATAACTGTTTCTACACCGACAAAAATGACACAAGAACAAAGAGATCTTTTACAAAAATTTCAAGCAATTGAAGAAGAAAAAAAAGGAAAAAATGAGTCATTTTTCGATAAATTAAAGAAAAAAATGAAAAAATAATTTCGATGAATCCACGTTGCTTTTCGTGGATTTTTTTTATACAAAAATTATTGTATAAACGCCTAAAAATTGGGGGAAAAAATTACAATTTCACAAATGATGTTTAAAATATTCATTTATTTACAAAATATTCCTATCAATGTAGTTGATTTCCATTTGCTTTTTTTGTGTTGGAAATCTATACAATATATTGTATAATTGTGATATAGATATATTCAGAAATCTTTATAGGGGTATAAGATTATGTTAAAACATGAAAAAATAATTAGAAGAATGTCATTAAAAGACAAAATAACTTTTTTGTTTAGTAGTTTGAAATTTAGAAATTCAGAATTAGAAGATTTTGAATTTCCACTTTTTAATATTTCAGATGAAGTTTCTTTTGTTAATAAGGACCAAACAAAACTTGTTTTATCAAATAAAGCAATTGCAAGTACATGGAATAAAAATACATTTAACGATGTTTATATGCAAGTTTCGAAAAATTTACTTACAAATGGAATTCTTCAAATTTTCAGTATTGATGGTAATGTTCAAAATAATAATATTTCTGAAGACTTTTTCTTGAACTTACAACTTCAAAAAGAAGGAATTAAAGTATTAAGAAAAAATAAAAGTTTAACTTGTTTATCCCTTATCGATTACAAACCTGACTTAAATAAAGATTTCGAAACATCATCTTCTATTTTTGAATCAATATTTAAATCTACTGGAGTAGATGCTGTTCTAGTTTCAACAGTTGATGATTATAAAGATGTCAAAAACAAAGTGAATTTTGATGGATATTTTTTCGGTTATACTAATTCAATTAAAGAAGCAATTAAATTTTTAAATGCTGGTAGTGTTGTTACTTTTATTGATGATATCGACGAAGAAGATCTTCAAAGAGAAATCGTTCAAGCGATGAATGAGTATGCATATAGTTCAAAAGGCTTAAAGGATGAAATGATTACTAAGGAAACCTTCAAGATGAGAATTGATGAAGGAGAGATCACTTCGATTGATATTATTGATAAAGCATGTAATCAACTTATTGAATTGTTCGTTGAATTATCAAGAAGAAATGGTGATGATTGCATCAATAATAACGTTAGCAGTTTTACATCATTCAACAAACATGTTGCACTTGAAGATTGTGCAGAACAATCAGTCATTCTTCTTAAAAATGATGAATCTATTCTTCCTTTAAAACATAAAACTAGAGTTGCGATTCTAGGTGATGCAATCAATCAAAACTATAGTACCTTTGCAAAAGAGAAGAATCCTCTTGATTATATTAAAAAATGCGAAGAATTAGTTTCTATTGGTTACGCCCAAGGATATATGCTTAACCATCCTACTGATGCTATTTTAGTTAATGATGCATATAATTTAGCAATTTCTGCAGATGTATCAATCGTTTATCTTTCAATTGATAAAAATGGACGTGTACCTGCAAATCAATTAACTTTACTTAACACTTTGAAGAAAAATGGAATTAAAATTATCGGTGTATTAAATAATCCAGAAACTAAAGATTTCAGTTACGTAGATTATTGCGATGCAGCTATTTTCTCATATTATGAACGTAATTCAAATGCAAAAGCGGTTCTTGATGTAATCATTGGAGAAATTAATCCTTCTGGTAAATTAGTTGAAACCGTATTAGTTGGTGAAAAACCTAATGATGGAGAGATTGTACCTCTTTATTCTCGTAACCTAGAATACAAATTTCCATTTGGCTATGGCTTAAGTTATACATCTTTTGAATATTCTAATCTTGAAGTTGATGAAAAAGGTGTTAGGTTTACTGTAATGAATATTGGTAATAGCGCAGGATATACAACTCCTCAATTATATATTCAATGCAAGGATTCTAAACATGCGTTAAGAAATAAACTTTTAAGAGGCTTTGATAAGGTTTATTTAAGAAAAGGTGAAGCAACAAAAGTTTTCATTCCATTTACTGAAAATACTTTCAGATATTATAATGCTGAAAAGAAATTATATGGAGTAGAAAAAGGGGAATATCATATTTCTATTGGTGAATCCTATGCAGATACTAAATTAGAAAAGAACATTTTCTTAGAGGATTATCTATATGGCGATGAAACTTATAGAAGTATTAGAGATGTTAATTTTAACAATGTTGATAATCAATATGAAGAATTTATGGAAATTAATGATGGAAGTGAAATCGTTATTAAAGATAAATTTTCTAAGAAAACTAGACTCGCAATTACTGGTGCAGTAGCAGCATTATTTGTTCTATGTGATGTTTTTGTACTTGTAAGTTATTGGATTTCCTTTGGATTAAAACTTGATGCTTTTTCTAGTGTGATGCTCGTTCTTATCCTTTTAATTCTTTTACTTGCAACTGTTTTTGTTGTATATTTCGTTAAGCAAAAAGAAGTCATTGTCAATGATGATGTGAATGGTACTCTTACAGAAATTGTGGAAGAAGTTAATGAGTTCTATACCGAAACTAAAGAGGTATATGCAACTTATGTTCCTCCAGTTGAAGAAGAGGAAATTGTTAAAGAAATTTCTGAAAATCCAGAATATGAAGAAACAGTCGAACAAGAAACAAAAGAAGAAATCGAAAGAAAGTATGTTGCAAATTACGAATCGAAAGATACTTCTATTACATTTAATGATTATAATTCAATTGAGGAATTATGTTCTCAATTTATGACATATACTCGATCAAAGGGTGTTGCAATTGAAATCGAATCTGCAAGAAGATTATGGAGTGCTGTTCTATCTTCAAAACTTGTATTTTTATCTTCTAACGACAATGAATTATTAAACGTCGTTATTCAATGTTTGATTGAATATTTAGGCTCAAATACATTCATTCAAGAAGCATCGAATAGATGGAAGAAAACTAAAGATACTTTATGGAAGAAAACTAGAGTTGAATTCTTACCAACTAATTTTGCTAATTCATTAAATAATGCATGTAATTCGAAGGAATGTTTGAATATTGTTCCTTTAGTTAATGTTAGAATTGAGAATTTATTCTATTATTTTAACGATTTTATTGAAAATGCAAATAATCCATTATCAGAGATTAAGATTGAATTGAATGAGAATGAGACGATTATTCTTCCTAAAAATATCTGTTATATCTTAGTTCCTGCAGATCCTAGTTTCTATGATAATTTACCATATTATATCTCCAATATTTCATTTGAAGTTAATTTGATTCTTGAAAAGATTGAACCAGAAGAAGCAATGGATATTAAACATATTTCATATAAGAATTTACTTGAGATTATTTCAAGTGGAAAAGAAAAATTCTTTATGAGTGAAAGCAAATGGAAAAATTTCGATGAATTCGAAGATGCAGTTTCAAAAACCGATAATTTCGTTATTGGCAATAAAGCGACATTACAAATCGAAAGCTTCGTTTCTTGTTATTTAGAATGTGGTGGAGATGTCAATGACATTAATGATGTTATCTTTGTCACAAAGATTATTCCAATGATGAAATCTACTTCATTATATAAGAATGAAACAGGAGAAAAAGATCTTGTATCATTAATTCAAAATGTCTTTGAAAACGATGATATGACTTCAAGTATTAAAGCATGTAAGAGAATTGAGATGGTTACTCCTTTTGAGGTACCAGATGAAAGCGACGAAAGCGAAGAAAACTATGAAGAAGCTAAAGAAGCACCAATTGATTTAGTAATTTCAAATGATGATAAATTATCCATTGAAATAAGTAATGTAATTGATGATGGTACGAATGTAGAAAATAAAGAAACAACAGAAGACGTTGAAGTTATTGAAAATTCGATTATAGAAAATAAAGAGGAAGAAAAGATTTCTGAATTAGAAGAAATTAGTGAAGATACTCCAAAAGAAGAACCTGAATCTAATCAAGAAAAACCAAAAACAAAAACGAAAAAAGAACCAAAGAAAACAACACGTAAATCAAAAAAGGATGTAGATACAAAAGATGATGATAAAAAAGTAGTTGAAGAAGCTAAGTTAGAAGAAGCATCAAATATAGATAATTCTTCTATTATCGAAAAGAAAACTACAAATGAGGAGGGTGATGCATAATGATTAATGCTTTAGAAGCATCTTCTCCAATTGAAAGAGTATTTGAAAACATTTGGGATACATTATCTAGTAGAACAGCAATCATATTTTATGTTGTTATTATCGCAATATGTGTTATTATCCTTATCTTTCAAATATTAAAGGGTGAGCAAAAAAGAGAAGAAATCCTTACGTATAGAGATAAGAATTTAAAGGATATTGAAAAAGAAAATTTTGCTGAAGGATTTGCAAAAAAAGAAATGAATGATAATCCTTTTGGAACATCGAATAGTTCAATTGCTTCGACAATTATTTCTAGCGATTCATCGATAAGTATTAATAAAGCCTCATCAAGAGGAGATTTAGGATCAACTCATTCTAGTGATAGTGATGGAAATGAAGATGATATCATCAATAGTGAAGATGGCTCATCTAGATTCTATATGTTATCTCAAATCGATCAAAAAATGGAATTTAAAACTCCTGTTAAATATGATAAATCGATGAATTTAAAAGAGATTTGCGATGATTTTAGAAACTTCGCTTGCAATAGATTGAAACTCTATTACGATATTGAAGATATTAGAAGATTCATCGGTGGATTATCCGTTACAAAACTTATCATCCTTCAAGGTATGTCAGGTACTGGTAAAACTTCCTTAGCTTATGCTTTTGGTGAATATCTAGATAATAAAACAACCGTTATCCCTATTCAACCGATGTGGAAAGAAAGAACGGATTTAATTGGGTATTATAATGAATTCACAAAGAAGTTCAATGAGACGACCTTATTATATAAGATGTATGAAGCTAATTATAATGATGATATTTATATTACCGTATTAGATGAAATGAATATCGCAAGAGTTGAATACTATTTTGCAGAATTCCTATCACTTTTGGAATTACCAAATCCAGATGGAAGAAACCTCGATGTAGTTGCAGATAAATGGAGCAATGATCCTAAGTTACTACGAGAAGGAAAATTGAGATTGCCGATCAATATGTGGTTTATTGGAACTGCGAATAACGATGACTCTACATTTGCAATTTCCGATAAGGTATACGATAGAGCAATGGTATTAAATCTTGATAAGAAGGCAGTACCATTTGAAGCACCTTATGTAGAATCAAAGAGGATTTCATCAAGTTACTTATATCAATTGATGAATGATGCACAAAAGGAATATTCAATATCTGATCGTAATTTAAGAAGAATTAGGGAATTAGATAAATTCATGATCGAGAAATTCCATTTAACATTTGGTAACCGTATTATGAAACAAATTAGAGTATACGTTCCAGTGTTAGTCGCATGTGGAGGAACGGAATTAGAGGCAATCGATGATATACTTGCAAGAAAAGTATTTAGGAAATTGGAATCTAAGAATCCAGTATATGTAAAACAAATGGCAGAATCTGTATGTTCGTATCTAGATGAATTATTTGGAACAGATAAATTGCCATTATGTAAAGAAGTTATTAGGCTTATCGAACAAAATGTTTAATTAAAGAAAAGGAAAGACAATGAACAAGATTGACGTTTACTACCGCGCGTTTAAATCATATCGTAAAGAAACTAAGGAGCGTAAAGACTGCCTTACTGATTTAAGTTTGATTAAAGAAGCGCAAGCTAAAAATGATATTCTTGAAGCAACGAAGTATTTATGCATTGTTGATGAAGAGTGGGTCCAACGTATTGAGGTTGGTCTTACTTTTGTCGAGAAAGCTTTAGCTGAAGAACGTCAATTTATTCGTTCTGATGGAGAGATTGTTCCTATTGAGAAAGTAAAGAAGATTTCTCGTTCATCTGTTGAGCATCTTGCTCGTCATAGCAATATGATTACTCATGTTCCTGAAGAAGGTAATGATTTAGTTCCTGATAAGATCTATATGGTTGAGAAATTGTCAGATTATGCAGTATATGAAAATAGATTTTTATATATGTTATTATCGTATTTACATGAATTTATCATGTATCGCTTAGAAAAAATCGAAAAAATATCTGCAACGTATGATAGTATATTGGAACTCAATAAGGATGTAACATTTAACAATCAAAAAATCAAATATGAAGTAAAAATAACAGATCATCGAGAGAATAATCCATATTCGATTAAAGATGAAAAATCAGCTTTGATCATTCAAAGAATAAGAGATTGTGATCAAATAATTAACTCGATGCTAAATACTGATTTAATGATTCAAGTTTCGAAATCTCCAATGATTAAACCACCAATAACAAAAACTAATGTTTTAAAAATGAACAATAATTTTAAAAATGCACTTGCCTTATATGATTATATTGCAGGTTATAGTGGTTTAGGATTTGAAACGGAAGAGGTAAAACGTGAATTCCATCCATTTAATGATTTTAATGCAAGTGAGATTGCTGAAGCTTTGAATTTAACATCTTTTATTTCCTATAAGATTGGTAACGAAATTGAGGATGTACTAAATACTGCTTATGAGGAAGAAGAGGAAAGAAGACGACAACAAGAAGCACAAAAGATGGTTGATCGTATTAATAGAATTAAAAAGAAAGCACGTGAAAATGGGCAAACTTTAGAAGAATATATGCTTCTTCTTGAAGATCGTAATAAAATGCTTGAAAAAGATAGTCAAGAATTAATTCTTGCAAGAAATAAAGTGTTTGAATTGAATAAAATTATTGATGATTTGAATCAAGAAAAAATTGAATTAAATCATCAAATAGCTGATTTAAATTTAGAAATTGCAGAAAAAGTAAAAGAGATTGATCGTCTTAATCAAAAATATATCGATGATATGAAGGCTATTAAACTTCAACACGAAGAGGATATTAAAAATCTTAATAAAGAGCATGCGGATAAGATTGCAGAAATTCATAATTCGTATATAGAAAGAATTGATGAAATTAATGAAAATCATCAAATTGAAATCGATGAATTAAATTATAAGCATCAAGAAGAAGTCGATGCACTTAATGATTCACATTATCGTGAACTAAATGATATGCGTGAAGAATATGAGAATGAGCGTTCACAATTGATTACTAATTACAGTTCTAGAATCGATCAATTAAATGATGATTTGCAAAAGAATATTCAAGAGCATAACGAAATGAAAACTTCATTAGAAAATAAGATTGATGATTTGAATTCAGCCTTGAAAGATACAATTGATGAAAGAAAAGCTATCGTAAAAGAATATGAACAAAAACTCGTTGATTTTGAAAATAGCAGCAATGAGATTATAGAAGGAGAGAAACGTCGTAATCGTATCTTACAAAGAGAAAAAGAGATGATGCGAGGCGAAATGAATGCGATGAGACTTCAAAATGGTAAAATTGAAGTTGGAAGTGAGTTCGCAACGCGTGAACGTTTCATGGAATTAGAAGAAGAGTTTGTCGCATTCAATGCTTTCTTTAAAGAACAATGGAAATATACTAAAAAAGAAATTAGAAAGATGATTCTTTGGGAAAGAAAGGAAAAGAAAAAGAAAATTAATAGTCCAATAGAAGAGATTATTCCTTCTACATCTAATGGAACTGAAGAGAATAATTCCGAATCTAATAGCGTTAATTAATGATTAGGGGGTGGAGATTATGAAAAAACTAAGAGTTACATTCGTAGTTATCGGATTGTCTTTTATGTTGCTTATTATCTCTATTTTACATCAACTAAACGTTAATGGAATCAATGGTATTAGGATTTCAGATAATGCCTTTAAATACGTCCTTATGGGACTTATGATTGGTATCATCATATTCCTTGTTATATTTAATATTTTATTGAATAAATCGACAAGAGATGATTTTAAACGCGTAAGCAATGAATATCTTGGTGTTGATTTTACTGAAGAAGTTGAGGAACCTTCAACTGAAGAAATCGCACCAAAAAGAAAAAAGATTACTATTTATAATCCTAGTGGAGGTCAAGTTTCAGCTTATATTGGTGGTAGTAGTGGAATTAATGGACCAACTTCATCATCTTATTTTGATACTACTAGCGAAAATGAAGTATCAAATGATCATTCAGATGATGGAGAAGAGAATGAGGATGATATCATCAATAGTGAAGATGGCTCATCTAGATTCTATATGCTATCTCAAATCGATCAAAAAATGGAATTTAAAACTCCTGTTAAATATGATAAATCGATGAATTTAAAAGAGATTTGCGATGATTTTAGAAACTTCGCTTGCAATAGATTGAAACTCTATTACGATATTGAAGATATTAGAAGATTCATCGGTGGATTATCCGTTACAAAACTTATCATCCTTCAAGGTATGTCAGGTACTGGTAAAACTTCCTTAGCTTATGCTTTTGGTGAATATCTAGATAATAAAACAACCGTTATCCCTATTCAACCGATGTGGAAAGAAAGAACGGATTTAATTGGGTATTATAATGAATTCACAAAGAAGTTCAATGAGACGACCTTATTATATAAGATGTATGAAGCTAATTATAATGATGATATTTATATTACCGTATTAGATGAAATGAATATCGCAAGAGTTGAATACTATTTTGCAGAATTCCTATCACTTTTGGAATTACCAAATCCAGATGGAAGAAACCTCGATGTAGTTGCAGATAAATGGAGCAATGATCCTAAGTTACTACGAGAAGGAAAATTGAGATTGCCGATCAATATGTGGTTTATTGGAACTGCGAATAACGATGACTCTACATTTGCAATTTCCGATAAGGTATACGATAGAGCAATGGTATTAAATCTTGATAAGAAGGCAGTACCATTTGAAGCACCTTATGTAGAATCAAAGAGGATTTCATCAAGTTACTTATATCAATTGATGAATGATGCACAAAAGGAATATTCAATATCTGATCGTAATTTAAGAAGAATTAGGGAATTAGATAAATTCATGATCGAGAAATTCCATTTAACATTTGGTAACCGTATTATGAAACAAATTAGAGTATACGTTCCAGTGTTAGTCGCATGTGGAGGAACGGAATTAGAGGCAATCGATGATATACTTGCAAGAAAAGTATTTAGGAAATTGGAATCTAAGAATCCAGTATATGTAAAACAAATGGCAGAATCTGTATGTTCGTATCTAGATGAATTATTTGGAACAGATAAATTGCCATTATGTAAAGAAGTCATTCGACTTATCGAACAAAATGTATAGAGAGGAGGAAAAAACATGAAAATAAAATCATTTATATTAATTATTGGTTCATTGCTTATATGTGCAATATCATCTATTGCTACATATTTAGGTTTATCTTCCGCTGGTATCATTAAAGGAGATAAGATCGATTTGATTTATTCGTTAAAAGATTATTCTGCTGAATATAATGGAGAAACGATTACAGCAAATGAAGAAATTTGTCCATTTGAATTAATAGAAGGGAAACTTCTTAATGGACATTCTGAATATTTTGTTTATTCTGGTTCTTTACAAAATGTTGGAGAGACAAAAGTTCATGCTTCAGTGAAGATTCTTGATAAAGATGGGTATGATGTTTCTAACGAATATACGATTAGAGTAAATCCTTCTAAATTAACGATTACTGAAAGAGAGATATTAGTTGCAATTGATTCAACGAAAATAGAATATAGTGGTTCTGATATTATTGCAGGTGACAATTTAATTGTCATCACAAAAGGTGCTTTAGCTCAAGGAGACCGTATTGTTCCTTCATTATCATTTAATGAAGATCGTACTGGTATTGATGTTGATGCTAAAGTTTATGACGTTTTTGGAACAAATAAAACGAATAATTATAAGATTTCTTTTGATGAAAATAATAGTTCTGTTGAACTTGCTAGACTTCCTTTATTAATTGAACCGATTTCAACATCGAAAGTATATGATGGAAAACCATTGAATTTTTCAGAATATCGTATTAAAAATGGTACATTATTGACTGGTCATCATTTAGAAATTGATTATGGTGATGGTATTGTTAACGTTGATGATTCAGGTACAAACTATAAGATTAGAAATGCATATGTATTTGATGAAAATGGAACAAATGTATCCGATATGTATAATATCGATATTAAATCGACAGCTAATCTAACGATTAGACCTGTTACTATTCCTGTTAAAGTGAATGCACTTCAAAAAACGTACGATGGAAAAGGTTTTGACTCTGATCAAATCGCTAAAGATAAAATATTTTCAAGTTCAATTCCAGATGAATTGAAAGAGAATGGATTCTATATTGAATTAATAAACTATAATACTATTGTTGATATTTTAAGTGGATATAGTAGCGTTAATAGAAGCGAATTTAATTGTAAATTTGAACTTAGAAATGATAATTTCATAGTAAATTCTTCAAACTATAATATTGAAGTTACAAATAATTCATATGAAGTAGTTCCTTGTGTAGTTCATATTGTTTTTAAGGATCTTGGAACATTAGAATATCAATCAGAAGGATTAGATATTGATAGTCCTTTAGATGTTATTACGAATTTCTTCCTAGAGAATAATAGTAGTGCACAAGCAAATGATGAATTTAATAATTTAACGATTGCGTTTGAAGATGAAAACAATGCGATTTCATATTTCAAGAACTTGTCATCAATCGGTGATCATTTCTATACAGTGAATTTAGCATTATTAGATAAAAATGGTAACAAAAACAATAATTTTAGAATTGTATATGATAATCGAGGAAGAATTATTATTACAAAGATTAAGATGAATATTGTAGGACTTTCTGGGGAATTACAATATAATGGAGAAGAACAAAGTTTAACTGTTGATGAGAGTGGCAAAAGTTATGAAACTTATTCAGGTAACCTTCTAAATGGTCACGAAATCAAGATTACATATAATGATAAATTAAAGTCTATTGGTACGAAAGTATGTAGTAATTCGGTGTATAAAATCGTTGAAAAAACTGGCTTAAAAAGAGATGTAACAGATCAATATTATGATATTAATTTTATTCCTGGTGAATTAACTATAGTTCCTAAAGAAATTACAGTAATGTATAATGGTTCATCTAATGAAGTTGAATTAACTTATGGTGATTCAATTAATCTTAGTGATTATATGCCACTTTACTCGACTGGCTGGATTAAAGGCGAAAAAATATCCGTTCGATATACCCCTACTTCGAATTATGAACAATTTGATCCAGTTGGTGTTTATAATGTATTTTATAGTGGTGCGATAGCAGCAGATGATAGTAAACAATATATATTGGAAAACTATGTTTTTAATTATGTTCCACTTGTATTAAATGTTGTTCAAAAAGAAGTTGAATTAATTTGGGGAAATATTAATCTAACCTATAATGGAAAGGTTCAAAAACCAACATGTGAGGTTAAAGGAATCTTTGATCATGATGAATGTTTCCTTATCACTTCAGAAGGTAATATTAACGCTTGTGAAACTGGGACAAATTATGAAGTGGAAGCGATTAGATTATCAAATTCGAATTATAAGCTTCCGCTAGAGACAAAGAAGACTTATGTCATCAATAAAGTAGAATTAGTATTAAAAGCAAATGATAATACGATTGTTTTTGGTGAAGAAGCTAAGCATAATGGATACACAATAACTGGATTCGTTAATGGTGAAGATGAATCATATATTGAGAATTTAAGCTCTTTATCATATTCTTATTCTACTAATCCTGATCCTTTCGAACCAAGAGATATTGTGATTACTGAAAATCCTGATTTGAAATTGACTGCGACAAATTATACGTTTAAACCTTTCCAAAAAGGTACTTTATATACGATTAAAACTTCTCTTAAAGTTAAACTTATTAATGCCGAGTTAGAATATGGAGAAGATTTGACTCCTGAAAAACTTTCTGAATATTATGAAAATGGTCAATTAGTAATCGATGGATTCAAGGAAGAGAGTCATAAGGATATGATTGTTTTCTCTTCGGCATCCTACATTTCTAATTATGCCCCTGGAAAAGCGATAGGTTCTTATCGTGTGACACTTCAAAACTTAACAGCAACTATTGGAGAATTTTCATATTATGATTTTGAATATATAGAAAGCACTATTACTGTAAATGCAAGAACAATTGAAGTAATGTATCAAAATTTTGATCCAAATAATATTACTTACTCGGGAAAAAATCTAACAATTCAAGGAACTAACTTCACAACTGGTCCTAAAGAATTATTTATAAATGATAGTTTTAAAACACTAAATTTGGATAATGTATTTACTTTAAATTCAAATAGTTATGCAGTTAAGCCGGTTATTGTTGATAATAATGGCAATGATGTTACTAATAACTATGAAATGAGTACTGCTGCATTAACTATACAAACTTCATCAGGTGTAACTCCGTTGGTAGTTAATGTCGAATATGTCATTAAACAATTCACGTATTATGATGGGATATTTGATTTATTCAGTAATCCTACATATGGTAATAAACTAGTTAAGATAAATTCCGAATTAGCTCCTGGTGATCGTATTGCTTCGTATAGTGCAATTTTAACTGAATCAACAGATGAAACTGCAGAAGGAGTAGTGATTTATAATCTTCTTCTTGTTGATTTGATTATTGTTAATGAAAATGGAGAGGAGATTCAAGATCGTTATTATGAAACTCCAGGAGATCCAATTATTGGTAAAATCATTATTACAAATTGCCCATCTTCATAATAGATTATAAAAAAAAGAAAGGAGGATTCTATGTCATCGTACGATTCTTATGTGAGTAAGATAGAAAAGATAGCAAAAGTGAAAAATTTTGTGGTTAAACACAAGATTCCTTTCATCGTGGGAGCAGGAATTGTTGCAGCACTCACTACTTCTTTTGTATCTACTAAAGGAATCATTGTTCAAGATATAGTTCTTCCTGACAAAATCGTTTATGGTAGTGATTTTGAGTTTGAAAAAGAAGCTATTGGTTTATTTGGCTCAGAAATATATTACGAATATCGATTAGAAGGAGAAGATTGGTCGACTCAAAAACCTTTAAAACCTGGACATTATAATGTAAGAGCAGTTTCAACAAACTCTTTTGGTGGAAAGATATATGGTAATGAAGTATCTTTTGAGATTGGAAGAAAAGACATCACATTTGTGATTAATGATAGTATTATCCCATATGGAGATTATGAAAATATCTCGTATTCGATTTATGATGGTACTCCTGATGATAAAGATATCTATTCTAAGGGTTTAGTTGGAAGCGATTCTATCTATACTATTGATTTTGAATTCGAAGATACGTCAAAAAATTCGACGATGTGTAGAGTAGAACAAGAATCTGTAACAATTATTAACCAAGATGGAAATGATGTTAGTGCTCTATATAAAGTTCATACTGTTTATAAAGATATTACATTTGCAAAACGTGATATCGTTCTTGAACCAGAATTAGTTAATAAAGTATATGATGGAACACCAATTGAATATAATAATGAATATACTTCTAGCACTGCGAAAGATATCGCAAAAGGCGATACATTAACAATTTATACATCGATAGAAGATAAAAATGGAGATGAATTAGAAGAACTTCCAATTGAAGCGGGATCTTATTTGAATTCTATAGATAGTTTTAAGATTGTTAATAGTAAAGGTGATGATGTCACTGTTAATTACAATATCAAATATAAACCTAATTATTTAGTTATTTCAAAACGTGATATCACTATTCAAGCGGGAAGTAGTGAAAGAGTATATGATGGAACAACTCTTTCTAATTATGATTATGAAAGTATTGTTTCAGGATCATTAGTTGAAAATGAATACATCGTATATGATTCATCTAAAGAAACAGAATTTCCATCGATGAAAGATGTATATTATGTTGATGGATTAGTTTCTTCGATTGAAAATAAGATTAAATATCTAATTACTGATGGAACAAAAGATAAATCTAAAAACTATAATATTACTGTTTTACCAGGAGAATTAAAGATTCTTCCTCTTGAATTAAATATTACTCCACTTGAACAAGAATCTTTTGTTTATAATGGTGAAAAAGTTGAATACAGTAAAGAAAAGAATAATTTCCATGAGGTTAATGGAGTATCTTTGCCAGAAGGTGTTGAACTTAATGTTAAAGTATATTATGAACTTTATGATGATCTTGAGTTGTTTTCACCTCTTGATTCTGTGATGGATGCTGGTCCTTATGCGATTAATATTAAATCATATTCTATAATTAATGATCTTGAATCAAATTATATAATAAATACTATGCCAACATATTTTGATATATATAAACGTGATGTAACCGTTTCTATTATCAATCTAGATGATTGTGAGTATGATGGAAATGGTTTTGCGTATGATGGTTTATCGTATAATATTACATCTCCTTTAGGTTTTGTTGATGGAGAAAAAATCAAAGTTATTGCAAAATATAGTGCGGATGGAGTAAATTTTTCCACTTCTCAACCAAGAAATGCTGGAACTTATTATGTAAAATTAGATTCTTTTGAGTTTATGTTAAATGCAAAAGAAAAGAATTATAATATTACCCTATTAGATACAATTGAAGAATTTGATATCCTTCCTAGAACTATTTCAATATATGCAAATAGCTTGCCTAATGCAATTTACAATAAAACCATTCAAGATACGTATGACAAAAATTCATTATTATATGATAAGGGTTCAAAAACAATTGTAACAGAAGATAAATTCAGTGTTTCCGTTGATTATCGTTATCTTGATGGAAATATAGAAATATTACAAAATCCTAAGAATGCTGGTGATTATCGAATTTATATTTCTAGCATTAATTTTGAAGATGAAATCAATGCAGGAAACTATAATATCTTATATTCTAAAGGTAAATATGGGGAATATAGAATTGAACCTAGAAGCGTTTATATAAAAGCAAATGATATGGAATCTATCATTTATGATGGAAATAATCATTCGGAATATGATAGTACTTCATATACACTATTGAATGATACTTCTTTTGTTGAGGGAGATGGTGTTCTTGTTTCTCCAAAATTCTATTTAGAGAACAAAGTTGATGACGCTAATAATGTAATTGAACCTAGAAATGCAGGTACTTATTATATTTTCATTGATTCCTTTGAATATACAAATGAGACGATGAATGGAAACTATTCAGTTATAATCAATGATTTAGAAGGAACTGGTGGTATTTTTACCATTAATAAACGTAAAGTAACGATTAAAGCAGTTGATGTTGAATCGAGTGTTTATAATGGAAAAATACAAGATTATTACGATATTAATGATTATACATACGAGAATGATTCTTTAGAAATCGTTGATAAAGCAACTGTATCATACCGTTATATAAATGATGAAAACAACGATGCTATAACACTTAATGCATATAAATATGGTATCTTACTAAATGGTATAAGTTTTGAAGATGAGAATAATTTAAATAACTATATCATTAATTATTCAACTGAAAAAGGATGGTATGAAATCTTAAAGAAAGATCTATTGATTACTTCAGTTGATAAGGAAATAATTTATGGACAAGAGTTCGTTGATAAAGAAGTATCATATACTGGATTTGTTGAAGGAGAAGATGAAAGCGTCTTAAATGGTACTTTATCAATCAGTACTTCTTATAATAAATATGATAATGTCGGGTCATATCCTATTATTTCTTCAGGTTTAATGGGAGATAATTACGATATTACATATGAAGAGGGATTATTAACTGTTTCTAAAGCAACATTAGTTAATAAGACTGAGAATCTAGATATTGTGTATGATGGAAAAGAACATTTCTTGACCTTTGAATTTGATGGTCTTGTTTCTAAAAATTCTGATTATCCTTCTGATAGAATAGAGGAATTAGATCAAATTATAAATATTTCACTTGATGGAAGTTCGTATTCTACAGAATATGAAATGTTTAAGAATGCCTGTGAGATTACAACGATTTATTATATCTTATCATTTAGAAATTATAAAGATATTAATTCATCTAATACCATTAAAATCAATAAGCGTGATTTAACGATTAAAGCAAGTGATAAAACAATTACATTTGGTGAAGAATTTACTCTTTCTGAATATGAAGCAACTGGATGGGCAGAAGGGGAAGATATTTCTGTACTTGAGGGAAAACTATCCTTTGTTGTAAATTATAATCAATTTGATGATATTGACCCATCAACGGACTATAAGATTTATGTCGAAGGATGTACATCTAATAACTATAACATTGAATACGTTCCTGGAAGATTGACAATCTTAAAAGCTACATTAACTGATGCTTCTATGAATTATGAAGGAACATATGATGGCAATGAACATGGAATCCTTATTAGTGCAGTTGGTTTCCTAAAAGGTGAAATCTTTAGTGAGGTTGCAACGATAAAATATTCATTAGTAGAAGATGGTGAATATACTTCAGAAAATATTAAATTAATAAATCATACTCCTGATCCAGTTGTTGTTTACTATATCATTACGTTTGCAAACTATAATGATATTAGAGACTTTAAAACGATTAAGATTAACAAAGCAATTTTAACTGTTACTCCAAAAGAACATACGATTCAATATGGTGAGGAACCTTCAAATGATGGATTATCATTTAGAGGATTTGTTAACGATACAGAAGATGAATCATTATTATCGATTTCTTCAGCGGTATATTCGTATTCATATACAAAATATGATGACGTTGGAGATTATGAGATTAGCGTTTCTAATATTCCTGATACATTGAATTATCATATTGTATATGAAAAGGGAATATTGCACGTTATCCCACGTTTTGTTGATGTTATTTGGGGCTCTACAACATTAACATATAATGGTAAGGTTCAAGCTCCAAGCGCAAGTGTTGTTACTTGTAATGAAGATGAATGTATTGTTACATTGAACATTCCTTCTACAAATAAAGATGTTAATGATAATGTAGGTGATCCAAAATATATTGCTTATGCTGTTTCGTTATCTAATCCTAACTATCAATTAGGCGAAAATACATCTATTGAATATATTATTACAAAAGCACAATTAGATATTTCCCCATCCGAAAAGAGAATTGAATATGGTAAAGATTTTGATTTAAGTGATGTACACTTACTCTTTAATGGATTTGTCAATAACGAAGATATCAATGTTTTAGATATTGTCGATGTTGAAGATAAATTCTATACTAACTATGTTAAATTCGCTCCAGTTGAAGATTCATTGACTCATGAAGAAATCCTTTATTATATTGAAATTTATGATGGATGGATTAGTGCTAAAAACTATAGTATTACATTTAAAACTTCGAGATTATATGTTTCAAAAGCTGAATTAATAGATGAATCAAAAGGATATGAAGGCGTATATGATGGATGTGATCATTCGATTACTTTGAAATTTTCTAAATTTTTGAATGATGATTCGGAAGCAACACAAAAGCAAATCGTATCATATAAACTTGAAGGTGATACATCTTATGATCTCGATAACCCAATGATTAAGAATTATACAGGCGAAGAGGGAATCAAGGTTTATTATAGAGTTACCTTTATTAATTATAAAACAATCGAAAGTTATAAAACCGTTATTATTAAACAAAAATCTATTACAATAACTGCTAATGATTGCTCTATTTCTTACGGTAGTAATGCGATGAATAATGGAGTAAGAGTTAATGAAGATGATTTAGTTGTAGTTAATGGAATAAGAGAAACAATTGAAGTACATTTGAATAATCTAGAGGGTTTATCATTTACATATTTTTATAATACATTCGACAACGTTGGAACTTATGATATTATTCCTTCTGGTTTATCATCCTTAAATAATAATTATAAATTTGTTTATGTAAATGGTAAATTGAATGTTGTCCAAAAAGAAATCGACGTTATTTGGGATGAAAATGATTCATTATCATATAATGGTTTATCACAAATTATTAATGTATCTATTTTAGGACTTGTAAATTCTGATACATGTGATGTCTTATTTAGCAATAATAGTTATGGAATTGAAGTAAATTCTTATACTGCAAAGATTATCGGTATATCAAATGATAATTATTGTCTTAAACCATCTCAAGTAACGGAGAAAGTTTATAATATTATTAAGGCTAACTTAATAATTAAAGCAAATGATGTTTCAATCACTTATGGTGAAGATCCAGAAAGTGCTTTTGATATGGAAAATGGCGTCACATATGAGGGATTTGTAAACGGGGAGGATCAAACTGTTCTTTCGGGAACCTTGGTTCTTTCTACGATAGATTATAATAGATATGATGATGTAGGTACTTATAAGATTATACCTTCTGGACTAACCAGTTCAAATTATGAAATCGTATATAAGGAAGGCGATTTTGTTGTTAATCAATTAGAGGCAACCATTTCTTGGAGTGAAAATGATGAATTTACATACGATGGAAATGAACATTGTATTGAGGCAGTAATCTCAAATCCTGTTAATGGTGATGAATGTTCTTTAACTATTGAAGGAAAGAAGAAAAATGCAGGTACTTATGTCGCAACTGCGATTGCTATAGTCGGGGCAAAGAGTAAAAACTATAAACTTCCAAGTAATGTTACTGCAAGTTTTACGATTTTAAAGAAAGAACTTATTGATAAAACTGAAAACTTAGAATTTGTATATGATGGAGATAACCATTATATTAATGTTGTTTTAGAAGGGTTTATTGAATCAGAAAAAGATGAGGATTTTGCTATTAATCTACCTGTTCAATATTCTATTAATGGATTCAGTTGGAGCAATACAAATATTGGGTTTATACACGTTTCAAATTCAACTAGTGGAGCAGTTTATGACGAAACGAGCAACGGACATCCGATTTTCTATCGTGCAGAATTTGATAATTATTACATTAATTATTCAAATGGCTCATATAATACTAGATACGTTAAGATTACTCCAAAAACATTAACTGATGTGACGGAGGATATTAATGTAACTTATGATTCATTAGAACATTCTATTTCCTTATCATTAACAGGTTTTGTTGTAGGAGCTAGTGAATATCTCGAGGCAAAAGTAGATAAGATTCGTTATTATTACAACGATTCGATTCAATTGAATAATCCTAAATTCAAGAATGTTGGAGAATATGAAGTTAAATATGAACTAACATTTAAAAATGCGGATTATTATCCACTTTCTGGAACTAAAACAATAATTATTACTCGCGCGGATGCTATTGACCAATCAATTGGTTTTGAAGATGTTTATAATGGCTCTGCACATGGAATTAGCGTTTACGCAGGATTATGTGGTGATGATGTTTTCAATTCATTAGCTACTATAAAATATTCATTAGTAGAAGATGGTGAATATACTTCAGAAAATATTAAATTAATAAATCATACTCCTGATCCAGTTGTTGTTTACTATATCATTACGTTTGCAAACTATAATGATATTAGAGGCTTTAAAACAATCAATATTTTACAAAGAGATTTATTCGTTTATTCAAATAATGTAACTATTACTTATGGAGATAATCCAGAAGGTAATGGAATCTATTTTGGCAATGATCCAGAAAACCCAAATAAATCCGGATTCTTTGGTAGTGAAAATGAAAATACTGTTATTGATAGGAGTAATTTATCCTATTCATTCGACTATTCACAATTTGATGATGTAGGAACTTACAAATTTAGAGCAAATGGTCTTTTACCAAAAGTTCCTGCAAAAGATAATTATAATTTCATTTATATCGATGCTGATTTAACTGTTAATAAAAAAGAGATTACTGTAGATTGGGAAAATACAGTATTTACGTATAATGGATATACGCAATATCCAACTCCTATTGCAAGTGGCTTTGTAAATGGTGATTCATTTGATTTAGAAGCATATGTAAGTGAAGAAAGCTTATTACCTATAAGAGCTGGTAACTATATTGCTTTTGCAAGATTTAATAGCGAAGTAAAGAATTATAGTATTCCGAATAATAATTCTGTTGATTTTGTTATAAATAAGCTTGCAATATCCTTAAAGCCAAATGAAACTATCAATCCATTAACTAATGTTTCAAAGATTTATGATGGATTATGTTATGAATATGATGTTAACAACCCTGGTAATTATGAAATAAGTGATACAGAAAATGCAAAAATCGGTCATTCAAACGAAGATAAAATCACAATTTATGTTAAATATTTATTAAATGATATAGAGATTAATGGTAATCCAAAAGATGTCGGAACATATAAGGTTGTTATCGATAGTTTTGTTGTTACTCATTTAGAAGGTGAAGATAATGTCGATTACACAGATTGTTATATCCTCAATCAATCTGCTGAAGTTCTTTATGTTATTGGTTGTTTAGATATCATTATTGAAGCTAATAATATGGATGAATTTACTTTCGATGGTCAACAACATTATTATCCTTCAAATTCTAAAAATTATAATATTGTTCCTTCAATTGATTCTCAATTAGAAACAAGAATTGCAAATGAATTAGATTTCACAGTTTATGCTAAATTCATCCTCTCAGGAACTAGTGCTAAACTTGATTCTATAAGAAATGTAGGAACATATTCGATTAAGATTGAATATGATAATCATTCTTCCAAAAATTTGAATATTAGATATTATGAGGAATCAACTGCTAGTGTGACAATTAATCCTAAAGAATATGAAATTGACCTAGAAGATAAGACAGTAACATATAATGGAAAGAAGTTCATTTATGAAGATATATTATTATTAGATGGCGATAAATTAGTCCTAAATGTTATATATAATAAGATTAAGAATAGTAGTGGTATATCGGATAATCAAAATAATGTCGATGCGATAAATGCTGGTCTTTATGAAATGACATTATCCGAATCTAATAATTGGTATTCGTTGTCTCTTACTGAAAGATCAATTGTTGAAAACTATGAAATAAATCTTGTTTCTAGTTCAGTTAGTAAGCAATTAGTAATACAAAAGAGAGATGTTTATATAATGACGGAATATCAAGATAGTGCGATTTATGATGGAAGTGAACATACTTATAAAGGATCATTTGTCTACTATGGTGATTCTGAAAATAACATAAATAATCAATTCATCGAGGGAGAAATTCTTGAGCTCGCGGTTTTCATCAATAACGAAGATGGTAGTAGAGCACAACCTATCAATGCTGGAACTTATTACGTAGTTATTGATAAGGATTCGACAAAAATAAAGGTTCAAGGACAAGAGGATAAGTTGTCAGTTCTTGAGAATTATGAAGTTCATAATGAATATTCTTCGAAATTTATTGTTAAAAAACGTAAAGTTGGACTTTTACCAATCGCTTATGATGATAAAATATATGACAATGAAACTTTAAGTGCATATCAAACAGGATATGGTAATTTTAGGTACGATAAAAATATATCTTCATTTGAATTAGTAGAAGGAGAAGAATTATCTGTTGTTGTTAATTTCTATCTAGATTTATCAATAGTTGAACTTGAAAATGTCATAAACGCTGGAACATATTCTTATAATGTATCTGTTGATAGTATAAATAATCTCAATATGAATAATTATGAGTTCATTTGCAATAATCTATCCTTGACCATTAGTAGGAGAACTGTTTATATTTCTCCTTTACAAATTGAATCTATTGAATATGATAGATTAGAACATCAATATTCTGATTATAAAGATGATTCATATCAATATTATGGATTATCAGTATCAGATTCAAAATATCAAATTGCAAATGGAGAAACTTTATCTATCGTTGTCTTCTTTGGCGATAGTCTATGTGTAGTAAACTCTGGAAGATATAACATGATTATCGATAATGATTCTTCTACTATTACGCGTGGAGAAAATGTCTATAATGCTTCAGTTAACTATAATATTGTTACATACACTGGAAACGAGTATGTCTTTGAAATTCGTCCTCGCGAATTAACAATTAGCGCAGTTAATAAAGAATCTGTTTATGATGGAAATGTTTATGAATATGTAGCTTATACAAGCGAGAATATTACGACTGATTTTATAGTTAATGGATTAATTGAAGGCGATGAAGATAATATTTCTGTCATCAAATTTATTTATAAACAAGGAGAGAATATTGTTAATCCAATAAATGTAGGAACATATGATATCGTGTTGGATGTTGATAATTGCGAAATATCTACCAACTATTCTTTAAAGATTGATCCAACTGAATCACCAACGTTAACTATCTTGAAACGTAAGATTACTATTTCGATTAAATCATTATCATACACTTATGTAAATAAGGTATATGATTCAAGTTATAATGAATATGTAGTTTATTATACAGATGAACCTTCGTTAAGTGGATTTGTAAATGAAGATGATAAAAATGCATTCTCATTAATCAAATATATTTATTCGGTTGATGATAAGGTAGTAGATCCTATTAATGCAGGAACTTATTCTATCTCTTTAGAGTATGAGTTCACTGATATAACGGTTAAAAATAATTATGAAGTATATGAAATTATCGAAGGTCAATTATCAATTTTGAAACGTAAAGTTACCGTTATGCCAAAATTTGATGATGAAATTAAGACATATGATGGACAAGCATACGTTTATCCAGTTGAAGAAGATAATTATATCCTTAAGGAAAATTCATTAGATGTATGTGAAGGTCATATCCTAACGATTAAAGTCGCGTTTGATCATGCAGTTGCAACCGGTCTTTATAACGAAACAATTAATTTACATAAATTGTTTGGAAGTGAATGTTTCTATGATAAAGTTACTGAAGCAGCAACTTATAAAGCAAGTGCATATATGTATCTAATTAATGGAAAAGAAAACGAAAATTATGAATTCCATTCTGAATATGTTGATTTCTCAATTCAAAAGAGAAATATTCTTCTATATAATGGTGACTTTGAATTTATCTATAATGGAAGTGAACAAAGTTTACACGATTTAGTTAACAAAGAGATTAATTATGTTAATAGCCCTATTGATAATGAAGATACAGTTCAATTCTTATCATTATTACACTATAAGGTTTTTGTTGATACTAGTGAAGATATGGAAAAATTCATTGATGTAGCTTGGAATGAAGAGATAATGGGCGTTTCTTCATATGTTAACAATGCATACTTAAGATTATTTAAGGATGATATTGATCGTACATATAATTTTGAAGTAGAGATTGAAAAAGGATCTATTACAATTCTTCCTAAGGATGTTAATTTTATCATCGATGTTCCTGAAGAAGATGCAACTACTATATTTACTGGTTTAGCTTTTGAATTCTTTGAGGATAATTTCCGTATTGAAACATTATGCGATGGACAAATTTTGAAGATAAATTCATGGAATACTCTTGCGGAAGGTATTATTAGAACGGGAACATATTCGATTAATGACATCGATTATACTTCAATTGAATTTGTCATTTTGAAAGATGATATACTTGTAAGTTGTTATAATTATACGATTAATTATGTAATGATTAGAGATATTGTTATTAATAAAGCACATCTTGATTTCACGATTAATAATGCGCAAAAAGAATATTGTGGTGAAATAATTCCTATCAATGAATTCTTAAATCCAATCAATGCGGAAGGAGCATTTGAATTAGAGAATAGTAAAATTTCAATTGAAGATAATGTACCAACGATTTTCTATTATTTTGATGATTCTAGTAATAGAGATAGAGTATTTGAAATCAAGGATGCAGGTGTATATCAAGTTTCAATTTATTATTATGACTTAGTTATTTATGGTGAAACGAGAAATAGAGATTTCGATTTTGATTACGATAATGGTAAACTTGAATTTGAAATCACGATAACTCAATACGATTTCAAACAAAAAATGAAGATTGTAACTGGTTCGAGTATTGTTCCATTTATTTACGATATTAATAACGAGCAAGAAGCTTACTCTCGTGATTATAGTTGTAATTTAGATGAGGTATTTACTAATAAAGGATTTACGACGGATTATGCAGAAAAATTCTATATCAGAGATTACACTGTATATCGTCCAAAAGAAGAAGCTTTATTGAATACCTTACCAATCATCATCATTGATCCAGATGGAAATAATGTTACTAGAAACTTCTTATGCTCAAAACAAAATGATTATGGAGAGTGGGTTATTGACTATGAATCACCAACGATAGTTGCAGAGGTTGGTTTGATCAATATTGATTCAAAGATGACACTAATTTATGAAAATAAGGATAGCGCAAAAAAATATGACGGAAAGAATTTAGTTTTTGAAGGAAATTATATTGTTGGGCAACTATACAATTCAGAATCCCAATTTTCGAATCTTTATTTCAAAGCGGAAATCCATAAGATACATTATCGTAGAGGTTCTATTTCATATGAATTAACTGGTAATCAAGGTATTTGTTTAGTGGGTGAATATATCGTCGTAGTGAAAAATATCCAAGCATATGTAAATTCAAATTATGTTATCAAGTTACCAGATGATTATTATATTAGTTATAATAATTATAAAGATGAAGAGGATGCAGTATATATTGAAGGTAATGATTCTTTATATGTATGTAAACTTAATATTGTTCAAAGAGATATTTACATTAAGCCAGTTGATTTAGTTGATGTATATTACGATGGAAATGTTATTGAAGCGACTGAATGGGAACCGGTAGGAGATGCAATTAACGATACGAGTAAGCAAGTCGTTCCAGGTCATACAATTGATATTGAAACAACAATCAAAATCGATCTTGAAAGCATCCATAATTACATTGTTAAAACAACCAAAAATACCATCGATGCTTCTAAAACGAAGATTTATGATGAAGATGGTAATGATGTAACATTCTGTTATAAGATTATATCTACTGCTACTGAAGGCAATAAAGCGGAAGCTTATAAATATTATGGAAAGATTACTCTTGCAAAACGTTATATTGTCATTTTACCTCATGGTAATGTCGATTCTCCTCATATTTATGATGGAGAATACATCTACAATACTGGATTTGATTACATTTCTCGATATCAAAATGCAACTGAAGTAAGCTCATTATGTACGGAAAGATCATATGGATTATTAGAAAATCATGTGATGATACCTTATGAAATGAGTCCATGTATTGCAAATGTTGGAACTAAATTCAACAAATTGGTATTCGATATTAGAGATGAAACGGGTGGAAGTGTTTCTTCGATATATAAAATAGTATATCGTGATGATCCATCTGCATATTTAGTTGTTGCTCCAAGAGAAATAATAATTAGAACTGGAAGCAAATCAGTCTCATATTACGAAGGAATGGAACCAGTAACATGCCATGAATTTACGGTAGAAAATTTGCTTGAAGGTCATTATATCGATGAAAATAAAATCGTATGGGAAGCTACCTTAGATAAACCAGGTAGAATTAATAATAGTATATCGATTAACTTATCTAAATCCAATAAGGCGATTTTAGACAAATATAATACAGTTGTTTCAACAAATTATACAATTAAATATATTTACGGAAGCTTAATTGTTAGTTAAAATAATAATAGGGGGTAGTGTATGGTAAGAAAATATAGTACGTATTTAAAAGAAGGTTTTAAAACTTCTTCTACTACGATGAAAAGAAGAGGAAATAGATTGAAATTTCATCTATTCTATTTGATTAAGATTTTATCGATTATTTTTCCATTCTTTTTCCCAGTTGTTGCTTCAGCTGAGATAAGAATGTCTAAGAATTCGATTAAATATAATGATATAGGTGTATATGATTCGTTTAAAGAAGGAACTAAACCAAAGAAATATTGGAATATTCTTGTCGCATATTTACTTTCTTTCTTTACCATTTTTTCTGGACTAATTGTTATTTCACTTATCACTTCTTTGTTTGTACTTGTTGGAGTAGCAGTTGGTAGATTAAGCGATAATATGCCCAATCAATTTATTGCGTTAATATTTTCTATCCCTGGAATTGTATTTGCACTCATATTTGTCGTATTAATCCTTTTATATTTTTCACCAATACCTTATATTTCAGAAACAATTTCTGATATTGAAGGATACTTAATCGTTAAAAAGAGTGTTGATTCGATGAAAAAGGGCAAATTGATTATCCTTTTAAATACATTTATCATTTCCTTATTGATATTTATTATTGTTGGATTACCTTTATTATTCTTACCAATTGTAATGAGTTCATCTCCTTTTGTATTAATTATTTACGCTATTATTGTTACTTTATTCATAATTGCAGTTTTGATATTTTCCCCTACAATATTTATGGGATTCATTAATGCAAATACACTTCTTTATGAAGATATTGTTCTTGATGATATTAGTGAAAAGAAGACGGTTCGTGGAATTGTAATTTCTAAGAATAAACGTGATTTAAAGAATAATTTGCTTAATATCTTTAATCGTACTCAAGAAACGCATTTCACTACTAAAAATCATATTGATGATTTATCTAACGAATCATATGAAGAGGATGACTATGATGAGGAGGAAGATGAAGAATTCGAAAATGAATTAGCAAAAGAAGGCTATGATGAATTAGAAGAAATCGAAAAAGAATTAGCAAATATGGATTCTTTAGAAGAAGTAGAAGGTGATGTCACCGAAGAAACTATAAAGAAAAATAGTGATGAGGTGAAATAATATGATTAGTTTACTTACATGGAGAGCATTTGCAATTGTTGCATTTATATTCTTTATTGCTTCAATTGTAGTACTAATAGTTACAAAATTACTAAAGAATAATTTTTATTATGATTATCGTGAAGATGAATTGATTAAAGAAACTAAGAGTATGAACTCTAATAATAGTCTTTATTTTACTTCTGATCCTTCGACATATCAATACATTAAGAAATACGTTTTATGTAAGACTGTTTCTGATAAATATTGCATTTGTCAATATGATAGAGAATTCAATAAGATTGTGTTCTTTATTATTCAATATTCTAAAAATAATAAAATAGTTGCGATTACAAAATGCAGCGAAATTAAGAATAATGAGGCATCCAGAGTTATTCCTTTAAATAGAAAAACAGATAAGATTAATATCATTATTTCAAAAGTTGATAAGATGGAGATTAATTCTTCAGTTATAAAACCATTAAATAAAGTTAAAGTTCTTTTATATTGTCTATTAAAATTCGATTATAGCTTTACTGGATTATTTGTTCTTAGACATATTATAGTTGAATGTTTAGGACAATCATTTACTGCTTCATATTTTAATTCGATTTACAATTTAATTTCGATATTAGGTTGCTTATTATTTGGATTAATCGTTTCAATAGCATCATACATTTCTTTGAAAAAGAGAAATCTTATTATGCATAGAGGAGGTGTAATTGAATATGAATTTATTTAATAACATCGAAAAGTTTTCTTATACGGAAGAAGAGAAAAAGTGTGTTTCTTTAGAAGAGTACATTATCTTTGAAGATGAGAGAAATCTTGAGAAATATATAGTATTCAAATTCAGAAACAATTTGCTTCAAAATCTACATGAAATTCGATTTGAAGTTTCACAATATGATGAAAACAAAAATCTTGTTGAAAGAGCTTCTTTAGTTTATTCTGATTTTTCTGCTCAACCGGAGGAAATGTTTGTTCCTAAAGCAAAATTGAAAGCTAATTATCTTTGTAAGACGATTAGTGTTAGATTGATTTATGCAAAGTTTGATACGGCATATTTTGAAAATGACAAATTGAGTTCAGCTACTTTCTCATTTGAAAAATATAACGAACAAATTAATCACGATAAAAAGAAAAATATGACGAAAAAAGAAATTCGTCAATTGAAGAAAAAACAAAAAGAAGAGGAAAAGAAACTTAAAAGAGAAAAAAAGATAGATGATCAATTTCTCAAAATTGAAGCAAAAAATGAGTTTTTAATCAAAGAAAGAAAGTTTAAATCAAAGTATTTAAAGCATTGTTTTGCGATTAAGAATACTTCACCAAGAAATTCGACTCCTGTTGCAAATGCGATTCTTTCTATTGGTTTTATTGCAATATTAGGTTTTTCTATTTGGTCTTCATTATCATTCCGCAATGTGAGCGCTTATTATGATGAAGGAGATTATTCATTCTTAATCTACGATAACGATAAAGCAGGAATTGCAAAATATTATGGTAATAAGGATAATATAATTATTCCAACCACTAGTAAATTTAAAAGAAATGGTGATATTTTTGCGCCATTATTTAATCAATCTCCAGATGATGATTATGAATATCGTTCAATTACTAGAATTGAAAATGAATGTTTCATGAATACAAATATTAAGACGATATCTTTCCAAAATCCTATTTCGATTGGAAATAAAGCATTCTATAACTGTAAAAATTTGAATTTAGTATATGGGGATGAAATCTCTTCTATTGGTGATTATGCTTTCAGTGGTGCTTCTTTTTCAAATTTTGAATCTACTAAATGTAATAGTATCGGAGAATACGCTTTTGAAAACAATAGTCAATTAAAGTCGATTTCTGTTCCTAATTCATTTGTCAGTAAAAATGCATTTAAAGATTGTAATTCTTTAAAATCGATTTATATTGGCTCTACAAACGCAACTAAAATCGGAGAACTATTTGGTGTTCAAAATAACGAAATTCCTGATATATCTGATATTTACATCAATCAATCGGAAATTCCTCAAGGATTTTTCTATGATCTTAATAAAAATATTACAAATATTCATCTTTCTCCTGAAACAATTTGTGAAGAAGATATTTATGGTGAAAACCGTAGATTTGATGATAATGCTATTAATATTGAAGATAATAAGATTGTTTCAATCAGTAAATATGTTAAGAGATTGCATGTTCCTTCATATATTAAAGATACAAGTCCTTTAGTTTATGATAAAGAATACGAATATTTAACTTCAGTTATTATTGATAGTGATAATTTCGATTATGTAAAATTATTAAAGAATAATCCTCAAATAAAGGAATTGATTTTCAATATTAGCGTTGATTTACCTAATGATTTATTATCATCTTTATCATCATTAATTCGATTAGAATTCAATAATGGATTAATTCTAAATGGAAAAAATCCATTAGCTAGTCAAATCGATTTAGAATGGTTAGTAATTTCTAATGTCGATAACTATTCGATTTCTTCATTATTTAATTCCTCTTATTTACATATTCATTATTTAGTAATAAAAAATTCAAAAATTAGAAGTAATTTCTTTAATGAAGCAGTGATTGATAGTCTGTCACTTGTAGATTGTTCTATTGAAGAGAATGCTTTCAATAGTTCAAAAGTCAATAATATATATTTTTCCTCGAGTTGTAACTATGAAAATAAAGTGGAGTGTTTAAGCTCTTTATCGGCACAATACGTATTACTTGAAAGTTCTGAAGAAATCGAAAACGAAGAAAATTATATGTTTAATATTGTTAAAGGAATTCGTTTAAGAGAATATCATTTTACTTTTGAAAATTTCTCATTTAATGCAAATATGTATTTCTTCACATATTTTAGTGACAAGATTACATCATTATTCGATGATGGAGATGATTATTTTGAATATGATGCGACACTTATTAATAGTACAGGCCAATCAATCTATTATTATGGAGACGATGTTATTTTAATAATGAAATAATTTTCACTTAAAAAGGAGGTGGACTATGGAGGATATTATAATATTCTTAATACAATATGGACCTTTGATTCTATTTGTATTGACGTTATTATTATCGGTTCTTTTTGGTTTTCTTGATGGAAAACGTAAGAGCATTATTTTCCTTGTTCACTCTATTATTAGTTTAGTGATATGCGTTAGTTTATATTATGGATTAATTAACAACGAATACACTGATTCTTTCATCTTATCACTAATTAATTTCTTCTTAGGATCATCGACAGGACTTCAAAATCTACTTCATGTTTCTGTGGAACATACAACATTGAGTAGTTGCCTACTAGAATGGCTTCCAAATTCCTTAAATTTCAATGACAGCTTCAAACTTCTTTTAAGTGAGAATACTTCTTATTTACTTGCTATAGTTGATTTATTGTATCATATTGCCTTTTTTATAGTATTATTTGTTCTATTTTGGATTCTTAAATTCATTTTATGGCTTACTTATATTTTCTTTTATTCTGATAGAAAATATAAAGTACGTAATCAATATGAGATTTATGCTAATAACGATGATACACTCTTTAGAAAAAAGAGAATACAAGGTTCACTTATTGGATTATTTAGAGGTTTTGTAAGTGGCATCTGCACATTATCTATTATTGGGAGTGTATTCTTTATTGCAACAGGTGGACCTAACGCTGAAAAAATAAGCGATATAAAACTTTCTCAAAACACTAATGAATTAGTAAAATATTATGGATATATCGAAGAATATGGTAATACAGGTATTCTTGGTTTTATGAATGGGATAAAAGATAACGAAGGAACTCCTTATTATTTGATGCTTACGGATATAGTTTTACAAGGTAGCGTTAAAGATGAAAACAATAATGTAACACAAAAACTATATTTAAGAAAAGAATTAGGTGAATATGTATATCTTGCAAAGAAAACGATAAATTTAGTTGATAAATATAGTGATGCTTCTATGGAAGATATCACATCAAATAAAACCAATATTAATTCTATTATCGTTCCACTTCTTGTTAATGATGGATTTAAGGAAGAATTCAAGCAATTGATTCTTGGATTTGATAATGAAATGTTTGCATTACAATTTGGACTAGGTTTATTGGAATCTGCTATTTCAAATATCGATACGATTTCTTTTACTAACAATTTAAATCCGATGGTTAAGGATTTAGTTCAAATAATGTTTAAAAAAGGATATTATTCGGATTCCATTCCTGAAGAAAAACATGAAAAAGAAACTAATGAGGAAAAACTTGATGTTTTACCATATTTCAAATTGAAGAATTTCTTGTCGAAATCTGATTTTTGTGAAATATATGAGATGATTGTTGAAATTATAAAAGAAGAAAAGAAGGATGCAATTCAAATAGTTGAATCTGTTCTTCCAAGAATCACTAATTTGTCTATATTTAAAAAAGATTCGTTATCTGTATCTCCAGTGCTTGGTAGATTGTACAATTTTGCAGCTTGTAATTTCTTGAAAAATGGTGAAAGGGAAGAAATCGATTCATTTGATATTTATAAATACAATATTACAGATACAAACTGGGTTGAAGAGATTCATCTATTAAGTGAATGCTCTAGTAATATTTTTGGACTTTATAGGAATGTATATGAAAAAGATGTTGATATTATCACAACGATACTAAAAGTATTCGATGAATCTTCTATGAAATATTATGAGAATATACAATATTATGATCAAATTGTCAAATCATTATCTAAATCTCGTTTACTTGGTGAAGTATTAAAATCTAAACTTGTTTCAACGTATTTATACGATTCACTTTCAAAAACATCTACTTCCTTTGAAATGCCTGAAGGTATTGAGTATGCAAATACGTATGATGATATGGGAAATATTATTAAAGAAGGAGAGATTTCTAATCTATTAAAAGGATTAAGAGCAATCGCTGAAAATAAGGAATTATCCTCTTGTATTCAGGATTTATTAAAAGGCAATTCAATTGATCTTATTGAATTCTTAAATACTAATGTTAATTCTTTTTCGGAAATAGATAAATATGGTAAATCAATTTTTGACTATCTTATCGATTCAGATTTATTGGAAAGTTTGATTTCTGGAATTTTGATCGATAATAGTAAAGCAGAATCTGGTTTATTGTATATTCCTTCTTCTGCTCTTGTTTCTGGTAAGAATAATGTTAAGAAGAACATTATTTTACGTAGTGAATTATCGACTTTATTTAAGAATTTACCTACGCTATTAGATTTAATGGAAAAGGCTAAAGATGTAAGTGGATTAGATGAGATTATCAATGATCCAACTTATGATATGATTTTGAATAATCGAATTGTTCAAGGTACGATTGGAAGAGTAATAAATAAACAATTTGAAAATAATGAGAATCTCATTATTCCTAAAGAATTAAGGAATCCGGATAAATGGGTATCTTCTTCTTTAGAACAAGGAGAATTAAAATCATTAATCAATTTTATTAGGAGTTCGGGATTAAGCATTTCAAGTTTAACTAATGGTGAGAGTAATGTAAGTGAAGAACTTTTTGAGATTGCAAAGAAAGAAGAATTACTTGAAATGATGCTTTCTTCAAAAATCATTCATTATACAGTAAGTAACGTCTTTGAAAGTAATCTTAATATTGGTGATTTAGAAATCATTGTTCCTAATAGTATTAAAGAACAATTGGTTAATGATAATTTAGAATATTTGATAAAAAAAGATGAAATTAAGAATGTATTTAAATTGATTAATAAATTGGAGCTTAATACTTTAGATTTTGAAGATATTCCTTCACTTTTAAGAACAATGATTATTAATAAGGAAAGCATTTGTTCGAGCGATATCATCGAAACAACAATCATCAACTATATGGTTAATTCTGAAATTGTTGATTATTTTGATGTTCCAACTTTATTAAACAATAGTAATGATGGAAGTAAAGTTGCTTTAAAAGAATTCGATGAAACAAATGCATGGAATAAAGAATTTAAGTCTTTATTAATTGCACTTGATGAATTATTTGATATTTCTTCACCTAATAGCGATTTTATATTGGATGAACAATATTTAGATGATAAATTTACTTCTTTAGTAAAATCTGGATTGAAGAAACCTTCTTCAGTTGATAATAGAAGACAAGTAATTGATGTATGTTTTGATTCGATGATGATTTCTAATACGATTACTATTAAAATCGATGAATACATCGATAATGAATTGTTAAGGAATAATGATGTTAGAAATTCATGTAAAATTAATGGTATATATAAGCTATCTGAAGTAAGAGCTCTTCTTGATTCATTTGATGCATTGAAGATTTCCTTTGATGAAACTTCTTCATATAATTTCATGGAAAATTTATATGATTTAAATGAAATACTAAGTAGTGGCAAAACTAAACTTGATGTAATTTATGATTCAACGATATTAACAGGTATTATTACTGAAGAGATTCAAGATATCATCTCTTTATCTACATATTTAGTTGATCATGATAAAGCATATCGAAATGATATTGATTTGTATCGTAAAGAAGAATTAAAGGCCCTTATTGATATTGTTGGAAATAATGAATTCACCTATGAATTTAATATTAATTCCATCTCTTTGTCCAAAATAAGAAATTCAATGTTCGTTGGAGATTCTTATAATGTTAATTCATACTTATTATTTTCTGCGGTATCGAAAAACATATGTAAAGTAAATCAAATTGTTATCCCTTATTCATCAGTTAATACGACTTTACCTGATGGAACGATTTTATTAAAAGAAAAAGATGTATTTGATCTATTTAATGGATTACGTGCCTTAAATATTGAATCGATTAACGGAATTAATTTTACGGATTTAATCGTCAATTCAAATTCCATTGATTTACTAAGTAGAAGTGAAATATTAAGAACGACGGTAGGACAAAAAATCATTATTAAGAATAATGGGGTAGAAGTAGGTTTAATTGCTAAAAATGATCGTAGTATAGCATTGAAAACTAAAGATATTAACGATAAAGATATCGTTCAAATATCCGAATCGGAAATGATAAAATTATTGAATTCATTCTTCCTTATTATTGAAAGTGATAGTTATCAAATAACTCAACCAATTGAATTCAATATGAATCTTGTTATTTCTCTTTCAAATAATACAAATAGTTTTAGTGAAATTCTTAAGTCGAACATAATAAATATTGTAATTTCTAATGTTATTACTAGTGCAAAGGTAAGTAATGGATGGATATTTATTGATGATCCAAAAGAATCTTATGAAGTAATATTCTTTAGAGGTCTTTATAATCGTGAATTATATGTGTATACTTATGAGGAGATTATGAATATTATAAAGAACATATCTCTATAGGAACGGAGAATTGATTATGAAAAAATGTCCTTATTGCTTCACTTTGATGAATGATGATGTTAATAAATGCCCAAATTGTTTAAAAGATATGACGAATCTTTCTTCAATGAGTGAGCTCTCTTCTTCAAATAATAAGTTTTCTTTTATGACGTTTATTTTTGGAATCGTAATATCTTTAGGCTCTTTGATTGCTTCTTTTTCAGTACGTCAAAATAGAATAAATTATCAAAATATGTACGATGAAGTTAAATTGGCATACGAAATAGAAACTAATGAATCAATAAAGGAAACATTAAGAAATAAGGGGGAAAGTTTAATTGCAAATATACATACCTGCGAATATAAAGAGATTTCATTTTATGTTTTATGTGGTATAGGCGCGATTATTGTTTTATATGTTTTAATTTCCTATTTTGTCAAATTGATTAAAAATAAAAAAAAGTGTTGAATAAAAATATGCATTTGTTTATAAATTAAATAGTAGATTCCAGAAAGGAGATGGTAAAAATGGATTATTATGTGTGTCAGTATAATTATTGTTCAAATAATAATAAGGTCTATTTTTACCAAATTCAAAAATAGTACCTTATTTAATGGAGGTACATATGGAAAAATTTATTGAAGAATTATTAAATATTATTAGATCCGATAAATCTGATTTAGAAATCAAAAAGGCATTGGATGATTACCATGATTCCGATATTGCCGTTGTTTTGGAGTACTTAGAAGATTTTGAAAAAGCTAAATTGATGCGAATATTAGGATTGGAAGATGCTTCAAATGTTATTTCTTATGCAGAAGATAAAGATGAATTTTTAGATTATGTCAATATGGATCAAGCTGCAGACATTATTGAAAACATGGATGCAGATGATGCAGTTGATGTATTAGAAGAAATGGATGAATCTGATCGACAAGAGATTCTTGAACTTATTGATGATAAGGATGTAAAAGAAGATATTCAACTTATTCTATCTTTTGATAAGGATGAAGTTGGTTCCTTAATGACTACAAATTTTGTAACGATTAATAAGGTTGATAATGTAAAAGAAGCGATGAAGAAAGTGATTTCTCAAGCGGAAGATAACGATAATATTTCTACTATTTTCGTTTGTGATGACGATAATCATTTCGAAGCTGCGCTTGATTTAAAGGATTTGATTATATCTCGCGCAAATCAAAATCTAGAGGATAAATGGATGTGTAATTATCCAACCTTACATGGTCATGATAAGATTGATGATGTTTTAAACCACGTTAAAGATTACGCAGAGGATATTATTCCAATCCTTGATGAAAATGAGAAGATTATTGGAGTATTAACCGCGAATGACGTTATTGAACTTGTTACCGATGAAGCAAATGAAGATTATCATCGTTTAGCAGGTTTGACCGAGGAAGAAGAAGTAAATGAATCAGTTTTTCAATCAATTAAAAAACGTATACCTTGGCTAGCATTATTGTTGCTTTTGGGGTTAATCGTATCTTCGGTTGTTTCGGCTTTTGAAATGGTTATTGCTTCTGTTAGTGCAGCTGTAATATTCCAATCAGTCGTATTTGATATGGCAGGTAATGGTGGAACGCAATCTCTTGCAGTTACATTAACAACAATTAATAATGATGATTCACTTTCTAAAAAGAAAATTATCAAAATGATATTTAAAGAGATAAGAGTAGGTTTAATTAATGGATTAATTCTTGGAGTACTATCATTTGGTGTAATACTTGGATTTTTATCAATAAGACATCAAGGAGTATTTTCATCAAATCCAGAGACTTTTGTCTTCTTAGATTGTGTGAAAATTGCTTCGTGTGTAGGTATCGCTTTATGTATTGCGATATCAGTTTCTAGTTTATTTGGTTTAATTCTTCCGGTTTTCTTTAAAAAGATTAAAATTGACCCAGCAGTAGCATCTGGCCCAATGATTACGACAATAAATGATATATGTTCGGCATGTATATATTACACGCTCGTGGGATTATTTTTCTCAATGTTATAATTTTAAATGAGATTTTGTACTAGAATGATGAAAAATCGGCGTTATTTTAAACTACTGTTCCTTGAGATAAAAGAAAATGAAGAAAAATAAAAATTTCTATTGATTTTTTACAAAATTTTGGTAATATTATTCTTGCATTGTTAAAATGCAATGGCGGTGTAGCCCAGTTGGTTTAGAGCGGCCGGCTCATACCCGGCAGGTCGAGGGTTCAAGCCCCTCTGCCGCCACCAAAAATAATGTAGTACTAGGACCCTTAGTTCAATGGTTAGAGCCCCCGTCTCATAAACGGGTAGTTGTAGGTTCGAGTCCTACAGGGTCCACCAAATATGGAGAAATACCCAAGTGGTTGAAGGGGTCGGTCTTGAAAACCGATAGGGGATGCAAGTCCCGCAAGAGTTCGAATCTCTTTTTCTCCGCCATTATGATTTATGCACTATGTTCTATATGAACATAGTTTTTTTTAAGAAATTGTGAGATTCAAAAAAAGGAGTATTACTCAAAATGAAAAAGAAAAAAGTAATTATTTTATCTTCTATATGTCTTGTTTTTCTTACATTATTAGGTTTTATTGGATATAATTTTTTCTTTGTTCCAAGTCAATTTAATCCACATCAATTAAACTATCGAGAAGAAAGAAAATTAAACGAAATTATTTCTAAAGAAGATGCCTTATATGATTTTGATGAATTAGTAAAACAAGTAGAGAATGTTCATCCTATATTTATCGATGGAACATTAGATAAAACATTCTATGAGATAGCTAAAAAAATGATAAGAAGTAAGATCTATCAATCTATGACTATTTTAGATTTTAAAGTTATTGCATCAAAATATATGACACTATTTAAAGATGGACATACTAAGTTTAGTTGGTATAATGCTAATAAGGTTTTAGATTGTGAAATTGATTATATTGATGGAAAGTTGGTCTTAATAAAAAATGATAAAAACTTAATTATCACTGAATTTAATGGCAAACCAGTTGAAGAAGTGTATTCTTTTATTAATTCAATTCTTCCAAGTGAGAATGAAAGTGGAATAAAAGCTAATTATTCGTTTTATTCAAAAGTTAAATCAGTTTTAGATATTGCTTTAGATATGGAAACAAATGATATTGAGTTTACTTTTGAAGATGGCACAAAAGAAATTTATCCATTTATTGATTATGAAATCAATTATGAAACAAATAAATATTATTTTTTAGGTGATACTTTTATAGTAGATTTTAATGAATGTTATATTGATGAAAACTTACATGATATTGTAAACAATATGAAAAAAGCAAAAGAAAATGGAACAAAGGATTTTATTATCGATGCTAGAAATAACCCAGGTGGTAATTCTAACGCTTGTAAGATGCTTTTAGAAGCATTAGATATGGAGGCACCAAAATATGGATTACTTACTAGATGTTCAAAAGAGGTTTCATATCAAATCGGATATTTGAAATCCTTTGGAACATATGAAACAAGTCCTTCAAATGTTGCTAAAAAGAATGAGAATATTAATCTTTATGCTTTATCAGATCGAAACACTTTTTCTTCTGCAACTATGTTACTTTGCTATATTAGAGATGGGCATTTAGGAACTATTATCGGTGAAGGAAGTGCGAATAAGCCTTGTTGTTATGGAGATATTTATCAATTCCAATTATCAAATTCAAATTTAATTGGTACAATATCTCATAAGAAGTTTCTTCGTCCTAGTGGCGATACAAGCGAAGATATGTTAGTTCCTGATTATATAACTTCATCTTCTAATGCCTTGAATAAAGCATTAGAATTGATTGACAAAGAGTAGATTTATGGATGATTCAAAAAAGAAAGTAAAATTAACTATAAAATGGATATTAATAGTGTGTTTATCAGCATTTTTAATATCTTCATTTTGCTTTTTTATTGATATGATTTATATACCTTTAGGCTTTATTATTGGAATGATAATATCTATTATAAATCTAATTATCCTATATGAGTTTTCATATTATTTAACTAGACCGAATTCTAATTATCGTTTCCTATCCTTTTTATCGTATTTTATTCGACTATTATTATATGGATTGGGTTTCTTTATCTGTATAATTCTTGAATATTACAATGTTAAAATTTTTTTCTGGGGTACATGTCTTGCTTCATATTTGTTTTCGATAGGGATTATAACTATAATCTTTAGGAAATAAATTAAGTATGTCTTTAAAAGATAATGTATAGTGGAATATTTTATAATTATGATATATAATTATACAAGTGAGGTTATATGAGATTTTTACAAATTCAATTCTCAAACGATATATTTCCTTCAGAACTAATAGTTAGCTTAATTATTATGGCGATATTAGCTATATTTTGCTTTATCGTTTATTTTAAATCAAAGAGAGTTGATCCTTTAAAAAAGCCAAAAGGGATTATGCTTGTTGCGGAAATGTATGTTTCTTTTATTGATAAATTAATCAAGGAGAATATGGGAAAGCAGTTTTTAAAAGTTGCAGGTGCAGTATTTGGGTTTGCTTGTCCTTATTTATTTCTTTGCATGATTGCAGGAATATTTGGAGTTGAATCTCCAACAACATTCCTTTATATTCCTTTATCTTTAGGATTGACGGTATTTATTCTTATTCATGCAACTTCAGCATATTATACACGCTTGAAATATTTTAAAAGATATGTTGAACCATTACCATTTTTTCTACCGATAAACCTTTTGTCAATGTGGGCTCCATTATTGAGTATTACATTCAGGTTATTCGGTAATGCAATTGCAGGATATGTTATTATGAAACTCATTTATTGGGCATTTGATCAGATTATTATTGGTTCGATTTCGTTCGCGCCACTTGCGATGTTTGTTACTCCAATATTGCACGCGTACTTTGATATTTTCTCTGGATTTATCCAAACAACGGTATTTACGCTTTTATCGATGGCGTTAATTAAAAATGAAGTCCCAGAAAACGTAGATATAGAAGAATTTAGTAAAATTAATGAAGTAAAAATTTAATTACTTTAGAAATAGGAGGTAAAGATATGTTAGATTTTTTAGTTACATTAGCAGAAACAGGGTTTAATGCAGATTTTAGAGCTGCGTTAGCATTTATTGGTGCAGGGTTAGCTGTTTTAACTGGTATTGGTCCTGGTATCGGTGAAGGTATGGTATGTAGAGCTGCAGTTGAAGGAGTATCAAGAAATCCTGAAGCAGTTGGCTCAATTCGTTCTACAATGATTTTAGGTTGTGCACTCTGTGAAACAACTGGTATTTATGGTTTCTTAATTGCGATTCTTCTATTATTCGTTCACTAATAATGAAAAAGAAATTATTGCAATTTTCAGCAATTATAGTATCTTTATTCAGTTTAGTTTCCTGTAATGGTCAACCTGTTGATCAAGAAAGCTTTGCTGAAAAGATGTTTGGTAGTTGGCAAGCATTATTGATTCAATTAGGCGCGACTCTAATCATGTTCTTGATCGCTGGTAAGTTTTTAATGAAACCAGTAAGAGAAATCTTAAGAAAAAGACAAGAATATGTTATGAAACAAATATCTGATGCTGAAGATACTAAAAAAGAAGCAGAATTGAAAAACAAAGAAGCTGATGAAAGAATCATTGATTTAAATCGTCAAGCAAAGGAGATTCTTGATTCTGCGAAGAAAAGTGCTGATGATATGAAGAAAAAAGCAAGTGAAGAAATTGCATCTGAAAATATGCATCAAAAACAATTACTTGCAAAACAATTAGAACAAGAAAAAGAGAAAGCAAAAGAAGAAATTCGTAAAGAAATTATTGATGTTGCTCTTGTTGCTTCTAGTTCAATTTTAAAAAGAGAAGTTAATGAGAAAGACAATAAAAAAATCATTGATGATTTTATAAAGGAAGTTGATGCAAATGACTAATTTAGGAAAAAGATATGCATCAGCACTTTTGAGTATTGCTGTTCAAGAAGAGAAAAATGAGGAATATCGTGAATATGTTAAGATGATCATTAGTATATTGGATGAAGATGATAGTTTAATTAGACTTCTTGATTCAGCTAATCTTACTAAGGATGAAAAAAAGGCCATTATTGATAATGTCTTCCATTCTTTCCCTTATGAGAATGTAAAGAACACTTTAAAAGTTATTATCGATAATGGGCGAAGCAGATATATAAAAGATATATTGAATGCATTTGTATCCTTATCTAACGCAAAAGATGGTATTTCGGAAGGATTTATCTATTCTGCACAAAAACTAACAAAAGAAGAAATTGAAAGAATAAGTTCTTCAATTAGCAAAAAAATTGGTAAAAAAGTATATTTACTTCCAAAGATTGATGAAGAATTAATCGGTGGTTTTAAAATAGTAATCGATGATTATGTATTCGATACTTCTATTCTTCATAAAATCGAAGAATTGAAATCGTCATTGATAGAAAGGAATTAAGATATGATTATCAAACCAAATGAAATATCAGAATTGATTAAAGAGCAAATTAAATCATATTCACATAAACTAGAAACAACGGACGTTGGAAGCGTAGTTTCTGTTGGCGATGGTGTTGCAACTGTATATGGTTTAGATAATTGTATGCTCAATGAATTACTAGAATTTCCAAATGGAATATATGGTATGGCCCTCAATTTGAATGAAAGTTCGGTTGGTGTAGTTATGCTTGGCGAAGATCGTCTTATTCGTGAAGGTGACATCGTTAAAAGAACAGGTAAAGTCGTTGAAGTACCAGTTGGAGATAATATGCTTGGACGTGTGGTAAATGCCCTTGGCCAACCAATTGATGGACTAGGCCCTATTTCTACAACTAAAACTCGCCCAATTGAAAGAATTGCTCCTGGAGTAATGACTCGTAAAAGTGTTTCAACTCCTCTTCAAACAGGTATTAAAGCAATCGATGCGATGATTCCTATAGGTAGAGGACAAAGAGAACTAATTATCGGTGATCGTCAAACTGGGAAAACCGCAATTGCAATTGATACAATTTTGAATCAAAAAGGGAAGAATTGTTTATGTATTTATGTAGCAATTGGACAAAAGAATTCAACTGTTGCTCATATTGTTGAAAGATTAAAGAATGCTGGAGCAATGGAATATACAACCGTTGTATCTGCTACTGCATCCGAATTAGCTCCTTTACAATATTTGGCTCCATATTCAGGAGTAACAATTGCGGAAGAATGGATGGAAAGTGGAAAAGATTGCTTGATTGTATATGATGATTTATCAAAGCATGCAGTTGCTTATAGAACAATCGCATTACTTTTAAGAAGAGCACCAGGAAGAGAAGCTTATCCTGGAGATGTTTTCTATCTTCATAGTAGATTACTTGAAAGAGCATGTAGAGTCGATGAAAAAAATGGTGGTGGATCAATTACTGCTTTACCAATTATTGAAACGCAAGCTGGTGATATATCTGCTTATATTCCGACAAATGTTATTTCTATCACAGATGGACAAATATTTTTGCAAACAGAATTATTTAATGCTGGACAAAGACCTGCAGTTGATTCTGGTTTAAGCGTTAGCCGTGTAGGTAGTGCAGCTCAAATTAAAGCGATGAAACAAGTTGCTGGATCTTTGAAAATCGAACTTGCAAACTATCGTGAGTTACAAGCTTTCTCACAATTTGGCTCAGATTTAGATGCGGAAACAAAACGCGTATTAGTTCATGGTGAGAAACTCATGGAAGTATTAAAACAAAATCAATATGATCCATTTGATGTTAATCGTCAAATAATCGAATTATTTATCGCTAAAAATTATTTGATTGATGATATTGAAACGAACAAAATTCAATCACTTTTATCGTCAATTTATGATGATATTTCGATTAATCATAAGGAAATCATTGATGAATTAGTCGAAAAGAAGATTATTTCAAAAGAATTAGAATCTAAAATTCTCACTATATGTAAAGAACTTGTTAATAAATATAAAGAGATTATTTAAAGAGGATTATCAGCATGTCTTTAGGCTTACAAGCGACAAAAAGAAGAATTTCTAGCGTTAATAATACGAAAAAGATTACTAATGCGATGAAGTTAGTCGCAACTTCTAAATTGAGAATATGGAAGAATAAACTTGGTGGAACGAGTGTTTATGCTTCAACATTACACCATCTAATGGGTGTTCTTTCATTATGCGTAGGAAAGGAAAATCTTAAGGCAGTATATCCATATGATGAAACTGTAGATTCTACTTTATATATTATTATTACTTCTTCTTTAGGACTTTGCGGCGGATATAATTATGGAGTTTATAAATTAGCTCAAAAGCAAATTGATAAAAGTAAAGATAAGGTTGTTGTTATTGGAACAAAAGGATATTCTTATTTTAATAAGAATAAATATAATGTAGATGATAAATTTGTCAATTTATTAAATGATTATGATTTACAAAAAGTAAGAGAATTACGTAACTACGTTATGTCTTTACTTGATAATCGAAAAGTTAGTAAAGTAAGAATCATATATACTTCATTCATTAATTCGATTACCTTTATACCAAAATGTGAAGATGTATTTCCGCTTACAAATATTGATGGGGAAGAACCTACGCAAAAAGAAAAAGATATGCTTATTGAACCAAATCCAGAGATTGTCTTAAAAAACATTATCCCTTTATACATTGAGAGTTTAATAAATGGGAGAATAATCGAATCATCTGTTTCTGAACAAGCCTCGAGATCTAATGCGATGGATTCAGCAACAGATAATGCAAAAGATATATTAAGTAAATTACAAATTCAATATAATAAAGCCCGTCAACAAGCAATTACTCAAGAGATTACGGAAATTGTTGGTGGAGCAAATGCACAAGAATAGGAGGAAATGATTATGAGTTCAAATATTGGTAAAATCGTACAAATTCAAGGACCGATTATAGATGTTAGATTCCAAGATTCTCACATGCCAAAATTACTTACTGCAATTCATATTCCAGTTGGTGAAAAGAAATATTTGACTATTGAAGTTGCTCAACATATCGGAGATGATATTGTTAGATGCGTTTCTATGGGACCAACTGAAGGATTAGTTAGAGGAATGGATGCGATTGATACTGGTAATCCAATTATGACTCCTGTAGGAGAAATCACTTTAGGAAGAATGTTTAATGTTCTTGGTGAACCAATCGATGGACTAAGTGAAATTGGAGAACGTGAATTAAGAATGCCTATTCATCGCCAAGCACCTTCTTTTTCTGAACAAACGACAAAATCAGAAATCCTAGAAACAGGAATTAAAGTTATTGATTTATTATGTCCTTATGTAAAAGGTGGAAAAATCGGACTTTTTGGTGGTGCAGGTGTTGGTAAAACTGTTTTAATTCAAGAATTAATCAATAATATTGCAACTCAAAAACATGGTATTTCTGTCTTTGCAGGAGTTGGAGAAAGAACGCGTGAAGGAAATGATTTATATTACGAGATGAAGGAATCAGGCGTTTTATCTAAAACTGCATTAGTCTTTGGACAAATGAATGAACCTCCAGGAGCAAGATTGAGAGTTGCTTTAACTGGCCTTACAATGGCTGAATATTTCCGTGATAAAGCAAATCAAGATGTTTTATTATTTATCGATAATATATTTAGATTTACTCAAGCTGGTAGTGAAGTATCAGCTCTACTTGGACGTATGCCTTCTGCAGTTGGTTATCAACCTACTTTGGCAACTGAAATGGGACAATTACAAGAAAGAATTACTTCAACGGATAAAGGTTCTATTACATCAGTTCAAGCGATTTATGTTCCTGCTGATGATTTGACCGATCCTGCACCTGCGACTACTTTCTCTCATCTTGATGCAAAGACTGTTCTTGATAGAGGAACTGCAGCATTAGGGATTTATCCGGCAGTTGATCCACTTGAATCATCATCTACTATTCTTGATCCTAATATTGTTGGTAAAGATCATTATGATGTTGCACGTGGAGTACAATCAATTCTTCAAAGATATAAAGAATTACAAGATATTATTGCAATTCTTGGTATGGATGAATTACAAGAACAAGATAAAATTATTGTTAATAGAGCAAGAAGAATTAGAAATTTCTTATCTCAACCATTCCATGTTGCAGAAGTATTCAATGGCTTCCCAGGAAAATTTGTACCAGTTTCTGAGACGATTAGATCATTTAAGGAAATCCTTGAAGGTAAGTATGACGACTTACCTGAACAAGCTTTCTTATATGTTGGAACAGTTGAAGAAGCTGTTGAAAAAGCGAAGAGGCTTTAATTTATGGATAATAATTCGAATTGCATTAAATTACGTGTTACTAGCCCTGAAGGAATTCAATATGAGGCTAATATTAGAAGCCTACATATTAAATCGATTGATGGAGAATTAACAATTCTTCCAAAACATTTTCCTTTACTTACTAACGTTGTTGTATCAATATGTCATTTCATTGAAGATAATAATATAGTTGAAGCTTATGTTGGAGATGGAATAATGCACGTAAGTGAGAATATGATAGAACTTATTGTTGAAGCATTTACACTTAAAAATGACATCGACATTGAAAGAGCGAGAAAAGCAAAAGAAAGAGCAGAGGAACGATTAAATAGTTTAGATCCTTCGATTGATAAAATCCGTGCTCATAAAGCACTTGTTAGAGCAGAAGCTCGAATTAGTTTATGGGAGAAAAAATAATATGAAAGAAGAAATGAGTAATTATTTAAATAAACTACTAAGTTTTAAAGAAAGAGAATCTAGAAAATTCATTTCAATAAACAATATTTTTAAATCTAAAATTTTTCTTTCTTTCATTATTTTATATATTGCCTATAATGTTTTTTCATTATCATCATATATTATTAATATCGTGCAAAATCCAACAAATTCTTCATTTGTTATTTCACAAATTATTTCTATTTTACTTAGTTCAATCATTCCAATCTTTTTTGCTAGATTATTGATTTTGCAACATATTAATTTAAAAAAAGATGAAAATGCTTATAATCCAGTCTTTAAAAGAACATTATCCATCGTTAAATTTGCAAAAACATTATTGATATTTGTTGGAATTATAACTCTAATCTGTGGTATCTTTTATTTATATCTTTCTTCAGCTATTCAATTATCTGATGAATTATATGAATATTATTATAGTTTAGGCTTTACAAATGAAGATATTCTTGCAATAAAAAATTCAGGGTATTCTTATATTATTACTTCTATTTTTAATTTGTCATTAGCATTTTCTTTTTCTCGAATTGCGAAAACTATGGTAGCTTCTGTTATTTTAGATCAAACATTCGAACAAGATTTAAATACGAATACTTTGATTTCTATTGTTATCATATCATTATTTGCTTTATTTAATCTATTAAGTACAATCTTATCGTTTTGTGGAATAGAATCAATCATATCACCATACCCAATTATAAAATTCGATGCATATAGCATATTATATATTATTGGTTCTATTATTTATATCGCTTATATGATTATTGGAATTATCATCTTAATAAAGATAAAAAGTGCAATATTCAATAATGAGGGCTCAACCAATCCTCTATATGGCAATGATGTTTATACAATTAATTTAGATGATAATAAAACTAATGAATAAAATAAATGAATTTATGGGTTATCAAGGACAAACTTACTTGTGTTTGTCCTTTTTTCTAGGTTTAAAATGACCTATTTTATCATTTTTTGTTTTGGCTAGTATATCTCCTTGTTTTTTTGTTTGAACACTAATTATAAGACAGGTATATACTTTTTTTAATTTTAAAGATTTTAGATACTAATTTGCATCAAAAAAATGTGGGGGTAAAAGAACCCATAAAATTCTTTATCCCACATCTAAACCATTTTTAAATCTATAGAATCTTTTAATAAACGAATCAATTTTTATTTTGATTTTTATTGAATTGCAAATGCGACGGATACTCCACCCATCAATCCAGCATCTTGATCAAATTTAGCAAGAACTAATTTGATACGTTTTAATGGGAATGTTGCGATAATATCATTCGCACGTTTTTCTAAGTCTTCAAAGAAGTATTTTGAAGATTTCATAACTCCTCCAGAGAGAACAATTTTATCTAGATTGAATTCCATTTGTGTGTTTGCTAGGAATAATGATACTAAAGTTATCCATTCTTCATACACTTTATGAGCAATCTCATTTGTATCTTTCATTTCAAACATCATTCCTGCATGAGGAATATCTAATCCGAGTTCCTTACATGATTTAACAATACCATTTCCAGAACATTTGTTTTCAAATTTGACGAGCTTTCCGTCTATTAACATTGAAGTATGACCGATTTCAAAAGCTAAATCAACCATCTTATGATCATAGATTAAGCATCCTCCAATTCCTGTAGAGATTGTGATAAAATACGAATCTCTTGCATCCTTTGTTGCTCCAAATGAAGCTTCAGCAAGAGCAGTGCAATTCGCATCATTTTTGATTTCGACTTTAAATCCATATCTTTTTTCAAGCATAGCTTTCAAATCAAAATCCTTTATACCTAAATTAGGCAAAATCCTTACTACATCGTGTTCTACAAGCCCACAAGCTGATATTCCTACTCGATCGATATTGTATTTTTTATAATCGAGGGAATCTATCATACGACAGATTTGATTGAATAAGCCTTCTTTATCATTTTTTGTCGTTGGTTCACGTCTAACATCTAATATTTCAAGATTTTCATTAACAATACCAATTCTTAAATTTGTTCCACCCAAATCGATTGACATTACATTTTTCATATTCTATTCCACCTCTTTAATCTTGTTTACTGTGATAATCTTCATAAAGTTTGTTTTTCCGGTTCCCGTTGGTGTTCCACCAGTTAAAATTATTTGAGAACCTGGTTCTATTCCTAATTCTCGGGCTTTTAATAAAGCAAGAACTTCCATTTCTTCGATGAATTGAGGAATATATGGAATGTATACAGGATAGACTCCCCATTTCATACAATTTGATTTGCAGACGGATAAATCATTTGATACAGAAATAATAGGGCAAGATGGACGAGCTTTTGATAAACGAGAGATCGTATCATTATTTTCGGTTAAGCATACGATTAATTTTGCTCCAATTAATAGAGCAGTAGTTGCAACGGAATTTGATATCGCATCACTATTGCTTTTATCTGATGTTTCAAATGCTTCTTTTGCTAGACGATCATATGGAAGATAATCCTCAATCTTGTTCGAGATTTTTGCTTGCATTGCACAAGCTTCAACTGGATATTCTCCAGATGCTGATTCTGCGCTTAACATTACGCAATCAGTTCCCATTAATACTGCATTTGCAACATCGGAAACTTCTGCTCTAGTAGGATTTGGATTAGTTTTCATCGATTCTAGCATTTGTGTTGCTGTAATAACTGGTTTTCCTGCCTTATGTGATTTTTCAATTAGAGTTCTTTGTACAACAGGAACTTCTTCACTTGGAATTTCTACTCCTAAATCACCTCTTGCAACCATAATACCATCTGAAGATTCGATGATATCATCGATATTTTCAAGTGCGATAGGATTTTCAATTTTTGAGATGATTTTTATATCCTCACGTCCATTATCTTTAAGGATTTTTCTAATATCTAGTATATCTTGTTTAGTTCTAACAAATGATGCTGCGATAAATGATACATCATGTTTACATCCCCAAACTATGTCGTTATAGTCTTTTTCTGATATATAATCCATGTTGATTTTGGTATCAGGACAATTCACTCCACGCGTATTCTTGATTACATGATGATTTAATGCCTTACAAATTAATTCGCGTTTTTCTTCATCTTTACTAGTAACAACAAGAGTAAGATTTCCATCGTCGAGTTTGATGCGATCACCAATCTTGCAATCATCGTATAGTTTATCGTAAGTTACTGATAATAATTCACTTGTACCAAGAACTTCTTTCATTGATATTCTAACAATTTGATCTGTTTTAATTAAACAAGAACCATTAACAAAAGAATGAGTTCTTATTTCTGGACCTTTTGTATCGAGCATTATTGGAATGATTATTTTATGATCTTTCCATAATTTATTTGCAATATCGATTTTTTTTAAATGTTCTTCATAAGATCCATGAGAAAAATTTATTCTCATTACATTCATTCCTGCATTAGATAGTTCTAAACATTTTTCATAAGTATCAGATGAAGGACCAATCGTACATACGATTTTTGTCTTTTTAGAAATGTTCATTTTCATATTAATACCTCAATCAAATTATATATAATATAATTCTTATTTAAAATATTTTTTTTGAAATACGTTTCTTTTCTTTATAATTGTCTTCTTGAATTTTTAAGAAAAAAGAAATGATATTTATAAACGCGCTATGATATAATTATGCTACTAGAGGGAAAGTTATGTTATTTTTATCAAAAGATGATTTTTATGAAGTATATTTAAAATCTCTTATATCTGATGTAGATAGAGAAACTTTAACTATGCTATATCAGCCAATTATTGGAGCAGATGCGGTTAGTTTATATTTGACTTTATATGCTGATTTTAAAAAGAGTAAATCTACGAATTCAATTCAATCACATGAAGATTTATGTGTTTTGATGGGACATAACATTACTGAAATATATGAGTCTAGAAGAAAACTAGAAGCAATCGGTTTAATAAGAACGTATTATAAGGAAGAGAAGAATGTATCGTTCTATAAATATTTATTATTTGCTCCAAAAACTCCTAAAGATTTCTTTGATGATATTCTTTTTAAAGGATTATTAATTGAGAAGATAGGTGAAAAAAGAGTCCAATCATTAATGAGAAAATATAAAGAAAAAGAATTATCGCTTGATGGATTTAATGAAATAAGTGATAAATTTACTAATGTATTTAATCCAAATCTCGATTCAAATTCTTTTAAGAACGACACAAGTATTGATGGATATAATCGTAAATCAATTGATGTAAGTAAAGGATTTGATATGTCCTTATTTTTAAAGACACTTGAAAATAGTTATGGAATTCTTAAGGACATCTTTTCCTCAAAAGCTCTAAATAAATTATCGCAAATAGCTTTATTATACGGAATTAATGAGATTACTTTTGCAGATATTTTCTCTCGTTCATATATGGATAAGAAATCAATTAATTTTGATACAATCATTGATTTAGCTATCAAAGAGAAAGATTACAACTTCATTAGAAACGATAGATTTGCTTCAAATATTGCTTATGATACTGAATCAAAATTAGGTAAAAAAATAGAGATTATGTCTTCTATTGCTCCATATGATTATTTGAAATTAAAACAAAATACTAGCATGGTATCTGATGCAGATCGTCGATTGATTGATGATTTATCAACAATGTATGGATTGAATTATTCAGTTATCAATTGCTTATTAGATTATTGTATTGAAAGAACAGGCAAATTATCAAAAGCATATGTTACAAAAATTGCTGCTTCTTTGAAAAGAGAAAATATCGAATCTACTTTAGATTGTATGAATTATTTGAAAAATTCGAATAAATCTAAAGATAAACGCATCTATCAAAAAAAGGTAGATACTGAAACGAAAAACGAAAATAATGAAGAAATATCCGATAGCGACTTAGATGAATTATTAAGCGGATTATAGGAGGAATGATGATACTCGATTTACCTGAAGTAGATCAAAAATTGATTGAAGAGATAAAGAAAAGAAATATCGATAAAATATATAAAAATGAAACACTTGTTTCTTTTATAGAATCAAATAAGTTATCAAAAGAAATCGTATATGATAACTTATCTTCTTTTTTGAATGTTCTTGATTCATTAGATAAATGTTCAAAATGCATGGGGTTATTAAAATGTCCATTAAAAGGACTTAAAAATGATCTTTTTATTGATGAAGGACGAATCTATAGCGATATAGTTTCTTGTGAGAAATTGAGAGAATATACTAAATTTAAGAATAGTTTCAAAATATTTGAGGGTAGTGATAGTGCCTTGAATTATTCTTTACAAGATACTTTGATTTCATTTAAAGAAGAAAGAAAGAATCTTATAGCTTTTCTTGCAAAAATAATAAAACGAAAAGAAAAAGATAAAGGGATTTTTCTTTTTGGAAATGAAGGAGTTGGTAAGACTTTCATTATGAGTATCTTTGCTAAACTTGTTATTGAACATTTAAAGGTATCTTGTGCATATATTGATTCTTCTACCTGGATGATTGATCTTTCCAATATGAATTATCAAAACACGATTGATTACGATAATAAGATGGATTTATTTAAGAAAGTGAATATACTTATTATTGATAATTTAGGCGATGAAAAGAAAAATGGTTTTTATAATACTGATTCCCTTTGCCAAATCCTTGAAGCAAGAGATAAAAATAAACTTCCAACATTTTTTATTTCATCATATCCTTTATATGAATTAAAAAATATTTATTCTTTTACAAAGAATGGAAAAGAGAATACTAAAAAAATAATCGATTATATTGATAGGAATTGCGAGGTTTTCTTCCTTGATACGATGAAATATCCATTCTAATATTTATATTTTTGAATATATTGTATTGGTGATAATAATGATGTATTTATCTTCAAATTCAATTTGTATTCAACAATATGATGCGTTAAAGAGTATTGATTCAAAAAAGATTATAATTCAAAACAAAAATGTCGAATATGAAATATATGGAGATGACCTTTTTGTTTTTTATTTGTCTAAAGATGAAATAAAAATAATAGGAAAGATTAAAGAGGTTCATTTTAATGAGTAAAATGACTCTTTGTATTACGCTTTATAATAAGGAATCATTTCTAATAGATTTGAAAAATAAAAGGATAAATATATCTAATATTCGATTTAATGATGAAAGAATAATATTTGATTCTTCATTTATTTGTTACTTAAAGATAAAGAAATATTATAAGAATATTGAAGTAATTAAAGATAATATCATAAGTAAAATGTATAGTAATCTAATTAAGACAATTGCGAATCTATTTATAATATCTTTATGTTTATCATTATTCTTTATTGCTGAAAATAGAATCTTTTATATAAATATTAATGGTGTTTCTGAAACGCTAAATGAAAGAATTTCCGAAAGATTAAAGAATTATGGAATAAAGAAATATATAAAAAAACCATCATATGAATATTTAGAAAGAATTAATAAGAATATACATAGTGAACTTATTGATGAAATAAGTGTTATGAGTATTGTTATTGAGGGCGTCTATATAAACGTGAACTATCAAAAAAGAAAAAAGCCGATTTTCATTGAGAAAACTAAAACGAAAATATATGCAAAAAAGGATGCAGTGATTAAGGATTACAACGTTATATCTGGAAACATTCTTATTAGGAGAAACCAATTTGTTAGAAAAGGAGAACTTTTAGTTGATGATGTTATTATAAGAAATGATAAAGAATTCTATGTAGGAACAAAAGGAATCATTTATGGCTATGTTTATTATACTTATGAAGATATCATACGTGATGAAAATGATTTATTTGATAAAATCTTTTTAATAAAAAAAGAAATAGCTAATTCATATCTTGAAGGAGAACATATCGAAAGTGAAAATATCATTAGGAATGATGATAAAACGATATTTCATTTTACCTGCGTGGAAATTTTAAATTCATATTAGAGTTTTTTTATTATTCTCCGTAATTAATTAATAGGAGAAGGAAAATATGAAAAAAATAATTTTACAAGAAAATCGTGGTGATTGCGGATACGCTTGCTTAAAGAATTTATT
>CAMCEE010000006.1 GCA_945873815.1 uncultured Caryophanales bacterium
AGATCAAGTGTCAACGTGAATCTCTTCTTCCCACTTTCTTTAGTGGCGCTGACTTTGTTTAGTCTATCACTACATTATTATAGTGTCAATAACTTTTTTATTATTTTTTATATATTTTTTATATGTTGTTAGAAAAAGTAAATGCAAACTTATTTTCGCTTTGTGAAATCTCTTAATGCATTATAAAAAATGCTATAAAACAAAATAAAAGGAGCTGTAAAGAAATAAAAATTTAGATGTTGACTTCTAAGGGATTATTTCAAAAATAGCTCCTTTTTCATTCTAATAAATTATCACTATTATATTAATAAGATAAATATGCTTATCATTACCATTCGCCAAGTAATCTTATAATATGCTTCTTAAGAACTAGATATAATGGTATTCCTATTCCATATACTGCGATAGTTTCGCCTAAAGCAACAACTCCAAATGTTGCCCAATATGCTCCAAAATTTAAATCTGGAACACTGATGATTAACACGATTGGTACTAGGATTGCATTTAAAATAACTAATCCTAATCCAAATGTAATCATCCTGAATAAGTCTTTTTTTATTAACTTTCCAATTAATAAAACAAATGCTCCACCTACAAGTGTTGCTGCCGTACCGATTAACGCATCGTATATGCCAAATCCGAAAAACAGATTAAACATAAAGCATCCTATTGAGCATCCAAGAACAACCTCTGGGCAGAAAAATGCAAGAACTAACAAACCTTCTGCTAATCTTACATTCACCATAAATCCCGATGCGAGATTGCCTTCAATTACACATAGGACAAAATAAAGCGCTGCGATCACCGAAGCAAAGGTGATTCTTCTTACTGATTTTTTCATATAAAAACTCCTATGCACCAAATTGAAAACATAGGAGTATGCAAATAATATTCTACTTTGTCCTAGTTTTGTTTAAAGGAAGGATGGTTCATGAACTCCCTAGTCTTATGACTATAAAATATATTATCATCATAAAAATTAAATGCAATAAAAAATTTAGAATTTGCAAAGATACTTTAAAATAATTTGATTGTTTTTTTTATTAATATAAAATAGAATATATTTGTTGCTAAGTTAGCTCAGTCGGTAGAGCAACTGATTCGTAATCAGTAGGTCGTGTGTTCGATTCACATACTTAGCACCATTTTTTTAAGGATTACATTATGTGTTTTATTAAAACATTATACAAAAAAATATTGATAAAGAGATATGATGATGATCATATTATTCACTACTTTTCATATAAAGATTTTGATGGTCTTTATGCAGAAAGTAGAAATTTTAAGACAGAAGAGGGTTACTTAATTAAAGGATATTATTACTATTATCCTTCATACAAAGAAGATCAATTAATCATTCTCTGTCATGGAATTGGTGGTGGACACCGTTCATATATGAGAGAGATAGAACTATTATGTAAAAAAGGCTATCGCGTATTATCATACGATAACGTTGGTTGCTTTGAATCAGAAGGGAAAAGTATACGTGCAGCTTCCGAATCCACTAATGACTTATTATGTGTTCTTAACACATTAAAAAAAGAAGGTTCTCTTAATGGAATAAAAGTATCATTAATCGGTCATTCTTGGGGAGGTCACGCAGTTAGTAACATCCTATCATATTACAATGAAATTGATTCAATCGTCTGCATCTCCGGATACGCTTCAATGGAATTATTCTTAAATTCAATGTTTAAAGGAAAGCATAAATTCATTAGACATTCCATTATGAAATATGAAAAAAAGATGAATGAAAAGCTTTATAATTCTTATTCATATAATGCAGTAAAAGATACTAAAACTAGAGTTCTATTCATTCATTCAAAAGATGATTCTGTGGTTAGATTAGATGCGAGCGCATTCTCTTATAAAGATAAAATTAATAATCCAAATGTAAATTATCTATTATGTGAAGGAAAATCGCATAATCCTAATTACACGTATGACGCTGTAAAATATATGAAAGAATCATTTGGAGAATATAATAAACTAATCAAAGCAAAGAAATTAAAGACATTCGAGGCAAAGAAAGCATATATGGATAAACTCGATTGGTATAGAATGACAGAACAAGATGAAGATATTTGGAATATTATTCTAAGCAATATTAAAGAGTAAGGCCGAGCACCTTACCCTTTTATTTTATATTTTCAATATTTCAGTATAAGCCATAATAAGAGGGCCTGTACCCTTTGCATCATTTTCTACTATCGGTTCAGATAAATAGTATTCGACGCTGCCATCTCGACGTAATTTATCATTAGGACCAAGTCCTGCAACTAAGCATATTCCCCCAAGATTTAAATCACCATCTTTATTAACAGAAAGATATTTTTTACAAATTCCATCAAAAATACCTTTACCTATAGCTTGATAAGTTTTATCTAGTACTCCAAGTCTTACAGCTTTTAAAATTGCGTACGCAATCATTGAACTACCGGATGTCTCTAAATAATTCCCTTTAACATCCTTTAGATTTGGAAGTTGATAGAACATCTTCGATTCTTCATCTTGATAAAGAAGAATCCCAGCAATCGTTTCTTTAAATATTTTAATCAATCTTTCTTTTTCTTTAGTATGATCTTCTGCGATATAATCAATACAATCGATTAACCCTACTGTATACCAACCAATCGATCTTAACCAAAAGTTTTTAGATAATCCAGTTTTTTTATTGCACCAGAACATTTGTTTTGAAGAATCATAACCGTGATAATACAATTTCTTCTCCTTATCAAACATTATTCTATATACATTTTCAAATTGATTGATAGTATCGCTGTAATCTTTTATTCCTCTTTCTGTTTGATATCTTATATAAAAAGGTTGCATCATATATAAACCATCTAACCATACTTGATTAGGATAGATTGCTTTATGCCAGAAGTTTCCTTCTTTTGTACGAGGATGATTTTGGACTTGTGTATATGTTAATTCAATTGCCTTATTATATTTCTCATTATTTGTAATCTTATATAAATCAAATAAAATACGAGATTCACACACATCATCAGTTGAATATTTAAGAGGATCATATCCTCTAATAGAACCGTCATCAAATACATAATAATCTACAAAATTAACAACGAAATTAAGATATTTCTCTTCTTTAGTAGTTTTATATAATTCTAGCAATGATGTTATCATACACCCATCAATGTAATTCCAAGCCGGTTTTTTTCCATTCAATATTGACTCGATATTCCATAAAGGCATATTTGGATTTGAAGTCATAAGTTTTTCAATATATTTATCGATAATTGGATACATTATTATCCCTCCTACAAGACCATTTTATCTTATTTTCTTCGACAAAAAAATAAAAAGAAATAAGATATATTTTTTTTGTGCCTAGACAATATAATATATTTTAAAAAAATATTATAATAATATTACATAATTGGAGGAAACCATATGAAAATAGCAATATCCACTGATTCAACTTGCGATCTATCAAAAGAAGAAATTATACGAGAAAATATCAATATTGTTCCACTTCATGTCATATTAGGTGAATATGAATATAAAGATGGAATTGATATCAATCCATCAATGATATATTCATACGTAGAAAAGAATAATATTTTACCTAAAACTAGCGCTTGTTCTGCAGGAGAATATTACGAAGTATTTAATAATTTACTAAAAGAATATGACTATGTAATTCACTTTAATATATCAAAAGAATGCTCTAGTAGTGGTGCGAATGCTGAACTAGTTCAAGAAGAATTCGATGGGAAAGTAAAAGTAATTGATTCTCGTCACTTATCTACTGGACAAGGATTACTAGTAATGAAAGCATGCGATTTAAGAAAAGAAGGTAAAGACGTCGAAGAAATTGTCGAATACATTAATAAAATAAAAGATAAAGTCAATACTTCATTTGTAATTGATACATTAGATTACCTTGCAAAAGGAGGAAGATGTTCTTCTTTAGCTCTAATTGCATCAAAAATACTTAAAATTCACCCACGCATCAATATGGAAAACGGAAAACTAGAAGTAGCAAAAAAGCATATAGGTTCATTATTTTCATGCATCAATTCATACGTAGAAAATCTCATACAAGAAAATCCTACATACGATGACACAAGAGTCTATATCACACATACTAATTGCAGTCCCTTAATCGTTGATAGCGTTAGAAATAAATTAATAGAAAAATGCCACTTCAAAGAGATTAAAGAAACCATTGCAGGTTCTGTTATCACCTCTCATTGTGGCAAAGGAACACTTGGTGTTTTATTTATTAAAGAATAGTTAGATTAAATCTAACCCATTAATAATCAATTTAAATCTTGCTTTCAATTTACTTGCAGCTAATTTACACAATTCCATTCTTTCAATAAAGATTTGGAAATAATCCATGATTGGTGTAACTTGTGTATCAATTGTTAATTCAAGCGTTATTGTACGATCTTTTTTTGAAACATCTACCATAGATGATACAACCGCATAGTTAACTCGATCATGAATATTCTCTTCATGTGTTTCCGGATGTCTAACTCTAGAACGTCTAACATCTGTTTTATCAGCAATGAGTAAAGCTGCCGCGATTGAATTAACCGGGAAAGCTGCCGATTCATCATGGTTTCCTATTGCCGCGATAATTAAAGCGATATCTTTTGGATCCATTCCTTTTCTAGTTAGAATATTAAAAGCCATTGCTGCTCCATTAAGTCCATGATTGACACGATTTATCGTATTTCCAATATCGTGCATGTATCCTGCGATTTGCCCTAATACGATTTCTCTTTGAGAATATCCAAATTTCGAAAGTATATCTTTCACTACGCTTGCGCATTTTAAAACATGACCAAATGAATGATCTGTATATCCCATCGATGCAAGTGAATGGTCTGCAGTCGATATGTATGTTGCTATCTCTTTATCGTTTCTAATGTCTTCGTATGTAATTTCAGCCATAATCTTCTCCTTTTACTCCCTACTCATTATATCATTTAATAAGAAAAATGAAATAAAAATCTATTTTTAGCATAAAAAAACGCCTATATATTGGGATTTTTTATTTATGGTATCATTTCTAATGAAAAAAATAAAAAATTTTTGTTGCATTTTAACAAAATCGGTATATAATAATTTCAAGGTGTTAGGCACCTTATCCGTTGCTTACGAACTAAGCTTTGTAGCAATATTAAACGAGATATTGATTAGAACACCACTAATCAATGGATCGTGAGATATTATTCACTATAAAGAATAGAACTTAAAAGTAAGCCAACATTATATGAGATTTAAGAACTTTACGAATCAAAATCTAAGGTTCTTTTTTTATTTCTAATAAGATTATATGTGTATTTTTTATCGTAAAAAGAAGCGATATTAAGCCATTAATTTGATTTTTTACTACAAATATATTATTCTTATATTGCGAAAGGACGGAAACTCTATGGAAAAAACAATCGTCGCAATTTGTTATGACTTTGATAAAACACTTGCAACAAACGACATGCAAGCATTCAGTTTTATCCCAAATCTAGGCCTAACCGTTCCTGAATTCTGGGAAAAGTGTGGTCAATTTACAAAAACTTCTGGGTCAGACCCTATTCTTAGTTATCTAAGAGTAATGATGGATCAATGTCATAAAAAGGGTATCCCATTAACAAGAGCATATCTTAATTCATTAGGAAAAGATATTAAATATTTCGATGGTGTAACTACCTGGTTTAAAAGACTCAATGCATACGCAGAAGAACACGATATCGAATTAGAGCATTATATCATTTCTTCTGGAAATAAAGAAATCATCGAAGGAAGCGCTATTGCAAAAGAATTCAAACAAATTTATGGATGCGAATTCCTATACGATGAATATGGTGAAGCATATTGGCCTAAAACAATCATAAACTTTACGCTCAAAACTCAATACTTATTTAGAATTTGCAAAGGAGCAATCAATCTATCAGATGAAGAAAAAGTAAACGAAAGAGTTGACAAAAAACATGTTGAATTTAGAAACATGATTTACATAGGAGATGGCATGACGGATATTCCTTGTATGACCCTTATCAAAGAAAAAGGTGGAACAGCAATTTCAGTATATCCAACTAATCAAAAAGATAAGAGTGTTCAACTAGTTCAAGACAACCGCGTAAACTATGCTTGTAAAAGCGATTATAGTTCAAACTCTCAATTAGAAAAATTGATTAAACTAATCATCGATTCAATTTCACTAAAAGAGAAATTACTTGAAAAAGAAACAAAACTTACAAATATACAATAAGAACTATATAATTAGTTCTTTTTTGGTTATTAAGGAGAAGAGGATATGTACGATTTACAAAGATGCTATAAACTATTAGAAAAAATATCATTCACCCGCGTTGCAGGGTCAATAGAAGAAACAAAAGCAAGAGAAATACTTAAAGATGAGATCAAAAAAATTGGTTTAAGGACTTATGAAGAAGAATTTCCTATCGATCATTCGGAAATCAAAGTTGCTAAGTTAGAAGTCCTTTCTCCATACAAAAAAGAATATGAAGTCACAGGAATCAAGATGACAGGTTGTACTAGTATAGAAGGAATCGAAGCACCATTAATCTATATCGAAAATGCTGATGAAGCAAATCTAATCGATATCGAAGGAAAAATCGTTTTACTAAATGGACGAATGTACAATAAAATCTATAAAAAGATTATCGAGAAAAAAACTGCGGGTTTCATTGCCCTATCCGGTTCAATATACGATAAAAAAGATGATTCTGATTTAAGTTTAATGTCAATTAGAGAAGCTGATTATTCATTAGGAAAAATCCCTGGAGTATGCTTAAGAGAGTTAGACGGTCAAGAATTAGTCGAATTAGGTGCAGAAAAAGTCAAACTCACTTTGATACAAGAAGAAAGCAAAATCATGTCACATAACTTAATCACTGAAATAGAAGGAACGACAAAAAAGGATGAAATCATCGCTTTTACTGCTCATTATGATTCCGTACCATTCTCTAGCGGTGCATACGATAATGCCTCAGGTAGTGTTGGAATCATGGAACTACTTCATCACTTTCATGAAAATAGACCAGCAAGAACATTGCGTTTCATTTGGTGTGGCGCAGAAGAACTTGGATTATTAGGTTCTAAAGCATATTGTATGAAGCATGAAGAAGAACTAAATAAATTTTTATTCGTTTTAAATATCGATATGATTGGCGTAACATTAGGAAAAGAAATAGCTTGTTGTACAAGTGAAACAAGTCTTCCTTCATATATCAATTACCTTGGAAAAGAAATTGGAGTAGCAATAAGTGCAAAACAAGGAGTCTACTCATCAGATTCTACTCCATTTGCAGATAAAGGCATTCCTAGTGTATCATTTGCACGTATTTCTCCTAATGGAGGAGCAGAAATACATTCAAGAAAAGATATCATTTCTCCTCTATCACCAAAAGCATTCGATTCATCGCTTAAAATCATCACTACTTTTGCGGATCGAATCGTTAATAGCGTATGTTTTCCTATCGAAAGAATTATTCCAAATAATATGAAAGAAGAATTAGACTATTACTTATTAAGAAAAGAACGCCCAGACAAAAACTAAACAAACACATTAATAAAGGTGTATTTCAAATGATGTATTTGTAAGATTATATGTTAATAATGATGTTTCCTTATAAGCGAGGAACATCATTTTTTTTCAATGATTCCAAACCAAGTTCTTCTCTCCAATTATATGCATCAAGAACAAGGAATGTTTGTAATACTAAAGTAACGGATAAAGCAACGTTATGGTTATATTCATAGTTCTCTAGTCCATCAATATATCTTTGTTTTGAAAACATTGTAAGAATTACTGCGCCAACAAAGAACGCTAAAATAGTAAATGCCAAGTATGGTTTTGAAATATCTCTTGCAATCGTTACTTTCTTAAAAACATATTTGATTATAAAAATAACAAGAGAATATAAGAAACAAAATGCACTTGCAAGAAGAGGAAGTAACCAAACAAATTTAGTAACGTCCAAATAAGCAAATTTGTAATATGAAGAAACAACGATTTCTCCTTTATCTACCGATGTGCCAAGTTCATCCACTTTTGTTACAAAAAGCAATAATGTCATAATCGCCATAACTAATAGTTGATCTATTAATACAAAAAGCGAAAAGTGAGCTTTTCTAAATGTTTTAAATCTACCAATCATTTCTTTTATAAAATCCATATACTTTCACCATAATTAATAATTGAATTATTATTCCTTTCTATTTTCTCTACCGAATATTATCACTAAAGAAATGTTATAATCCAGTAATCCTCATAAGAAATATTATCATTTCTTTTGACTCAATAACAAGAAGCAAATACACACTTGCTACTTGCGATAATATTTTCCCTGATAAAGATTACTATAGCTCATAATCCTATTAATCTCGTTCATCACTACTTTCTTATTATTTGCCCAAGAAGGACCGATTAATAAAGAAGATGGCGCATCACCAGTTATTCGATGAATTATCATATCTTTTCTAAGATGAGTAAGAATATAGATCACTTCATCAATATAATCATCTTTACTTAAAGGAATATATTCTCCTTTTTCATAAAGTAAAGCTAATTTAGTATCCTTCAATATATATGTGGAATGTATCTTTATTCCTTCAACATCCAGTTCATTGATAAATTCTACTGTTTTTACAATGTCATCATGCGTCTCATTTGGTAAACCAATCATTAAATGAACTATAGTCTCTATATTATATTTCTTTAATAAAGCACACGCATTTCTTACATCGTCATTTGTGATATTTTGATTTAATAATCTGTGCGTATTTTCATTTGAGGTTTGCAAACCTAACTCAACAAAAACATGATATTTATCATTATAAGAAGAAATAAGTTCACATACACTTTCATTAATGCAATCCGGACGCGTATCAATATCAAGTCCAACGAAATTTGGTGAAGCATTTAATGCCTCATCATATTTTTTCTTTAATTCCTCTATCGATCCATAAGTATTTGTATATTCTTGGAAATATGCGATAAATTTATTTGCTCTTTCTCCTTTATAAGACAAGAGAAAATCTTCTATTTGTTCACTAATTTTTTTAGGGCTATTACCAGTAATTAGTGAACCACCGTTATAGCAAAATATGCAGCCTTCCCTCCCTTTAGATCCATCACGATTTGGACAAGTAAAATGTCCATTAATGCATATCTTTAATGTCCTTTCACCAAATAATTTTTTATAATAATCATTTAATCTATTATACGCTTCCATATCATTTCTTTCTTTTTGCCATTTTAAGCAATGCTCTTAAACGAGGATAATTGTATCTTAAAATAAAAGCAGGTAACAAATTAAGAATAGCATTAATCACTGCGATAGGAATTCCAATTGATAATCCAACACTCATACTTCCACCGATAAAAATCTTATAATCCATTAAAAGAATAAGAAAACCGGTAAAACTAGAAATGATATGTATCACCCATCCGTAATCAATCTCTAATAAAAATCTTTCTATATATTGAACCGAAGTCGGATCTTGAATCTTATCTTTATGGAAAGAAGTAAATCCACCTAGTTCAGGAACTTTATCTTTCCACGCTTTAATATTCAAAAAACGATAGAATGCTACTTCCTTTTTTGAAACATTAAATATTTTCTTTTCGTATCTAAACCATTTTTCTGGTAAGTGACGAATGATTAATGCAGTAATTCCATCAATAATAATAACGCATATCGTTGAAAGAACGCTAAAAACAAGTAACATCCACCATGAATAGCCAAATGCATTACAGCATATATTTATTAAAGCAACTAAAAAAGTAGATAGCAAAATTAAAATAATATACAACATATTAATTCTCCGTCAAATATGATAATGGAAGACCATAAACTTTCTCATATAATTCTTTCCATAATCTTTCATTTTCTTTTTTCATATATTCGATATTTTCTTTATCAGACAATCCTTCTTTTAAATATATCGGCTTTAAAAAATGCAAAGTATAAGCTTGAATAGGAAATCCTTCTCCATCAAGTTTTTCCGTATCTCTCATCGTAATAAATGTTGGAAGAACTGGGACTCTTGCTTTAACTGCAAATCTAAACGCCCCATCTTTAAGAGGTTTTGGTTTTCGATAATTCCACCATAAAGATTGTTCGGCATAAACTAAAATAAATTTACCTTTTTTAAGTAGATTATTAATCGAAATTAAGCACTCCTTCATTACTTTTAGATTTGAACTAAGTGGCAAGGAATAACAGTTTTTCATAAAATAGCCAAATAGCCCAGGAAAATGATAATTCCCTTCTCTAATAACCTTAAATAGTCCGTGTTTCCTTTTATATTTCTTACAAGCTAAATGAAGAGGAATACTGTCAAATGGATTGAAATGATTTTGCGTAATGATTGCTCCTCCATCAATCGATTTTAAGTTTTCGATTCCTTCATAAGAATCGATAACAATTTGTCCTTTTTTAATACATTTTTTAAAATATGAAAAAGAGATTTTATCCGCGATAAATGATTTGATTTTACTAGAAATCTTTTTTCTTTCAAAATCAACTTCATTTGGACGTAAAGGAACCGTAGGTGGATCATTCTCTAAATCCTGATCAAATAATCCTTTTTTTTCATATTCTTTCATCTTTTCAAGTATTTGTAATCGATATTCACTCTTTTCCATATTTATCTCCAAATCAATATAATTTATTATAATATATAATTCCAAACAAATGGATTATTTTTGTTCAATATGGTATAAATTAGTTATGAAAATTAATCTATCGAAAAAAGACTTACAAACACTTATTAAATTATTGCATACTAGAGAAATCAACATCGATGTATCTTCTATGTACCTTTATTATCTAACAAATGAAACCTATTCGATTAAAGAAAAAAATGTTTTATCATTGATGAATAAAAGAAAATTGAGCGTTAATCAAGCATTCTATTATGAATTCATCAATGCTTTAGATTTAGATTATAAAGATGAAGACTACATTCTTGCGAATAAAACTTGTAAAATATCTGATATCAAAGCATTAGATATTGAAAAATATATTTCTAATCCATATTATCAAACGATTAAAGTTCCCGAAGTAAAAGAGGAAACATGGTATTTTAAATACGATAGAATCGAAGCATATGAAGGCTTTATGTATAACGATATATCCGTATTAGAAAACGAATATTTCGCAGAAAAATCATCTTTTGGATTCTTTCAAAAACCATATAAATATTTAAGCGTATCTGAAGGTGATGATATATGGATGTGCGTTACTCCTCACGAAATGGAAACAATGGAACCATCAATTAACGAAGCAAGAGGTAATGTTCTAGTTTTCGGTTTAGGATTAGGATATTATCCATTTATGATTTCTAGAAAATCAAATGTAAATTCAATCACTATTATTGAAAAAGATGTACGAGTTATTTCTTTATTCAAAAAATATATCCTCCCTCAATTTCCATACAAAGAAAAGATTACAATCATAAAAGAAGATGCTTTTTCCTATTTAAAGAAAAACGATATTGAAAATAAATTCAATTATTCATTTGTTGATTTATGGCATAACGTCGATGATGGAATCCCATTATATTTAAGATTCAAAAAAGAAACAAAAGAAATGATTAGAACGCACTTCTCATATTGGATAGAAACTTCTCTTTTAGTTTACTTAAGGAGATTAATGCTTTCATTATTAGATGAGCAAGCAGATAATGCAAGCGAAGAAAATTACCTTAAAGAAGAAAATTATGATGATCATATAATTAATCGAATGTATCAAATTACTAAAAACAAGACAATTAACTCAATTGAAGAAATATATACTTTATTATCCGATAATGGATTAAGAAAAATTGCTGAAGAAATATAAAAAAATAGGCTATAAAGAATAATTCATCTAATATTTTAGACATTAATCTCTTTAAAGCCTTTTTTTATTTCTATCTATCTTATTATTATCATCTATTAAGCCATCGGATAAGAATAAACGTTTTTAGCTCTTGTGAATTTTCCAAATATATATTTATTACATGCGGATTCATTAAATATATAGATTCTTCCATCGATGTATTCTAATTCTTCTGCCATAGGAGGAGCAACAACGTCTTTTTCAAGGGTGCTAGAATTTAAGATGTAAGTATATAATGGGAGTGATTCTTCTTTATCATCTTTATCATACTTATAATTGATTATTTCACCAGAAAGATCTTTTATATTGTGAATATAAATATGAGAATTATTTAATCCCCAAGATGTAGATAATGCCATCTTTCCACTAGGAGAAATAGCCACCCCTTGTACTTTATCGCATACTGAATATGCGCAAGAAGGGATAGGTTGAGCACTTGTAAGTGTACCTAAAGAAATCAATGCATATGGATATTTCATTATTAATGCATGATTATCATAATCTTTTCCTTCAACGTGATGAGAATAATGAGTATTATATCCATTTTTCGCATCGTAGAATTCACCAACATACAACGCATCATCTCCTGCGAAGCAGAAAGAAGCATTTACAAAAACTTTGAATCTATTTTTTACAACTGCACGTTCTGTAGCGCTTGATTTTAATACATCACTAAGAGACAAAATATAGACATATCCTCCATTTGAAATGAAAACGTCATCATTATGAATTGCAATTCCGCCTGCATGGCCTTTATAATTCTTATTATTATAAGTTAAACGTACTTCCTTAGAAGTATTATCTTTATCATTGATTACATATAAAATCGTTTCGTTGTTACTCTTATCATACCCTGAACCGATAAATACTTTCTCTTCTTTTGAATATGCTAAACCTTGAGGGGTAAAGCCTGTTCCTAATCCAGGAATACGGAATTCCTTTCTTGCTTCCTTATAAAATGATGAGAAAGCAATTGCATCATATGAAGCAATTCCACCAATCAACAAACAAAAGATTAGGACAATACTTCCTAAAATTATACTAACTAATTTCAAGATACTGAATTTTTTCTTACTTTTTTTTGCCATATTAAAATTCTCCTTTTTCATTACTATATATTTTAATAAAATACTACTAATTTTTCAAATAATAAAAAAAGGATGAAATAAATTTCTCCTTTTTACCAACATTATTTAACATTAGTTGCTTTTAAACGATTTGTATTCGCATCCCTAATAGGATCAAATTCAACTGCTTGACCATTTTTTAAAGTTCTATGACCATCCATTAAAATTTGTGAATAATGTACAAAATATTCTTCTTTTGTCGAATCGCTGATGATGAATCCGTATCCTTTTTCATCATTAAAAAACTTAACAATTCCTGTCATTATATTCTTCTCCATTCTGCTACAAAAGTAACAAATACATAATACTACAAAAGAAAACAAAATAATACACACAATATAATAATTCAAACAAATTCGCAAAATACTAGACTTTTTCTTCTTCTTTTTTTGTTATTTTTTCCCTTGCAAGTGCAAGCATTAATTTTATCCTATTTTCTTGATTAACCTTACTTGCACTAGAATCATAATCGATTGGTGTTATATTAGCGTCCTTATGCAATTCTTTTAATTTATTCATGACACCTTTCCCACATACATGATTTGGTAAACATCCAAATGGTTGAGCACAAATGATATTACTATAGCCTATCTTAATAAGTTCATTCATTTCTGCAGTCAATAGCCATCCTTCTCCCATTTTCGCACCATGTTTAATAATTCCAAGAGATTCTTTTCTTGTCGATTCAAACTTTTCTGGTGGATCAAATAATGAATTCTTTATAATACTATTTCTTAACATCGTTTCATATATAGTAATTATTTTAAGAATCAAAGTATTATATATCTTTTTACTCAATTTTGTTCGATAATATCTTCTATCATATTCCCCGTTTGCAAAACAATACATCAAAAATCCCATTACTCCAGGAATCATAATTTCTGCTCCTTCATCAATGAGAAATTTTTCTAATCCATTATTCCCTATCGAAGAATATTTGACGTATATTTCTCCGACAATTCCTACCTTTGGTTTATTTGTAACGTTAAGTTCAATAGAAGCAAAATCCTTGACTATCTCCTTTAGATTTCTTTTAATTTGAGAGAATGAAGAAGCTTTTCCTTCAGCAAGTTCTTTTCTTAAAATATTATTCCACTTTACAACTAATCCATCTGAAGTCCCTTTTTTCACTTCATATGACCTAGTTTTATTATGCAAATACATAATCGTATCTCCATAAACAACTGCAGCCAACATATCTAGTAAGAATGGAAGAGTAATCTTTAGTCCTTGGCAATGAGCTAAATCACCAAGATTTAGCGTGATGACAGGAACATTTCCAAATCCAGCATTTTCCAACGCTTTTCTAAGTAATGCAACATAATTACTCGCGCGGCAACCTCCACCTGTTTGAGTTAATACAAGTGCATATTTTTTCACATCTTCTTTTTGTCGAAGAGCATCGATAAATTGTCCAATAACGCATGTTGCAGGATAGCAAGTATCATTATGAACGTACTTTAATCCCTCCCTAACTAGAATAGTCTCATTATTCGTTAGAACTTCACACTTATATCCTCTTCTTTCTAATACTCCAGCAAGTAAATCCATATGTGAATCTAAAAAAGAAGGAATTAATACTGTATATTCTCCTCTTTTTTTAATATCAAAAACTGGATATGAGAGAATGTATTCGTTATTATTCATAGTTATGTTCCCTCCTTTTCAATGCTTCTAATAAGGAACGAATTCTAATCTTAACTGCACCTAAATTAGCAATCTCATCGATCTTAATTTGCGTATATATTCTATTATTAGATTCTAGAATTTTTTTAGTTTCATCACTAGTTATCGCATCTAATCCACATCCAAAAGAAACCAATTGAATAAGGTCAACATCTCTATTATCCACTGCAAATTTTGCTGCGCTATATAGTCTAGCATGATATGTCCATTGATTAATAACGTTTGTTGCAAATTTCTTGTTCAAATGAGAAATGCTATCTTCTGAAATCACTGCAACATCAAATTGAGATATTAGTTTATCTATTCCATGATTAACTTCTGGATCGACGTGATATGGACGTCCTGCAAGAATGAAAATACGTTTTCCTTTTTCCCTTGCTTTTTCAATTATTTCTTGTCCCTTATTTCTAATATAAGAAAGATAATCATCGTATTCTCTAAATGCTAATTCTGTAGCTTTTTTTATTTCTTTTCTTGTAAATCCACCAATTCGTAAATTCAAAATATCAAAAATCTTCTTTTCAAAAACTCTTCTATCATATAATGCAATATAATCACGAATAAAAATCGTATTTCCAAAACTATTAACATTATTCTTCACTATTTCTGGATAGTAGGCAACTACCGGACAATTATAATTGTTTTCCGAAATACCTTCTTTAATGTTATATGTCATACAAGGATAAAATATCACATCATAATTTTCCTTTATTAGTTTTTCAAAATGTCCATGAACTAGTTTTGCTGGAAAACAAGCTGTATCCGAAGGAATCGTATGTTGTCCGGATATATAGAGTTTAGAAGAGGAAAAACCACTATTATGTACTTCATATCCTAGACTTGTAAAGAAGGTATGCCAAAATGGTAAAGTCTCGTAATTATTTAGTACTAAAGGTATACCAAGAGTTCCCCTTTTACCTCCTAATCCTCTATAAGACATTAGTTTTTCTTGAATAAATGAGTAAATATTCAGTGAATTATCGCTAGATTTTTTCGTAATAGGCTTTTCACATTTATTACCAGAAATATAATTCTTTCCATTTGAGAATTTATTCAAAGTCAAAGAGCAATGGTTCAAACAACCGGAACAATTATAATTTTTCGTTTCTACTTTAAAATCTTCTATCTCCTTTTTTGTCAATATAGATGATTTATCAAGATTCAAAGAAATTGCATACAAAGCCGCGCCATAAGCCCCTGCAATTCCTGAAATATTCGGTCTTATTACATCGATTCCTAATTCTTTTTCAAAAGCTCTTAAAACAGCTTCGTTATAGAATGTTCCACCTTGAACAACAACATTCTTTCCTAAATTCTTAGCATCTGAAACTCGAATAACTTTATAAATCGCATTCTTAACAACAGACATTGATAATCCTGCAGAAATATTATCGATAGTCGCCCCATCTTTTTGGGCTTGCTTTACGCTCGAATTCATAAACACCGTGCACCTAGAGCCTAAATCAACAGGCTTTTTTGCAAGTAAGCCAATCTTAGAAAATTCTTCAATCGAATAACCTAACGCCTCGGCAAAAGTCTGAAGAAAACTTCCGCATCCTGACGAACAAGCCTCATTTAGAAATATATTTGATATTACTCCATTTTCAATTTTAAAGCATTTTATGTCCTGTCCTCCAATATCGATTACAAAATCAACATTTGGGCTAAAATGTTTCGCAGCATTAAAATGGGCAATTGTTTCTACTAATCCTCCATCAAGAGAGAAAGCATTTTTGATTAAATCTTCACCATATCCAGTCGAGCAAGCTCCTTTTATAATTGCATTAGGATTTACATTATATATTTCATTTAGAACTTTCTTAAAAACTTCTATTGGATTTCCCTTATTTGATAAATACTTTGTGAATCTAATATTTTTCTCTTCATCAATAAGAACAACTTTTATGGTAGTAGAACCAGAATCAACACCTAAAAATAATGGTCTATCATATCCTTCAAGAGGAAAAGTTTCGACTCTTGCAAGGCTATGACGATGTCTAAACTCCTCTAATTCTGCCTCATTATTAAATAGTGGCTCATTAAATGCAAATGTTTCCTTCGTTTTATTTGTTTCAAATTGTGAGATTATTTCACTTATCGATTTCTTATTTGTCGCACATAGCGCTGAGCCTAATGCCACATAATACAAAGAATTCGTTGGAGAAATACCATTTAAATGTAAAGATTCATCAAATGAATCTCTTAAGGCTTTGATAAACGTCAATGGTCCTCCTAGATAAGCGATATTTCCTTTTATTTCTCTTCCTTGAGCTAAACCACCTATTGTCTGATTAACTACACTTTTAAAAATAGAAGCAGAAATATCTTCTTTAGAAGCACCTTGATTCAATAGTGCTTGAATATCCGTTTTTGCAAATACTCCACATCTAGAAGCAATAGTATATAATTTTGTATGTTTTAATGCATAATCATTCATCTTATCAATAGAAATATTGAGTAAAGTTGCCATTTGATCAATAAATGCACCCGTTCCTCCAGCGCAAGTACCGTTCATTCTAACTTCTAATCCATGATCCATAAAGAGAATTTTTGCGTCCTCACCACCAAGTTCAATGATACAGTCAACATTTTTTAGATATTTTTGTGCTGCAACTCTAGTTGCATAAACTTCTTGAACAAAATCAATTGAAAAAGCATCTGCAATCCCCATTCCTGCAGATCCAGACATTCCGAAATATACTTCATTATCAACATCCTGTTTTTCCTTAATTTTCATTAAAACAGAAAGAAGACTTTCCTTAATATGTGAAAAATGTCTAGTGTATGATGAATATATCACATTATCATCGTCATCGATAATAACGCATTTTATCGTTGTTGAACCAATATCTACTCCTATCCTCATATTATTCTCCAATATTTACACTTTTAAATTGCCTTGATAATCAACTTCCTCATCATTTAATGGTAATTCACCCAATGAATGGTTTATCATTATATCTCCGTTTGATACTTTATTAACCATATCTATATACTCTTCTTTATTGATTTTAGTTAATGGCCATGTTGAGGAAGAAAAAGAAAAAGAAATCATCCTATCACATTCTATTGAACAAACCTTCTCACCAGATAAACCCTTATTATCATTTAATATATCCGATAAATAGGATGGGATGTATCTTTCATAATCGCAGACAATTCCACCCAAATACACTGCCTTTTGAGCATCAATTAACGTATCGTAATAATTATATTCGCTCGAGAGAACATGAACGTTTTCAATTCCTCTTTTCGTCGCAGAAATCAATGCGTTTTTATATACATTTGCACCCGAACATAGATATATCTTCTTTTCAAAATATTCTCCAATACCATTCCATGTATTAAACCTACCCACAATATCATTATCGAGTTCATTAAAGTTCGCATAAGCGTATCTAATTTTAATTTCGCTATTACTCTTTTTACGATATTCATCTGCTCCTTGAATAAAACTATATCCAATTCTTCGATTTTCTATCGAATCCTTATTTCCTACATAATTTATATACTTATAACCTTCTTTTGCTAAAGAATAACCTAAAGAAAAATATGTACTCTCTAAATCAAAATTAAAAGCATAAAGATTAGAAGGTAACGAATATGTACTCCATTTTGAATTAGAATAATCGAAATCAAAATCTTTAAAATGCGCATTATACATATCATCTTTAGAAACATCTAAAGCGATAAATTTGTGATATGGATAATATTCAATAACTTTATCAATCGCACTAGCAAACGAAGAACCAAGAGTAATAATAACATTACATCCTGCATCTAAAAGAATTTTAAGTGATGTTTCTCTATTTTCATCCATATCGTAATTTGGCTTACGAAAAGAATGTGTAACATTATTCTTCTCACACCAAGAAGAACAAATATCATACATTGTCTTTATTTTCGATTCTTGATTAACGTTTCGATAATCCGATATTATTCCTACTTTAATATCTGTTCTAGGTTCTTTTTTGCATCCTAAAAATGAAGCAAGAGAAAATGATAACAATAATAGTAAAGCAGATTTTTTCATAGTAATATTCCCTTTATTTACACGATAATTTTACAACAATTAATAAATAAAATCTATTGACTCAAATAAAATACTTATCAACTTTCCATCTTTGTTTGAAATCTAATCTTACCCCATGAAATATAAAATAAAAATTATTTATAGTATTATGACTGATTTTCGATGTATGATATATATTACGCGAGGTGTTACATGAACAAAAAAACATTACTTAACGAACTATTATTACTCTTCGGAACGATGATATGGGGAATCGCTTTTGTTTTCCAATCATTGGGAATGAAATATGTTTCACCATTGACGTTCAATATGGAACGTTCATTAGTCGCTTCATGTTCATTATTCATCGTATATATTATTGTTAAATTAATAAAAAAACGTTCAAATAAAAAAAGCATTGAAGAGAAAAAATACAAAATTAAAGATTTAATTATCGGAAGTTTAGTATGCGGATCATCCCTATCAATAGCAATGTTACTACAACAATTTGGAATATCATTAGAAAGCGCAGGTAAATCAGGTTTCATCACCGCGCTATATATCGTTTTTGTGCCATTATTTGGTTTGTTTTTTAAAAAGAAACCATCCATATCAATTCTAATCGGTGTCGCATTAAGTATTGGAGGATTGTTATTGATAAATTGTACAGATGGTAAATTCGAATTTGGATTAGGTTCTTTATTACTAATCGGATGTGCGATAGGATACGCATTACAAATCATCGCAGTCGATCAATTCAGTAAAAAATGCAATACCATCTTATTAACTGGTGGCCAATTTTTAGTTTCGTTTTTAATTCATTTTCCCCTAATGTTCATCTTTGAAACACCAAATATCAATTCGATGATTCAAGCATGGGGACCTGTATTATTTTTAGGAATTCTTTCATCTGGAGTAGGATTTTCCATCCAAGTATATACACAAAAGAATATCTCACCTGCAATCGCTTCACTTATTATGTCATTTGAAGCAGTGTTTTCTCTCCTTGCAGGAGTAATAATTCTAAAAGAAAAACATGGAATATTAGAACTTATCGGATGCATCTTATTATTCCTTGCAATTATCATTGCTCAGATTCCAATTTCTATAAAGAGAAAGGGGATGTTTAGAAACCCAGAATAGGTTTCTAAACATCCCCCTATTCTTTCAATATGGTGCCGCGTGTGCCGTCTGGCTCGAAACTTTTTCCTACAAAAATAGGCAATAAATTGGTATTATTTGTTAGAAATTAGAACTATTTCTAAAAATTACAAGTTTTTTAAAAATGGAGATGCTAAATCTTCTACTATAAAAGAACCGTCGTTTATTTTATTTAAAAGCGAAATTAACTTTTCCAATAAAGATAACAATTTTTCTTTATTTAACTTACATGGATTATCATACTCATAAAAACTGCTATATAATGTTGAAATTTCATCATTTAAGGCATTTATTTCATTATTGTTATCAATTAAAGAAACACCAGTAACAATTTCCATTTTGGATGTGTCAAATACATCTTTAATAATTGGTCCAATCAAAAAATCTAATTCAATTTTAATAACTCTCATTTACTCTTTTCCGCCATCTAAAGGATACATAGAAACCAAAAAAACATTCATTCCAATTGCTCCTAATGCATAATATTTTCCTTTATACAAATAAACTTTTTCAATACCAGTCTACTTATCATATAATAATATTTCCAAAATAACATCTTTATCAATCATATCATAAGAAAAGAAATATCCATCGTATGTTCTATTTATATAATCTAATCTGTTTCCTTCTTGATCAATAATATACGGTATCTTTTCGCTATTAGGCGATTTTAAAAAAAAGCATACCTTTTCAAAATCATAATAGTAATCAGTAAGAGTTTCACTTTTAGAATAGTCAATTAAATAAACCATTCCTTTAAACTCAATTTTATGCTTAATCGAAGTATTAATTAAATTTATACAATTCTCATATCCCGAAAAACGAAGTGTCATTTCTTCCGCATATACATCTTCGTTCTTATTCACTAAATACAATTCAATTTCATCGAAGCAAAGCGAAGAATAAGAAGTGCACTTAACATCATATAACTTATATATATTCTTTTGATTTGTCGAGTATTTCACTTCCCCCACCGAATAATGATAGATTTCACCTTGAATACTAAAACATATGGAAAAATTCCATTTAAATCGTTCCTTTCTAGCATAAGAATAATCAACAAGTTCATTGTCGATAGAAGGATAAGACAACGATATTTTCCTGTCAAATAGAATTTCAATATAATCAACTACAATATCTCCATAAGAAAATGAAGACTTACAGTTATATCTTCCTTCCTTTATTCTAACATCAAAAAAAGCATCATTATACTTACAAAACAAAGAACATGATGAAAACATTAAAAGTAAGGGTACTACAAGAAATACATTTTTCCTTTTCATAATCTTTTCCTCCTAGATATAATATCACAAGTTATGTCCACTTTTTGTACATAACTATATTTTATAGTAAATAATAAATAGAAAACAGCATAAAAAAATAGTGTAACACCATAGGGTGTCCACTATTCGGACTTTCAAGAAAATTGGTGCCGCGCGTGCAGTCCTGCGCGAACCCGATTCTAGCAAAAATTAGCAATAAACCTCTATTGATTATTGAAAATTAACGCAACACTAATAAAATATTTATTCTTCCAGTATTGCACTAATAATATCTTCTAGTGACTTTATGCAATCAAGAATCTCCTCAAATCTCGGATAATTACCATATATCATTGCTCGCATCTTCTCATAATCCCTATTTAATTCATTTATGTTGTGCTCTGCAGGAAAAAGCTTTATTTTTCCTTCTTTTGCTAAATCATATTTAGCCCATCTTCTAGGATAAAATCTTTCTTTAAATTCAGCAACTTTATATAATAGTTTCATATTACTGATTGCAGTAATATGTAAATTTTTTTGAACAATGCGATATAAGTCATAATAATGTCTAGAATATCTTGTTGGAATTATTGAACCATCAGGTCTATTAGCTTCTTTAAATTTCTCACCATCAAAATCTATCGCCAGAAAAAAAGTATATTTGCATTCAACTATAGGATATATGCCTAACGATGTTTTTCCTTGTAAATGTTTAAAATATGTATTCTCATCTAAAGGAATGTAAGTTTCATTGGGACATTCTTTACATTGTTTATATTTTTTAAAATCACACAAAATAGAAAACCTATTTTTACAAACTTTCGCATATCCTTTCTTACCATCTTTTTGAACATACTTTTCAGCATAAACATCAGTTCTTCCTTTAAAATAATCCATATAGATTTTAATTTTATCTTTAGTTGAAAAATTGATTAATGGTAAATCATTAAAGCAAATATTATTTTTTTTAAGGAGTAGCTTCAATTTGATGTTTTCTTCTTTAAGTCTCTTATTTTCTAAAATTAGTTCTTCTAAATCCATATTTTATTATTTAAATCTATATTTACTTTTACCAAGTCCAATTACTGAATCTACTATATCTAACTCAATCATTTTTCTTATATACGAGGTAGCTGAATTACGTGAGCATCCAAGTAATTCAATAATATTAGAAGGTCCAAATATTGAATCACCATATTCTAACAATATCTTATCAAGGTTATTTTTTACATTAATTGAGAAAGCACTGATTTTAATTTTTTCACGAATTCCCAGTTTTTCATCAACAATTCCCAACTTTTCATCACCAATTCCCAGTTTTTTTCAACGATTCACTGATATATTTCAAAAACATCTACAAAAAAATAGTGTAACACACTAGGGTGTCCACTATTCGGATTCTTATTTATAAATGACAAAGTAAGATAAATAATATAAATGTTGAACTATATTTTAAGCATGTTTTAGAAAATATCCATTTTGATAGCGTTGATTCCTTAATTCTGTATTTGAATGAAATAAAGAAAAAAATTATAATGCTAGTCCAATCCCGCCTGCGTTATTTGGCGGATAAATACAAATAATGGGGATGTTTAGAAACCCATCATTTCTAAACATCCCCTTTTTTATTATTTCATATTTTTTCTATGCATTTGTTTTGTTTGTTTCGAAGCATCTTTTAAATCTTCAATAACAAGATCGCAAGAATATTCTTCAGCCATTTTTCTACCAGCTTTCATACATTCTGCTTTTGTCTTATAATGCTTAGTTTGAACATTTCCGTTTGGATCTTGTAATTCCCAATTATCTTGTTCTTTACAAGGTCTACAGATTACTTGTTCATTACTTTTTTTATTTGTTTTCATACATAATTCCTTTCTACATTCCTATTATGTGAAGAAAACAAAATTTAATTCAAAATTATAATTCAAATTGCGAATTATAGAGTGAAGCATAGAATCCTTCTTGTTTCATCAATTCTTCATGATTACCTTGTTCAATGATATTTCCATCTTTCATTACAAGGATTAAATCAGCATTTCTAATCGTTGATAATCGATGAGCAATAACAAATGTCGTCCTACCACGAGTTAATCTATCCATTGCTTTTTGAATAAGTTCTTCAGTTCTAGTATCAACATTTGAAGTCGCTTCATCTAAAATCATTAAAGGAGCATTTTCCACCATTGCTCTTGCAATAGTAATCAATTGTTTTTGACCGCTTGATATCTGAGAATTATCAGAAATAATATGATTTACTCCCCCAGGAAGAGTTTCTATTAAGTGTTTTAAATTAGCTTCTTTTATTGCCTTATTAAGAGTTTCATCACTTACGTTTTCCTTTGAGTAAATTATATTTTCTTTTATCGAACCCTCAAATAGCCAAGTATCTTGTAAAACCATTCCAAAGAGATTTCTTATTTCTTTTTTCGACATCTTTCTTGTTGAAACATCATCGATTAAAATATCGCCTTCCTCTATCTCGTAGAATCTCATTAATAAATTAACCATCGTCGTTTTTCCAGCTCCCGTAGGCCCAACGATTGCAACCTTCATTCCTGGTTGAATTAATGCGGAAAAATTAGGAATAATCGTTTTATTTTCTTCGTATCCAAATTTAACGTTTTTGAATTCGACTTTACCCTTAATCTCTTCATTAAATATGATAGGTTTATTCGATTCATCTTCAATCTCATCTTGATCCAAGAAATCAAATACTCTAATCGCAGAAGCATTAGCCATTTGAAGGGAATTCATCGATTGTCCGATTTGTGAAAGAGGGCTTTGGAATAGATTAACATATACTAAAAAGGCAGAGATCGTTCCAAAGCTGATTATATTTCCATCATTCATCAATAATCCGCCAACGACACAAACTGCAACGTAAGCAAAATACGAGATGAAAGAAAGAATTGGTTGAAATAAGCCACCAAAGAATTGAGCCTTAAACATCGTCCAATGCAATCTTTCGTTTTCATTTGAAAACTCTAATGTTTTCTTATCTTCAGCATTAAATAATTTAATGATTAATTGACCGGTAAAATTTTCTTCCACTGTACTATTGACTGATGCGATTAATTCTTGTCTTTTCTTAAATTGAGGCATTGCAAACTTAATAACTATAACAAAGAATATTCCCATCAATGGAATGATTGATAGAACAGTTAATGCCATTTGCCAAGAAGTAATGAACATTGCAATTAGTACACCAATTAACATGAAAATAGAATGAATAAGTGATGAAATCGTTTGTTGCAATGATTGAGCGATTTGATCAACATCATTCGTCACAATAGATAAAGTATCTCCATATGGATGCTCATCAAAATATTTCAATTTTAATTTATTGATTTTATGCGAGATTAATTCTCTTAAGTCTCGAGAATAATATTGAGTGACATCATTCATAATAAATGTCGAGCAATATGAACAAATCGCACTTGCCACATAAAATGAAGATAATATCAATCCATAATAAGCAATTTTTCCCATATCAATGCTTTGAGTTCCAGCATTAGAAGTAATTTCATCTGTTAGTTTTTTAAGTACTTGTGGAGCTAGAATCGATAAAACAACACATACGATAAGAAGAATGCTTGCTAAAGCAATCATCCAATAGTATTTTTTCAAAGATAGAACTAGTTTAGTTAGACTCTTTTTATCCATTTTTTGTTTTGGATATGCTTTATGATTATTCTTTCTCATAATCCTAATTCCTCCTTTGATAATTGAGATAATGCAATCTCTTTATACACTTCACAAGAAGAAAGCAATTCTTTATGTTTACCATACCCAACCATCTTTCCATCTTCTAGAACAACGATTTTATCAGCATCCATAATCGTTCCGATTCTTTGCGCTACTATAAATTTTGTCACTCCTTTAAATTTTTCATTTAAATTATTCCTTACTTTTTTATCTGTTTTATAATCTAAAGCAGAAAAAGAATCATCAAACACGAGGATTTCAGGACGTGAAGCTATTGCTCTTGCAATACATAATCTTTGTTTTTGTCCCCCGGAGAAGTTTTTCCCTCCTTGTGAAACTCTCGATTCATACTTATCTTCTAATTTTTCGATAAACTCCTCTGCTTCAGCAACTTTACAAGCATTGACCATCTCTTCATCAGAAATGTCTTTATTTGAGAATTTGACATTCTCCTTAATCGTTCCTCTAAATAGTAGATTCCTTTGAGGGACAAAGCCAATCAAAGAACGTAATGTTGATTGTTTGATATCTTTGACGTTTATTCCATCAACTAATACTTCTCCTTCATTACAATCATATATACGTGGAATAAGATTTATTAAAGATGTTTTACCTGAACCCGTGGAACCAATGAATGCAATTGTTTCACCCTTATTAACTTTAAAGGAGATATTAGATACAACATTACTTTCCTCTTTAACATATCGAAAAGAAACATTTCTAAATTCAACTTCACCTTCACTAATTAACTTTTTTTCTTCTTTTGGATCAATTATTGAAGATTCTTTATTTAACACTTCATTAATTCTATTTGCACAGATTGTTGCACGTGGCCAAAGTAAGAACATCATCATAAGCATTAAAAATGACATTATGATTTGACTAGATAAAGTCATAAAAGCAGTAGTAGTTGCAAAATCAATCATTCCTTTATTAATTAAAGAAGCGCCAATCCAATATATTGCTAAACTAATTCCATTCATAATAAGCATCATAACTGGGTTCATTAGTCCAGTAACCCTACCAACAAAAACTTGTAGATTTGTCATATCATTATTTGCTTTTGTAAACTTATCTTCTTGATATTCTTCCGCATTATACGCTCTAACGATACGAATACCCGTTAAGTTTTCTCTAGTTACTCCATTAATTCTATCTGTGAGTTTTTGCATAATCTTAAATTTTGGTAAAGCTACAACCATTACGACAATTAAGAAAACAACTAATACAACAATTGATATTGCCGTTGCAACAGTTAGTTCCATCGAACTTGCTTGAATCTTAATTATTGCCCAAATTGCAGTTACTGGTGCAGCAAATATCATTCTCATAATCATTAGATTAGCCATTTGAACATTTTGAATATCATTTGTTGTTCTTGTAATAAGCGACGGAGTTGAAAAATCATTAATCTCAGCAAGTGAGAAATTCTCAACCTTATTGTACAAATCTCTTCTAATCGCTGTGGATAAATCTGCTGCCACATAAGAAGCGATAATACTAATTAACATTTGACAACCTATAGTTCCACCTGCAAAAGCAAGCATAAGACCGCCATTAGACCATATTTGCGTAGTTGATGCCTTTGAAATATCAATAAATGTCGAAATAGCTTCTTGTGGAATTCCTAATGAAACAAGGAATTCAACATTAGACAATTTATCCCATCCAAAAGTATCAACTAGTGATTTCATTTGTTCTGAGATAAGACCAGGATTGTTATGATAATTGAGCATTGTAATCGACTTAATGATTTCTTGCATAAAATCAACCATCGTCATTGTGCAATATACTTGAAGAATAGTTAATGCAACAATTAATATAACCCCCACCCAGTCAGAAAATTTGAATTTTTTATATAATTTAAACATCATTTCCTCCTTTTCTATCATTAATTTTATTCATGATTCTAATTAATTCTTCCGCATCATTTCTACCTAAAATCTTATATATTTCCCCAATTTTTGATACATAACGATGCGTAATATTCTTTGCAATTTCGATTCCTTTTTCAGTAAGAGAAACATTTGTTTTTCTTTTATCTTGAGCATCAGAGATTCGAACAATACATTTCTTTGATTCCAAATCTTTTAATACATTTCCAATTCTTCCACTACATACACCAAAAAACTCACCAAGTTCCCCAGGAGTAACAACATTATTCTTATGGTAGATGTAAACTAAAACCCCACCTTCACCCTTAGAAAAATTACTCATCTCATTGTGTTTATGATTTTTATAATGGTTATAGATCATCTCTGTGTATTTATGAATGAAATCTTTCTCTTCCATAATGAACCCTTTCTTGCAGTAAGATAATTTTATCTCACAGTATGAGATTATATTGTTGTCGCATCTTTTTTTCAATAACGTTTGAATAAATTCTATATTTTGTCATATTCTTACTACGCAATTAAAGTATACACATATAATGTTTGCATATTTTGTAGTAATATAGTAATCTATTTTAGGAGCAAAAATATTTATATATTTTTACAGGAGTTTCTATGAGAAAGATTAAAGTTTTGTTTCCTGAGGTTGAAGCTGGCTTAGGTCATATCATGCCATTAAGGTCAGTATATGAAGTTTTCAATAAAAAATATGGTGATAAGGTTGATGTAATCAAACTCAATTACTTTAAAAACACAGGATATAAGAAATTAGAAAAATTTGGTGAAATGCTAGTCAACGAAGTTAAAGCCTATAGTAATAATCATTTTAGAGGATACTTTGCAACTAAAGCATGTGAGTTTTTTGGTACAACTCTTTCAACAGTTGGAACAATGATTGTCAAGATTCCAGGTTCGCACATAGAAGGCATAAAATATATGGAGGATATCAATCCTGATGTAGTTTTTTCAACGCACTGGGCCACAAATTATTATGCAGAGAATATGAAGAATAAACCATTCACAATCATGTATTGCCCTGATGTAATAATGAATAAATTATTCATGTATCACGCAGATTTGACTCTTCTTTCTATGAAGCCAGGTTATGATATAGCAAAAAGATACAAAAAATACAACGATGAAAATTTGAGACTAGTTCCTTTTTTAATTAGAAACGAGGCTTACGATATTCCTACAAATAAATTATCAAATAGAAAAAAACTAAATCTTCCAGAAGATAAATTTACAATCACTATTGCAGAAGGTGGATATGGAATAGGTAGATTAAAGGAATTATGTGAAAAACTTACTAAAGAACATCTACCATTAACAATAATCGCAGTTTGTGGAAAAAATGAGGAATTAAAGGAATATCTTTCAGCATTAGAAGTAAGCAAAGAAGTAACATTTATTCCATTAGGTTTTACAGATAAGATGCTTGAATACATTGCTTCTTCCGATTTATTTTTAGGCAAAAGTGGAAATATCATTTCTGAGCCTACTTTCTTTGGAATTCCATCAATCATCACTGGTTTTGCGACAACTATTGAAAGAAACATTGGAAACTATTATATTAATAATGTTCGTTCGTCAATAAAAGAATTTGATGTCGACAATATTATTAGATTAATTAAAGAATTTATTAACAATCCAAAACTTTTGGAGCCTTACAAGAATAATGCAATCGCATATCATTCTAATTATGGTTCAGAATATACGGCTGACTTAATTTGGGAGAAAATCGTCGAACGCTTTCCTGAATTATTAAAAGAAGAGGTAACGCAATGAATTATTTAGAGATAGTAAATCTAGTATTTACAATAATATTTGGAATATATGCTCTGTTTATGCTACATTTCATACTTATTGGATTTATTGGAATAATCAAAAAGAAAAAATATCCAAAAACAGATATTAAATACAGATATGGAGTTATTATACCTGCAAGAAACGAAGAGAAAGTTGTCGGTGGATTAATCGATAGTATCCTTTCATCTGATTACCCACTTGAATTATTAGATATATTTGTTATCGCACATAATTGTACAGATAGAACTGCAGAAGTAGCAAGATCAAAAGGAGTACATGTTTACGAATATTCAAATCCTGATGAAAGAACGATGGGATTTGCTTTTAAACACTTATTCGAACAAATTGAAAAAGATTATGGCACTTCTTCATACGATGGGTTCTTTCTCTTCAATTCCGATAACATAGTGGCAAAGGATTACTTCAGTAAAATGAACGATGCATTTCATTATTTCGATAAAAAACACGTTGTTACATCATATAGAAATTCTAAGAATTTTGGTACAAATGTTATCTCTGGATTATACGGAATCTATTTCTCAATGGGTTGCATATTCGAAAGTAGAGGAAGAACGGTTATTGGATGTTCTACTAGAGTTCAAGGTACCGGATATGTTATTCGTTCAAGCATAGTAAAAAACGGATGGAAATATACTTCTTTAACTGAAGACTGGGAATTCTCCGTCGATCAAATCATTGATGGACAAATCATCAAATATTGTGATGAAGCAACATTTTATGATGAGCAACCAACAAGTTTCAAGATTATGTGGAGACAAAGAGTCCGTTGGTCTAGAGGTCATCTTCTAGTTTGTTATGATAGATTAAAGGATCTATTCACGAATTTATTTACTCGTAAAGGAAAAAATAAATTTTCTACATATGATATGATTTCTAATATTCTTCCATTTTGTTTATTACTAACTTTACTAGGGGTAATTCAATTTATTCTTGTTTCATTAGCTCCACTATTTACCGATTTATCATTCTATGATGTGTTTATCAGTTCAAATCATAATATATTCACTTCGTCAGGATATTTATTCTCTATGTTAAGAAATGCAGCTATTTCTTACGCAACAACAGTAATATCAGCAATCGGTGTATTCATTCTTGAAAGGAAGAGAATTCAAGGAGTAAACATATTCAAAAGAATCCTTCTATGTCTCGTATGGCCATTGTTCTTAGCATTACAATTCCCTATGGATGTTCAAGCATTCTTCTCAAAAAATCTCGATTGGAAACCAATTCCACACGAAGATCATAAAACACTAACTAACGTGTAATTATTAGTTATCTAGCCTATACTAATTATGGCTCTGTGGAATCTAATAGTGTTTTATCGGGTTAAATCTAATGGGGCGAATAGAGTCTAATCTAGTCGTCCTTTTCTATTGGAAGACGTATATATAATACGCTTTCTGAGTATTGGAAAATTAGTATATTCAAATACAATGTTGATGAGATTTTAAATATAATTATCATTACTTTCTGCGATTTTAAGCGAGGATATTTTATTTTTAAAAGATGTGGAATTGTATGGGGTAGAATTTTTTATGATTTTGTCAAAACCCCATTAGATTCCACAGAACATTTACATTCTTAGGCTCATTCTTTTTTATGTGTGACGGATAGGCCACGAGAAAAGGTTAGGCTAATATTAGCCTAACCCTACAAGTGCCACAGTATTTTTTTTAGGAATACTATTCTAAACTAAAATAATATAGAGCCAATGTTTGAATCAATCTTATATAGAAATCATCCTCACTATTTTCATTTATTACAGCGTCTTTTTATAATAGATATATTTAATTACGCATTCTCAGCTGATGTATCTTCATTTGAAGAAGCGACTTGTTCTTTAAGTTTTAACGCATTCTTTTCACGAAGTTTTCTAGCTTTTTCTTTCTTTTCTAAGACATCTTGTTTAGATGCATAAACCGCAAGAACAATTAATGAATAAGCACAAGATATAATTACTAACCAAGTACCAAGTCCTGCGAACGATGACATCTTGATAAAGAGCCATCCATTCCACCAATTCTTAAAATCTTCTTGTGCCTTAATAAGTGGATACAATGGGCTATTTGTAATTAAACTTCCATCTGCACCTAAATTGTTAATAATTAAACTTAATACCATACAAACAATACCGCAAAGCATAATTGCGCCACCAACAGATAGCCAAATAATTTCTGCAATTTTACGGCCGTTTGCTTTATTTTTTTGTGCTTTTGCTAATTTTTCAATAGGTTTCATAGCAAAATCCTCCTTTAATCATTGCTATAACATAATAGCAAAACTATATTGTCATTTTCAACATCTAATTACTTAGATGCATTTTGTTTCATAGCATTTTGTTCAAATTCAACTAATTGATTCCAGATAATTTGATGTTTTTCTCTCCATAATGGTTCGTATTTTGCAACGATTTCATACCATGCTTTTAAAATATTATCAAATTCTTGTTTGAATGATGAACCATTTGGAACAGGAGATTGTCCAGACATTAATTTAATACCAAAATCCATTTTTGCTGCAGCAACTGCAAATTCAGGATATGATTCTGATCTTGCATTTTGTTTAATGAATTCATACATTCCAAGGAGTTTCTTAATATCATTAACACAGAAATTTGATTGAGGAGTCTCTTGTCCTTTTGATTCTTGCATTGCTTTATTAAATTCAACAAAATGAACATTGAATAATAAATCGCTGATAACCATACATACGATTGCACGATAGAATTTATCTTCTAAATCGATAATTTCTTCTACACCTTCTTCTAAGGTTCCATCTTTTCTTTGATCTTCGATATATGCTCTAATAATATTTACTAATGATTGCTTTAATGGAACAATGTAATCTAAAACTTTAAGGTTTTGTGCATGATCTGGAGTAACTTTATCACCATCTACAAAGATAAATGTTTTGTCTTCTCCATAAACCGTGTCATAGAATTCTTTCATTTGTTCTTTGATTTTTGCACCGATTTCGCCATTGTTTTCGCAGAATCCATTAAATGGTGTATTACCATTCATCGCTAATTCTAAAGTGTTTTTCTTTGCATTAAAAACTTGTAATGGATATGTTTGTCTATTTTGTACATATTCAAGTGTGTCTCTAACTGCTAATGCCAAATGATAGAAACTTAATGCGTAATGTGTTTTTGCGTTCATATTTTTTTCTCCCTATTTAATATAATTTGCCAAGTCAGACACTGAATTAACTACTTGCTTTGCTTCTTTTTTAACTTCAGGTGCTGCTTGATTCATAACGAAACTGTTTTTAAAAGATTTGAATAATGATACATCATTACCAGAATCTCCTACTACTGCAACTTCATCTTCGTTGATATTGAGTTCTTTAAGCAATTGTTTTAATGCGCTAGCTTTATCAATTCCCTTCTTGCTGATTTCTACCGCATCGACTGCCCAAGCAAAATTGTATTTGTCACCATATTTTTCAATCCACTCTGCAGTTGCATCACGAGCTAAAATTTTCGAATGAGATCTATAGCCAAACCAAGGCATAATCTTATATACTTTCGCATCTTCTCTACTCAAATATTCAACCATTTTCTTTTTACCAAGAATATAAGGTTCATAATAAGCGCCTTGTAAATTTAAGCCAAAGACTCCAGCGACTTTTTCAATTGGATTTAATCCGCTTGGTTCAACTATCATGAATTGTTCACTCGTGAAGAACATCCAAGTCTTTATATCAGGATGTTTATCATAAATCTCATAATAGAGTTCCAAAGCTTCTTTACCAGAAATATAGTCTTCCTTAAGCATCTCTCCTTGGTGCATAATCACTGCACCATTACATGCAACGATAGAAATTGATTTTGTCATTCCAATTGCTTGTTCAACTTTGTTTGCAATACTGTAATTACGTCCCGTTACCAGAATTACTTCCTTTCCTTCCTTTAAAACATTCTGGATGAATTGTTTATTGGCATTAGAAATAAGTCTAACCTTTTTTCTAGGATAGAATAACGTTCCATCTAAATCAGTAGCAATAGCCTTAATCATCAATATCACCATTTGATATTATATAGTAAATAAAACTATTTATCTATTACATTTTAATATAAATATTAAATTTCACATCATTTTTGGTCATTTCTACATTTTATCCAAGTATAAATTATATATTAATTTTTTCACCATCATCATCTGATTAACATTTATCTTTATCGTTAAGTAATTAACGTATATTTTATATTCTTTAATGAAAATATGTTGTGTCTTAAATAGCAATTCAAGTTCTTTAAATAATTCATCAGGAATAATTGAGGCTATAAAAACTTCATCGTAGACAATGTTAAATCCTAATAATTTATTTTTCGATTCAATATTTCCAATAATACTTCCTTCTTGTCTTGTATTTTGATGAACAATTACTATATCAATATTAGAATTTTTTGCTTCTTCAACCGCCTTTTTCGATACAATTTTAAATCCGATAGAACAAAGTGAAATCATTTCATCATAAGAAAGTCTTTCATAAAATCTAATCTTATTATTTATTGAATTAATCGATGTAGGGTATATTCCACGTACATCTTTATATAAATAAACGTTTTTTTCTTTAAATACACTCGCAAGCAAAACGCATGAATAATCCGATGTATTCCTTCCTAAAGTAATTATTTCATTATCTCCAGTATGCGCTACAAAACCCGGAATTATTACAACTTCATATTTTTTTATTAGATTATCTAAGCAAGAACTATTTATTCCATCAATTCTACCATTCCCAAATTCTTCATTAGATAACATTCCTATTTCCAAATATGAAGCAGCATAAGATTTGATTCCCTTTTTCTTGCAAAGATTCGAAAGATATATTGATGCATATATTTCTCCAAGAGATAACAATCTATCATATTCTTTTGGTGATATTTTCTTTTCACCTATCGATTCAATTAATGTATCTGTTGCAAAAGGAAAACCTTTTCTTCCTATTGCTGATATAACAACTAATAATGGCTTCCTTAAAGAGACTATAATACTTAAAGTATTATCAATAGCATTTTGATTAAGTAATGAACTACCTCCGAATTTAATGATTTGCATATTTCCACCACTAAAATCTATGAAAAAAGGTGAAGCAATATGCTTCACCCTAAAGAAAATATAACATGCAATTATTCTTTTGCTTGAATTACACCATACCCACCATCGTATCTCTTATAAAGAACAGAAATGCAATCATCTTCTTTATCCTTATAGAGGTAGAATGTGTGTCCAAGATTCTCCATTCTTGTAATAGCTTCTTCTAAATCCATTGGATCTAAATAGACTTCCTTAACCCTTACTGGATCATCTTCTCCTGAATATTCTTCATCTTCACTTTCAAAGTTCTCAAATGCAATTGATTCACCAAGACTCATTTTATGACGACGATCTAATTTTGTTTTAAGTTTTCTCATTTGTCCTTCCAATTTATCGATTGCAAGGTCAATTGCAGCGTATAGATCATCATCCATAACTTCGACACGGAAATCCATCATTTTTGTGTTGATTGTAATCTCTACTTTTTGAGAAGTTTTATATGTCCTTACTAAAACTTTTGCAACGACTTCATCATCAATAACAAAGTACTTATCCATTCTATGGAGCTTTTCTTCGATTGTAGCGCGAATAGCATCCGTAACGACAATGTTTTTTCCTACGACTTGATAATTCATATAATTAACCTCCTATTATGATATATGTGTAGTGTTTTTCTACACTTAAATTATATGATATAAACAACATATTTTATAGACTTGTTATTTTTTTCTTTTGTGATATAATTAAATTAACGAGCGCAAAAAACGTCGTTTTTTTTTACGCTTTTTCCTGTCATTATCAATAAAAGTATTTTACCTATCATATAATGATAGAATTATATAAAATTTAAAAAAATGATGATTAATAAATCACCATTTTCCTATGTTATAAATTTATTATTTTAGATCATCATTTTCTATGTCATTATCGTATTCGAGCATATCTATCTTTTCCATCAATAATTCTTGTGGAGATATCCCCGATATTGTTTCAATGACATTGAAATCCAACCCCATCTCAAAAAGAATATTCGCTATTTTGAATTGTTCTTTCTTTTTATCCGTTTTCATATTATCCACCTAATATAAATTATGAGATGAATAATTTTTTTTATTCAAATTGATTATTTTTTAATTGTTTTTAATGCTTTAGCAATTTGATCAGGACAAGAAGTTGGTTTAAATCCACATTTAATCCCTTCTAATCTAGAGATTGCTTCATCAATATCCATACCTTTTAACAATGAAGATAAGCCAGCAAGATTACCATTGCATCCACCAACAACTCTAATTGAGACAATTTTATTATCTTCATAATCGATATCATATTGACGTGAGCAAACACCACTTGGAATATATTTTAAACTTTCCATAAATCCCCCTAATTAACATGAAGAACTATTTAACTAATTCTCCAAATACTTCTCCACTTAATGCACCAGCATTAGCTTCATCCGTATCGATATGCATTGCAAGAGCATAAGATGGACTTACTCTAACAACAGTATCACCAAATACAAGTGATCTACCTGTTTCATTTAATACTTTGACATTTACAATGTCACCATTTTTAACTCCAAATGCTTCAGCATCTGCAGGAGTCATATGAATATGACGTTTTGCAACAATAACGCCTTCTTTTAATTCAATTTCACCGCATGGACCAACTAATTTACATGCTGCAGAACCAGCTACATCACCTGATTCTCTAACAGGAGCAACTACGCCTACCGTTCTAGCGTCAGTAAATGATAATTCTACTTGATCTGCTTTTCTAACTGGTCCTAAAATTGTACAAGTAACTTCACCCTTTGGTCCGACTACTCTAATTCTTTGATTTGATGCAAATTGACCAGGTTGAGATAACATTTTTTTAACTTCAAGTTGGAAACCTTTACCAAATAATACTTCTAATGTTTCTTGTGTAACGTGTGCATGACGAGCACTTGTTTCGATAATAAATTGTGCCATTATAACGACTCCTTCTTTTCATATTTCGCTTTTTTGCGACATAATTATCTTACTATTTAATCGTTTTTTTGTCTATAAATAGGAGTATAATCAAAAATCTTTTGTTCCTAAAGTGTAAAAAGAAGAAAAAAATATTCAATGTTAGCGTTTTCATTGCCATTTCATTCTGCTCTTGATTGAATTATATATTATTAAATATATATACTAATAATTAACTGATAAGAATGGCTGAGGTGATTATATGTTATTTGGCAAACATGTCAATAAATACTATAAAAAATATTTTTGGTACTTCTTTTTCGGCTTTTTATTCTTAGTATTTGTCGATTACATCCAATTGTTTATTCCACAAATAACCGGTGACATCGTAGATGCAGTAATCAATGCTGTAAATGGAAATCCTAATCCTAATCTACCTTCAATCGGACTCAATAATTACGATTTTTTAATTCAAGAAACACTATGGATAGTACTTGTCGGTTTAGGAATGTTTGCAGGAAGAAGTGCATGGAGAATTTTCATTTTTGGAGAATCCATTAGAATACAAGCGGATATTCGTGGAGAAATGTTCAAAAAAACGGAGATATTGTCTCAAAGATATTATAAAGAAAATAAAACTGGAGCGATTTTATCTTATTTCAGCAACGATTTAGAAACAGTTGAGGAAGCTTTTGGTTTTGGTATCGTCCAACTTGTAGATGGTGTCTTTTTGCTTATTATGTCATTCATTAGAATGCTAAGAATCGATGCAATATTAACGTTAATTCTATTAATTCCAATTATCGCGCTTTGCATAGTCGCTTTCTTTGTTGAAAAAATAATGGACAAAAAATTTGAAAAAAGACAAAAAGCTTATGAAGATATGTCAGATTTTGCTCAAGAAAACTTCACAGGTATCAGGGTCATTAAAGCATTTGTCAAAGAAAAGAAAGAATTAAATCAATTTGCAAAACAAGCAAAGAAGAATAAAGATACAAATATCAGTTTTTCAAGAACAGATGCAATTTTAAACGTTCTCTTTGATGTATTGATCTACGTGATATTCGGCGTAATCTTAATTGGTGGAAGTTATTTAGTATATCTCTTCATCCAATCAGGTGGATACAAAGAAGGAACCAATCCAAATTCGTTAAAAGGAATATCCGTTGGTCAATTAGTTGTTTTCATCGGATATGTTGATACAATAATTTGGCCAATCTTCGCTTTAGCAGGTATAATCAATCTAACTGCAAGAGCAAAGGCTTCACTAAGAAGAATCTCAACTTTATTAGATGAAAAAGTTGAAATAGTTGATGACAAAGTAATTACTCCAGATGATATAAAAGGAGAGATTGAATTTAGAAACTTCAATTTCTCATTCCCTGATGATCCAGAAGGAGTAATTCTTAAAGATATTAATTTAAAGATTAATGCAGGAGAAACAATAGGTATCGTTGGTAAGATTGGCTCTGGTAAATCTACTTTAGTTAACATGCTATTTAGACTATATAATGTGGAAGAAAACACATTATTCATCGATGGAAATGATATTATGCATTTACCAATAAAAATGGTAAGAGAAAATATTGGATATTGTCCTCAAGATAATTTCTTATTCTCAGATTCAGTTAGAAATAATATTGCTTTTTCAAATAAAGACTTATCTGATGAATTAGTTAAAGAAGCAGCAGAATTCTCTTCCGTAAGTGAAAACATCGAAGGATTCAAAGATAAATATGAAACACTAATTGGAGAAAAAGGTGTTTCCTTATCCGGTGGTCAAAAACAAAGAATTTCAATTTCAAGAGCAATCGTAAAAGATCCAAAAATACTTGTCCTTGATGATTCTGTGAGCGCAGTCGATGTTAAAACAGAAGAAACAATCATCTCTAATATTAAAAAAATTAGAAAAGGAAAAACAACATTACTCATCGCTTCTAGAGTATCAACAGTTATGTCACTTGATAGAATCATTGTTCTTGATGATGGTAAAGTAGATGCATTTGGAACACATGAAGAATGTATGTCTTCATCGAAAATATATGCTAGAATGGTCGAGCTCCAATCTCTAGAAAAAGAAATGGAGGGTGAATAATATGGCAGAGCACGTTTATGAAAAAAACGATCGTCACATGGGTGATTTTGAAATCATTAAAAAGACTTGGCCTTACGTTAAACCATACTTATGGAAGTTAATTTGCGTCTTACTATTAATGATACTCATGATATTTGTTGACCTAGCTTCTACGGTATTACCTGGTTATATCACCTCTTCTCTTCAAGATTTAGCAAGAGATTTCGGTGGTAATCCATCACTTATCGCCATTAGTGATATGAGTAAAGTATTTATTCTATGCGGAGGATTATTCGCCGTTAGTATGATGAATACGATTCTTGTTTATATCACTAGAATGTCTTTGCAAAAAATTGGCCAAAGCATCATCTACGATATGCGTATGTTTGTGTTCGAGCACATCGATAATATGTCAATTGCTCAAATCAATGAAATTCCAGTTGGAAGCTTAGTAACTAGGGTAGCATCAGATACCAACCAACTAAGCGATCTATTCACAAATACCATTGTTAATTTAATAAAGAATGTTCTTTTATTAGTCGGTGTTACGCTCATCATGTATCTCATCGATTGGAGAATTGCAACAATCCTTGTCTGCTTCATGCCAATAATTGGAATTGCTTCTTATTTCTTTAGAAAATTCTCAAGAGCAAATTATCGTAAAGTAAGACATTCTTTCTCTGTAATGAATGCTTTCTTAAACGAGAATATTTCTGGAATGAAGATTACTCAAATATTCAATCAAGAAGAACAAAAGAAAACAGAATTTGATCGATTAAATGATGATATTGTTAAATCGAGGAAAACAGACGTTAAAATATTTGCTCTATTCCGTCCATCAATTACTTTGATTTATTATATTGCACTTGCGGCAGTATTTGGATTAGGTACATATTTCTGCGTTAGATATGGAGTAGTTTCAAGTCCATTACTCGGAGGGTTTATAGAACTTTCTATCGTCGGTATCGTCCAAGTATTCTATTCATTAGTAAGTAAGTTCTTCAATCCAATACAAAATCTTGCCGATCAATTAAACGCTTTACAAAGAGCATTTACTTCTTGTGAAAGATTATACAATCTCATCGAAACAAAACCAGATTTTAGAAACGTTGAAAACCCATTGCAAATCGAGCATTTCAATGGGGATATCGAATTTAAGAATGTTTGGTTTGCATATAAAGAAGATGAATGGATTTTAAAAGATGTATCATTTCACATTGCACCTAAACAAGTTGTAGCTTTTGTTGGTGCAACGGGCGCTGGAAAAACGACAATTCTTCAACTTATCGTTAGAAACTATGATATTCAAAAAGGCCAAATCTTAATCGATGGCCACGATATTAGAGAAATCGATATAAAATCATTAAGACGTGGAATTGGTCAAATGTTACAAGATGTCTTCCTTTTCTCCGGTTCAATCAAGTCAAATATCAATTTAAGAGATGATAGTATCTCTGATGAAGCAATCATCGATGCTTGTAAATATGTAAATGCAGATTCATTCATCGATAAGTTAGATAAAGGCTTAGATACTGAAGTAAATGAAGGAGGTAACAACTTCTCTTCTGGACAAAGACAATTACTTAGTTTTGCTCGAACAGTAGTTCATAAACCACAAATTCTCATTCTCGATGAAGCGACTGCGAATATCGACACTGAAACGGAACAAATAATTCAAGAATCTCTCTTAAAAATGATGAATATTGGTACGATGCTTATAGTTGCTCATAGATTATCAACAATTCAACATGCTGACAATATCATTTGCTTACAACATGGTAAGATAATCGAACAAGGTAATCATCAAGAATTATTAAAGAATAAAGGATATTACTACAATCTCTATAGGCTTCAATACCAAGATCAAGAGAAATAGGTTCTTCAAAATCTAACGAAGGGGTGCATAAATTAATCTCACCCCTTTTTCTATTAGATGAGATATAAGATAAGATTTCCAAATTATTAAAATATACTTTTATAACTTATTTCCTACTTTTTTTGAATTATTTATCTTTCTAAAGATAAAGTCTACATAAATTTTTGCATTTAGTTTTTCAACTAACAACCTATTTTTGTAGCGCTTAAATTACATTTTATGTTGTTTATTGTATAAGCATAAGATATAATTGATATGTTTTGAAAAAGGAGTACAATCAATGTTTAATTCATTACAACCATGGTCATTAATAGTCATCTACTTAGTCTTAGCTGCAGCAATCTGTTTCTTGTCAAAGAAACTCGCCGATTACGTGGATGCGTTAGATAAAAAAACTAAAGTTTCCGGTGCTTTTATAGGTGCAGTTTTACTAGCAGCAGTCACTTCCCTTCCAGAATTGTTCACAAGTATTTCTGCAACGATTCTTCTTCCAGATTCTGCAAATCTAGTTGTTGGGAATATCCTAGGATCAAATTTATTTAATTTAGCAATCATTGGATTTGCAATGATATTCTATTTTAAATCATTTGCAAAATCAAAATTTGAATTTAAATCGCATTTCATCGTATTAGTTGGTGTATTAGGAATCTATGGAATCGTTTCATATGGTATTATGGGAAGTTCTTCCATTCAACCGATTTTTGGAACAAGCGGATACTTAAAAAATGTAAACTGGATTGCGATATTGATTCTTATAATCTATGGAATTACTATATACTTCCAACCAAAAGAAGAAAATGATGAAGATAATGAAGAAAAAATTGACCCATATAAGAACTTATCATTAAAACAAGTAGTTATCAGATTTGTAATTTGTGCTTTATTATTAGTAGGAACATCAATCTTAATCACATACAATACCGATGCAATCGCTAATGCATTTAACCTTGATGCAACTCTTGCTGGAGCAATATTCCTTGCAGTTGCAACATCCCTTCCAGAATTAGTATCAACAATCACATTATGTAAAAAAGGGAACTTCAATGCTGCTTTAGGAGATATTATTGGATCTTGTCTATTCAATTTTACTATCATCGGACTAGCTGAATTCATGTCATATAAATCATCCTTATTACCAGGATATATCGCGGGAGATCCGAATATAATTAATGCGATTAAAATGATTATTATTACACTAGTTGTTATTGTATTCTTGAGCATTTCATTAATCGTGAATTATTATGCAAAGAGAAAAAATAAAGAAGAAGATAAAATAAATTATGTTATATATATCATTTCTGGAATCGCACTACTTTCTGGATACATTATCTTCCTAATTATATAAAACCAAATTAAAAGCGTAGATGCAGGCAAATATGCATTTACGCTTCTTTTTTTATTCTCCTTTACAAGCGTTTCTTAATGATTCACTCGCTTTTTTTCCATGAAAGAATTCATAGATTCTAAGTCCAAAATCAATAGAATAATACATTGACTTCGCAGTGATGAAGTTGCCATCACAAACTACTCCTTCATCACGTTTATAATTTCCATCTACCACATATTCTTCAAAGCCAGGGTAGCATGTATAATTCTTCCCTTTTAAATATCCTAATCTTCCAATTAACATAGGCGCAGCACAAATTGCAGATACCAATTTACCTTTGTCAGCAAAATAAGATATTATCTCATCAACTTTCTTTATGAAGGCGAGAATCTTAAAGCTTCCAGGTCCTCCTGGAATAATCAAAGCATCAAAAGAAGATAAATCAACCTCATCAATCGTTTTAGAAAGTACTAAATTATTTCCGCATTTTGTCGTTATTTCTTTTCTTCCCATCATAGAAGCAAGAATAACTTCCTCTCCTCCACGAATAAGAACGTCTTGTGTAGCAAGCGCTTCAACATCTTCAAATGCATCACCGATTAACATCAAATATTTCATAATTAATGATCCTATCTCTTGTTTAATGATTCAACAACAAGTTTATTTGCAATTTGTGGGTTAACTTTTCCCTTACTTGCTTTCATAATTTGTCCAACTAAGAACCCAACTGCACGATCTTTTCCATTTTTATAATCAACAACGGATTGAGGGAATGAATCAATTACACTATCAACAAGAGATTGAATCTCGTCGACATTTGAATTTTGTTTCAATCCTAATTCATCTGCAATCTTTATCGCGGAAGCGTTATCTATTACCATATTTTCAAATACTTTACGTCCTTGATTAAATGATAATTCACCCTTTTCAAGCATAATAATAAGCGATAATAAATTATCTGGCGATACTTTAAATTGATTGATAGATAAATTATTTTTATTTAGATATGCAAGAATATCTCCATTAATCCAGTTCCAAAACAATTTTGCTTTTGATGAATCAATCTTAACGCATTCATCAAAATAACGATTCATCGAAAGATCTTGTAACATTTGATTAGCTTCATCTTCACTCAATCCAAGACTAATGTATCTTTCGTATTTTTCAGATGCTAATTCAGGACAAGTATCTATTGCATCTTGAACAAATTTATCACTTAATCTAATAGGAATGATGTTTGGTTCAGTGAAATACTTATAATCGACTGCATCAGTTTTCTTTCTCATCATGACAGTTTCTTTTTTTATCTCATCAAAACGTCTTGTTTCTTGTTCTACAGGAATTCCTTTAAGAAGAAGTTTAGCTTGTCTAGAAACTTCATAATCAATTGCTCTTTGAACGTTTGCAATACTATTCAAATTCTTAACTTCAACTTTCGTTCCATATTTATCGCTTCCACAAGGTCTAATTGAGACATTAACATCACATCTTAACGAGCCTTCTTCCATCTTACCATCAGAGACTTCAGTAAATACGACGATTGATCTAATTGCATCAACGTATTTTGCCGCCTCTTCTCCTGAACGAATTTCAGGTTCTGAAACAATTTCAACAAGTGGAGTACCTGCACGGTTATAATCAACAAGCGTACAATCCGCCATATGGTGTTGCATACATGTATCTTCTTCCATATGTAATCTTTCAATGTGAATACGTTTAGAGGATCCATCATTCAACTTAATGTCCACATATCCCTTAGACCCGATTGGACGAGCTTGTTGTGTAATTTGGAATCCTTTTGGTAAATCGCTGTAAAAGTAATTTTTTCTATCAAACCACAATTCATGATCAATCTTCATATTCAATGCATTCGATACTCTAATCGCATTGATTACTGCTTGTTTATTAACTATCGGCATCGTTCCTGGGAATGCCATATCTAAAGGTCTAACGCAAGTATTAGGTTCTTCACCAAAACTAACTTTACCGCTTGAAAACATCTTTGATTTAGTTTTCATTTCTACGTGAATTTCAATACCAATTATCGCTTCAAAATTCATCCTACTCACCTACTTTCTTTGCATATATGTTCTTCAAATCCAATTTACTTTCAAGAGCATATGCAATGTTGAAACATTCAGATTCAGTAAATGCTTTTGTCATAATATTAACATCAAATGGGAACCCGTCATCTAATCCCATTGGAATAGAAATAGATGGTAAACCAGCAAAATTACCCATTGCAAGATGATTTTCAATCGCCATAGTACCTTGATCAAGTTTATCACTTATATTATCGTTTGAAATAAATGGATTTCTAATAATACCTCCACATGGAGTTACAATCGCATCGTATGAAGATAAGATCTCATTCACCTTATTAACAACAATCCTTCTAATCTTTTGTGCACGTAGGAATAATTCTTCTTGATTATCTTTAAATAATGAATAAGAACCAATTACAAATCTTCTCTTAATCAATTCGGAGAATCCTGCAGTTCTTGCTTTCATCATAACTTCTTGATATGTTTTTTCTTCGCCAATTCGAGGCCCAAATTTGATTCCATCAAGATTTGCATTATTAGATGTAGCTTCAGCACAAGAAATAATCATATACGTTGGATAGATAGCCGCAAGTAATCTTAAATCAATGGATACTTCTTCAACACTAGCTCCAAGTGAAACAAATATATCTTTTATCTTATTCATACCATCTAAGATAGGTTGATCCTTAATTGATTCATTTAGTTCTTTAATATAAGCTATTCTTTTTCCATTTAAACTCTTTTCTAGATCTTTTAAATAATCAGGAACCGCATTAATTGATGAAGTAGCATCATGAGATAAATCTTCTCCCGCAAGAACATTCAAAACAAGTGCAGCATCTTTAACAGTTCTAGTAAAATATGCAACGTGATCTAATGATGGAGCAAAAGGAAATAAACCATAACGAGAAATCCTTCCCCAAGATGGTTTCATTCCAACTAATCCTGCATACGAAGCAGGTTTTCTTACTGAATCACCAGTATCAGAGCCAAGAGAAAATGGCACAATTCCTTGAGCAACAATTGAAGCAGATCCGCAAGAAGATCCACCAATCTTATATGTGTGAGTAGGATCATATGGATTATATGTAATTCCTTTATGTCCTGTAGTACCAGTTCCCCCCATTGCAAGTTCATCTAGAGTAGTTTTTGCAATTAACACTGCTTTCTTTTCTTTTAATTTTGCAATTACTGTTGCATCGAAGCAAGGAATATAATCTTTTAAAATATCACTAGAAGCAGTAGTTAAAATATCCTTTGTTGCAAAATTATCCTTCGCGACGAAAGGAATGCCCCAAAACACATTATCTTCTTCAACTTCATTTAATGAAGAAGCAAATTCCAATGCTTCTTTTTCAGCAAGTGTTTCGATTGCATTTGTATTTTCTCTTTTAATTTCTTCAATCACTTCCTTAGCGAGTTCTAAAGGAGTAACTTTCTTAGAAACTAATAATTCATGTAATTCCTCTATTGTTTTTCCGATGTAATTACTCATATTATCCCACCACCTTTGGAAGCTTAATTTGTCCATCGACAACATCTTTTGCATTTCTTAAAATATCATCTTTTGATAATGATGGTTCCTCTACGTCATCTCTTAAATAATCCGTATAAATATCAAAAGGGAAAGTCATCGGCGATACATTTTCTAAACCATCAATTTCACCAAGTAATTCCATTTGTTTAGTAAGAACATCAAATTCTTTTAATAACACTTCATATTGTTCATCTGACATGTCAAACATTAAATTATTCGCACATTTTACTAATAATGCTTTATCATATTTAACCATTGTTATTATCTCCTTTCTTTATTGATATATGATTCCCTAATAGAGTTTTCTTTCCTTCAATTCCATCGAATTGGACAACGATCAGTTTATCGATTACTTCAACTACTTTCCCTCTACCGTAAGTAGTATGTATTACAATATCTCCAACCTTCCAGTCTGTAATGCCGTTTGTCTCACTCGATAATGCGACCTGCTTAGCAGAAATATCTTTCTTAATAAATCCTGCAGGTTTATAAATCGTTTGTGAAGAAGAATTGTATAAAGATCTAAAATCCGTCTTCTTAGTTTCAAGTCCAGCTTCTTTAATAAATCTAGAAGGTTGAAGTGGGCATTGCATGACATAAGAATAATCTTGATTTGATGAAATAGATAATTCCTTTTTAGCACGTGTCATTGCAACGTATGCTAAGCGTCTTTCTTCTTCTAATCCCGTTCTTGATTCAGATATTGATCTTTCCGATGGGAACACTCCATCACAGAATCCATAAATGAACACATTATCAAACTCCAGACCTTTTGCAGTATGAACAGTCATTAATGAAACATAATCTCCAGTACTAACATCATCCTGTGCCGATTGAAGCATCGCATTATTAACAAAATCATCAAAATGCATAGTCGGATTTTCTTTCAAAAATCCATCAACATATGAAATCAATTCCTTTACGTTTTCTATTCTTTCATCCGCATTATCATCTTCTTCTTTTAAATACGCAAAATATCCAATATTCGTGATAAAATTCTCTAATACATTTGAAAGAGAACGATTATCTAGTTCAATTTCATTATTGACGATTTTCATTTGTTCAATAATGTTAATCCATCCCACTCTTTGTTTCAAAGTTAATGGAGAAGAATTGATATTCTCTTTTATGTACAAAAATAATGTTTGTCCTATTTTTTTAGCTTCATCAATAATTTTTTGTTCTGTAGTAGGACCGATATTCTTTTTAGGAACGTTAATGATTCTTAAAAATGCAGTATCATCTGCAGGATTAACAATTAATCTAAAATAGGAAATGATATCCTTAATTTCACGTCTTTGATAGAATTTCATTCCACCAAATATTCTATATGGAATACGATACATACCTAAAACCGTTTCTAAATCACGCGTTAAATAGTTTACTCGATAGAGAACTGCAATATCTTTATAATTAACATTTTTTAGTTTATGAAGATCGATAATTGAAGTTACCACATGTGTGGATTCCTCTCTTTGTGTCCTTGCGTTAAATACTCTAATCGGAGTTCCTTCATCTCCAAGTGAATATAATGCTTTTTGTACTCTTTCCTTATTACAAGCAATAAGTTTATTCGAAGAAGAAAGAATAGTTTTCGTGGAACGATAATTCCTATCAAGGATAATCGTATTCACCTTTGCACCCTTATAGATGTAGTTAACATTTTCTTCCAAATCCATGATTAAATGATGATTTGCACCTCTCCAAGTATAAATAGTTTGATCAGGATCTCCAACGACATATAGACTTGTTTCTCTATTCATAAGGAGTGAAATAAGTTTAAATTGAACGTCATTTATATCTTGAAATTCATCTATCAATATATGTGAGATTCCACGCATATATCTTTCTCGTACACCATTATCTTTATCTTCTAATATATCAATCGTTTTTAAAAGTAAATCATCAAAATCAAAAGAATGTCTTTCATATAAAATCTCAGTATACTCTCTAAAATAGACTTTAAAATCTTTTAAAGTAGAATCAGGATATTCATCATTTTTAATGTCTTCATATTCTAATCCTCTCATTTTTTTATTGCCAATCCATTCTAAGCACTTCTTAATATTTGCATCGGTTTTAGGAAGATGATGAAGTTCAGAAAAAATGTATTTCATAATTCCTAATTGATCTTCCTCATCAAGAATAGTGAAATTTCTAGGATACCCTATATGCTCTGCTTCAAAACGCAAAAATCTAGCACACCAAGAATGAATTGTCCCAAGAAACAATCCCGATACATCTCCACATATTGAAACTACTCTTTCCTTTATTTCCTTTGCAGCTTTATTCGTGAAAGTTAATGCAATAATTGAATAAGGAGATACTCCCATTTCTTCTAATAAATATGAAATTCTATATGTTAATACTCTTGTTTTTCCAGATCCAGCACCTGCAACAACTCTAGTATATTGGCTATTACAAGTAACTCCAGCGTATTGTTCATCGTTCAATAAAGTTCTATAATCCATATGGCTTTACTCCTTGCTATATGATTATATCATATATTATTTTTCGCTCCTACATTAAAACAAAATGATTACAAAATTTATCATAAACAAAATGATAAATCATTCATCGTATTTATCATTTCTCTAATATTCTCAAATCCATAGATCTCATTGATGATTATCTTGTTTTCTATTACAAATAGTAAGGGAACACTTTCATACGAAATATCCTGATAATTCATTACTCCAATATTCGATTTATTAATTTTTTTTCTTACTTCTTGATAATCAAGTAAAAATAAATCAAAATCGGCCTCATTTTTCTTATGATTCAATACTTCTATTGTATTTTGACAAGCTAAGCAAGAAGAAGAAAAAATTAATACATAATAACGGTTTATCATCTTCAAAAAAATTTCATTCAATGGGATTCTTTCAAATGAAATATCTTCTTTTATTCCACTCGGTTCGCTTTCACTAATAGAAGAGCAAGAAACAGTAAAAGCAAAAATAAAACAAAAAAGAACATTAAAGAACCTTTTATTCATAATTTTTCCCTCCTCTATTATATTTATTACGTAAATTATTCTTTTTTTTCTTAACAAATGGTAAAATACTATTGGTGATTCAATGAAAAAGTACGAAGGAGTAAAAGCATTAGCTTTTGTGTCAATCATTTCTGCTATATGCTTAATACTAATACTCATGACTCATTTCACTGGTAGTGTAGGGATTATTCTACTACTAACATTACCACTTTGTGCTAGTCTAGTTTCACTAAGCGTCAATAAAAGGTATGTATTAACATATGTAGTTGCAACGTTATTGATGTCAATTATTGACATTCAACTCGCACTATTTGTTGTATTACCATCATTATTATCTGGCACTCTATTTGGTATATTAATCAAAAGATTCATCCACGGATATTACATCATTATAATCAATTCTCTCTTTCAATTATTACTTGAGGTTGGAGCAATCTACTTAGTTAGAACCATTTACAACGTAGATATCATTAAAACGATTTCAACAATAATAAAACTCGATGATAATGATTTTCATCAAATATCCTTCTTGTTTATCTTCTTAATATCTTTAATAGAAACAACTCTATCCTATTTAATCATTAGTAATGAACTAAAGAAGATTTCATTTTCATTTAATGAAAAAAACGATAGTTTTATGCCAATACTAATAATGAACATTGTCTTACTCAGCTTATCTATTAGTTTTTTCTTCATAAATAAACTAATATCATATCTCACATTAGGAATATATCTATATTTCGCAGTTATATTAGGTTACTATATATTTAGTTTTCACGAGAAAAAGGCCATGTTAATCACTCAATGTGGCTTGTACATAATATCATTAATAATTACATTAATTGTTTCCTCTTTTATTGATATTACGTATTACCCTCTACTACTATTTATTATTCCAGGCAGTGAAATCCTTTCAAGTATATACATTATTATTAAATGCTTGATATCAAAAAGAAGATTATCTGACGCAACTGCATTTCAAACTATATTAAAAGAAAATTAAAAAGAAAGGATAGGAAAATGTTCGATTTTTTAAAAACCGTTGGACAAGGTGCTCTATATTTAATTTTTTCACCATTCATTTTACTTGGTGTTGCTCTTTATAGTGTTTATGCAATATTTTTATTCTTTTTTATGTTTATTAAAAGAATCGTCTTATTCTTTAAAGGCGAAGATATGAAAGAAGAATCACGTTACGATTTAGTCGCTAAAGTACATCTTCAAAATCAAGATATTGAAGAAGAAACTAAGCAAAATTCAATCGATGTTCCTTCAACAAACTTAATTAAGGAACAAACAACTATTATTCAATCACCAATCATTATTCAAACAGATGAACAAGGGAGAATTAAAAGCGTTCATAATGTTTCTCCAAACGGTCAATTATCATCAAATAATGCAAACGTATTAATAAATAAAGATGAAACACCTTCTATAGAAACAAGGAGGGATGATGAATGATTACTCTTTTAATTAAGCTTTCCGAATCTGATAAGAGAGTTTTAATTGCTTTACTCTTAATTATAATTCTCATATTGATTATTGTTGGCTATCTTGTAAAATTAATCAAATATATCGTCAAGGTTCAAGCGCACCACGTCGATAAAGCGATGTATGATATATTAGATGCAAACTTAATAACTGAAAAGAAAACGTTCTTTAAAGTATCATGGGAAAAAAGTAGAAGAAAATTCTATTACGATGCACGCATTCCAATGATTGTAATAATCCTAATGATCTCTTTGATTCTTGTTTATCAAACCTTCAAAGGTGATTATTCATGGTCATTCATCGGAGAAAATCTCTATGATGCATCATTCACTTTACATTTCCCAACAGAAAACTTCTTTGGTTTACAATTGATTTCCAATTGGCCAACAATTTCAAAAGCAAGTGTTTTCCATTTTGATAGTTTCGAAGCATGGATAAGTTATATTTTCTTCATTGCAATATCATATGGTGCTATTCACTTTCTAGTATGCACCTGTGCATTAATGGCACGTGATATCTATACAATAAAAGCAGGAAATGATTATTTCCATAAAGATATAAAAGATTTAAAGAAAGCAAAAATGGAAGCTCAACAAGCTCATAGAAAGAATCCAACACAAGAAATGATGGATTATGTAGAAAATAAAGATAAAGACTAATAATCATAAAGGATGTATGAAACTAATGTAAAACGAAAAAGCTGGACCACAACTTTATCATTGAACTACCTTGTTTCCATCCTTTTTTTATTATTAATTATATTTCGTTTATAAAACAATTCTTATTAGAAATGTTTACTAGATTTAATAAAATCGAGTAGAGAGTGAAAAACAATAGTTTCTCCGCTCCCTCTCACATCAACGTACGTACGGTCTTCCGTATACGGTTGTTTAAAAAATATGCTTGATTTAAATTGTCTTTAGATAAGACTTCATCCATAAACTTCATAGTTTTGCTTTCCTCCTTTTGGTCTATCTATCATCACTATTTTTGGCTAACTTTTCACAAGATACGCTTGTTACTTCTCATCCTTTCAAGTTAAATAGACACGTCCATTTGTACTTTGCAAAAGGTTTATTTATTCATCCCTTCATCTTTCGACTACTTTGGATTCTCTTGACTTCTAGTGACAAACCTTTTTTGACTTCGAGTTTCCCCAAATTCACTAGACCTCACGGTGTAAGGCATATATCTTTCTAGCCTTGAGTACTTGATTTACTAACTAACTATTACGGTCATTTGTGATTTTAATATGTTTGGCTATTTCATCACCAGTTAATCGCCTTATATCAAGTTTCTATTCGTAACCCAGTCTATTTGCTACACTCTTCTTTCATCTCATACCTCACGATACAAGACTTAGTTTCGCTATGTAGTTATAACGACTTTCCTACTCGGGACTTTCACCCTTTAGATATATGACATGCCCGTCACACCAAAGAAAAGCGGTCATATAATGACTGCCAATTAACCGAACATAAACGTTCGCATATTCTCACATGGTGCAGCGTATGCAGTCTAGTGCGAACCCGATTGTTTCAAAAATTAGCAATAAACCATTATTAATTATTGAAAGCAAATTAGATAAACAATAAGCTGTTTTCATCTAATAAAAAATTAAAAATATTAATCATTCTGTAACCTTTCTCTAATTTTACCAAAGGATTATTATCCATACTGATTACTATTTTTTTATATCCATCATCTAATCCTTTAAATGCACCTAATTCTCTATTTTTTGTTTCATCGTTCTCTATTGTTAAAGATACTTGAATATAATATAAATCATCGTTACTTCTGACAATAAAATCAATTTCTTGATCATTATTTTTTCCAATATCAACAACATATCCTCTTCTAAGTAATTCAAGATATACGATATTTTCTAAAATGTGTGTCATTTCTATTTGTCTATAATTAAGTTTTGCATTTCTAAGTCCCATATCAACAACGTAATACTTATTTAATGTTTTTAAATATTCTTTACCCTTAATATCATATCTTGTCGCTTTATATAACAAGAAAGCGTCACACAAATATTTTAGATAATCTGAAATAGTTTCATTATCAACACTTTTATATCCATTCGACTTAAGAGTATTTGCAATTCTATTTGGAGAAACATAAGAACCAATACTTGAAAATAATAATTCAATTAAAGAATTAAACAATGCCTCGTTACGTATATGGTTTCTTTCAATAATATCTTTGAAAGCAATTGTTTCATTTATCATATTTAAATATTCAATTTTTTCATTTTTATTATCACTAGCACAGATATAAGGTAAACCACCATATGTTATATATTCATTAAAAGCTGTTTGTCTATCTACATTTCTAGACTCAAAAAATTCTTTAAAAGAAATTGGATATACCTTAATTTCAATTCCTCTCCCTCTCATCTTAGTGTTAATGTCACTGGATAATAATTTTGAGTTAGAACCTGTAATGTACAAATCCGAATTAAAATCCGTTTTTATTCCGTTAACAACATCTTCAAATTCATTAACCATTTGTATCTCATCAATAAAAATATAATATTTATCTTCATCAATAATTTGATTGTTAACATATTCATACAATTTATCTGGATCTCTAAGTTTGATATTTTTTCTTGATTCAAGATTAATTGCAATAATATGATCTTTATTTACTCCTGATTCAACCAAGTAATTATAATAGATATCAAATAATAAATACGACTTACCACACCTTCTAATACCGGTAATTATCTTAACAATATCTTTGTCTTTATACGAAATTAGTTTTTCTAAATAGAAGTCTCTTTTTATCATATTATTCACCTCTATCGTTATTCTAACCGCAAAACTTTCTAATTTCAATATTTTTACGATTAAAGAATATTCATTTCACATCGAGTAGAGAGTGAATAACAATAGTTTCTCCGCTCCCTCTCACACCACCGTACGTACGGTCTTCCGTATACGGCGGTTTAAATAAACAATCTATGCTATCGGTTTAAGATAGTACTCAAGAGGGTCCAATGACCCTCTTTTCTTTAGTCGTGAGTTTGAAATTGCTCTTTGGATTACAAAAGAGTGGCTCTTAAATTGATAGCCTCTTCTACAATAGGTTAGTCCCTTTTCTTCTTCATTTATTCCAAGTTTAACTAATAAAGAGATTTGTTTACTTGGGGTTTTCCATTGTTTCCAAATAACTACTCTAATTGCATTTCTTACCCATGGACCAATCTTACTTTCTAGCGCTCCTTTCATTGAGGCTTGTCGGTAATAATTAATCAAACCTCTTAAGACTTCATTTATCTTTTTAATTCGATAAGTTAAGTCTACACTCCAAGAACGCTTTACTAATTTCTTTAATTTGAGAAATAGTTTCTTGAAACTTTCTTTATGGGGTTTAGACTTCCAATTTTCTTTGTCTTTCCAAAATGAAAAGCCTAAGTATTTAAGGTTATTTGGTCTTGTGATATGTGTCTTTTCTGCATTAACCTTTAACTTAAGTTTTGTTTCAATAAAAGTAATAATATATTAATAATTAATATTAGAATTCAAAAATCTCTTGAATAGAAGTATAAGGATTTATAATGTCTTTACCAATCGAAATAGCGTATTTTCCAATATGTGAATTATTCTTAACTGTCATTATTTCTCTTGAAGCAATCGCATATTCTTCATTTCCTTTAATCCCAGCACCAGCATTAAACACATATCCACCTAATTCTCTTATCGCATTATCTGAATCTAAAGAATCATAAACTCCATTTTCTATTAATGAAGGCTTTAATGTATTTTCATTAACATAATTTGAAGTAAATATAGAATCACCTTCAATAATATTTACCGCATAAGACGCATTGACTCTATATGCTTCTTTTAAAGAGGTTACCTCCTTGACTTTAAGTTGCGTATTCTCAAACCATTTTGCCCCTATATTTTCATCATCGAATTTAGGATCTTTTATTATTACGATATCATAATACGAAGAAGGCAAATCAACTTGCGTAGTAACGTTTACTATTAACGCCGGCGAAGAATCTTTTCCTTTCAAAGTAATCTTAGTTCTCTTTCCTTCTTTATCAGGAAAAGAATATATAGTTTCGCTAAAATAATCTACTCCTGTATAATGGAAAGTTACAAAATTAGATGCTCTAAGCGCGTCATGAATAATATAATCTCCATTTGTTAAGCTGAACAAATCAATTTGTTCATTAAATTTATTCCCAAGAGAAATCGATTCACTCTTAATGCTATTAGAGCCGATTGCATCTTTTAGATTTACTAATCTAACACTATCTGTATATTTATCCAATTCATACGTTATCTTGGATTTAGAAGTCAATAAGTATTTTCCATATGTTGCAACATCAATAATGTCCGCTTTTTCGTGAGCAAAAGAATCGTAGATTTTCTTAGATTCATTTTCTGTTTTATCTAAGACAGTAATGATGTCACCAATATTAGTTCCATTATTCTTATTTACTAAATCAACGATAGAAGAGACAGCCAAAAATCCAGTATACGAAATAAGTAATGCATTTACTGCAATAAGAACTCCACGTATTCTTCTTTTTTGGTTAATCTTTTTTTTCAACTCTTCTTCTTCTTTTACTTCTTCAATTGATTGCATGCTTATCTCCTAATAATCCATACTTCCATATGTACGTGGGAAAGGTAATACATCTCTAATGTTATTAATTCCACTTAAATACATTACTAATCTTTCAAATCCAATACCAAATCCAGCATGTTTACAACCGCCGTATCTTCTTAAATCGAGATACCATCCGTATTTATCTAATGGTAAATGTGATTCTTCCATTTTACGTTTCAATACATCGTATCTTTCTTCTCTTTGAGAACCACCTACTAATTCTCCGACTCCTGGAACTAATAAGTCACAAGCTGCGACTGTCTTGCCATCATCGTTTTCTCTCATATAGAATGATTTGATTTCCTTTGGATAATTGATTAGGAATAATGGTCCTTTAACAACTTCTTCTGTTAAATATCTCTCATGTTCTGATTGTAAATCCATTCCCCATTCAATCTTATTTTCTTCAAATTTCTTTCCTTTTGCAACTGCATCTTTTAGGATTTCAATAGCTTCGGTATATTCCATTTTCTTGAATGGAGTATTAATAACATGATTTAATCTTTCTTTTAATGTTGGATCAATTCTCTCATTAAAGAATGCCATCTCTTCAGGAGCATTCTCTAAGCAATAATTTATGCAATAAACAACGCAATCTTCGATTAACGACATATCATCTTCTAAATCTGCAAATGCGATTTCAGGTTCGATCATCCAGAATTCTGAAGCGTGGCTTCTAGTATTTGATTTTTCACTTCTGAATGTTGGTCCAAATGTATATACATCCCTAAATGCTAATGCAAATGCCTCAACGTGAATTTGACCAGATCCAGAAAGTAAAGTCTTCTTTCCAAAATATGCGTCTTGATCCTTGTCGTTTGTTACAACGTGGAACATGTCATCACCCTCACATGTAATTCCAGTTAATAATGGTGTATGAACATAAACAAATCCTTGATTTTGGAAGAATTCATGAATTGCCATAGAAAGGACACTTCTTAATCTAAATACAGCATTGAAAGTATTTGTTCTAGGACGCAAATGAGCAATCTCTCTTAAATATTCAAATGAATGTCTCTTTTTTTGTAATGGATAAGAAGGATCAACTTCTCCTTCAACTATCAATGATTCTATTTGAATCTCAAATGGTTGTTTTCCATTTGGAGTTAAGACAAACTTACCTTTTATATCAACTGCAGTTCCAGCAATTAAATGAGCAATCTCATCGTGGTTTGCAACATCTTTTGAATAAACTAATTGAGCATTTTTAAAATATGAGCCATCATTAAGTTCAATAAAACCAATGGATCCATTATCTCTATTTGTTTTAATCCATCCTTCTAGTTCTACTTCATCAATAGAATCTTTCATTAATTGATCGCCATAATTAACGACTTCGAATAATTCTCTTACCGTTTTAAACTCTACCATAAAAACGCCTCCATAAATATAACGAATACAAATATGTATTCGTATAATAAATTATACATTTTGTTTTCATTAATTCATAGACAAAAGATAGATTTTTTATTTTTTTTAAACATATTCTTAACAATCAATTTCGTAATAAAAGATTTTTAGGAAAAATATGCTTTTTTCCGTATTACATTAATATAACGTTTTTTCAAGGAGGTATTATGAAAAATAAACTACTAGTCTTTTCATGCACAGCGTTAATCACATTATTATCGACAAACCAAGTTAATCCTAATCTATGTCTTGCAAGTGATAATACTGTATCTTATCAAAATAACGCATATCAAATGCATGAAGTACAATCACAAACAAAAAACTTACTACTTTCAGAATCAATCTATAATGTAACTCAAACTAGATTTCAATTAAAAAACTCGATTAGAATAAAAAATGGTGCTAAGAACATCTTCTCCCTATTCATCAGTTTTGATGAAGAAGATACTAGAACGATAGCTTATGGTGGTTACATTCGATTTTACATCATCGATGATAATGGAAATGATTTAGCATGTATCGATAAAAGTTTTTCTTCTGAGCAAGAATTAGATGACATAGGTCCTTATTCATTATATTGCAATGAGAATTATATCGTTCTAACATTTGATACATCATCTTTTCCTGATTATTTCACTTTCTGTGGAGAAGAATATGCTTCAAATAATAAATCATTCTTTATCGACTCGCCTGATCCATTAACTGTAAGAGCATATAGTTTAGAAACAAATCATATAAGTTATGATGATAGGCTCATTGGTTATCCAAAGCCTAAATATGGAATTGCCCCAAACTCAAATGGTGTTTACTGTAATGGATCGACATATAATATCGACATAGATTACGACAATCGACTAACAGTAAACGATATCACAAACAATATCACTGCATATGATTACGATGACAATCGTGAAGTAGATAAAAGCGTTACTGATGATACATATTCTAAGGCACTTCAAGAAAATAAACTAGGTACGTATTCATTTAAAGTTAATGCTCAAGATTCATCAAACAACAAGAGTCAATTGACAGTTAACGCAACGATAAAAGACCTAACCGCGCCTGTCATTTACGGTGAGAATGATTTATCAATATCATACAAAGAATTATCAGAAACAGACACGATTTCCCTTAAAAACTACTATGAAGTGGTTGATAATTACGATAATAATATAAACCTTGATACCGATATAATCCAATTGACGAGATGGGACAAAACAAATGTGACGCTAAAAGCAATTGATAGTTCTTCAAACATATCTAAAAAGGATGTATCAATCTATGTGTACGATGATATAAAACCACTTATCATCGGTCCTTCTTCTCTTGAATTCTATCAATTTGAAATCAAAGATGATGCTGAATTATTAAAGAATTTCACTTATGATGATGAAGATGGATCAGGAGTAAAGGAATACGGAATAAAAAAAGCATTAGGTAAATGTGATTATGGAAAAACCGGTTCTTATCCTATCACTATTTATTGCATTGATAAATTTAATAATGAATCAACATATCAAACAACTATCAAAATCAAAGATGGCATTGGACCTGTATTCTTCATCAATGAGGTCTCATTATCATTAACAACGTCTTCTTTAAAAACAGCTAATGAAATTATTTCTCTTGCACAAGATCAAAAAATAATAGAAAGCGAAAACTATATCGAATGTAAATTCATCGATAATGAATATCAAGAAAATTATCGAAATGAAGGAAGTTACAAAACAAGAATAGTATGTTATAAAAAAGATGGAACAAAAGACTACTTCATGTTTAAAATCAATATTCAAAAAGAATATGAAAGAAACCTATTTAAAAGAATCTTCAATTCAATTGTTGATTTCTTTAATAGATTCACCTCATTCTTTAAATATATTTGGAATGCGTTTACAAAATAAAGCTCATTTATAGATTCATTCTTGCTTCTAAATTATAATAATATTAGGTGAAAGAAATGAATATATACAAGTGTCCAGTATGCAATAACCCATTAAATATAATTGATAAAACATATAAATGCAAATTAAATCATTCCTACGATATAGCAAAGAAAAGATACGTTAATCTAATGCTTGCAAATCAAGGTCATTCTTTACAAGAAGGAGATAATAAAATGATGATACAAGCAAGAAGCGATTTTTTGAATTCTAAAAAATATGATGTTTTATTAAATTCTATTATTAGTAACGTATCTTCTCTTCCTCTTACAAAGATTATCTTTTGTGATGTAGCTTGTGGTGATGGATACTATACCACAAAAATTCAAGAGGAGATATCAAAAAATAAAGAGATTAAGACAATAGGAATTGATATATCAAAAGACGCCATTCAACAAGCATCAACAAGAAGAAATATCCTTAAAATTAATAATCTAGATTACGTTATTGGAAATATGGATTATCTTCCTTTTATGAATGATTCATTCAATGTATTACTTAATTCCTTCGCTCCAATAAATGAAAAAGAATTTCAAAGAGTATTAAAATCAAACGGATATTATTTTCGTGTTCTTCCTGGAAAATATCACCTTTTAGAACTAAAAGAATTTCTCTATGATGAAGTGAGATTAAATACCCCAAAAGTCGAAGAATTAGAAGGTTTTGAATTACTAAAAGAAGAAATCGTCAAAGATACAATCGAATTAAATAATAAAGAGATAAATGATCTATTCACAATGACTCCTTATTACTATAAAACAAGTTATGAAGCTAAGGAGCGATTAAAAAACCTTTCATATTTAAAAACAAAGATTGAATTTGTGATTAGAATCTATAAATGCTCAAAAAAATAATGGCAGATATTGCCATTATCTTTTGTGTTTGTTTTTCTTTAATTCATAATAGAATAATTTCTTTACGTCTGCGCTATTCAAGAATGGATATAATGCGTCAATATCCAAATCTGGACATTTGCCACAAACGTATCTATCTACTAGAATCGACAAGCAATCCGGTGATACAAAGTGAACCATTTTTATTGAAATTGTATCTCCATCTTTTAATGTCTTCAAGAAAATTGCATCGCAATCTTTTTTTGTCATAAATGGCATGATTGCAGCATAATCGACATCTTTAAATTCTTTATCGTTTTTAAGAATCCTTTTTGCAATTCCATGAATATCGTCTTTATCCATATAGGGTAGAATCTTCAAAAGACGATTTGTTGTATCTTCTGTTGCAGGGCTATCTTGGAACCAATCTTTTGTAGTACGTTTTACTTTTTTAGAAATTTTCGTACCTAATCCTTTCATTGAACTAACAAACTCATTCCAATCCCTTTTTAGATTTTCTTTCGAAAACATTGTTTCGCTTGATTTTTTACTAGAGGAGTCTTCTTCAGAATCATATTTGATTCTTTGTGATTTTCTATTATCAACAACTTCAGGATCAATTACATTATCGCCATCTTTGATTTCCTCATAGTAAGTTTTTCCATTAATTGTTACTTTTCTCAACTTCATATAAATTACCTCCCGTTAAAAAGCGCATTTCTGAATTAGTCAATTTGCAAAATAATTCTTCCTCATCATCAATTTCAATTTCTCCCGCTTTAATTGCCTTCAAGACAACTAATCTCTCCGCAGGAGACATTTGATAAAGAACGTTAGGAATATCAACTTTTATCTTTCTTGAAATGATTTGCTCAATTACATAACTTCTATTATGTCCCGAAAAAATATTGTCCGGATCAATTTCGGAATCCTCTTGCAAACATAACATTTCTTCAAAAGATATAGAGAAAATCTTACACAATTCCAACAATGAATCAATTGACGGAATAGATGTGCCATTCTCCCATTTAGAAAGGGCTTGTCTAGTAATGTACAATTGATCTGCAAGTTCTTCTTGAGACAATTTAAATTCTCTTCTTAATTTAGCTATCTTATTTCCGACTTCAACAAAGTCAATCATACGCTTACCTCCTTTCTACATTTTCATTTTACAACGCTGATTTTGAAATATCACGCAACACGTAGTTGCATTATTATGTATGTCAATTAAGTAACTTTTCTCCCCATTTCTCGATTAAATCGTTTTCTTTCATCTTTGCGTTAGCCGCGCTAGTTGAAGGAAGTTTAAAAATAATATCTTTATAACTAGGAAATCGCTTCAATAATAAATTATATGCTTTTGTCCCATTACAAAGGATCTTCTTTATTTTAGTTTCTTTGATAATCTTCTCCAATTTCAAATATTCGACATTTTTTATCGAGTGATCATACGAACAAATTATATCGCATTCTTCGATAACATCATATAATGCTATCTTGTTTTTGTAAAAAAATTGAATTTTTTCATTTTTCGTTGCATTTTCTATATTTTCACCATAAATAACAGATAAAATGCGCCAAAAACGATTATTTGGATTCATATAGTAAAATCCAACTTCTCGTGATTTGACGCTTGGAAAACTTCCTAAAATCAAAATTTCAGATTCTTTATTGCAAATTATATCAAACGGTTGTAATACATGCGTATATTCGTTCTTTTTCATATTATTGAGCATCTATAATAGTAATACTATTCTCTAATGCATAAACTTGCCAATATTTGTTTGTATTCCATAAATATGGAGCGACCACAATAGAAACCTTGTTTCCTGAAACATAATGTTCATGTAAAGGATTCTTCGATAAACCGATCTCAGAAGATAAATTCACCATCGATTCATTTTTGAAAAATAAAGCTTTAGCATTCATAGCGTTAGTATAAGCATTATAATATTCTTCCTTATATTCTTTATCAAATACTGTATAGTATTTTGAATCCTTTACATAATAATTAACATATCCTTCAATTTTTCTTAATTTTTTAAACATATTTGAATATTCTGGATATTTTGAAAGTTTATCAACTTCATATTTAATGCTATAAGCAGAATCATCCATCAATTCAAGTTTTGAAACATCGATAGAAGAAAATTCTTTTTCTATTGAAGAGAATGAATAATATTGTAACCCAGGACGGAAATTAAAAACGTTTAATGCTCCATTAAGAGCGTAAGAACTCCCTATTTTTAATGAATTAAGAAATTTTGAATCGCCATGAACATTAATGATATACTCTCCATCAAAGAATAATCCATTCGTATCATCCATTTTTCCTAGATATTTACATTCTACTTGAACTAATGTTCCTCCATTGCATCCTTTTCCATTCAATGTGATTTCATCAGTATAAGCATAAGCTTCTTCTAAAGAGACTTTTTTAAACTCTGGATCAGGAATGCTTTTTGATCCAAGATTAAATGTTCCATCATGGGTAATCTCTTCTAAATCGCAATATAATGATACAGTTCCTTGTATATTGAGCGTTTGTCCGATTCTAGATTTTGCTTTTTGATATACATCAGCGTTAGTTTTTACATAAATGAAGCCATTACCATCACTCATCAATAACTTATATCTATTTCCCATACCATTTTTTGTAGTAATCATATCAAAAACAGAAAGGATTTTTAAATCAAGGGAAACTTTAACATTAGATTCTGCGACTCCTAAATCATTAACACTAGATTTTAATCCTCTTGCGCATTCCTTAATCTCTTCTAAATCGGAAAGTATTTTTTCCTCACTTGTAGAAGATAAATTTTCTCCACTCGATGTATTATCTATTTCATTTGAAGAAGTTGTGTTTACGCTTGATTCACTCAAATATGAGTTTGATATAGAAGAAGTGTTTCCACTTGAATTGCTAGATAAAGTTACATTCTCACTAGTAGTGTTACTAATAATAGAAGAGACACTAGACGAATTTCTATTACATCCAACTAATATAAATGAGACGCATAACAATAATAATATTTTTTTGTTTTTCATAATAATTCTTCCTCGATAAACTGAGCAAGATTATTATATCATAGTATTTTATTTTTGCACCTACAAATCTCTTTTAGCGTATAAGAGGATTCCACTTATTGTAAAACCTAAAGAAAGAATAATAGATAAAAGAATAGCTAATAAAATGTTATTACCATCAATAGTATCTTTGTATGATATAGAAATACTTTGTAAAATAAACAAAAAAAGAGTGTTAGTATATTCTATTCACTCTTATCATTCGATGAAATAATTAATCAGTCATATTCAATTCGAAATCACCATCTTGCTCATTAAATTCAATAATTTCTCGGATTTGATCTCGTGTAAATAGCATATTTTCTGGAGAAACGACTAATTTTGTTGCTCTACCATCCTTATAAGTGATTACTGCAGAAACATAACCTTGCGCATAAATCACAGGAATAGTCAAACCAATTACGTAAGCTCGAATTGGTTTTCCCTTTTCATCTAGCAATCCTTCTACATATCCATAATTTGTATTAAGTGGCAAATCGAATTTATTTCTAACTTCCTCTTTATAAAGAGAATCAACAACAACTTCAATAGGCTTATTATATATATCAGAATCCTTTATGCTCTTAATGAATCCAAGTTGTTGATATACGTTAAAAAAATGTAAATATTGAGAAGGTAAAATATAAGACCTCTTCATGCATCTAATAAACTCTTCTCTTGTAAACCATTCATAAGAATATGCTTCATCTTTTGGTGCATTTACTTGAGAAAAATCACAACTTGTTTCACACATATAAACATGATAAATTGTTTGTTTCTTTTCGTTAACTACTTCATTAACTTTTCTAATATTAAATGCTTCGATACATAATTTTTCTAATAATTCTCGATTCAAACAACTTAGTGGATCTTCACCTTGAAGAACATATCCTCTTACCGTAGTCTCATAATATCCCGCATATTTTTCTTTTGAATAACTTCTTCTTAAACACAAAATATGTCCATCTCTATGACTAACTAAAACTTCACTAGCTAAATGATATAAGCCTGTTTCTATTTCAGCACCCTTAACTATCTTACTACTAGCTTTTGAGCCATCTCTACGATATGCGTCCCATATTTCATTCATAAAATCCCCCTCCTCTTTCTTATTTTATATAATAACAATTATTTGTTTTCAACACAATTAGCCCTATCTAACAATGCAAATCATTGCTTATATTTTGCTAAAAGCTCCATCATTTCCTTGATATTCACAGGTTTTGCAATAAATCCATTCATTCCTGCATCTTTATATTTCCTTTGTTCTTCAATAAATGTATTCGCAGTCATTGCAATAATTGGGATCGATAAAGCATCTGCTTTATCCGATTTTCTTATTTCCTTAGTTGCTTCTAATCCATTCATAACAGGCATCATAATATCCATCAAAATAATATCAAATGTTCCTTCCGGACATGAAATGAATTTATCAAGAGCTTCTTTACCATTTTGTGCTTTTGTAATTATCGCTCCTTCTTCAGATAACAAATATTCAACAATTTCCATATTCAATTCATTATCTTCAACGACAAGAATCTTTGTATTACGAATCGATATCTTATCGTTCATCTCAATTGATTTTTCTTTATATTCTTTGTCAATTTCCAATGTCAATTCAATAAAGAATTTCGTTCCTACATTCTTTTCGCTTTCAACAGTAATATTTCCACCCATTTTTTCAACGAGTTTTTTAACAATTGACATACCAAGTCCTGAACCTTGGAATCTACTTCTAGCATCATTACTTTCTTGAGAGAATGGTTCAAATATTCTACTAAGATATTCTTTTTCCATTCCAATTCCAGTATCTGAAACAGTTAACAAGTAAGTTGCAGTGTTTTCATCACTACTAGTTTCTTCACAAACAACATCGATAAGTCCATTTGGTCGATTGTATTTAATGGAATTAGATAGGAGATTAATAATTATTTGTTGAATGTGAACCGGACTACCTTTCAAATATTTATGTTTAATATTTATACTCGTATTCAATGTTAATCCCAATTCTTCAACTTTAACATGGCTAATATTGTGGATTGAATCAAAAAGTTCAACCGCATCAAAAGAAACGTTTTGAAGAATTACTTCACCTGTTTCCAATTTACTCATTGATAATACATCATTAACAAGGGAGAGAAGATATTTTGAAGATGATTGTATCTTCTCCATACAATCACGTATTTTTTCTTTCGAATCCATATTCTTATTAATGATTTCAATCATACCATTAATTCCATTAATTGGAGTTCTAATATCGTGAGATATACGAGCCAAGAAATCTGATTTTGCATCATTTGCTTTTTTAGTTTCTTCAAGTGCTTGTACTAATAATTCTTGTTGTTCAATCTTCTTTATCTCATTTTCCGTAACATTAGAATGATAACCTCTGAAATAGAAACCACCAGTGTAAGAACGATCTCTCCATCCACCACATCTCATATAAGTTAAACCAAGAGTAGGATGATACCATCGATAGGTATATTCACTCCTAACATCGGTAATTAACGATTGCGTATATCTTTCAAAGCCTTCCATATCATCAGGATGAATTCTCTTTCTTAACTCCTCATTTGCTTCTTCAGGAGTATATGTAGAATCTAATCCCAAGATATCAAGCATCGTCTTATTGCAAATCAATCTTGGTTTAGTACCATCTTTTATTTCTAAACTCCAAAGACCCATATGTGCGCCTTCAAGTGTATTTTCAATTCGTCTTTGATATTTGCTTAAAGCCTTATATGCTTCATCCAATTTCTTTTGGTTCTTGATCTCTTTAACTTTTTCTTCATCAATTATCTTAATCGTGAATAAAGCATAGATCAGATCCCCTTTCTCATTTCGTCCAGCATCAATAAAACTAATACGTGTCCATAATCCATTTTTATCTAACACATCACATTCAATAGAACTCTTATTTTTCATTCTATTAGGGAGAGTAGATAAATCACAGAATTCAAACATCGCATCAACATAATTATCATCAACTAATGAATAAATAATTTTAGAAACTATCAACGATAATTCACCATGACTACCAGCAACCTCATGGAAATAATCCACTCTTTTAATTTCATCATATGTATTGTTTACAAGATCCAAATGATATGTTGTAATAAACGAATTGTTTAAGGCAGAAATAATTTGCATTTGTTTTCCAATTGCATTTTTATGTTCCATCTCTTTATTAACAACCTCATCTTCATTTCTTAGTCCAATAACTGCAAGATGATGATCTTTTTCAAAGAAACTTACAATATGAATACAAAAATTCTTTAAATTGTATATATTGTCATGAATTCTATAATGATAAGTTAAACTTTTATTCTCATGAAAAGCCTTCCTAATCGAATCAAAATTAATTACTTCATAAAAGCCTTTCTTATCTTCCTCAATAACATATTTTTCAATATATTCACTTAAAGTATTTGATAAGGTCTCACCTTGCATTACCTTCTTTAAAAGAGCTTTCTTTCCTTTTGGAGATGCCTTTTCCACTGAAAATGTATCATTATCTAAATCGCAAAAGAAAACGTAATAATAATCATTCGTAAGAGTTGCAAGCAATGAATTTCTTTTTGTTTTTTCATCAATTGAATCATGAACGCTAGTAAGCACTGCAATTACACTTTTTTCATCTACTTCAGATTTATCATATTGCAAGCAAAAATATCTATTATCATTTCCACTTGGAAGAAGCCCTTCAAAAATCACTTTAAATTGATCGGTTTCAGTGAACTTTTTGCGTAAAAAATTTATATTAGTTTGCATTAAAAAACGTTCTCTATCACGCTCACTAACGTATTTATATGCAAGTAATTCTACAATTTGAGTATATAGTAATTCCTCATAATATTTAGGTTTTTCATAAGGATTTGCCTTTTTCACTTCAATCTTTTCCGTCTCTAAATTGATCAAAACCATTTGTGAAAGAGAATTACCTTTAATAAATAAATCAGCGATATCGATATTGTTATCAGTTAAATCCTTAGTGTATTGAATCGCTTCCTTATACGAATTTTGCAAAGCTAAAACAAATGTATGCTCAGATATTTCACCATCGATATAATCAGGAGATATGGTCATAACATCCCATGCTCCATCCATTCGCAAATATTCTCTAGCTAAATTAGAATTATGCTTCAAACGTTCACAAGCAGTTGAAGCATCTAAGAATTCTTTCATCATTTCTCTATCAACAGGGGCAACTAGTCTATTTAAAAACATTTCTTTAACTTCGGAGAATTTACCATCCGTAGGTAAAGAAATATATCTATTCTTTACATTCTTAAAGATGTGGAATTCGTCATTTTCGACATCAATCACTCCTACCGCAGCAAAAATACACTTAATTACATCCAACTCGTTTCTATTTTTTATCTTATCATCCATATCTTGCCCCCTAGTTATGAATATTGATAATTTAAGTTTATCATCTAAGCAAAAAGAAAACAACAACGCTTATAACATAGTTATAAAATGATTGATAATTACATCTTTCCATTTTATACTTTCTATGTGAGAATTTTATGAAAAAATTATATGATAATATTAAAAACTGGTATATACAAGGTGGAAAAGGGACACTACTAAAGATTTATAGAATCTTAGCCATTATTGATTCAATTATATTCATCATTCTAAGTATCATCTTATTTTTCATTGGATTATTTTTGTATAGAAGTGTAGGTTTAGCAATAGTATTTTTACTATCATCAATCTTACTATCTGTTATTTTTTTAATTTCAGCTGCACTTTTTCATGGAGAAGAAGAATTATTCAACATTCTTAAAAAAATTGAGAAAGAGAAAAATAAGAATACAATCAATAATAAGGATAATGATGCATTAGATGCAAAAATCCAATTACTTAACAAAAAAATAGATGAATATTCATCAACAGATATTAATAAAGAATCAGAAGAAAAAGAGTAAAAACATTATCTAATGCTAGATTTCTTCTTTGACAATGATATAAGCATAATAAAAATATATTAAAAATTAATATCATATATTTTTACAATACAAAACGTATATTTACTAACTTCATAAAGGCTTTCGTCGAATTGGTAGAAAGTCTTTTATTGTGTTTACATAATATAGATTTCTTTAAAAAGAACGTGTAGTAATATACTGAAATGAATAGGCAATATAAATAAAAAATGTGTGCTATGATTCTATGTCCATATACACACCAAAGACAAAATATATTTGTTCTCTAAATAAGATTTATCGAGATAATGTTAACATTATTTAGTCGTTGATCCAATACCACCAACTCTTACTGTATCACAATCATCATCAACAGTTACTCCGTATGACATAAAAATTCCTTGTGCATATCCTTCATTTTTCTTAACAATCAATTCTTTTTCATTTCTAGAATCATTTGTCATTTTAATAAACATATGCCCTTCATTCTTAGCATTATAATAATCCGCATCTATTACTCCAACCGTATTATCTAATTGGAGACGATATTTAAATCCCAGTGAACTTCTTGGCATAATCAATAAAACGTAATCATCATCGATTCTACATCTAATTCCAGAAGGAAATTTAATCGTTTCGTTTGGTTTTAAAGAAAAGTCTTGATATGCAAAAAAATCATATCCTGCAGAACATTTAGTTCCTCTTTTAGGAAGAAGTATGGAATCGTAAATTTCTTTTACTTTCTTTTCTTCAACGTTTCCAAAAACATCAATATAATCTTTCAAAAATTGTTCGAAAGATACTTTTTCAAATTTTGCTACTCTATTCATAAAAAACCTCAATCTCAAATTAACATAATCTAATTATAATTATTTTTTAAGAAATAATAAACCAGAATTAATATTAATCTCCTCTTCATCGATAAAAGGACGAATATAAGTTAAATATGCATCATTAACATAATTCCCATCTTTATTAATATATTCTAAAGGTAAATGCTTAATCGCGTTCGCAACGCTAGATAAACTTACAAGTTCAAAATGACTTTTATATGGTTTATCACTATCTCTAACAATACTTACCATCCCTCTTTTATTGTTTATCGCATATTCGACCGCTTTTTCTCCAACTCCAATTGCCTCTTCACGATCTATTTTACTTTGTAAATGGCTCGCGCATCTTTGTACTAAACTAAACTCTATGTTTCTTGTTTTTAATTTCAATCTTTCTTCAACAAGAGATACTAAATATTTTGAAACTGAACCTAATTGAACGTGACCAAATGAATCAAGTTTTTCATCCATTGAAATGTATTTTCCATCTTTATCTTTAAGCGCTTCAGAAACACAGATTAATACCCTATTTTTCTCATTGTAGACTCTTCTAACATCATCAATGAACCTTTCTATATCAAAAGGAGTTTCAGGAAGATAGATTAAATCAGGTCCTAAGCCAAAAATTTTTGCACCAACTGAAGAAGCCGCAAGCCATCCAGCATCTCTTCCCATGATTTCAACCACTGTTACTCGACCAGGATTAAAAGCGTTAATATCTAAAAATAATTCCATTGTAGTTCGAACAACATATTTTACTGCACTACCAAAGCCTGGACAATGATCAATCATTACTAGATCATTATCGATAGTCTTTGGAATTCCTATCACAACACAATCAAATCCAATCGATAAAAAGAAATTATTCAATTTATCAGCCGTATCCATTGAATCATTTCCACCATTAACAAATACATATCCAATGTTATATTTCTTTAGCGTAGATAAAACTTTTTGATATCCATCGTCTATGCTAATATCCTTTAAACATCTTCTTGCTGTACCTAGAATCGCTCCATTTAAATATTGGATCTCATCATATTTCGAAATATCTTTTTCTATTTTTACTAAATCACCTTTAATAAGACCTTCTAATCCATATCTTGCACCATATAAAATATCAATTTTATCAGTATTGCAGTATGCTTTAATCACTCCATAAAACGATGAGTTTATTACTGCGGTTGGTCCACCAGATTGAAAATAAACAGCATTTTTCATATTATCCTCCTAATCATCCTATTAACATAAGTGTTAATCCTATTGAAATCAATGTTTGCGCTAATAAGTATGTCGTCATTATATAAAAATCTTTTCTTTTAACTTTAATTACAAAATTAGTTAACGAAAGAATTGTATCGCTGATAATAAATGCTATATTTCCAAACAAAATCATTATTGCATATCCGGATTTTGAATCCATAAGTAATAAAGTTGCAAATAAGCATTCAATAAATAAGGCGTAAAAATATATTCCTCCAGGAAGCGCAAAATCTTTAGATATGCTACTAGACAATTTATACGTTAATAGAGGGAATAATAATCCAAAAACAATTAGCCCAATAATAATCCATGGTTTGATTGGATATGAGAGCAATTGACTAAACAAAACGATATAAAAGATATGATTAATATAAAAAGTTACTATTCCTAAGATAAAACATATTTTCTTCTTTGGAAAAATAAGGAAAATATCTCCTATTAATCCAAATCCTAAGGCTAAGAAAAGAAGAATATTTCTACACCCTAAGAAATAAACTGTAATCATCAATCCTATTAAACAAAATGGTTTTATCGCTTTTCTTGTCTTATCCATCTCTAAAAATGCAAAAATAAATTGCAATAGATATACTATTAATGTAATACTACCAGAAATATAAAATCCAATCATAGATCATCCTTTCATTGACTGCACATATTATTCTATATGATTTTATTTATTTAAGCAATACTCAAAAATGAACAGAACTTTGTCATTGTTCACTATTAGTTTACTTATTATTTACTATGAGTTTTGGTTCTTGAAGAGTAACGATGACATTAGAAGGAATAGATTTTGTAATAAATACATTACCTCCAATTGTCACATTATCTCCAACAACTGTTTCTCCTCCAAGAATTGATGCATTAGAATAAATCGTGACATGATTTCCAATTGTTGGATGTCTTTTCGTATTTTTAAGTTCGTGTCCTTTAGAAAGAGATAATGCTCCTAGAGTAACTCCTTGATACAATTTAACATAATCTCCAATCACTGTAGTTTCACCAATAACGATACCCGTTCCGTGATCGATAAAAAAATGATGTCCTATTCTTGCGCCAGGATGAATATCAATACCTGTTTTACTATGAGCGTATTCTGACATAATACGCGCAGAAATCTTCTCTCCTAATTCATACAATAAGTGAGCAATTCGATATGTAATAATTGCATATATACCTGGATAAGTAATAATCACTTCCTCATATGAATTACTTGCAGGGTCACTAGAAAAAGTCATCTCAATATCTGTAAGAAGTAAATCATATACATTTTTTATTCCATCAAAAAAAGAATTCATTTTATCTTCATCATTCTTAATAACACTTAAAAAGTTCTCTTTGCATTTGTTTCTTAAACATTCAATATCCTTAACTTTACAAAAATAATTTGGGAATAATAAATCCCTAATGCTTTGTAAAAAATAGATTGTTTCATATTTATTTGGTATACTTTCAAAATCAAAATTATTTAGGTTCATAAAAACTCCATTCGCGTTTACTACTATATTATATATTCGATTTCATTTCATAGAAACTAAAAAATAATAAAAGACATTAAGTTCATCACCTAATGCCTTTATTCACCAATTTACTTATTTAATTTTTGGTCCTGCTTCAACAAGAGCCTTACCTGCTTCATTTCCTTCATATTTCTTGAAGTTTTTAATGAATCTACTTGCTAAATCAATAGCTTTAGTTTCCCATTCTTTGACATCTTTATATGTATCTCTTGGATCTAGAATTGTAGGATTGACTCCTGGAAGTGAAGTTGGAACTTCAAAATCAAAATATGGAATCTTCTTTGTATCTGATTTTAAGATTGAGCCATCTAAGATAGCATCGATAATACCACGTGTATCTTTGATTGAGATACGTTTACCAGTGCCATTCCATCCTGTGTTTACTAAATAAGCTTTTGCACCACTCTTTTCCATCTTCTTAACTAATTCTTCAGCATATTTAGTTGGATGTAATTCAAGGAATGCTTGTCCAAAGCAAGCTGAGAATGTTGGTGTTGGTTCTGTAATACCTCTTTCAGTACCTGCGAGTTTTGCAGTGAAACCTGATAAGAAATAATATTTAGTTTGTTCAGGAGTCAAAATAGAAACAGGAGGTAATACTCCGAATGCATCTGCAGATAAGAAGATGACATTCTTTGCTTCTGGAGCACTAGAAATAGGTTTTACGATGTTATTAATATGATTAATTGGGTAGGAAACACGAGTATTTTCTGTAACACTGCCATCTGCAAAATCAATCTTACCATTTTCATCAACTGTAACATTTTCAAGTAATGCATTACGTTTGATAGCGTTATAAATATCTGGTTCTGATTCTTTGTCTAAGTTGATAACTTTTGCATAGCATCCACCTTCAAAATTGAAGACACCATTATCATCCCAACCATGTTCATCATCACCAATCAATAATCTCTTTGGATCTGTTGAAAGAGTAGTTTTACCTGTTCCTGATAATCCAAAGAAGATTGCAGTGTTCTTTCCATTCATATCTGTATTTGCAGAGCAATGCATTGATGCAATACCTTTTAAAGGAAGATAATAGTTCATCATTGAGAACATACCTTTCTTCATTTCACCACCATACCAAGTATTAATGATGACTTGTTCACGACTAGTGATGTTAAAAGCAACTGCAGTTTCCGAATTAAGTCCTAATTCTTTATAATTCTCAACTTTAGCTTTTGAAGCATTATAAACAACAAAATCAGGTTCAAAAGATTCTAATTCTTCACTTGTTGGAGCAATGAACATATTTTTAATAAAATGTGCTTGCCATGCAACTTCAACGATGAAACGTACAGCCATACGAGTGTCTTTATTCGCACCACAGAAAGCATCTACAACAAATAATCTTTTATTTGATAATTCCTTAAGAGCTAAATTCTTAAGAACTTTCCAATTTTCAACTGAAAGTTTGTGGTTATCATTCTTATATTCGTCTGTTGTCCACCATACGGTATCTTTCGAGTTTTCATCTTCAACTATATATTTATCTTTTGGAGAACGACCTGTATAGATTCCAGTCATAACATTGACTGCACCTAATTCACTAACTTGTCCTTTTTCATATCCTTCTAAAGTGCTTTTTGTTTCTTCTTCAAACAATACTTCGTAAGATGGATTGTATACGACTTCAGTAGTTCCTGAAATACCGTATTTTGTTAAATCGATTTTTTTCATAAATTTTCCCTTCCCCCATAAAATTTTATTTACTCATATTATTTATAATATGATTATTTAATGGATAAATTGCAAAAGAGACATTTTTAACATATCTCCCAAATTTTCTCCGATTATAGTGTATCACTTCAAATTTTCCGTTTCAATAATTTGGATTTTGTTTTATTCTTTTGTGCTGTAATACCAAAAAAAAGAATCATTTCTTTTACGAAATGATTCATAATCTATATAAAACTAACTTCTTTTTGAAGCTAATCGATAAAGGAGGATGTTGCCACCAAGTGCAACTACTATAGAAGCGCCAGAATAGATATACATAAATGCTTCTTTGACACTATAAGTAAAGAGATTTAGATTTAAAGCAAATACATCTTTTAATGCGTTAACTAATTCACCATTATCAACATTCATTAGTGATGCATTGATATTATCTAATACTCCATTCATGAGGAGATTACGATATAAACAAGCAATATGAGATCCTGGAACTAAAGCAAGAACTCCTTGAATTGAAGTATCGAATGAACCTAATGGAATATAAGCCCCAATAACAAATCCAACAACTGCACTGATAATACCTGAGAAAGCACCTAACGCACTGCTTGATTTAAAGAAAGAAACAACAATCATCATAATCAATGTGGATGAAGCACATCCTAAGATTGTTACTAAGAATAATAATACTACAGTAGTTGCTGTTAGATATAAGTTACCAATTAACGATAAAACGATTAATCCAACACTTAAGATTCCTGCACTGATTAGGAAAGTATTGATAAATGCTCCTGTAAAATATGAAAGAACAACGATAGAGCCGCTAATTGGAGAGGAATTGTAATCATAATCAATCTTTTTTTCTTTATCTCCAACCATTACTTGTAAAGAGTTTAATGCAACAGTAATAGTACATGTTCCAAGAACTCCTGCTAATAACCATGCATTCGCAACATTCTCGATATCATTTATCTCAAAGAACTCCTTTAATGGTTCAACATCTTTATAAATTCCACTTAAATAAGTATCTTTTAAGAAAACAATATATAGGACAAAGACGATTAATGGTGCAAGCATTGAGAAAAACATTGTTGATTTGTCCTTAAAAAACATTAATATATTTCTCTTTGTCATTCCTAAATATGCATTGAATTTTTGTCTTAAACTGAGTTTCATATTATTCACCTAATTCCTTTCCTGTAACATTGATAAACACATCATCCATATTACCTTTTATCAATTCGTAATCTGTAAGAAGTTTTCTTTCATTACTTAAGAAATCAATTATCTCTTCATTTTTGTTATATTTTATCTTATATGTATCTAGATTATAGATATATTTCAATTTGTATTTTTCAAGTAATGCATCGTTTTCTTTCGATTCATTGACGTGCCATAGCATCATATTAGAACTATAATTTGTCTTTAGATTATTTGGAGTATCATGTGCAACGATTTCACCATGATCAATGATAACTACTTCGTCTGCATCTTCTGTTTCTTCCATATAATGAGTTGTCAAGAATACAGTAAGTCCCATCTTCGTTCTTAAATCATTAATAATGCTCCATACCATTTTTCTAGTTTTTGGATCAAGTCCTGTCGTTGGTTCATCTAAGAATAATACTTTAGGATTATTAATTAATGCTCTAGCAATATCTACTCTTCTTTTTTGACCACCAGATAATGCTTCATATTTTCTATTCATTATTTCTGTTAATGATAATAGTTTTTCTAAATATGACAATCTTTCCTTTGTATCTTTATTACTCATTCCATAATATGCACATCTCGAAACAAGGTTTTGCTTGACGTTCAATTTACCATCTAGAACTGAATTTTGAAAAACGATACCAATTGAATTTCTAATTTCTTGAGCTTGAGAATCTAGATCATAACCATTAATCGTAACTCTACCTGATGTTTTACTTAAAACTGTACATAATACATTAATGGATGTTGATTTACCTGCTCCATTCTCTCCAAGAAATGCGAATAAAGATCCTTCTTTGACAGTAAATGATATATCTTTTACCGCTTTTACTGTTTTGTAATTTTTAACTAAATGTCTAACTATAATAATGTCTTTCATATATTTTTACCTCACGACACTATTCTATATAATCTGACATAGCAAAAAAGCAACTCTATAGTAAGTTGCTTTTTTCATAAAGTAAGTTGCATAATTTATTCATTATCTTTACTACTATTTCTATTTTTTAAGGCTTTATTTATCTTTTCACTATCTTTTTTATCACCAAACATTGATGCAATCCATACAAATGCATAAACGCAAGCAAAGATTAATAATACGAGCAACATGCCACCAATATTAGTCCACCAAGAAAAGATATAACCTTCTAGTAAAACAATCGATATAAGTGCAAAGAAATGTATTACTACTCTAATTAGAAACTGTTTTCGATTCAATTCCTTTTTATTATAAAAGATAAATGCGCATAAGCCTGTTGGAACGCTAATACCTATAATTTGAAAAGGAAAATACCAACTCCATGATTCAAAACTTCCAGTAAACAATTTCATAAATCCCAAACAAACTAGAAGTGAGATAGTAATCTCCATTATTTGTCTTTCTACCATATATAGCATTTCTTTAATATTACTCTTCATATAGCCTCCTCTATAATCCTAATATTTTTTTTAGATCTGGCACATATTGACGTGAAATAATCACTCTTTCACCATTTATTAGTCGTGCTTCAAATCTTCCATTAAAAGCCGGAGTAACACAATTTATCTTATTGCAATTCAATATGATTGATTTCGAACAACGAAAGAAATTATTCTTAGGAACAATCGCTTCTAATTCATATAACTTTAATTTAGATTCATAAAAATCATTTTCACAATAAATGAAAGTTTTATTCTCAGTAGCTTCTATATAAAGAATCTCATCTTGTTTCAATGAATAGAGTTTTTCTCCATGCATTCCAATAATCGATTTAGCCTTTTGTTCTTCTTTAAATAATTTCATTAATGAAAGAACTTCCTCATTTATTTCATGGCACTTAATGATTATTTCTTCATCAACATCTTTATCAATTTGCTGAATATTAATCTTAAACATTGAGTCCTCCTATACAAACTTTATTTTGATGTAAGAATTATTTCAAGATGCAAACAAGTAAGTTACATATAACGACAAGTAAGATGCATTATTTAGAGAATTCTCCATACTCACATCCAACGTTATAACATTCTATTTCATCTATCAAGATATATTCTTTTTTCTTCTTTTTGAATATTTTCATATTTCCAATTCCATTTCCACCATTGAAGAGACGGTTATGTAGTTTCAATCCTTTAGGCGATTCATAATTGATGAAAAGCATGTCTTTTTTTAAACAAGAGATATCTACTTCTATCTTATATGATTTATTTTCTTGAATAACTCTCCAAAAAACTTTATCTTTCTCTTCTTTGAATTTAAACCACGTTTCACAAGGGTGAAAAATCTTTGAAAAATTCATTTCTATTTCTTTTCCTTCTATATAATAACCTGCAAGAAGTTTCCGAGGGAGAGATATTCCAAAAACCTTTGGTTTACCTCCTCCGATATCAAATGCACTATTTAACAATTCTTCATTGGTTGATTTACGTCTTAAATGAGAAGATGATAGCCAAACCCAAGGTGAAGTAAAATCCCTTCCCCAATTCTTGTCAGCATACCCGTAACTTTTTTCTGGAATCACATCATACATTTCTCCATCATATTCGATTTCACCTTCGAAAGAGGTTTTCATTCCTTCCGCGTGCCAATACATCTCAAACGCATTGATCATCCTAAAAAATTTACTTGTTCCATATCCTACATTCCAGGCAATCTCTTTCTTAATCTTAAGATTCCATTTCATTCTACCAACATCAGTCATCATTGCAGATTTTACATCTTTTGCATCAACTTCCACTTCTCCATATGTTGAATTCTCATCAAGAAAACAATTACCTGCTTTTATGGAGATTGGACATTTACAAATCGAAGTTTCAGATAAAGGAAAGAAACGATGCAATTGTTTTTTATTTTTTCCCCATGAGCCAACGTTGACCATCAAATATGTTGGTCTTAATGCTTTTTCTTTTGAATTCTTATCTTGTCCTAATATAATTTTTTCCCTGCACAACTCTGGATTCATAATGAAAAACTCAATATAAAATGCTTTTGCTTCACCGGTTTGTCTATTATATGCAGTAAAGCTATGCCACCACCAATCATATCCATTTCTTTTTAATAAACCATTCAATTGAAAGCCATTTTTCTTAACACTCTTTTTATTGAACATTATTATCCCTCTCTCCTTTTTCCTTTTTCTTTTTATCATTAAAATCAATACGATAAATAACCGAATAGACAGAAGGGATCAAAATAAGAGTTACAATTGTACCAATAGTCATTCCACCAATTGCAACTACACCTAAAGGTTGCATTAATTCTCCTCCACTTCCAAGTCCAAGCGCAATAGGAATAAGTGCAAGAACAGTAGTAAGTGTCGTCATTAGGACTGCTCTTAGTCTTTGATTTGCGCCTTCAATAACCGCTTCTTTTGGATTCATACCACTCTCTCTTAATTGATCAAATCGCTCATTTAATACAATTGCATCATTAATGATTACTCCCATTAACATTATTAGTCCAATAAACGAAACTACATTAAGGGAAACTCGAGATATAGCAAGGGCTAAGAACCCTCCTGCAAAAGCAAATGGGAATGAGAAAATGATAATAAGAGGTTTTCTTAGACTTTCAAATAAGCACGCCATCACTCCAAAAAGGAGGAAAAATGAAATGATTAAAGCAATAATAAGTCCATTAAATGCGTCGGTTAAATAATAAGATACTCCACCTTGATTAAAAGAATAATCTTTATAATCTTTCAAAACTTCTTTTGCCGCATTAGTCAAATATTTGGATGCAGTATTCGTATCAATTCCATAATATTCTACAGTTATAGTAAGAACATTCTTTCCATTTAACTTTCTTATTACATGTCTTCCGTATTCTTCGTTGATAGTTGCAACATCCTTTAAATGAACAAATTCCACATCATTTTCGTTATTATTTTTAATTCCAACAATTAAATCTAATAAACTATTATAGTATTCACCAATCGTATCTTCCTTCCAAACCACAGTGACATCAGCACTAACCTTATCCTCAACGATTTCATATACATCATATCCTGCTAAGCCAATTCGAAGAGTTTGAACTAAAGTTGAGTAATCAAGACCATTTTCAATTAATGATTCTTGATCAAATCTAATATTATATGATCTACTAGAGGAAAGCATATTATTAGATGCGTTTCGTATCCCATTCTTTTCTTCAACAATATTCTCTATTTTATTTGAAATCTCTTTTAAAGTATCAACATCTTCTCCATAAATTGAAACAGAAACACCATTCATTCCTCCCGTTAAAGAAGCAACAACGCCATCTAATTCAACAATGGAATATTCCTCATCGAAATTATTATCTCTAAATATTAATCGAACATCCTCACAAACATCTTTTGTCTTTTTTGCATTATCCTTTAATTGAATCGTTATTATACCTGATCGATTTGTTTCAATTAATCCCGCGAATCCAACGCTTTGTGACATATAATCGATGTCATCAACATTATTCATAATGAGTTGATAAGCTTCTTGTGTCTTTTTTTGACAATAAGTGCTTTCTGTTCCGCCTTCAAAATTAATATTAACTTGAATCCTATGTTGATCGATTGAAGGAAGGAATTCTATCGGACAAGTAAATACTAATCCTATCGAGGCAAAGAACACTCCTAATACTACTAATATAGTGATGTATTTATGTTTTAATAAACTCTCTAATCGTTTTGTATACCAAATACCTATCCTATTAAATACCTTACTTTCCTTATGTGTTTTCTTATCTTTTTTATGATAAAACAAGCAAAATAGCGAAGGAATAACAACGACTGCAACAAGGAGTGAGAAAGATAACGATAGAATAACTGCCCAAGCCAAATCAGAAAAGATTTCTTTCGTCAATCCTTCTATAAAAAGGATAGGAAAGAACACACATATTGAAGTTAATGTAGAACCAATTAATGAACCAATAACTAATTTAACTCCATCCACTGATGCTTCAAGTACATTTTTCCCTTTTTCTTTTTCTGAGGTAATGCTTTCTAAAACAACAATAGAATTATCAACAAGCATTCCAATTCCAACAGCAATTCCACCAATGGAAACCATATTTAAAGTAATCCCCATCGCGTATAAAACTATTAATGTTAATAAAACGCTTAAAGGCATTGATAATGCGATTATTAAAGATGATTTAATCTTACGTAAGAATAAATAAATAACTACTACCGCGAGTAAACAACCAATAAGTAAGGATATTAAAGCATTAGATAAAGAGTCATTAATAAAATCCGCTTGATTATTTAAAGATACAGCCATGTATCCTTCATTATTCTTATTGAATTCTTCAATGATTTTTTTAGCTTCTTTTGCTATTGCAGTAGCATTGCTATTAACATCACCAAATATATCTAATTGAATTGCCATCATTGAATTATAAAACGCTTTAGATTCAAAGAATGTATTTAACTGTACATCCGCAACATCATCAACTCTAATTTTCAATGTATTAGAAGTAGAATCTACTTTCCTAATAAAGTCTAATAATTTGACAGTTGGTTTAACTTCCGCTTCACTATCAAAAGTCATTTTTTCGTACATTGAAATAAAGTCACTACTAGAAATATCATCTCCAACTTTTATTATTTCTTCTTCGTTTGTTTCTTCATTAACGATAGTTTCTTCATGTTCATGAATAATCTTATATGAATAGAAAACTTGATAATTCTCCTCAAAATGTTCGCTTCTAATAAAATCTATCGTTTGGGAATTCAAAGGTAATGATATATCACTACCTTCATAAATAAAGATATTTGCATATTCTTGATTTGATACTTCTTCATCATTTTTCAAATGATCTACAACAGTATTTAAGGCAATTGTATTTACTTTTCTTGAGAATTCAATCGCATCTTCAATATCGTTTGAAGACATATAGTTCTCATTAGATTCATCATTGCTAACAATTTCAATATCATAAAATAATGAAACGAATTTACTATCGGAGAAATCCTCTTTTAAAGTTCCGTCCTCATTTTCGTTTATTTTCCTAAAATCAACGATTTTTTGCCATTTCTCCTCCGCATATGTTTTTCCTGTTAATGGATTAATCTCGCTATTATCATGAAGCCATTTTACTAAATCGTAACTAACCCCCAAATCACTAGCAATATTATGAAGATCATTATCATTCATATTCCTAAAATCATCATTCTCAAATAATGGCTTTAAGGAAGAACTCCACATTAATTTTAAGGAAGCTGAACTATAATCCTCAATCAATGAAACAAAAGTTTTTATCATTGATAGATTGGAAACTAAATCCTCCAATTCATCATTAGTTGAGGATTCTAATTCATCAATAAAATCATTGATTCTATCGGCATCTTCTTTATATTTAATCGTTTCTTCGACATTCATTTTTTCGATTTCACTAATGTAATCTTGTATTGAAGTAATAAGTGCGATTTCAGAATTCGTCAAATCTAAGCTAAAAATAGAATTTTTAATTTCTTCGATTGTTTCTGCCTTAGAATGATTATTAATTGTAATCTTATCGCCATTATTAATTATATCGCCTAAAGGAATATCGAAAGATGAATTAGTCACCAATCCCTTGACTAATAAACCCGCGAGCATTTCTAATCCGTTAATCATTTCAACATTAACAGTTATTGTAGGATTCCCACTGCATTTAATGCTCGCCACACCATTAATCGAAGCTAGTTTACTTTCTAATTCCAATGTCTTTTTGTAAACGTCATCCATATTTTCTGTATCACTATAAACAGTTAACGAATATAAAGATGATGCATTTAAATCAATTGTTGAAATCGTAGGTTCATTTACTCCATTAGGTAATACTATTTCATTAAATTGATTAATTATTTCCTTTTCTTTTTTTGTCGTATCAATTCCATAGTCAAATTGAACGATTATAACTGATGCATTATCAATAGAATAAGTTGAAATTTCATGAATACCACTAACTTTTGAAATTCTATTTTCCAAAGGTATAGTTACTTCCTTATCAACAACTTCCGCGCTTGCTCCAACGTATGAAGTTTGAATTGCAAGATATGGAAATGCAATATTTGGAAGTAGATTTACTGCCATTTTTGTCGTGGAAACAATACCTAAAAGAACTGCAATTATAATTGCAAAAATAATAGTAACTGGTTTTAAGAATAACTTCTTCAAAAATCTCATAATCACAAATCTCTATCTATAATTTAATTATACAAATTTTCTCTTTCTTTTTCTATACAAACGTATCGTAACATATAACAAAAAAAGAGGATAAGAATCCTATATTAGATTTCTTAAACCCTCTAATTAATCATAATATTTGCATATTGCTTATCATTAATGGTTTTTTAACTTCCATTCCACTTTTCCCGCCTTTTACCGCTTTAAAAAGAGTGATATTAGAGTTATCTTTATTAACGTTATATACAAACTGCATAACCTTAATATTCAAATGGTATTTACTAAATGTATCTATAACTTCTTGAAGTCTTGATGATTGATATACAAAGAAGAGCTTTCCATTATCTTTCAGATTGTTTACAATCGATTTAATCAATGCATCAAGTGGCAATGAATCATCATGCTTTGCAAGCGCAATATCTTGATTTGAGTTTTTTGAATCAAGCGTATTCTTAAAATATGGAGGATTACATATTACAACATCAACAGGATCAATTCTTAATGTTTTTGCATCCGCATTGATTAATTCATAATTCTTAATACCATTGAGTTCAAGGTTCTTTTTTGCAAGTTCTAACGCTCTAGAATTAATATCTACTCCAATGAGTTTTTTCGCATTCCACCTGTTTGCATAAAGAAGTAATGATCCATTATTTGTTCCAATATCTAAAACAGTATCATGACGATATACTTCCAAAAACTCACCAAGCACCATTGTATCTGTATTGATACAAATCATCGAATGGTCTTGAAATAGTTTAATATCTGGATGATTCGGTAAGTAGTCTAAACTCTCTTCCATATATTATTTCATCATCTCTTTTATTTCATCTACTCTATCTAAATATTCCCATGGACAATTGACATCTGGTCTTCCAAAGTGGCCATATGCAGCTAAATCCTCATATTTAAATGGAGGTTTTTTCATTGAGAATCGTTTAATAATCGCAGCAGGTCTTAAATCAAACAATGAATGAATTATTTCTAAAATCTTATCTTTTGCAATCTTTTCTGTTCCAAAAGTATCAACAGAAATAGATGTAGGATTTGCTTCTCCTATTGCATAGGATAATTGAATCTCTACTTTATCTGCGACTCCAGCTGCACATAAGTTTTTCGCAACGTATCTTGCCGCATATGCAGCAGATCTATCTACTTTTGATGGGTCCTTTCCAGAAAATGCCCCACCACCGTGTCTACCAATTCCACCATATGTATCAACGATAATCTTTCTTCCAGTTAATCCAGTATCGCCATCTGGTCCACCAGTCACAAATCTTCCAGTAGGGTTTATTAAAACTTTAAAATCGTCATTAAAACCGAAAGATTTAACAACCACTTTCATGATATTTTCAACAATAAATTCCTTAAACTCTTTTAAATCAACATCGGGATCATGTTGTACAGACATTAATACAGTATCAATCTTTGCACTTCCACTAGTGTAATCGATTGTTACTTGTGATTTCATATCTGGGCGAGCTCCTTTAAACTTGCCTTCATGACGAAGAAAAGAAGCATAACGAACTAATTTATGTGCAATAACTATTGGTAAAGGCATATAATTTTCCGTTTCATTAGAAGCATATCCAAACATGATGCCTTGGTCTCCAGCGCCTTGTTCTTCTTCCACTTCCTTTTCAACACCCATATTGATATCTTGCGATTGATTCTTAATGCAATTTATTATCTTACATTTCGCACCATCTATTCCTTTTTCATTAGAATCGTATCCAATTCTTAATAGAACATCACGTGCAATCTTCTCATAATCAACTATTGCTTTTGTTGTGATTTCACCACCGATAACAAATAAATTCGTTGTTGTAAAGCATTCGCAAGCAACATGTGATGTTGGATCACCAGCTAAACAAGCATCTAAAATTGCATCAGATACTTGATCACAAATCTTATCTGGATGTCCTTCAGAAACAGATTCTGATGTAAATAAAATCTTTTGTTTTTCCATCTTTTACCTCCATATATGAATATAAAAATTACTCATAATCTCAATTGTTACTAAAATAAAGAAAAGCCCTCATAATGACGAGAGCTTACTAATAATTTTCTCTCATCATTCGCGATTGAACCACCTTGCATAGCAGGTTGGTAAGAGGTCATCGAGTCGCATCTCTATCTCTACTCATTATGAGCATTGTTATATTACCATTAATCAATTACATAAGCAATATATTTTTCTTTTTTATCTAACAAAAAAGAGTAGTAGATATATAAACTCTATTACTCTTTTACACAATGAAAATCAAATAAGTATTCTCTAGTTAGAAAGAAGATTCATCTCCGCAACATGAATAATAAAGCATCCATAAAGAACAATATTATATTCTTCAAGAGTAATATACTTACTATCTAAAGCATCTTCTTTTAGCTTTATTTCTATATTAAGTAAGATGTCTTTTCCGTTAAATTCCCATTTTTCTCTATCAAGCACAGTAATAACATATTTAAGCCTATCATTCTCATCTTGTTCAATCTTTACATAAGATTCATCTACAGGAGATATTAGAATATCAAATTCTTCAAAGATTACTGCTTCTTTTTCTAATCCCACACGCATTTCGATAGTATTATTTTCTTTTAGGGCAAGATATACTTCACTATCGATATTGACATCTCTAAGCAATTTACCATAATAATAATTTATTCCGTTATTCTCAAAAGAATTTAATTCATATAAATCATATAATCTATTCTTTACTACCTTCCACTTAAACTCTGCTTTTCCTTTTACGATTCTAAAATCGTAACAATTACTTCCATACGTGTCATGATACGACGTAGAAGCAACAAATTTAAAGTTTTTATTCGGAACTAAACTAATCTTAAATTCAGAACTTCCATCAGGAATAACCGTATCTGTATGGAAAACCACATCTGTTCCTTCTATTTTCTTTTCAATTAAAGCTGTATCATATTCGAAAGTAAACGGTTGAGTTAACCACCATTCTGATAATGAACGAACAGAAATAAAATTACCATCGAGTTTATATGGCTCGCTGTAAATGGACTGATTATCGCATTCTCCTTGGAGGTATACATAAGGCAATTCGATTTCACCTTCGTTAAAAATCAATTTTGCATCTACATCTTCTAATATTTCATAATTATCATTTTCTTCAGTGAAGATGTATTTTGCTTTAACGTCATATGTTCCCGCATTGTATGTTTTAGTATAATCAGCAAAAACCCATTTGCCAATATCTTCTATTATTAATTCATCTGTCAACTTTTCTTCATTACTATCATTATTTTCATCAATTCCATCACTACAAATGATCATTTTTATTCCTTTCGGGAGAAAAGTTCCATTATGAACACTTTCAAAATCTGCAAAGGTTAGATCACAAGTTTTAGTTGCAGAAGTAGATATATTATATGTAAACAAGATTTCTTGAGTTTTATCATACATTTCTACTTTTGCCTTTTTAACTTCAACATCAATAAAATCTGTATATGTTAAGTTGTAATTTCCATATGGAGCAATTTTTGCGCAAAATTTATAATTATTGACATTTAATAGGTTAGTTGAGTATACCGGTTCTAATTTATTTTCGTTATCGTATTCTCTTACCGATTTATTTTCGTCAAAAACTTCTCCTTCACCGAGTTTTAAATAATAAATCGTATAATTATCTTTAGGAATAATGGTATCTCCATTCTTTAAATCAATTTCTAAAGCCTCATATTTTGTTCCATAATTAAATTCATTCATTTTATTATTCAATGTATTTTTGATATTGAATGAATATGTTGGATTCTCTGTTGATAGATTAACAGTAACACGTAGAGTACATGAAAAACCACTATATGTATATGTCACTTCCCAAACTCCAGAGTCAAGTGAATTTGAATTTATTTTCTCAACAAATTCATTCATTTCTTTTGAAACATTATTTGCAGTATCAGGTGTAGTATAGATTATAGAAGCATTCAATTCTTTATCATTTGTAACATCCTTAGTAGAATTATCTGAATATACTATTTCAAGAGAATAATTTTTTAAGCATTCAGTATCTCCATAGTCTAAATCTAGATATGCATTTCCTTCTTCAATTCCATTAACTTTCACTGTCAATTGATTAATTGTAGGAGACCCTCCACCACAAGAAGTTATTATCAAAAGAACAACAAAATTAATACAGAAAGACAAAAATAGCAAAAAAACGTTTTTCTTATTTAACATAAATTCCCCCATTTATTTTTTTCTTAGTATAACATGAAAATACTCTTCAGTCAAATTCAATACAAATGTATTAAAAGTAACTAGAAGAGTATTAGTATATTACTATTATCTATTTCTTGTATTTTTTCCTATATAATTTAACTAAATTCATGCTATTCTTTTTGCAAGCACAACATTCACTACTTGGCAACTTCTTTATTTTTCTATATATTATTTTTCCAAAGATATATGAAACAAATAAAGAGATTAAAATTATTAAGATAATTTCATATATTTCCATAATCAAACATTCCTTTCTTTAGTTGCCCTAAAGTGATTAAAGAAATAAATTCCAATAATTACTAGTGCAATTATTCCTACAAATATGAATGAAGTCCACCACCATGATCCAATCATATAGATCATCATTGATACAAAATAAGAGGTTCCTAACCAGAATAATAAAGTAGTTAAAAATTTCTTTTTAGGAAGTTCCCCTCTTGCAGTTGCAACTGTAGCAAAACAAGGAATTGTTAACATGTTAAATGCGATAAATGAGATTAATGCAGGAATTGTAATTCCCGTTGCTTCAATCATTGCAACAACTTCTAATACTCCATTATCTGAAGCAACATAGCCACCACCCACACATGCTGCAAGAGTTCCAAAAGTTGCGATTACGTTTTCTTTTGCTACTAATCCAGTAAAAGCAGAAATAACAAATGCATATGGGTAAGCCTTAAGATTAGATCCAAATCCTAGAGGTGCAAATAAAGGTGCAATAACATTTCCGATATTTCCAAGAATCGATTCATTCATTCTAGTATTCGCAACAATGCTTTCTCCTTCATATTCAATTGATTCGAGTAAGAATTCAAATTTAAATGAGAAACTAGATAAGAACCAAATGATAATAGTAGATGCTAATATGACTGTGAAAGCTTTTTGAATATAATGCTTTAACTTATCCCAAAGGTGAATAGCTAACGATTTAATTTGTGGTAAATGATAATTAGGTAATTCCATAATGAATGGTGGTACTTCACCTTTCATTGTCGTATGTTTCATCACAATTACAGAAACAAAAGCAGTAACCATTCCTAAAACGTACATAGAATATACGATGATATCCGCATTACCTATTTTAAATAATTGAACGATACCACCTGCAATTGCAGTTAGAATAGGTAACTTAGCTCCACAACTAAAGAAAGGAATAACTCTTACCGTTGCAGTTCTTTCATTTTCATCCGCAAGTGTTCTAGTATTAATCATCGCAGGAACCGAACAACCAAATCCCATAATCATTGGCATAAATGCTCTACCAGATAGTCCAAATTTACGGAAAATCTTATCTAAAATAAAGGCAACTCTAGCCATATAACCACTATCTTCTAGGATAGAAAAGAATAAGAATAAGACAAGAATTTGAGGAACAAAGCTCAATACGGAGAAGACTCCAGCTAGAGCTCCATCACTAACAAAACTTCTAATCCATAAAGGAGCATTAACTAACCATCCTTCAATCACTTGACCTAGTAAAGCAGTCAAAGCTTCAACAAAAGTTTTAAGTACTACCCCAAGAGAATTAATCCCGTTTTCAGTCCATAGTACTCCTTCAAATGGCGACCCTTCAAAGCTAGGTGGGATATTCTTAAATAAACCGCCTAGAAAGAACAAATTCTCACTGAATGTAAAATGGAATAAGAGAAATAAGATACCTAGAAAAATAGGAATTCCTGCCCATTTGTTTGTAAGAACCTTATCTATTTTATCTGATGTTGATTCTTTATAGTCCTCCTTCTTTGAAAGTATATAGTTTTCTGTAATGTATTTATATCTTGCATCAGCGATGATTGCTTCTAAATCTTTCTTAAATATCTCATCATCGAATGTTTCCTTAAATTCATCAACAATCTTAACAAAATTTTCATGTTGTTTTGCTTCAATCTCATCATTCTCAATTAATTTTATCGCATGGAATAATGGATTATTCTCATTAACCTTTTCAAATTCATATTTTAATCTTTTGATTAAACCAGACAACACACTATTATCTAATATACTTGAACCTTTTCTCTTTTTTAGTGATTCTTTATATACTGCTTTCATCAATTCATCGATATTTTCTTCCTTTTGCGCAGATATTGCAACTACTGGAACACCAATCTTCTTCTCAAGATATTTAGGATCAATATCATGACCATTTTTTCTTACCACATCGATCATATTTAAAGCGATAACTACTGGAACATCCATCTCAAGTAATTGCGTTGTTAAATATAGATTTCTTTCAAGATTAGTCGCATCAACAATGTTGATGACACAATCAGGTTTCTCTAACATGATATAATCTCTTGAAATAACCTCTTCAGGAGTATATGGAGATAAAGAATATATTCCAGGTAAATCGATGATTGAAACATGTTCCTCTAATTTTTTGTATAGTCCTTCTTTTTTATCAACTGTAACACCAGGCCAGTTTCCAACATGTGCCGTAGAACCAGTAAGAGTATTAAATAATGTGGTTTTTCCTGAATTAGGATTACCTATTAGTGCATAATGTTTCATTATTTATCACCTTCCGTTTCCATAACAACTAATATTGCTTCATTCTTTCTAAGTGTTAATTCATATCCTCTAATTGTTATCTCTATAGGATCACCAAGAGGAGCTTTTTTTCTTAGATAAACTCTTGCTCCTGGAGTAATACCCATATCAAACAATCTACGTCTTACTCTTCCTTCACCTTCAACGATTTTAATTAGGCCAGTCTCGCCTATTTTTAGTTCATTTAATCTCTTCATAATGATACCCTTTCATCTATTCATTTCTTGAGACGTTATTATCAATATATGTTTTTCCTACCTTAACAATATGATAATGAAGATAATTTATATAATCATTTCGGTTATAATGCTTCAGTTAGTATATACTAACTATCTCCCAAAAAATAAGTTAAGTTCCCTTAACAATAGTTATAATAGTACTTGAAGAAATATAAATCAACAGTTTTAAGAAAAAAAGTTAGTGTAAACTAACTTTTATTAGTTGACAAAGTAAATTCCGTTTTGTAAATGCAAACTGAAATTAGTCTG
>CAMCEE010000007.1 GCA_945873815.1 uncultured Caryophanales bacterium
TCCTGCATTTTCTTTGTTTAGAGTGTAATAACTGCGTTTACTTTAAAAATTTGCGGTGTGACGGGCATGCCATATATCTAAAGGGTGAAAGTCCCGAGTAGGAAAGTCGTTATAACTACATAGCGAAACTCAAGTCTAGACCTAGAGAAATTCTTTGATTGGTTCCACAAGACAAATTAATCCGACTTGTAGATAATATGGTTAATGATAGTGATGTAACTGCATTAATCCATAAATATCTAAGAGCGGGTGTACTCGTTAATGGAGAATTTGAAGAAACAACAATAGGAACTCCACAAGGAGGGAATCTTTCACCTTTATTAAGTAATATCTATTTAAACGAACTTGATAAAGAATTAGAAAGAAGAGGATTACATTTTGCAAGATATGCGGATGATTGTGTTATCTTTGTTAAGACTTAGTATTCAGCCGAAAGAGTTAAATGGTTCAAGGATAATAATTTATGAAATGATGTTAGGAGCACTTATCTTATCAAGAAGAATATGTACCTAAGAAGAAATGACAATAATACACAATTAATAAGTAAACATTGAAAAAGGCTTTGAACCATTAATAGAAGATTAATGAGATAGTTGAAACATTATCTTTTTTATAATAGGATTAAATTTATGAAGTATTTATTGATATATTTTACGGGAACACATAACACTAGATATTTAACTTCTTTACTAAAAAGAAGATTAGAATTAGATTCTAATGAAGTGGACACTATAGAAATTAGATGTGAAACAGAAGTTGTATCTACAGAAATATACGATTATATTGGATTGGCATATCCAATATATGGTTTTAATTCGCCGCTTCCATTCAATAAATATTTAAGAAAATTAGTTTTTACTAAGAATCAAAAATATTTTATCTATAAAAATAGTGGAGAAGTATGGGCGCTTAATAATGCTTCTTCTAGAGTAATAAAAAGAATAATGAAAAAGAAAAAATGTAGATTTATGGGAGAATATCATTTCGTGATGCCATATAATATTCATTTTCGTTATCCTGATGAATTTATAAGTGAAGCTTTATCTTATGATAAAAAACTTATAGAAGTTATGTTATATAACATTGATCATGAAATAATTTATTATCCAAAATCGAATGTTTTTTATGATATTGCAAGTATTATTGTTTCTATACAAAAAATTGGAGGGAATATAAATTCTTTCTTTTATAGAGTTGATAATAAAAAATGTAATAGATGTGGGTTATGCATAAAGAATTGCCCTCACAACAATATTAGTTTAAAAAATAAAAACATTCATTTTTCTCATCATTGCGATATGTGTATGGCTTGTTCTTTCTTTTGTCCTAAAGATGCAATTAAAATCGGATTTTTAGAAAAATGGCACGTCAATGGTGAATACAAATTTGATCAGATTGAAAAAATTGAAAGAGAAAAACCTTATATTACTGAGGAAACAAAAGGATTTTTTAAATGCTTTTATCGATATTTCAATGAAATTGATATGATGTACGATAATATATATAACATTCTATCTGAAAGGGGAGGTAAAAAATGAAATTGATATCATTTAATGTTAATGGACTTAGAGCGATTCTAAATAAGGATTTTGAAAGAGATTTCCTTTCTCTTGATGCGGATATATTTTCTCTTAATGAGACGAAGTTGAGTGATGATTCTTTTAAGAGTTCATTCCCATTTTGTCCTCTTGGATATCATGTTTATTGGACTAATTCAAAAATTAGGAAAGGTTACTCAGGGGTTGCAGTTTTTTCTAAAATTAAGCCTCTATCAATACATTATGGATTAATAGACAATAAATATGATGATGAAGGTAGAATTATTACTTTAGAATTTGAAAACTTTTTTTATATTGCTTGTTATGTACCAAATGCTGGTGAAGAATTAAAACGAATGGATTATCGGATGAAGTTCGAAGATGATTTATTATTGTATATGAATAAACTAAATAAGATAAAACCAGTTATTTATGCGGGAGATTTAAACGTTGCACACAAAGAGATAGATTTAAAAAATCCAAAGGCGAATATCAATAATGCAGGATTCACTATGGAAGAAAGAAATGCATTTACTCGTCTTTTATCAAACGGATTCATTGATTCATTTAGAGAATTGTATCCTGATAAGATTCAATATTCATGGTGGAGTTATCGTTTCAATGCAAGAAAGAATAACGCTGGATGGAGAATAGATTATTTTGTTATAAGTGAAAAACTTAAAGATAAGTTGGTATCATCGATTATTCATAATGAAATATATGGAAGTGATCATTGTCCAATCGAACTTAATATTGATCTTTAGAATTCAATAAAATAAGAATTATTATTAAAAACTATTGAAATAATAATTTAATCGCAATAAAATATACCACGTGAAATATATCATATGGTATATTTAGGAGGTTATATGCCAAATACAACAAAGATTCAAAGAGACGATATTATTAAGGTTTCAATTGATATCGTTAGAGAGAGTGGGATGGATAAAATAAATGCGCGAAGTATAGCAAAGATATTGAATTGCTCGACTCAACCAATCTATTATCATTTTCCAACGATTGAACAATTGAAAAGTGAAGTAAAAAGAAAAATTAGAGATATTTATAATTCATATATTTTAGATTCTAGTAGAAGCGGAGAAGAAAAACTCTTTAAAGCGGTAGGTATTGCTTATATTAAATTTGCGATTAAAGAACCGGTATTCTTTAAAATATTATTCATGGATAACATTAATTTTGATGAAGGTTTAAATCCTAGTATTGATGAGAATTATGATTATATTTTATCGACGATTACAGATACATACGATGTTTCAATTGAAGCAGCAAAAATTATTTATGATAACGTATGGATTTGTACTCATGGACTTGCTGTTATGATTGCAACGGGATTTATGAAATTCTCAAAAGAAGCAATTGTTAATAAATTGACTGATTTCTTTAAAGGTCAATTATTAATATATAAAGACTATAAATAGGAGATATTATATGTTAGAAATTAAAAATGTATATAAAGAATACGAAAATGGTGATGAACCATTAGTAGTATTGAACAATGTTTCATTAAAGATCAATGACGGAGAATTCGTTGTTGTTCTTGGACCTTCTGGATCTGGAAAATCAACATTATTAAACGCAATTTCCGGCCTTACAAATGTTAAAAGTGGAAGTATTGTTTACGATGGAAAAGATATAACGAAGTTGAATGATAAAGAATTAACGTTATTTAGAAGAGAGTATACTTCATTTGTTTTTCAATCATATTACTTAATGCCTACGCTTACAGTAATGCAAAATGTTAGAATGGGTGGGAATTTAGTTAATAATAAGAATCTTCAAGAAATAATTGAAAAAGTAGGATTAGTAGGTAAAGAGAATAAATTACCTAGTGAATTATCTGGTGGACAAAGACAAAGAGTTTCAATTGCTCGTGCGATTGCGAAAAAACCAAAAGTTATGTTCTGCGATGAACCAACAGGTGCTTTAGATGAACAAACGGGAAGAATGATTTTAGATTATTTGATTAAAAATCATAAAGAGAATGGATATATGATGGTTATGGTAACTCATAATGAGAATATTGCTCTTCTTGCAGATAAGATCATTAAGATGAATTCTGGTAAAATCGTCGAAGTAATCGAAAATGATCCAAAAGATATTAAGGACATTAGGTGGTAATTATGTTAACGATAAAACAAACACTTAAATCATTTGGAATCATCATTATTTGTTTCTCTTTATTCTTTTTAGAAACATTATTCTTGTCGTATCAATTGGATATAACCGATTTAGATACTTCTTTATTTAATCCTATGCAACAAGGCTTCTATGATGCACAAATTTCAATGTGCAATATGATGAATGTTATATCTTTTGGAATCATTGGCGTTTTTTCCATTATTCTTCTATTCTTTTCAATCGAAAGATATATTGAAGAGAATAAAGCTAATATGGGAGTTTTGAAAGCATTAGGATATTCAAAAAATCGAATTGCTTTATCTTTTATCAAATTCTCAATACCTTCAACGATTGGAAGTGCGCTTGGATATCTTGGAGGAGTAGCTTTTTCTAAGTTGTTCTATAGTACAATGAACGCCGATAACATTATTGAAGATTTCTCATTTACCTTTAGACCTTCATTATTATTGATATTCATTTTTGCTCCATTAATAATTGTTTCAATATTCGCTTATATAATCGCATTAATCAAACTTAGAGGTAATGCGTTAGATATGATTAATCAAACGGAGAAAAATAAAAAGAGTAAAACAACGAAAGAGAAAGATTCGTTCTTAAAAGAAGTTAAGACAACTATGTTAAGAAATCATATCTCTTTAATCATATTTGTTGCTTTTTCTGGATTATGTTTTAGCGCGAATATTCAAATGGCCTTTACAATGCTTTTTGAAGCGGAAACGAGCCCATTATTCTTCTGGATGATTTTTGGAATTGGCCTATTGCTTGGATTTACAATTATTGTTCTTTCATTTAAATTCGTTTATACGAATAATAAAAAATATATGGGTATGTTGAAGGCTTATGGATATACTGATAAAGAATGCTATCTTGCTTTATATGGTGGGTATCATATTGTATCTCTTCTTTCATTTGTTCTTGGAACATTTTATCAAGTTCTCATCATGAGTATCGCATTTAAACAATTTGAAGGAACATACGGTATTAAATATAGTTTCAATTTACCTGGTTTCTTTATTTCAATCGGTTTATTTATTGCAATTTATATTTCCGTTAATATTTATTCATATATTCTAATTAGGAAACTTAAACTAGATAGTTTGAATTCTGATTTAGCTTAAAAAAGGGATGTTAGTGAAGAAAATTTCAATTCTTTCTAACATCCTTTTATTATTTTATATTTTCAATTGAGTTTTTGAATTTTTTGCTATAGTATTCTAACAATGTCTTTCTTTTTACGATTCCAATGAATTTTTTTCTATCATCGACAATAGGAATGAAATTTTGATCCATCGAAAGTCTCATTAATTCTTCTATAGAAGAAGAAATATCCAATTCTTTATATGAACGATATCTATCAATGTCTAATATTTTCGTATTTTCAGCAATACTAATATTGAAATTGCATTTATTCTTTACATATCTTAAGAGGTCACCATCTGAAAGCGTTCCGATGTAATCTCCTTCTTTGTTTATAAGAGGAATGATGTTGTATTTATGATTGTCCATTTTTTCGAGTGCTTGTCGAATAGTAGAATCACTATCAAGAAAGGATACTTCTTTTTTCAATGTTAAAAAATTAAATATATTCATTTCTACCTCCTCATATTTGTATTATACCATTTTTTTCATATTAAGAATGAAAAATATGGGAGATTATATAAATATATCATCTATGAAACGCTTTTCATTTTTCAAAATTATTATTAAAAACATATATTGAGTTATAATCTCATTTGTTTGGAGGTATAAAAAATTTATGGAAAGAATTGTATATAGAAAATCATTTACTGCTAATATCGTCTTAATAAGAGGCTTCTCTTTATATGCATATTCTGCAATTAGAAATACAATCGATAAATATAATGAAACAAGTGGAAGAATAACATTTAATTTCGATTCGATAATTTTTAATAAAAAGAAAATTGGAATTGTAAGGATGAGTAGAAATAAGCTTAATGTCTATCTTCCATTGAATCCGAAGAATGTTGCAAAAAAATATAATGTTATAGATTCTTCAAATTTGACTTCATATAAGAATTATTCTTCTAGGATTATTGTCGATAATAAGGAAGCATTAAATAATGCTTTATCTTTGATTGAAAAAGTCATTAAAGAGAAAAAAGGTACTATTGATGCTAGTTATATTCCGATCGATTATACTTCATTATTATATGAAAGATCATTTTCTGAATTGTATGATGAAGGCCATATTAAACGTTATGTCATTAATTCAACTAGTAAAAAGGATGATGATTTTGATGATTATGATGAAGAATTGCATAAGGTTACGTTTACTGCAAAATTAAGATATTGCGCTCAATATAAAGCAGATGAATTGTATATTGTTACTAACTATGCAAATTGGGACTTATCAAAAGCAATTAAAATGAAAAAGATCAGCGATAATGAATTCGTTGGAGTTGATTTTTACCCAAAAGGGACTAAACTAGAATTTAAGATTTGTCGTGAAAAAAATTGGGAAAATGTCGAAAAAGGAATATGGAAAGAAGAAATTGTCAATCATCATTATTTAATTGTAGATGATGATTTGGAAGTAGAAGATTTGATTCATAATTTTAGAGAGTATTAGTTCTTATAAACCTATAATTCATCTATCATTCAACCTTTGTCTTTATCTTGCTTTATTCGATTAATAAATATAAAATAAATAGGTAGAGTTTAGGAGGTTTTTTATGGCTTGTACAACGATTTTAGTAGGAAAAAAAGCATCATATGATGGTTCAACTATGATTGCAAGAAACGATGATGGTTTTTTTGATGTGAAAAAATTAGTGATTGTCGAACCTAATGATCAAATGAAAATCTATAAAAGTAAGATAAGTCATCTTGAGATCGAATTACCGGATAATCCTATGAGATATTCTTCGACTCCAAATGTTGATTTGTCAAATGGAATATGGGCTGCGAATGGAATTAATGAAATGAATGTAGCAATGACTGCAACAGAAACTATTACATCAAATCCTATAGTATTAGGCGCTGATCCATATGTGAAATATCAAAAAGCAAAATCTAAGAAGGAAAAAGACATTCCTGGTGGAATAGGGGAGGAGGATTTAGTCGTTCTTGTTCTTCCTTATATTACTTCGGCAAGAGAAGGGGTTATTCGACTAGGTGAATTATTAGAAAAATATGGGACTTATGAGCCTAATGGTATCGCTTTTTCTGATATGAATGAAATATGGTGGCTTGAAACAATTGGTGGACATAACTGGATCGCTCGTCGAGTAAGAGACGAAGAATATGTCATTATGCCAAATCAATTTGGCCTTGATAGATTTAGTTTTGAAGATGCTTATGGAGAACAAAAAGAGAATATGTGCTCAATGGGATTGAAGGAACTAGTAGAATCTTATCATATTGATACTAATAATAATGGCTATTTTAATCCTCGTGTTGCTTTTGGAAGTCATAGTGATGCAGATCATGTTTACAATACTCCAAGAGCTTGGTACATGGGACGTTATTTCAATCCTAAAACATTTAAATGGGATGGAGATAATGCTGATTATTCCCCAAATAGCGATGATATACCTTGGTCCTTTGTCCCAGAAAGAAAGATAACGATAGAAGATATTAAATACATTCTTTCTTCTCATTACCAAGGAACACCATATGATCCATATTTAAAAAGAGAAACAGGAGTTAAAGGTATTTATCGTCCTATAGGAATAAGTCGTACTTGTGTGATGGCTATTCTCCAAATAAGAGATTATGTACCAAGTGAAATTGCTTCAATTGAATGGATTTCATTTGCTTCAAATATATTCAATGCATCGATTCCAGTTTACGTTAATACGAATAAATTACCTTCTTATTATTCTTCTGTTTCAAGCGATGTAGAAATGAATAATCTTTATTGGACAAGTAGGATACTTGGTTTACTTGCAGATGCTAATTATTCTACCTCTTTAATACATATTGAAAGATACCAAAATACTGTCGCTGGATTAGGGCATAAAATGATTAATCAATATGATAAGAAAATGATGGAAACTAATGATTTTTCATTAATTGATGAAGCGAATTTAGAAATATCTAAAATGGCTGAAAGAGAAACTAGAGATGTACTAAATAAAGTGATTATGGATGCTAGTATCCATATGAAGAATGGATATAATAGAGGAGATAACTAGTATGCGTTATTCTAATAATGGAAAGATAAATGTTCCTTTATATCTATTAGGTGGTGGATTATTAGTTTTAGCTACTTCACTTGTTTTATATTTAGTTAATAAAACGGTAAATGTTGGATTTATTATTATTGGAGGTATTCTAGTTTTATTTAGTGGAATAGCATATTTATTTTCAAATAAAAGAGAAAAAAAACCATACTATGAAGAAAAAGCAAAGAAAAAATATGGTAAAGATAAAAGTGATTATTAGTTGATTTATAGGAGAAAAATGGACGAGAAATTTATTCGCACAATGATGATATATGGAGAGGATGCAATTTCTTTATTGAAAAATAAAAAGGTTGCAATTTTTGGCATTGGAGGAGTGGGTGGATACGTTACAGAAGCTCTTGCAAGAAGTGGAATCGGAAAATTCGTTTTAGTGGATAATGATGTCGTTTCTCTTTCAAATATTAATCGACAAATTATCGCGACACTAGATACTGTTGGTCAATATAAAGTTGATGTAATGAAAAAAAGAATACTTTCAATTAATGATGAAGCTCAGATTGAAGTAAAGAAATGTTTCTTTATCGATAATGAGGAAAATTTTGATTTTTCCTCTTATGATTATATTATCGATGCAATTGATACGGTATCTGCGAAAATCAAACTTGCGGAAATTGCAACAAGATTAAATATTCCTCTTATTTCATCAATGGGAACAGGAAATAAGATTAATCCGATGGGATTTATCATTACTGATATAAATAAAACCGAGATGGATCCTCTTGCAAAAGTTATGAGATATGAACTAAGAAAAAGGGGAATATCCAAACTCAAAGTTTGTTATTCAAAAGAAAAACCATTAGTACCATTAATAAAAGAAGTAAATGAGAAAACAAATAAAGTAACACCTGGTAGTTCAGCTTTTGTCCCTTCTTCTGCAGGTTTATTAATCGCTTCAGAGGTGATAAAAGATTTGACTTTAGAATATGTTAGAGAGGAATTAAAGAGGTAATTATGACTGAAAGCGATGTATTTGAACAATCAATAACACGTAAATATCGTGCAAAAATATGGTCTAAATTTGTTTCTGGAATTAAGACTTATAAACTATTAGAACCTGGAGATCACGTTTGTGTATGCATTTCAGGAGGAAAGGATTCTATGATTTTAGCACGTCTTTTTAAGCAACTTCTAAAACATTCTGATTTTGATTTTAAAGTAACTTATTTAGTTATGAATCCAGGATATAATGAAAAGAATCTTGAACTTATTAAGTATAATCTTAATATATTAGATATTCCTGCAGAAATAGTTGATACAAATATTTTTGAAATCGCTTATGCGCAAGATAGAAGTCCTTGCTTTTTGTGCGCAAAAATGAGAAGAGGAGCACTATATAATTTTGCAAAGCAAAGAGGATGTAATAAAATCGCACTTGGACATCATTATGATGATGTGATTGAAACTACTCTTATGAATATGTTGAATTCTGGCTCATTTCAAACTATGCTTCCTAAACTAAGATCGACGAATTATGAAGGAATGGAACTTATAAGACCTCTTTATTTAGTTAGAGAAAAGGATATCATTTCTTGGGCAAATTATCACAATTTACAATTCTTACAATGCGCTTGTAAATTTACAGAAGAAATAAAGGATTCAGAAAGTGGAGTTGGTGAATCTCAAAGAGCTGCAACAAAAGCTTTGATTAAAGAATTAATGAAGAATTATAATTCTCAGGTTGAAAAAAATATTTTTACTTCAGCGTCTAATGTTACGCTCGATATGATATTGGGATATAAGGAAAATGGAATAAAACATAGTTTTCTTGATGATTACGATAAAGATAAATAGGCAATATTATTAGTTTCTTTCATATATTCTATTAGTTGTTTATTAGAAGAAAGGTGAAAGGACAAATGGATAAAATAGCTTTGTTTTATGGAGGGAATTCCCCTGAAAATGAAATTTCAATTCTTACTGCATTAAAAGTGTATGAGGAAATGAAGAAGAATGGGAATGAACCTCTTTTAGTTTATATTGATTTCGATAATAGATTCTATAGTGGAAAATCACTTGATGATGTGAAAAACTATCAGAATAAAAAGGGGTTCAAAAAGATAAAAATCAATAGAAAAAATGATAGGAATTACATTTCATTCATAAATAAGAAGAAATCCTTTGATTACGCATATATTCTTGGACATGGAATCAATATTGAAGATGGGACATTGTCTTCTTTTTTTGAGATGATGAATATTCCATATCTCTATGATGATCTATATAATGTATCGCTTCTTCAAGATAAATCACTATCTAAAAAAGTGTTTGAAAAGATGGGAATTAATACGATAAATGGAGTAACTATTTTCCGTCATGAGTTCAATCAATTTAAGAGTAAAAATATAAGATTAAATTATCCGCTTATTGTAAAGCCATCACGATTGGGCTCCTCGATAGGAGTAGAGATGGTTTCAAGAGAAAAGGACTTAAAAAAAGCTGTTTTTGAGGCTTTTAAGTATGATGAAACAGTGATAATTGAAGAATGCATATCTAGTAAGGTTGAGTATAACATTGCACTTGTTGGATACCAAAATAAATTATTCGTTTCTTCACTTGAAAAAGTAAATGATGAAAATCGAATTCTAGATTTCTTTTCAAAATACGATTATTCTAAAAATAATACAAAAAGAATAATCAATCCTCAAATGGATATCGAAATAGAAAAAGAGATTGAAAGTACAGCAAAATACCTATTTGAAAAATTAAATCTTTGTGGAATATATCGTTTTGATTTCATTCACGATTTAGGTGAGAATAAAGTGTATTTAAATGAAGTTAATGTTCTTCCAGGATCTTTAGCTTATTATCTATTTGAAAGCAAGGATTTAAAGTTTATCGATCTTATTCTTATCGACATAAATCTTAAAAAGAAGAAATATCTAGAAAGAAACAAAAGACAAAGAGAATATGAGCCTAATTTCATTAAAGATTTTGATATTTCAAAGGTTATAAAGTAAGGTTTATAAAAATAAATACTTTTGTATTTATGCTTTATAAAAAATGTGCTAATATATTTATCGAAGGAAGATATTGTAAATATGCGAAGTGCAAAAGCAAAACATCAAGTAATGTCATACCTATTCGATTCTGTAATCGTCTATGCTTTTTTCTTGTTACTTTTTGCTTCTCCAATTATCAATATGGTTCGTGGTATATCTAATAATGACAATCTATTAGTTCTATATTCGACGATCTTTATGGTTGTATTTGGCGCGATTTTTATGCTATTTATTATCTTTTACTTTGTAATAATGCCTCTTCGCACGAATGGACAAACTATTGGGAGAATGTTTTTTAAGATTAAGGTTGTAAGAATAGATAATCAAAAATTAGATGCAACAACATTATTCATAAGAGAAATATTTGGAAGGTATTTAATCAATTTATTAACTTTAGGATTAAATGCAATCGTTATGTTAATCGTAGTTTGCATTTCAGAAGATAGAAGAGGATTTCACGATGTGTTAGCTTCGACTAAAATTGTCGACATTTATTAGGAGGAAAAAGAAAATATGTCAACACCACACAACAACGCTCAACCAGGCGATTTCGCAGAAACAGTATTAATGCCAGGAGATCCATTAAGAGCAAAATATATTGCGGACACCTACTTAACTGATGTAAAGCAAGTAAATGGAGTCAGAAATATGTTTGGCTATACAGGATACTATAAAGGAAAGAAAGTATCTGTTATGGGTTCTGGTATGGGTATGCCTAGCATTGGTATTTATTGCCACGAACTTTATGCATTCTATGGAGTCGAAAAGATTATTCGTATCGGATCTTGTGGAGCATATCAACCACAATGTAAATTATTCGATATCATTATTGCTCAAGGAGCTTGTACAAATGCAAACTGGGCTCATCAATATGGATTACCAGGAACATTCTCTGCAATTGCAAGCTTTGATTTATTAAATAAAGCATACAATGTTGCAAAAGAGAAAGGTTTTACTACTCACGTTGGAAACATTCTTTCTAGTGATATATTCTATAACGACCAACCAGAAGTATGGAAAAAATGGGCAGATATGGGATGCCTAGCAGTCGAAATGGAATCATATGCTCTATATTCCACTGCAGCACATTTAAAAAAGCAAGCTTTATGTATTTTAACGGTTTCTGATAGTTTAGTTTCTCATGAAGAAACAACCGCAGAACAACGTCAAACAGGCTTCAATCAAATGATGGAAGTTGCTCTTGAATTAGCTTAATTAAAATAATATATGCTAGTAGGTGCGATTGTATTAATATCTGTATTAGTAATAGTGTCAACTTTAGTTCTTCTTTGGCCTTATATTATGAAACTTAGATCAAAGAAGGATTTCTTTAATCGTGCATATCGTACCACTTATTCCCTTGCAAGAGATAAAGATTACTATATAATTAACGATGTTGAATTGGTAATTGAAAATAAAAAGATTCATTTTGATCACATTCTTTTTGGAGAGAAATATATTTATTGCATCGGTAATAATTATCGTGATGGAAACATATCTGGTAAATATTCGGATAACCAATGGTTTTTATATAAGGCAAATGGAAAAACTGAATATATAAAAAATCCATTACTTCTTCATTCAACAAGAATTGAATATTTGAAATCAGCGCTTAAAGCGGATGATATTTTATTGGGTATTTGTGTAATGAATGATGAATGTCTCATCGATAAAATAGAAGATTGTCCTGATAATATCGTTTTATTGAATCAAAAGGAATTGAAAGATTTCATTATTGCAAAGGAGAAGAGTGATATTTCTCCAATCGATTCAATTCAACTAGAACATTTAGTAAGATTTATTTACAATATGAGTCAAGGTGGAAAAGAAAAGAAATAAAAATCCCAAGTTTCAAACCTGGGATTTTTTTTATCTAGTTGAGTATTCTAGGTCTTTTTCTTTTCTTTCTAAATGATAGAAGAAGATTAGAATATTGATTATTGCACATATCGCGACAAGAGTGTAAATGATTTTTGAGAAAATATTTTCACCCATTGTAATGAATGTGACGAGATTAAAATCAAATAATCCAACAAGGCCCCAGTTTATTCCACCGATAATTGTGAAAACTAAACAAATTTTTTGAAAAATGGACATATATTTTTTCTCCCTATGATTAATATGTGCTTATTATTTTAATTTAATACATAAAAATTATTTACCTAATATGTACTATTTTATTATTTCATCTCATAAGATTTGTTGAGGTGGATATATGATTAAAAAGATAATTGCAGGATTATTAGTCATTGGAATTGTTGTTTTGGCTTGTTTTAAAATATTCTCTAATAACGATACATCTAGAAAGGATTTAAAGAAGATTGGAGAAGAGTTAACTTCATATCATATGGAAGCAAACATGGATATAACTAATGCAAACGATGACATTAGGAAGTTCTATGTTAATGTTGATTATATGAAAGGTGAAGTGGATCATTTTAGAATATCTCTTATTGATAAAGAGATAAATCAAGAACAAATAATGATTAGAAATAGTGAGGGTGTATATGTTCTTACTCCTAAATTAAATCAAGTTTATGAATTTAAAGGAGATTATCCGTTAAATACTCCAAAACCATATCTATATCATTCAATTATTCAAGAAATTGAAAAAGATAACTATGAAGCAAAAAAGACGACTGACGGGTATATCATTAACGCAAAGATGGAATATAAAAATCATCCTTCATGGAATAAACAAGAAATCAAATTGAGTAAAGATTTAAAACCAGTTTGGGTCAATATTTATGATTCGAATAATAATCTTGTTGTTGCGATAAATTTTATTAAGGTAGAATTTAATATTGGAATGGATAAAGCTCTATTTGATGTAGAGGCAAACATTAAAAAATCAAAAGAAGAAGTAGTTTCAACTTCTAAACAAGTGGAAGAATTGCCACTAATTCCAAAAGTCGATGAGAATAAGACTAGTTTAAAAGAACAAACAGAAGTAGTAATAGATGGTAATAAAATGTATATTCTTTCTTATACTGGCGATATTAATTTCACATTGGTACAAAAAGATATCAAAGCAAATGATGTGCTCGATAGTAAGGTTGTTAGTGGTGAATTAGTTTCGATGTACACTGGTGTTGGATTTTATGAAAACAAAACATTGACATTCATCATTGATGAACGTGAATTTCAAATATATTCGCCTTCATTAACTGTCAGTGAAATGCTAGAGATAGTATCTTCCATGCAAGTGGAAGTCGTTAAATAGGAGAATTTGTAGAAAAAGAGGATGAAAGTCTTCTTTTTTTTTAATTATTTTGTATATTGAGATTACGAGGTGAATCAAACATGATTGATAAGGAAAGATTAAAATTTTCTATGTATTCATTAATCTGGATTGTTATTTATCTTTCAATCGATATATTGAATACATATACGAGTAGAATAATTCAAAGCCCAATGTATTATATATTATCGATTTTTATTACAACATATGTTTGCACTGGTCCTTTATTATTCTCAATTCAATATCTAGTAAATAAATACAAGAATGATAAAAAGATAATTCCTGAAGATTTTATCATTCCTTTTAAGTTGTATTATACCGATAGATATTGGGATGTATATAACTCGAAGAAATATACTATTCTTACATATTCTCTTATTGGCTCTTTATTTCTCATTATTGAGATTCTATTAGTAATCTTTGACCCAGAGATTAATATAAATCACTTATTCTTTGATATGATTAAATCAAATCATTTCTGCATAAATACTTTGGAATTTATTCTTTTGAGTCTAGCTTCTTATATTGGTGTAAGCTATTTTATCATTAATAATATCAATAAGATAACTAATTGTGAAGCAATATTATGTTCAGATACTTCCCTTGAAACAACGAATTATATTATTAATAAAATGAATAAAAGATATCGTAAAGAAAGAATTATTACCTTTTTAAAGAAATGCATACCTTTTGTACTAACGTTTTCACTTGGATATTCTATAGGCATTGTCTTTGGACTATATAATAATCTATGCATTTATACCACCACAACAATTTCTATTTCATTCGGAATACTTATATCATATCCATTCATATATGATGTCATTAAAGCTAAGATAAATCTTTTTCATAAACATCAAAAAGAGTTCCTTAGAATAGTGGAACTCTATAATAAATATTATGTTAATAATGAAAATGAAATGAATTAATTATCTTTTAATTTCATAACGTTTACAAATTGAAGAGAATTTATTTATCCTTTTACTATCAATTTGTGGAAGAATTTTTGTTCCTTCAGCAAATAATGGAGAAGAAAGATGCTTTATGCTATGCTTGCAAGCAAAATCAATTAATGGCCATGAAGATATATTAACAGAAATGATTTGAGCAGAATAGAAACTTAATCTAGAAATCATATCTCCATAGAGAATTTGGTTTTGTGCTTCATATGCCTTTTTAAACGATTCTTCATATAGGAAGAAAAAGTCGAATGATCTCATTATTTCTGGGGTTAAGTCAAGGTTTGTACTTGTAATCTTCAATCCAAGACACATACCTACTTTTTTCAATTCTTTAATGATTTGAAGCGCTTTTTGTTGATCTTCATATAAATCATCGTCTTCTATAATAAAAATCGTTTTGGTGTGATTTGGTTTTTCTGTATGATTGTAAACGTCGATGAAAGATAAATAATAACTAGGTTTTAAAAGCATTGTTGTATAAACAAAGCGATTGAGATTTGTATTAAGGTTGAATACCTTATTTGTCTCGATATAGAGAATACGAATAAGTTCTGTTAAGAAATTGGTTTTTGAAGCATATTCTAGCATATCTTCAACATTGTTAATTAATGCGTTAGGAGCAAAAAGGTCGCACATGTAACCAAATATTGCTGAATCGTATGTATTAAGAATAGGAATATAGGAACAATTAAATAGACGCTTATCCATATAATTTCTAATATCCTTAAGAATCGATTCATCCTTATTGTTATTATTTTGATGAGTATTCTCATCATAGATTATTTCAACAGCGTTCGATTCATCGTTTTGGGCAAGAATCGACATTTCTCTAGCTAGTTTAATTTCTTCGTTCAAGGTTGTGGAACATTCTTTCTTTTGAACAATACCTATTTTATATTCATAATCCTCGTAAATAGAACTTAAGAAAAGGATTTTTGAGATTTCAGCAGATAGAGTATGACTTAATGCGTATGCTTCGTTTTTTGTTGTGATTTTAAAATCGAGTATTAATATTTCGTTTTGATTTAATAAAGAAATGAATCTCGTTTTTGAACAATATTTTAATAATCTAGAAATAATAAGCGTGATTACAAGATGATTAATCCTTGATAAATCATCCAATTCGTTAATCGAATATAATCTGATTAAGAAGATATTTTTAGGTGCAGTTTTATTCTGAGAAATGATATCAGGTAATTCCTTATAATGCGTAATAACTCGATCTCTTTTACGTATATTACTAGTTTTTTTAATATTAGGGAAAACACGTGATTCAAGGTGAATGATTCCTTTATCGTAATTAATGCTAGAAACAGAAATTACCGTAAATATTGTTGTATTAACATTTTTAATCTTAATGTGAAGTTCCAAATGATGAGGAACAGAATGTTTTTCTTTTTGAAGTTCTTTTAACCATACTTCAACTCTTTTTCTATCTTTTAAAGAGAATGTATCGTAAAACCATTCAAATGATTTTCTTCGACCATTTTTCAATCTGAATTTATCAAATGTATAAACATAATTCTCCTTATAATGAATAGAATAATGTCTTACGACATTGAGTGTTTTTGCCATCATTTTTTTCTTTGATTTTTTTGGATTGATTGATAAAAAACAAATAAAATAGATAATTAATATAACAAAGCATGTAATAAATAATATTCCATACCACGAAGTGATAATGTGTAATATGTCATCCCATGTTAAATTTTTAAAATAATCGATAATTTTGCTCATATGTTACCTCAAGGTTATTATAAACATTTTTATGAATAAGAAAAAGTATTTATGAAATAAATAAAGAGGAATAAATCATAAAATTATCATTTTTTATTTGATACAATTGTATGATTTGATATAATCTTTCTTGTGGAGAAATACTCAAGTGGTCGAAGAGATCAGTTTCGAAAACTGACAGGGACTAATAATCCGCGGGGGTTCAAATCCCTCTTTCTCCGCCATCTAGTTAATGTTGACACTTTTGTGAATTCAAGAGTGTTTTTATTTTATCGATGATGATATGTTGAAAATATGAGTTTACAAAAAAACATAAACGAAAAGTCCTGATTTTTACTCTTTGTTATGCTTATATCCGCCAAATAACGCCACAGGGGATACGACCCCATTTTCATTAGAGAACATATTTATTATCTATCATAATCGAACCTCCTAGTTATATTATTTATGTTCGACCAGTTTTCTCGATTCTAGATATTTTTTACGCTTATTGAAAAAGAATTTAAGTCAAAAAAAATTGACCCTCAAGGTCATCTATATTACACTAATGTGATCATTTTGTATATAATCACATACCCGAAGGTATGTTACTTGTTAATGGAGCGAGCGACGGGAATCGAACCCGCATATCAACCTTGGCAAGGTCGTGTTCTACCACTGAACTACGCTCGCATTACTTGGCTTTTATCCACCAGCAAGAATAATTATATAGACTTGCATTGATTTATGCAACATTTTTTTGTAAAAAAATAACTTAATTTTATTACACTATAATAAAAAGCCAAGGAATCGGACTTATTGCTAAATATTTTTATCAATCATATCTTCTAATGCAGGTTTTGGCATAAATCCAACGTTAGTTGCAGAAATCTCTCCATTTATTAATAAGAATAGTGATGGAATGGCTGAAACTTGGAATTCGTTTGCAATATCACCAAATTCATCAACATTTACTTTTATTATATTTATATTTGGTCTTTCTTCTGCGATTTCTTCTAAATAAGGTGCAAGCATTCTACAAGGACCACACCAAGGTGCCCAGAAATCGATTAATACAACTCCTTTATTTCTTAATTCTTCAAATTGTTCTTTTGATTCAATGTTTATATGCATTTTTTCTACCTCCTAAATTTATTATAACAAAATATTGAATATTAAATAAATAATAATGATGTGCAGTGGAAAGAATCCGTAACATCCGTATTTGAACCATGCTTTGTTGTAACCTCTTTTACCATTATAGAATAATAAAGGTATTGTTCCAAATATTGCATATACTTGAATAAACATTATTTCTGAAAATAATCCTTTTCCATTCCATATTGGATTTACAAAATAAACAATTAAGGTAAAAGTAATAAATAATATTGATGAAATCATATTTCTTAAAGTTAAATAATATGATGAATTTAAGAAGGTTTCTTCATCTAAAGAATAAGTTGTAGATACATATTTTGTGATTATATCGGCTAAAACTTTCCCTATATAGAAGAGAATAATAGTTATTAAACCATATATATCGTAATCAGCTTTTAGAGGAATAAATTCAAATGCGATTAATAAAGTGAAGGTAAGCGGAACAATAGATAATAGTTTTATAAACCATCTTCTATCTTTAAGTAGGTATATTGTAAGACCACCTAAAAATAAGGTAGTGATTGGATTACCAACATATTCTTTTGTTGCGATTAAAAAAACAATATCGCAAGTTAGAGACAAAGTGAGGAGCTTAACTAGATATAAAAGTGGTTTTTTACTATGCAACACTCCTTCAACTGTTAAAAAAGCAAAGATAATAAAAGATATTCTTCCAAGAATCCTTAGAACCAATTGAACATTGATATCATATGATGGAATGGAAGAATGATACATTTCATAAAATACTCCGATATGATCTAAAATCATTGAAATCATACCAATAATTTTTAAAGAAAATGAATTTAATATATGATAATCTTTTTTAGAAGACATGTAGTGCTACTCCAGCTGGAATTAATAAAGAAGAGCAGAAGGCAATAAGATTATTTACTGCGTGAGCAGTCATTGATGTAACTAGGCTTTCTTCTTTATAAAAGGCATAGGAAAGAATGAATCCAGAAAGCATGTAAATCGGTAAATTAACTAATTCAATAAGGAGTTTCTCTACTGAATCTACAAAGAAATTAGCGTGAATTAGTGCAAATACAACTGATGAAAGGAAGAATCCTAGGTATTTACTTTTACGATTTCCTAAGCCGAATAAACCAAAACGATATGTAATTTCTTCACATATTGGAGCAAATATTATCGATAATATTGCCGATAAAACTGGATATGAATTAATCATTGAAGTAACGGCTTGTTCGTTTTCATTATCTGTTAAATTTGGAAATAGTTTTTGAGCAATCATTCCATAAAACATGCTGACTCCTATAATAACAAAGCCATATACAATACCTTTTCCAATTTTTTCTAATTTGGTGAAATCCTTAAATATTCTTTTTAATAGAGGTAAACCTAAAACGGAAAGGAGAGCAACAAGAGTAATAAAATAGGTGATGAATTGCATTGGACCAGTGATTTTACTGATGACTAGATTATATGCTTCCTTATCTATCTCAGGATTTGGAATTTCGACAAATAAAGATGTAATAAATGAAACGAGATATGCGATAACATTGATTCCTAACCACCCAATCAAAAAAACAATAGCCTGTTTATTTAATGGACCTTTTGTTAATTTGATATCATCATTTTTTTCTGTATTTGTATAATAAAACATGTTTTTATTTTCCATATATATAACCTCATTGAATTATATTTTAATAGAATATTTTTAGAATAACAATATAATAATTTGTTTAATTTTCTCTCATTATATAATATAATGAGTGTAAGAAATGGGGAACATTTTATGGATGGTATAATTAATTGGATACTAGATAACGATTCTAGTGTTATTATTGGGTATTTAAATTTCTTTTTTATCGCAATAGCTGCAGTTGCATTAATTGGGTTAGTTGTTGGTTTAATAAGGGGGACATATAAATCTGTAACCTACGAAATCGGTTTATTCATATGTGTAATGATTGTCATTTTTTGTTCAAGTTCGATAACTAAAGCACTCTATGGAATGGACCTTTCGTTTATACCAGGGGTAGCTGATATGATTCCTGGTGAGACAAAGACGATAGGAGCGATGATTGAGGAAATCGTTAAAGTACAACTAGAAAATCGTGGAATTACTGGAGATACAACAGAATTTGTAAATACGGTTACTGTATTATCAATTTCAGTACTAAACATAATAGTTTATATAGTGGGACTACTCATATCCATTATTGTTCTTGCACCGCTTATTCATTTGCTTTTATATCATGTACTATTCAAATTGATTATTCCAAAGAAGATTCTAAAGAAACATAAAATAAGATTATTAGGAGGAGCATTAACTGCTCTTGAAGGCGTTATTACATTCTGCTTATTCCTTTCACCTTTTACTGCTTTTGCAAATACGCTTACTGGCGCGATGAAAGATGAAAAGGGCAACATCGTAAAAAAAGAATGTACCGATGAGAAATATAATGCAATTATCAAAGCTCTTGATGCTTATAATAATTCAGCTGTTTCAAAATTTTTCTTTACTATTTCATTAGAAAAAGGAAAATCATTTGATGTTTCATTGATGGATCAAGTAACTCAAACTCCTATTAATGGAGAAAAAATTGAATTATATTCTGAATTAGGTAATATTGGATCCCTATTCATTTCAGCGTTAAGTACTGGCGCATTCGAAAATAATTTTGATGCGGCATTATTATTGATACCTGAATTCGTTGATAGTCTATTTTCTTATCTTGGCGATTCTGTATTAATGCAAACAATGCTTTCATTAGGTATGGTATTTATTACTTCTTCTTCTGTAATTCCTGGAAATATTAATTTAGATGGAATTGATTTTAATAGTGTGGATTGGAAGGATGTTACAAGCGCATTAAATACTACATATACGGCATTATATGATGGAGGAATAATCGATGATATTACAAATGTTGAAGAAGGAAAGAATATTCTTGATAATATATGTATTGATGAAACAAATGTTTCATATTATAAAACTGCATTTGAAAGCCTAGGAAATAATGATTTAGTTTGCAAGATTATGCCTAAATTGATATGTTCTTATGCAAAAGCAAATGAAACAAATAAAGAAAGAATATCACTTAAAAAGAATGCTTCAAATGAAGAAAAAGATAATTTTTTGAAAGATTTTGAATTTCCAAAAGAAGAAGATTTTTATTCTTCTATTAGATGGGGAAGTGAACTTTCTACCCTTGTTGATGTCTTTTTTGAGATTTCTCAACAATACTATGCATATTACGATAATAAGTTGTACTTTTCTAAAATAGGAGAAGCATTCTCAAATGAACCAATGAATTTTTTATTAGGCAAAGAAAGCGTAACTTCTTATACAACGCTTGAAGAAAAATACTCTTCTAATGTCTTTATTGATGGAGGAAAATATAAAGGGAAAGATGTACCTGGAATTAAAGCTATATTAGGTACAAAAGCCAGTGAAAAATACAAAGGATTATTCGATTTAGAAATCTTCAAAAAGATTGCAAATGAAACGAATAATATTCAAAATCTAATAAATTCGTTCGATGTTAAATCACTAGTTTCAAATATGGAAATTGATTCTACAAAGATTGAAGAATCAATGAATGAAGTAAAAACATTAACTGCTTCATGGAGAATCGCTGAGTGGAAAGAGGAATTTAGTGGGTTAGTAGATACGCTTCTACCTATTCTTGATATTGTTGATGAAATTGGGAATGATGTAAGTATATTTACCTTAGGAGAAAATATTGAATGCACGTTAAATTCCTTTGATAATTCTCAAATCATTAAAACTATTATTCCTCCAGTTTTTGAAGGTATTATCGGTGATTCTTTAACAATTGGAGATGTTAAAAGAACACCGGATTTCTCAAATATTGAAAACTGGGGTGAAGAAGGTAAATACTTACACAGTTTGTTAGATTCAATTAATGAAATTTCTGCAGGCGGTGCTTTTGCTTCAATTGATTGGACGAATATCGATAATATCACTAAAGAAGCATATGATGCTGCTGTTTCAAATGGTTACGATGGCTCTTTCGATGATTATTATATCGATAATTCAAAAATCTATAAAGTTCTATCAACGTTATACGATACTCAATGTATTGGAGGAAAATATAAAGAAGATGGATTAAGAGAAAATGGTATATTTGATGATTTACTTAAAGGAATCTTGATTGATGCTATAAAATCATTTGATTCAAATCTTGATCTTGATACTTGCAGGGAAGCTGAATTAATTGATTTAGATTTTAATTTAGGTAATAATAACGTAGTTTACTCTCAAGATGGAACAAATAAAACTTATGTTTCTTGGAAATCTGATAATCCTTCATATCGTGGAGAGATTGCTCATCTTGCATTATTGATTGGAGAAATTAAAAATATAAGCGGAGATTCAATGTCTTCTTTGAATGGAGCATTAAACAGAATGAATGATTCATATATCCTACGTGATATCATGACATTAATTCTTAAAAATAAAGTTGATTTCTCACTTGAAGAAGGAGTTGCAAAGGAATTCATGCAAAGAGCGGATTTGGATGCTTTCCATAAAAAAGATTTATCATTGACTCCTTATGAATATGTTCTTGAAAATGGAAAAGAAACAATCAAATTGACTTCTGATTCTTCTTTCACAACAAGAAAAGAAGAGATTGAAGCAAGAAAAGCAGAAATTTCGTCATTGATTGATATATTTGAATGTATAGATGATGTAACTTCAGCATTGGATTCTAATAAAGTCGGTGATTCATTCTATCCTATTAAAAAATTGACTGCAAATAAATCATTAACATCATCTTTACCTGATGGTGATGATATTAAAACTTCTAATGAAAAATCTATTTTAGAAAGAATAACAACAATTCTTGAAGATTCTAGAATCTTTAATACCCCTGTTTATGTAGATGGTAATAGAAAAGGAACTACTTCATTTGAATACTTATTCCAATATATTACTGGAGGAGATACGGTTGATGTTAGTGACTTCCTTATTAATTTAGAAAGTGATCCTTCTATTATTTATACGATAACAAGTAATAATTTATGGGATGATGAAATCGTTGCATTTAACAATAGTCTATATAATATTGTGAATAATGATTTAGTCACTTTATTATCTTCATCAACCGATTTATTATCCGATATAAATGGATTATTAGAAAGTGGTAAAACCCCAATTCAAGATCTATTCATGGATATGCATGAATCAATTCTTTTAGATTATTCTATCGGTTATGCACTCGATAAGAACTTTATTCCAAAAATTCTCGATAATATTGATATTGGAGAATATGAAGTAAGAAATCAAATCTATCATACTGCAAAGAACTATTATGAAAATAAAGATGCAATATTAATTAAGAATACGTTAAATGCATTTAATGCTCCTAGTGAAATAATCGATATAGTCGATGAAGATAAAATGAAAGCATTCTGGAAAAATGAAGCTTTATCATTAGAGGAAATAGTTAAAGAAATTGTTAATCTGGATCTTAATAATATGGACGTCCAAAGCGATGCAAATATTGATATTTCAAACATTACTGGTGCATTTGAACATTCTCTTTGTTTGAATTATTTAGATGATGAATCTCATATTGTTACTCCTTCATATAATGAACGTTCAATTTATCAATTATTGATCATCAATTTGATTGATAAAGTCAATGCTGGTATTGATGCAATTGGATTAGATTCAAGTACTGCAGCAAGCTCATGCATTAACGGAAATCGTATGTACAAAGAAGAAGCTGAAACATTATGTGATGTTATTGCTTCATTCCAAAAATTGAATAAATTCATTAATGGTGAAACTATTGAAATCAATGAAACAAATGCAGAACAAATCTCGGTAATCTTTGGTGATTTTACTAGAAGCTTACATAGATCAAATGTATATCATTATCTCAAAAATTCAGAAAGAATAGATAATAAATTAAGTGTATTTGAACAAATTATTTCTAAGATGATTACTACTGCAAATCTCGATAATTCCATCTATAACCCTAATAATCCAAAACACGCTATATTAGGTAATAGTAAAGCAATTATAGAAGATAAGATTATGACTATATCTAATGAAGAGAAATTATCTGATGGTGACCCTTCATTAAAATGGGTTGAAGAAGGCGCGGAAATTGATAGAATTTGTTCACTAATTAAGATATTTAATACTATTGTTTTCGATTCGATCGCAAATGAATTATCTTCTTATATTTCAAAAACATCATTAGGATATGAAGGTTTACTACCATTAGTCAATTCTTCTTATCTCTTGCATGATATTGTTTCAACGATGATTAGGGAATTTATTTGTAAAGTAAACATTGATGATATTGAAAATGATATAGGAAGTCCTTCATATAAAGGTATGTTAATTAAAGAAGGCTCTAAGATTAATTATTATCAAATCGATTCAAGAACGGATATTGATTTTGCTCATAAGGTTAATTTATGGAATGATGAAATGTATATGCTTATTTCTCTTATTGATATTGTTAAGGAAATTCAAAATGCAGATAATATTATCAATATTATGGAAAGTAATCCGTTCGAGACTGTATTATCAAAATTATCAAAGACAGTTCTATTTGATGGTACGGTTGATCAAATTACGATTTCATTAATGCATGATTATGCAACGGTATCAATTTCTTCTTATTCTTGTTCTTTATCAAAATTCCTCTATGGAACAATAAATAAAAATCTTGGATATGAAGATACTATCGATTATTTATTAGAAAAATATGGTTCCTTATCTTATGATTGGAATAAAGAAGGAAAGGGAATTGATGATTTCATTAGAGGATTACCTACATTTGTTTCTGCATACTCTACGTATTTATTAAATAAATCATTAGGATCTTCACCATCATATCCAGTATGGGAAAATACCATTGAAGGATATTTAGGACAAAGAATGTCAAATCAAACTAACCTTCAATACGTATTCGTTGCATAGTATGAAAAAAATAAAAGAATATTACGAAAATGAAATTGTAATTAATAAATCACGCTTTATTGGTATAATTATTCCTTTATCTAATGATTATCAAGTAAAAGACATTCTAAAAGAACTTAATAAAAAGTATCCTAAGGCTACTCATTATTGTTACGCTTATGTTATTGGAAATAAAGAAAAGAGTAATGATGATGGTGAGCCTAGTGGTACGGCAGGAAGACCGATTCTTGAAGTGATTAAAAATAGTGATCTTCACGATGTTTTACTAGTTGTTATTAGGTATTTTGGAGGGATAAAACTAGGGGCTGGTGGTTTAGTAAGGGCCTACGTTAACGCGAGTAAAGAAGTAATTGATAAAGCAGATGTTTTTTCTATTGAAACTCACACTTTATATGAGATATCAATGGAATATTCATTATACGATTCGATAAATTATCACTTGCAAAAGGAAAAAGGAAAAATATTAGATACAATTTTTGAAGAAGATGTTAAAATATATTTCTTATCAAGAACACTTGATAAGGATATGCTTAATGAGATTTCCAATGGGAAAATTAAAGTTTCTGAAATAGAAACACAGGAAGTATATATAAAAGATTAGTAAAGGAGATATAAATGGGTTGTAATCATGATTGTTCTTCATGTGCCTCCAATTGTGGCGGAGAAGGAATTCAAAAATTAATATTAAATGATAAGTCATCAATAAAAAGAATTGTTGGTGTACTTTCAGGAAAAGGTGGAGTAGGTAAGTCAATGGTAACTTCATTACTCGCATCTAAAATGGCAAAAAAAGGTTTTAAAGTTGGTGTTTTAGATGCAGATATCACAGGTCCTAGTATGGCTAAATCTTTCGGAATAAAAGAAAAAGCATATCAACAAGATGGACTTATTTTACCTTATGTGACACCAAGTGGAATAAAAGTTATCTCTACAAATATGTTGTTGCCTAATGATGATGATCCTATTTTATGGAGAGGAAGTTTAATCGTTTCTCTTGTTAGCCAATTTTATAAGGATGTAAATTGGGGCGAATTAGATGTTTTATTTATTGATATGCCACCAGGAACAGGAGATGTTAGTTTATCTACTTTCCAACAAATTCCAGTCGATGAATTGATTATGGTAACTACCCCTCAAAATCTTGTCTCAATGATAGTAAAAAAATCTTTAAATATGGCTCATGAGATGGATATTAATGTTCTTGGAATTGTTGAGAATATGTCTTATGTACGTTGCCCAAATTGCGATGAACATATTTATATATATGGACATAAAGAAAAAGAAGAGATTGAAGCTGAATACAATGAAGCACTTCTTGCAAGAATTCCTTTTGATGCAGAAATGACAAAATGTGTTGATGAAGGAAGAGTAGAAGAATTCGATAAAGATTATCTTGATTATGCTGCGGATTGTATTTCATCGCTTATTATAGGAGAATAGTATGAATAATTATAAAAAAAATAGAGAAGATGTATATTCTAGATTGAAAGATAATAGTGTTTTGATTATTTATTCTGGAGAATTAAAACAATTTTCAGCTGATGAAAGTTATCCATTTGTTGTGAATACGAATTTCTATTATATGACTGGTATCACACAAGAGAATACATATTTAGTTGTAACAAGAATTAACGATGAAATTCATGAAACTATCTTGGCTTATGAAAATACAGAATTTCATAGTAAATGGATGGGAGACTATTTAACTCCAGAACAAATATTTGATATTACTGAGTGCGATGAAGTAAGATACGTTGATGATTTCGATGATTACTTATTAGAAATATTAAATAATAAAAAGATTGAAACAGTATATCTCGACTTAGAAAAAATTGCATTCAAAGGACAAATTAATTTTGGTGAAGTATTGAAGAATAAAATTGAAAACGAAACTAAATTAGTTGAGATTGAAGATGTCTATAAAACGATTACCACTGTACGTGGAGTAAAGAAAGATTATGAAATCGATTTATATAGAAAAGCAGTAGATGTAACAAGAGAAGCTCTTGAAGAAGTTATGAAAGAACTTCCTAATATGAAATACGAATATCAAGTTCAAGCAAAATTTGAATATGAAATTAAACGTATTGCGAACTGCCCAATATCTTTTGAGACTATTGCTGCAGCTGGAAAAAACGCAGCCGTATTGCACTATAGAGCAAATGATGATACTTTAGAAAACAAAAATATGATTCTTCTTGATTTAGGAGCATTATATAAAGGGTATCATGCAGATATTTCTAGAACTTATCCAATAAATGGAAAATTCGGTGAACTAGAATTAAAAATTTATAATATAGTTTTAGGTTGTAATAAATATATTATTAATGAAATTAAACCAGGAGTTTCTTTAAAAGATCTTCAAGCTAAAACCGTAGAGTATCTTGCAAAACATTGCGTTTCGGAAGGATTAATCAAAGATGAAAGTGAAATTGGAAATTATTATTTCCATGGTATTTCACATCACATAGGATTAGATACACATGATCCAATGCCACGATATGAAGGAGTTCTTGAACCAGGAATGATTATTTCTTGTGAACCAGGTCTATATTTTAAGGAATTAGGTATTGGTGTTCGTATTGAAGACGATATATTAGTTGTCGAAAATGGTAGTGAAAATTTATCGAAAGATATCATTAAAGAAGCTCGAGAAATCGAGGATTTTATCGCAAGTCATCGCGCGTAAAATAATATTAAGTTGCATATGTACTCTAAAAGATATATACTATTAATTGCGACTGAGGTATTAAAATGAAAAAGAGACTTTTATTATTATTTACATTAATCACAACAATGATTGTTGGTTGTGATAAAACTAGTTCATCTATAGCAACTAGTAGTGAAAAACAATCTTCGAGTGAAACTGTTTCTAGTGTCACTTCTATTGCTGATGGTTCAAGCACTTCCGCTCAATCATCGTCTGTAAGTGTTAGTTCGGTCACTTCCGTTCAATCATCGTCTGTAAGTGTTAGTTCTGTTGCTTCCTCTCAATCATCATCTTCATCTATTAGTATTCCTGCAGTAAATGATTCATATAAAGGAAATTATTATAATTCTATATCTGATTCAATGACGGGATCGACATTACAAGATAATTTGAAAAGGCTTATTACAAATGGACATAATGCAAGAGGTTACGATGCTTTATGGACAGCTTATAAAACTACTGATGTAAGACCTGGCACAAACATTGTTTGGGATATGTATTCTAATTGTTCTTATAATGTTTCAAGAGATCATGGTGGAAGTTATAGTGGTGAAGGAGATATGTTCAATCGAGAACACTCCATCCCTCAAAGTTGGTTTAATAAAAGTAATCCGATGGTTTGTGATGTACATCATATCTATCCAACTGATGGATATGTAAACGGAAAAAGAAGTAACTATCCTTATGGAGAAGTAGGAAAAGCAACATATACTTCTAAAAATGGAAGTAAACTAGGATCTTCTTCATTCTCTGGATACTCTGGAACAGTTTTTGAACCAATCGATGAATATAAAGGCGATTTTGCAAGAACTTACTTCTATTTTGCAACTAGATATCAAGGTGTTGCAACTAGCGGTGAAGGACAAAATGTCTTTAGAAATTCATACCCATATTTGACAACATATGCGATTAACTTATTTACGAAATGGAGTCAAATGGATCCTGTTTCTCAAAAAGAGATTGATCGCAATAATGCTTGCTACGCATTTCAAGGAAATAGAAATCCATTTATCGATAAACCATCTTATATTGCAAAAATATTTGGGGTATATGGTGGTTCGCTTCCTTCTAATCCTGGAGGAAACACTTCACAAGAACAAAATACTTCATATGAGATATGTAAACCGGTAGTTGGAGAAACATACAAGTTAGGCTTCTTCCAAGAATCATTGAATGAAACGATGTGGATTGATGGAACATATAATGATGCTACTCCATGGTACTTAAAAACAACAACAAATTATAATGATGCTGTGAATGTAACAATTGAAGAAGCTTCTAGTGGATATTATCTTTCAGTAACAATTTCTGGACAAAAGAAATATATTAATATGGTTAAAAATGGAGATCATAAGAATTTATCTATTGATGATACAAAGTCCACGATTTATACCTACGATGATACGTATAAAACATTTGTCTCATCACTTGATGGAGAAAAAAGATATCTAGGAACTTATAACACATATACTACATTAAGTTGTAGCAGTTATTCTCATATATCAACCTCTTATCCTTCACATTTCTACAAACAAAAATAAGTAAAATTAAAACGCTAGCTAAAGATTAATCTATACTAGCGTTTTTATTTGTAACATATTTGCAATAATCTTATTTTATGATTATAGTGTTATCTATATTAGTTAATCTCAATTGTACTTATATAGAAAGAATTACTGCTTAATGTCGAAGTAACTTCAATTCTAATCTCTCCATTTAATGGGATATCTGAAGTGAATAAGTATTCTTCGCTTTCCTTTTGAGTAAGTGAATCGACTTCACTAGATAATCTTGATTCACCGACAAATACTTTTAATTTGATTGATGAGAAATTTGTCGCATTAGATGCGCATGTAAGTTTTATTGTACTTACTGCATTAGCATAATCATTCGTAGTAAGAACTAAGGTATGATTCAAAGATGCATTAATTCCTTTATTTAAGAATTGTACTCCTCGATTATTATTATCATTTCCATTCGCATTTACATTACTTTCAAAAGTGATGTTTTTGTCTTTAAATGTGTCTTTATCTTCTTCATATACCATGTTGAATATGAGTTTTTCTCCAATGGTTTCACCGAATTCTTTATAAGCTTCTTTTGCATCAAGTAGTATTTGATAGTTTGTTACTAGAGCTTTTTGTGTATCAGATAATTTATCATAAGCGTTAGATGCTTTGGAAATTGAAGCTCCACTAGATGAAGTGACTGTACCAATAGAATTAATTAATGAGATGACTTCGTCAGCATATTCTTGATCTGATTTATTCTCTTCATCCTTATTTCCTATGTCGACATCGTTACCAATGGAAGTATTTCCTCCAAATATTTTATTGATGAATTCTGGGTGATCGATAAATGGATTACGATTCTTTTGTAATTTATAAACTGCGTTATTCCTATCAATTTCCTTTTGAGAAATAGGGTCATCTTCACTCCATTTTGTAAATAAATCGATTGCGTATTTTGTTAAATATGGATAAGAAGTTGAAAAAGAAACAGCACCATTAGCAGTTTTTGTCGCTTTTGCAGGATACCTTGTTGCAAAATAGAAATATGTTCTTGCAAAATCACCCTTATATTCATCAATTGGTTCGAAAACTGTTCCAGAATATCCTGGGAAAGATGAAGGACCCAATTTACTTCCATTATTAGAAATGTAGGAGTAATTACTTACTTCACCATAAGGGAAATTGCTTCTTCTATTATTGACATATCCATCTGTTGGATATACGTGAAATAAATCTGATTTCATCGGACGTTGTTCACTAAAATAACTTTGTGGTATTGAATGTTCACGATTGTAACCATCTCCTTCTTTTTTATATTGATGATTTTCTTTGTCTCCTCCACAAACGAAATTCTCATTAGAATACATATCCCAGATGATATTTGTATTTGGTTTGCAATCTGTTTCTCTATATGCGGTTAATAATCCATCATAACCTAAATCATGATAATTCTTACTAATAAGAGAAGTTAATGTTTTTTGTAATGATTCTCCAGATAAGGTAGGAGAAATACCTGAATAATATCCATCGTAAGAAACTTCCATACTTGATGAATTATTCGATGAACTAGTAATAGAAGAGTTTGAAGAGACAGTATTCGAACTATTGTTATCATTTGAACTTACAAATGAATTATTTGATTCTAATGAACTAGTTTCTACACTTATTTGTGATGAACTAGGATTTAATGAAGTAGTATTATTATCATTTGATGTCGTAGATGAATCTACTATACTATTTGAACTTGTTTCTTCTACATTAGAAGCAATTGAAGTAGAAGATGATGTGGTAGTATTGTTACATCCAATGAGTAATAATGATGATACTAAAAATAAAAATATCTTTTTCCTCATATAAACCTCACTTTTACCATATTATTACAAAAAAAGATAAAAAGCAATATATGATTTTTTATAAAATAAATCAAAAAAAATGAGACACGAATGTCTCATTTTTGATTAATTGATAGTTAAGGAATTAATATAAACTGATTTATTTGTTTGAGAAGTAGTAATCTCGATTAATATTTCTCCTTTTAATTCGGTTTCACTGCTAAATATATAATCTGTGTTACTATCCTTGTTAATTGTTGATACATCACCATTTAACTGTACCCCACCAACTGATACTTTTATTGAAGCTGCAGAAGAATCAGTTTTACCATTTGTTGCAATATTAATCTTTAATGAAGTTATTCCTCCTTCGTAATCTGAAGAGAATAATTTTAGCGTTTTATTGGAAGCTTTGGAGATGCTTGAGTTTGTAAATTGAACACCTCTAGCTTCTTGCGCATAAGAATCGATATTACTATTAAACGTTATTCCATTATCTGTAAAACTCTTTTTGTTGTTGGAATCATATTTAAATGTGAATTGAACTTGATTATTTATTGATTCACCATATAAGTTCTCATATTCTTCAATTGCTTGAGTTAGTGTTGGATAATTCGTAACAAGAGCTTTTTGAGATGATGTTAATGCATTGTACGCATTCGAAGCAGCATTAATCCTACTTTTACTTGATTCGTCTATTGTGCCGATATTATTGATTAAATTGATAACTTCATTTGCGTATTCTTGATCAGTTTTTCCTATTGATGAACTAGAAGAAGAACTACTAGAAGAACTATTAGATGATGAACTACTAGAACTATGATTTACATCATCATCTATCGAAGTATTTCCACCGAATATCTTATTTATATATTCTGGGTGGTCGATGAATGGGTTTCTATTTCCTTGGAAATCTTGAGCTGCATTATTTCTATCAATTTCTTTTTGGGATATAGGATCCATTTCACTCCATTTAGTGAAAAGATTTAAAGCATAATCTGTAAGGTATGGGTATGTTTTTTTAAAGACGGCAGAACCATTACCACTTGTTGCAACACCTTGATATCTAGTTGCAAAATAGAAATAAGTTCTTGCAAAATCACCTTTATATTCATCGATTGGTTCGAAAACTGTTCCAGAGTATCCAGAGAATGAAGAAGATCCTAGTTTACTTCCATTTTTAGAAGTATATGTTGCTTCTCCTACTTCACCATAAGGAAAGTTACTTCTTTTTCCGTTTACAAATCCATCAGTTGGAAATAAATGGTGAATATCGGAATACATTGGTGCTTCATCATTGAACCAACTCTTTGGAATAGAGTGTTCACGGTTGTATTTTTGACCTTCGGCACTGAAATTTCCTGCTTGATCAGTTCCTACAACATAATTATAGTTAGAATACATGTCCCAAATATAGTTTGTTCCTGGTTTAATATCAGTCGTTTTGTATGCTGCCCATAATGAACTATAACTTTTTGCATTATGCGTGCTTTCAAGAAGTTTTTGAAGACTTGATTGTAATGATGATCCTGTCAAATGATTGCTTATCGAATTATAGTATGTTCCATTATAGATATTGCTGGATGAACTATTTATAACACTAGATGAAATAGTAGACGAAGTAGTACTTGAATTTGAACTATTCGAATTACTACTTGAGGAAATAATTGATGATGAAACATTTGAACTAGAACTAGATACTGAACTAATAGAAGAGTTGACTGACGAAGAAGAACTTGAACTATTAGAACTGGAAGTTACACTCGAACTAGAACTGGAAACTGAACTAATAGAAGAGTTGACTGATGAAGAAGAACTTGAACTATTAGAACTTGAAGTTACGCTCGAACTAGAACTAGAAACTGAACTAATAGAAGAATTGACTGATGAAGAAGAACTCGAATTATTAGAACTAGAAACTACGCTAGAATTAGAGATTATAGAAGAATTATCTAATGAAGATTCAACTACTGAAGACGAATGATAATAACTATTTGAAGATGAATCAACGCTAGAAACAGATGAAACAATTGTTGAACTAGAAGCTAAACTTTCTTCACTTTGTGTTTCTTTACTTGAATAGGATTGCTCATCACTTGAAGAGATAATGGTTGAATTTTGATTTGATGATGTTACATTATTTGAAGTATTATTATTTGAAGTAATACTTTGAGAAACATTATCACTAGAAGTAGGTGAAGAATCTTGTGTTTTTCTTTCACAACCTACTAATAACAATGATGTTACTAAAACTAAAAACAATTTTTTATTCATATTGCTCACTCCCACTTCATATATAATATTACTTAATATTCAGTAAATCAAGGAAGAATTTATGGAAGTATTACAAATAAAAAGCAAATAATGAAATATCACTATTTGCTTGAAAAAACTCAATTATTTATTGCTTTTTTGTGTTTGTTTATCGCTTACAACTTCTTTCATTGATGCCAATAAACCAGTTACGTTTTGAATATCACTTGGAATGATGAGTTTTGTTGCAGGATTCATTGAAACTTTTTCTAATGCTTCAAAACCTTTTAATGTAACATATGCAGCATTTGGATTTGCATCGTTAATCATTTTCATACCTTGTGCTTGTGCTTCATAAACTTTTAATAATGCTTCTGCTTGACCTTGTGCTTCAGTGACCATTTGAACTCTCTTAGCTTCTGCTCTTAAGATTGCAGATTCCTTTTCACCTTCAGCTTGGAGAATAGCTGCTTGTTTTTGACCATCTGCAGTTAGGATTGCTTCACGTTTTTGACGTTCGGCACGCATTTGTTTTTCCATAGCTTCTTGAATATCTCTTGGAGGGAGAATGTTCTTTAATTCAACACGGTTGATTTTAATTCCCCAAGGATCTGTTGCTTCATCAAGGATAGCTCTCATTTTGTGATTAATGGTATCTCTTGAAGTTAATGTTTGGTCTAATTCAAGATCACCAAGTAAATTTCTTAATGTTGTTGCAGTCAAGTTTTCGATTGCTTGAACTGGTTTTTCAACTCCATATGTATAGAGTTTTGGGTCAGTAATTTGATAATAGACAACAGTATCAATTTGCATTGTGACGTTATCTTTTGTAATTACTGGTTGAGGTGGGAAGTCTGCAACTTTTTCTTTTAAAGAAACAACTGCGACTTTTGATTCAATAATAGGTGTTAATATATGAAATCCTGCAGATAAAGTCTTTCTATATTTACCTAATCTCTGAACGATGACTGTTGAAGCTTGTGGAACAATAACGATACATCTGATTAATACGATAATAATAATTAAAGCGATAATACAAGCTGCGATTATTCCAAATACTCCGCCAGCTGATAATAAACTAACCATTTTAATTCTCCTTTCTTCTTACAATTAAATGATTTCCTTCGATATTTTCGATTATTGCAATCTCTCCTTCTTTGATCTCTCCTTCTTTAGATAAGATAGACCATACTACGTCTCTAACTTTTCCTTCTCCATAAGATGAGCTATTGACTTCTTTAGTAATTTTTATTTCTTGGCCAATTAATGAATCTGTATTTGTTGGAACAGATTTTTGTTGATCTTTTTTAATGAGAAATCTTGAAACAACTAATAATATAGAACTTGCAAGTATAAAAACAATAAGATGAATCCACCATGGAACAGAGAATATCGCTAGAATTAAGCAAATCACTGCTGAACCACAGAACCAAATGCTTACTAATTGTTCAGTTGTTAACTCAATAATCAGTGCAAGAATAAATACTGAAATCCATACAACAATCCATGTTATTTGATTATCAATAAGGCTTAATAATAAAGTCATATAATTAGCCTCCTTTCACAAAATATTATAACATATCTTAATGAAAAATTACAAAATATCGTATTATTGTAAATAATATTATACAAAAAAATTAGAAAAGTATGGATTGTAAGATTTTTCATCATCGATTAAGAAAATAATATAAGCAAAAAGGGCTGAAAAATAGGTCAAAAATCGTTTTTTTATTGAAAATGAGGATTTTTTGATTGATAAGATGTCCCTTTCTTTATATAATATATAGAAAGGGAGAATATATATATGGAAAGAGGTTCAGGACTATTAGTTCATATTTCATCTTTACCAAGCAAGCATGGTATTGGTACATTTGGTAAAGAAGCACATTCATTTGTTAAATTTCTAGCCGATGCAAATCAAAAATATTGGCAAGTATTGCCACTTAATCCTACTTCATATGGTGATTCACCATATCAAAGTTTTTCAGCATTTGCTTTGAATCCTTATTTTATTGATTTAGACGTTTTAGTAACTCAAGGATTATTGACAAAAAAAGAGGTAAAATCAATTAAAGGAGGAACAAATCCACGTTATTGTGATTATGGAATCATCTATAATGAAAGATTTGATGTATTAAGAATTGCATTTAATAGAGGATATGATGCATTAAAAGTAGATATTGATAAGTTTTATAACAAACAAAAATACTGGTTAGAAGATTATGCATGCTTCATGGTATTAAAAGGTATACATGGAGGGAAATCATTCCAAGAATGGAAGAGAGATTTTCGCTTGCATAAAAAGACACCTATTAAGAAGGTTATCGAAGAGAATATTGATGAATATCATTTTTGGATTTTCTTACAATACATTGCATATGGTCAATATTTAAAATTAAAGAAACATGCAAATAGAAGAGGGATTAAAATCATCGGTGATATGCCTATCTATGTTTCACTAGATTCTGCAGATGTTTGGTCTCATCCAAAACTATTTAAATTAGACCAAAACAGAAGACCTACTGAAGTAGCTGGTGTTCCACCAGATTTCTTCTCAGAAACAGGTCAATTATGGGGCAATCCAATCTATGATTGGAAAAAGAATAAAGCTACAAACTATTTCTGGTGGAGAAAAAGAATGCAAGCAATGGCAAAATTATACGATTGCGTTCGTATTGACCACTTTAGAGGATTTGAAGCATATTGGAGCGTTCCATTTGGTGAAAAGACTGCAATAAATGGAGAATGGATCAAAGGACCAGGTGCTGATTTATTCGATACATTGAAGAATGTTTCTAAAAAATGTCAAATTATTGCGGAAGATTTAGGTGTTATAACTCAAGGAGTTAAAGATCTTAAAGCAAGATATAATTTTCCTGGAATGAAATTATTCCAATTCGCATTTGATGATTATGAAAGACATTTAAAAGGTGTTTATTATGACGATGATCCAAATGAATGCCAAGGACCTGATTTCACAAACTGTGTTACTCCAAGAGAATTTAAAGAAGCAAAATTGCTTTCTCCATTCTTACCACATAATTATGAAACAAATTGTGTTGCATATTTAGGTACACATGATAATGATGTTATGGTTAATTTTATCGCAGAACATCCAGATTTAAAAAACAGCATGAAAGATTATTTATGCATATGGAGAGATGAAGATATTCTTGATACGATGATTGGTTCGTTAATGAGAAGTTCTGCAGATGTTGTTATATTCACTCCACAAGATTTATTGCATATGGATAAATATTCAAGAATGAATACTCCAGGTGTTGCAAGTGGCAACTGGCAATATAGATTCTTAAAAACTGATTTCTCGAATAATTTGGCAAATCACTTAAAAACGATGGTTAAAGAAGCTAATAGATAAGATAATAATCTAGAAAAAAGCAAGCGATTATGCTTGCTCGATTCTAGATTATTTTTTTTCTTGTTCAGATAACTCTTTATGCGCTAAAATCTTAATTCCTTCAATAACAGAATCGGATGGATTAGCAGCTAAACGACAAGATACGTTAATCTTTGTTTCAAGATAATCTCTAATCCCAGAAAGTAAAGCTCCACCTCCTGAAAGAAGAATCCCTGATTGAATGATGTCCGAAGCTACTTCTGGAGGAGTTACTTCTAAACAGTCAACGATGTCATCTACAAGAGGATTAATTGTATCGATAATTGTTTGTTTTATTTCTTGAGTCGAAATAACAACAGAATGAGGTAGTGAAGATACTACGTCGATACCAGAAATTTCCAATAATCTATTTTCTGGATAAGTTTCAATTGAACCTATTTTCATCTTTATGTATTCAGCGGTCTTATTACTGATGATGAGGTGATGCGTTTTACGTAAGAATCTAATGATGTTATTGTCGATTAATGTTCCAGAAAAACGTGAAGTATGAGAAATTAGTTCCTCACCATTAGACATAATAACAATATCAGAGACACCTCCACCAATATTCACGCATAAACTTCCTTTGATTGCTGCGCCATCTTTGTTTCCACCAATTGAGGCTAAATATCCCTGAGATTTAACGATAACTTTCTTACATCCGATATTTTTTAATACCATTCTTAAGGCGTTTGTCTCAACTTGTGTTAGTTCACTCGGACTTGAAACAATAACGGTGGAATGTGATAAATATTTCTTTAATTTCAAATCTTTTAATACGGTTTCTAAATATAATGAAGCGGCAGGAATATGGTTGACAACACCATTTCTAATTGGAGTGAAGACTAAAATATTATCAGGAGTCTTACCTAATAATTTAAATGCTAAATATCCAGCATTGATTACTTTTTTCGTTTCTTTATTTAAAGCAACAACGGTAGGCTCGTTATAAAGTACTCCTTTTTTAGTTAAATAAACCGCAGTTTTTGATGTTCCAAAATCAATACCAATTACTTTCTTCATAGGTTGTTCCTCGCTTTATTTTTATTACTCTAATTTTACCACATTTTTATTATTTAACAATAATATGTTATTAATTGTTTTTGATGGATGTTATAATTAATTAATAGATAAAATGCATTAAAACATTATTTATGAGGAAACTATGCAAAAGAAAATCACTTTCATTCCATTTATATATTCGCTTCTAATATATGTAGGAATATGCTTATTTCCATTTGATAGATTTATTAATAGTGGAATGATTATTAGGTTAATAAGGATCTCCTTATTAATTATCTTTTTTTTCTTCATTGTATACGATAATAGAAATAATAATATATTTAAAGGAAAGAGATTGGATGTTTTATTTTTACCTTTATTAATTAGTTCATTTTCGAACTACTTTATATTATTATTCAATGATTTTACGTTTAATGAAATCGATGCATTAGAATTAGTTCAAGCGATTATCCTTTTTTCGTTAATTGCTTTAATTGAAGAAGTTATATTTAGATACTTATTTTTAGATTCATATATCAATCGATATAAGAATAGGAAATACGTAAATGAATTAGGTATTATTTTATCTAGTCTTTTATTTAGTTTATGTCATTCAATTAATGCTTTTAGTTTAAACTTTATATCAATACTTATACAGATGTTATATTCCTTCTGTTTAGGTATCGTTCTTTCTATAATAAGACTTGAAAGTAGATTATCTTATGCAATATGTGGACATATTCTCTTTAATGTTTTCAATGGAGTATTATTTGACTACCTTTTTACATTCACTGATGTATCAAATTCATATATTATTATTAATGTATTGATTGGAATTTTAAGTATAGTATATGTTTTTATAGTTTATTATGTAGTTAGAAAAAGGAGAAAAGAGAATGTTACCTAATATTTGGATATTTGATTCATATACAATAATGGTTTTTCTTGGAATCATCCTATGTTTTACATTTTTATTCATAGTGCAAAAAAAGAAAAAAAGATTTACTGAAGGAGAATTTCTTTCAATTTTGATTACTGCTTGCTTTTCAATTGTTGGCGGATTGATATTTGCTGTATTATTTCAAAATCTGTATTTCCTAATTGAAAATAAAGAGAATTATCATTTCTCGTTATCTATGACCTTTTATGGAGGACTGATCGGAGGAGTAACAATTTTTCTTTTATTGTATTTCATTTATTATCGCAAAAAGTATGGTCCATATTTATTAGATAAAATCTTACCTGTAGCTTCTTTTATGATTTGCATCGCACATGGAGTAGGAAGAATAGGATGTTTCTTAAGTGGATGTTGCTATGGAAAAGAAACAACTTCTTTTATCGGAGTACAATTTGTTGGAATGGACCATAAAGTGGTTCCAATTAATCTATTTGAAGCGATATTTTTAATTTTTTTAGCACTTACATTCTTGATTTTATCCTTAAAGGATAAGGACAAATACAATTTTCAATTTTATTTAATCCTTTATGGTTTATGGAGATTTATTATTGAATTCTATCGAGGAGATGATAGAGGAAAGTTTATTGGAGAATTATCTCCATCGCAATTCTGGTCAATTATCATATTCATTATTGGTATAGTATTATTTATTTATGAGAGGAAGAGAGTATATGGAAAAAATAAGAGAAGTTAAATTAGAATCAGAAACGATTTTTGATGGAAAAATTGTTAAATTAACAAAAGACAAAGTTAGATGCCCTAATGGAAGAGAAACAACGCGAGAAGTTATAAAGCATTGTGGCGCATCTTGTGTTGTTGCAGTTCATAACGATAAAATCATTATGGAAAAACAATATCGTTATCCTTTTGATGAAGTGATGATAGAGATTCCTGCAGGAAAACTCGATAAGGGTGAAGATGTATTAGAATGCGCGAGAAGAGAACTTGAGGAAGAAACAGGATATTATGCAAACAAATTAACTTATATGGGTGAATTCTATCCTACGGTTGCTTATTCTAATGAAGTGATACATATGTTTATCGCTGAAGATTTAGTTAAAACAAAAACTAATTGGGATATTGATGAGAACATTATCATCTATGAAGATTCAATTGAACATCTTTTAAAACAAATTGAAGAAAATGAAATTAAAGATGGAAAAACAATCGCAGCATTATTGAAATACAATCTTATAAAAAATAAACGTGATAAATAATATTGATTAATATTTTCTTATCATTTAGATTCTCCAATAATTCATTGTTAGAAGGAGATGCTAGAAGAATGAGATTAATAATTGATGAAAAATTATTAGACAAAAAGAGTGTTTGATGAAAAAGGTTTCAATAATATACTATATGAAGTATAATAGAGTTAATATTATAAAAAGGAGATTTTTATGTCAAACATAACTAATTCAAAGAAAATTAAGGTATTGGCCTGTTTTTCATGTGCTTTCCTTCTTTTTCTAGTTTCATCATGTAAAAAGAAGGAACAAGTAGTAAGTTCTAGTTCATCTTCTAGCCCTAGTACTGTAGAAGTATCTACTAGCAGCACTTCTTCTTCAAGTAGTGTGGCTTCTATTGTTACTTCTAGTGATTCGAGTAATGATTCAAGTAGTATAAATTCAAATTATTCAGTTTCTTCAAATGAAAATTCGTCAGCTGTTTCAAGTGAATCATCGAGTGAATCGATATCCCCATCTTCTTCAATTGATAGCGTTTCATCGAACTCAAGCTCTATTGATTCATCTATATATTCATCTATTTCTAGTGAAAGTAGTAATGTTGTTACATCAAATGAATCGAGTGCTTCATCTTCTTCATCGATTTCCTCTAGCGATAGTGCTTCAATAGATTCATCTAGTAGTGTTGAGACGTTATTAGATTTCGATGAATCAGTAAAAATGGTTGATAAAGTAGTTTCATATGATGGAAATGCTCATAAAATTGTTGTAGAAGGTGCACCAGAAGGAACAACAATTACATATAAAGATGGAAAAAATTCATATGTAGATGCTGGTATATATACCATTGAAGCAACGCTTGAAAAAGAAGGATATAATACTAAGAAATTAACTGCAACATTAACGATTGAAAGAATTGATATTGACATTGAAAATATTGTTATTAATAATGTTAAAACTCAATATGATAGTAAAAATAAATATGTAACTGTTGAAGGATTACCTACTGGAGTAACTCCTTCAATTAAATATTATACTGATGAAGCTCATACAAACGAAGTATCTTCTACTAAAGAAGCTGGAAAATACTATGCGGTTATTTCATTTAATGTAGGTAAAAACTATAATCGAATCGATGATATGTATGGTACGGTAGAGATTACAAAAAAGACTTATGATATTAGCAATATTTCTATAAATGATATTGTTTATGATGCAACTGTATTAACTAAAGAAGATATCGTTATTACAAATCTTCCAAAATCATTATCAGTATCAGAAGTTAAATTCTATGCGACAAATACATCAGAAGATGAAATCGATGTAATAGATGTAGGTACATATTATGCTTCTATTAAATTTGCAAACAATAATAGCACGTACTATGAAGACGTTCAACCTTCGGAACGTATGGAAATTAATGTTGTTAAGAAAGTGATTAGTGTTAACTGGAGTGATTTACTGGTTACATATAATGGTAAAGCACAAGCTCCTAAATTCGAATTAGATACACCAATCATCGATGGCGATGAAGCTAATGTTAAATTAGTTGGTGAAGCTAAAATTAAAATTGGAACATATGATGTTAGCGTTCAATTAGAAGGTAAAGATGCTTCTAATTACGAATTGAAAAATGCTTCTACACAATTTGTTATTACTTCTCCTGTTTCAATTGCTAAGGTAGAATCAAAAGAAAATCTTACTGAAGGATATTATGTTTTTACTTATGGTAATCTTGCTTTTTTACCAGAGAAAGTAGATGGAACTGATAAGGGAAGAGTAGCAGGAGTTTCTTTTGATGGAGAATTAAGTTATGATACATTTGAACAAAATAGATTATGGTATATTGAAAAAGATGGAGATAATTATTATATTAAAGCTCCGAATGGAAAGTATTTAGTTCCAAATAGTAAAGGTTTTAATCTTAGCGAAACTAAAACTGCTTGGACTGCGTCTTCAGAAGTTCTTGCTTTTGTAAGTGACGGGAATACAATTAGATATAATAATGATACCGATAAATTTGGATACTATAGCACAAGTTCATGTGAGGCAGTAAACTATTATCGAGTATCTAATTCTGATAGTTACGATATTACAGTAAACGAATTAGATCCTTCATTAGGAACGGCTCAAGTAGTATCTTCAACAGGAAGTTTTGAAGATTTATATTGCTTTGATAAGATTACAATTACCGGTACTGTTAAAGAAGGAAAGACAGTAGATAGCATTAAAGTAGGAGATACTGAATACGAATTTGAAATCGATCCAGTAACAAGAGTATTTAGATGTGAATTCGTCCCTTCAGTTTCTGGTACTTTAGTTATTGATGTTAAAGAAACTGCTAAAGAAAGAGATGTTGAAGTAATTCAAGTTGACAATTTAACAATTACTGCAGAAAGCAAATACCTTGATAGACAAGATGTAACTATTACTGTTGCACCTAATAGTGAAGATTATTATGTAAAAGAAGTTATCGTTAAAGATAGTGATGGAAATATTATTGCAACTACAAAAAATGGTAATAATTATTCTTTTGTGATGGCAAATGGTAAGAATATATCTATTACTGCAGTTGCAGGAAGAAAATATCTAGTTAATGTTACTTCAAATGATAAATGTGACATCGTATTAATGGATAAAGATGGTAAAACTTATGAAAATAATACTAAGATTCAAGATAACGTTAAATTATTCGTTAATTTTGAATATGTAAGACCATATTTTACCGCAACAAAAGTTGAGATTAATGGTGTTGAATTAGTAAAAGAGAACGATGAGTATTCTTTCGAAGTAAAAGAGAATATAATAATTAATGCAAGTGTTTCCTTAATGAATGAAACAAAGATTGTTGATATTCCAAATTCAAGTAGTAATAATGGACAATACTACCTTTCTTCAGGAATCATTGATTCTTTAGACTCGTATAATAAATCTTCATATTTACTCGATTTTGAAGATAATAGTAGTAAACTTCAACTATATAAATTTGGAAATAATTCTGAATATAGTGCAATGAAATCTGCAGGTATCAGTGAAAATGATTACCTTATGGTATATGGAGAATATGAATTATTTAATAACAAAAGAGAACTAAAGAGGGTAGTCATTGCAGACTATGTTGGAGCAATAAAGAATCTAACTTTAAATGGAGATAAGATTACTTGGTCTTGCAATTATGCAAAATCATATGATGTTTACAATGGAGAAACATTAGTTGCAAAGGGTATTACTGCAAAAGAATTTGCATTAACTGAAGCGATGAAAGAAATGGATGTAAGCGTTAATTTTAAGGTTGTTGCACATGGATTAAATGATTATTTAACTTCTAGCGCAGAACTTAAAGTAACATACTTACAATCATATTCAATTACTTACGTGTATAATGATGGAATAAGAAATAATCAAACATTAGATAAACTTATTAGTATTCCTGAAACACTCGAGGAATTAAATAGAGAAGGATATTTATTCTTAGGTTGGTTTACTGATGAAGCATGCACTTCTTCTGTCATACCAGGAACAAAACTTACTGGAAATATAACATTATATGCTGGATGGAAACAAGCTTATAATGTAACGTATGTATATAACGATGGAATTAGTGAAAATAAAACATTAGAAAAACAAACTATTTTGCCAAAAGAATTAGAACAACCAGAAAGAGATGGTTATCTTTTCTTAGGATGGTATCGTGAAGAAACGTTTGAAAATGAAGTAGTTGGTGGAACTGAATTAGATAGTGATATCACTCTTTATGCAAATTGGACAAAAGCATATTATGTTAAAGTTACCGGTGCTGAAAATGCTACTATTGAAGGATTAAATACTAATGGTTATCCTGCAGGAGAAATCATAGATTTTACTATTACTCCAAAGGAAGGATATAGGATTTCTAAGATTGAATCTAAAGAAGGGGAAGAAATATCGTTCGATGAAAAGAATACAGTATTATTAGAAATTCCTTCAAATGATGTAGAATTAATTGTTTCTTTTGTTCGTACGTATAAAGTTTCATATGTTGCAAATGACAATGCCTATATTTTATGGGGATATGATAGTAATTCGGTTACCTTAGATGAAAATACTAAGAATGTACAAATAGTTATTAATGCTAAATATGGATATACAATAGATAAAGTTCTTGTAAATGATGTTGAAGTAACATTAACGGATGGCATTTATACAATCGAAACAATTGATAAAGATTATGAAATTAAAGTAATTACTTCCAAAAGTCAAAGCGAATAAGATTTATTAGAAAAATAAAAACTGTATTAAGAAGAATTTAACGATTCTTAACTTAATGCAGTTTATTTTTTATGCTTCTACTTCGTAAGATAAGACATTTACTATTGTCTCACCATCGATTTGTAGTGCTGTTGGTTTATTGAATGTGACTTTAATTCTCTTACCACTAACAATTTTAACCATCTTTTCTTTTTTAACGTGTTCACCTTTGAAAATTGAAGGGAATACGATTAATGCTTTTAATTTTGAACCTGTTTTATAAACAACGTTAGTTACGGTTCTTTCCTTATTTAAACGATCTTGATTAGGTGCAATCATCATTCCTCCACCATAATATCTACCATTCATTGTTGGAGCTAACCAAACGTTTTTATATTCATTTTTAACTCCATCAACTTCGACTGTAGCTTTAACTCTCTTAAAATGGAATAACAAACCTTTAATTGCAATGGATGTATAATTAATCTTTTCTTGTGATTGAGCCTTTAGTTTATCACCAACTTCGCAACAATATCCATCAATTCCAAATCCAACACCATTAATGAAATACGATGTCTTGCCATTGACTGTAACTTTTGGTAAATTGACAAGATATTTATTTAATGGGAATAAACCATCTGTATATCCGACATCTTTTAAAAAGTCGTTTCCAGTTCCTGCAGGGAAGAGGTATATGTTATTACTTGGAATATTTCCATCTAATATATTGACAAATTTATTGACTGTACCATCTCCACCAATAATGATAAGTTCATCATCTTTTTTTAATTTTGCAACAAATTCTTTCAATTCAATTTCAGTGATATCAATCACTTCTTTTTCGTCTTTTACTAATTCTAAGACTTTCTCGACAGCTTCTTTTCCATGTCTATTGTTAGATAATGGATTTACTAAAAGATACTTCATACTACTTTCTCTCCTCACCATTTTTAATTAATTCACCAGAGTCGTAATCATCCCAAAGATTTAAATCAAACGGAATATTAACACAATATACTGAGCCATCTTCCTTTACAACCCAAAGTCCAACTCCCATTAGTCCACTATGATATTCCGTTAAATCTCCTAAAGCAACATAAGTTCCTAATTTTCCTTGAACAATTTTAGTAACGATATAATCTTTTCCTTGTTCTAATCCTATTTCTTCTTTTACTTGGTCTATAACCTTATTTTTAATTTCTTCGTATAACATACTACTTTCTCTCCTTTTTTTTCGTTTTATCTTTGTTTTTTAAATCTATAATGTTTTGTTTCATTAAATCTTCGATGTATAAAGCAAGGGTTTGTGAATTCCAATCTTTATATTTTTCATATGGAATCACCTCACAAACTCGAATATAAACATGCGTTCTTTTTAAAATGAAATTCTTTACAACTTTATCTGTATTGATTACGGTCAATACTGCGATAGGCTTTTGAGATAAATAAGCCACTTTTAATGCACCAGGTTTAAATGGAAGAAGCGTGTCATCTGTCGTATTTCTTGTTCCTTCTGGATATATACCAATACTACATTCACCTTCCTCTAAATACTTAACAGATTGACGAATGACTTTTAGACTTTGCTTTAAATCATCTCGGTCCATAGGAAGGAAACATATCTTATATAAGTAACGATTGATTAATGGCATACGGAATAATGATCTTTTTCCAATCCATGAAACATCATAGCCTTTTAGTGCTGAATTACAAGTCATCGGATCAAACTTTGAAAGGTGATTTGAAACGAATACTAACCTTTCCTTCTTATTTTTTGGGAGTAATTCTTTTCCTTCAATATGAACTATAATTCTCATAAAGTAATTGATGAATGATAATGTTTCTTCAAAGAAGAAACGATAGAATTTACTATGTTTTTCTCCAAAATCTCCTTTACGTTTAATTGGCACAGCGATGAGGAATAAAGAAATGAATGTGATTAGAAAACATACAAATAAATAACCAATGAAAATAAATACTATTATCCAAATTGCTTGTGGTCTTTCATATAATTTATCGATATATACACTTAATGCAGTAAGAATTACTGCGATAATATAGTCGATTATTACTAGCATACTGCAATACCTCTTTAATCTATATACTCAATATACTACTTTTTTTACTAATTAATCAATATGTATAAAAATCTTTTTCTGCTTTATATAAAGTATCGCTACAATGTCGAATTACTACGATAAATATATTCAAAATACTATAATAGTAAATAATTTTTATCTTATTTTGTATAAGTATAAGAAGGAGCATTTTATATTTTCCTTTAATTTATTTTCATTTCGTGTAAAATATAAATTGACAATAATTTGGGAGAGAAGTATGAAGAAGATTTTATTACTATCATTATCACTACTACTTTTATGTGGATGTTCTAAGCCAATAGATGAATCATCTCGCATTCAATTAGTAGATGACAAAGTTAAAGAATATTTAGATGGAACTAAGCCAATAAGTGAATTTGAAAATTCAAGAGTAGATAAGCAAAAAGGCTATACTATTCCATTTTCAAATGATGAAACTCTATTTGATTTCACTATTTCATTATCTAAAGATTACAAGGATGCATTGATATATGAAAATGTAATTAAGGATATTACTTTAGTAAATTTACAAGTTGATACGACATATTATTGGAAAGCAATCAATAAGAGTACAAATGAAATCATTTCTAATTCGTTTACAACTCAATCTTATGCACCTAGATTTATGAATGTAGAAGGTATTAATAATGTTCGTGATATGGGTGGATGGGATATTGGCAATAATGAAAAAATTGCTCAAGGATTAATCTTTAGAGGTTCGGAAATGAATAACACTTATAATATTACTGAAGAAGGTAAAAGGGTGATGAGAGAATCATTGAAGATAAAAACTGATCTAGATTTAAGAACTGCAAGAGAAGCGGACAATATTACTGAAAGTCCATTAGGAAATGATATTGATTTTGTCCACATACCAAACTTTTCTGGCTATATTGCTGCAACTACTAAAAAGGATCAAATTCCAAACTATAAAGCAATCTTTAAACTTCTTGCTAAACCTGAATCGTATCCTATATATATCCATTGTTATCAAGGTGCAGATAGAACAGGAACTATTTGCGCGATGATTGAAGGATTGATGGGAGTATCAGATGAAGATAGATTAAAAGATTATAATCTCACGTCTTTTTCAAGTGGCGATAATGCTTTTAGAGATGGTGAGTCTAGCAATTTTAATTATTCTTTTATTCAAAAAAATATCGAAGCATTATATCCTTCTGATTCATTTAAAGGTTCGATGGAGAGATATGTTAAGGAAAGACTTAATCTTACTATTGAAGAAGTAGAATCTATCAGGAATATTTTAAGTGGTAAGACAAAAGTTAATACTTCGAATATCGCATTAAAAATATAATATAGTATTTGTAAAAAGAAAGGCCCCCCTTATGAAATTAATGTTTAAGCAAAAACTTTTTTCGTGGTTTGATTCATATAATGTTTATGATCGACAAGGAAATGTCTACTTTAGAGTGGATGGTAAATTTTCTATTGGTCATAGTTTTGATATATTTGATTATGAAGGATATAAAATTGCTTCATTAAAACAAGAATTGTTTCATCTTCGTCCTCACTATAAAATGTATATCGATGATGAATACGTAGGAACAATTACTAGAGTATTCAATTTTTTTAATCCGAAAATTCTCGTTGATTATCGCTCATGGACAGTTGAAGGAGATTGGGTACAATGGAATTATGTTATCTATAATAAAGAAGGTTACGATATTGCAACCATATCAAAGGAATTATTTAATACGACTGATACCTACGAAATTAATGTAAATTTTGAAAGAGATGCGCTTATCGTCTTAATGATTACATTAGCGATTGATGCAATGAAGTGTTCTAGCGCAAAATGGTACAAATAATATTACAAAATAATATAGGATAACCTATATTTTTTTGTTTTCTATCTTTTAATATGTCAATTTTTGAAGAAATTAATATATAATTGATTTATGTATTAAGGGAGGTAGTACATATGTTAAAAAGATTCATATCATATTATAAACCACATCGAAAACTTTTTGCTTTAGATATGCTTGCCTCTTTAATTATCTCTATTATTGGAATGTGTTATCCAATTGTAACTAGATTAGTGTTTAAAACGTATGTTCCTGAAAATAATGTTAAGATGATAGTTATTTGTGGCGTGGCATTATTCTTATTGTATTTTGTAAGAATGCTATTAAAATTCTTCGTGCAATATTATGGACATATCATCGGAGTTAAGATGCAAGCTAAAATGAGAAAAGATATGTTTGAACATCTAGAGGAATTACCTTATTCTTACTATGATGAACATGAAACAGGAAAAATCATGTCTAGATTGACTAATGATTTAGTCGATGTATCAGAACTTGCCCATCATGGACCGGAAAACTTCTTTATTTGTGGGGTAATGGTCATTGGATCTTTTGTTTATTTATGCACAATCAATTGGATTTTAGCTTTGATCATTTTTGCTTGCGTTCCTATTCTTGTTGTTATTTCACTTGTCTTAAGAAAGAATATGACAGAAGCATTTAGTGAAACTAGAAAAGATGTAGCAAAAATCAATGCTCAAGTTGAATCTAGTATTACAGGAATTAGAGTAACAAAAGCATTTACAAATTCGGAAAAAGAAGTAGAAAAGTTTCAAAAATCGAATAATTCATATATAAAATCGAGATCAAGGGCATATAAGGCAATGGGTTTATTTCATTCATCAACCAGCTTTGCAGTTGATTTATTTTATGTTGTTTGTATTATTAGTGGCTCATTATTCGCTATAAATTCGATTATTGACTTAAGCGATTATTTGACTTTTGTTGTTTCAGTTAGTCTTTTTATCTCACCTCTTCAAACGCTTATCAATTTTGTCGAACAATATCAAAATGGAGTGACTGGATTTAAGCGTTTTATCGAAATAATGGAAGAAAAACCAGAATTCACTAATCAAAATGCTTTGGAAAATATCGATATAAAAGGAGAAATAGAATTCAAAAATGTTTCATTTAATTATCGTTCTTCTGATCAAGTGTTAAATAATATATCCTTTAAGATTAATAAGGGAGAAAAAATTGCGCTTGTTGGGGAATCTGGAGGAGGAAAAACGACGATTTGCCATCTTATTCCTAATTTTTATCAAGTTAGTGAAGGTGAAGTTTTAGTTGATAATATTAATATTAATAATATTTCCTTTAAGGCATTAAGAAGAGCAATTGGGATTGTTCAACAAGATGTTTTCCTCTTTAATGGAACGATAAAAGAGAACATTTTATATGGTAAGTTAGATGCGACAGATGAAGATGTTGTTGAAGCTAGTAAACGCGCGAATATATATGATTATATAATGAGTTTACCAAATGGATTTGATTCAGAAATTGGTGAAAGAGGGGTCAGACTTTCCGGTGGTCAAAAGCAAAGATTATCAATTGCTCGCGTATTTTTAAAAAATCCATCTATTTTGATTCTTGATGAAGCAACTAGCGCATTAGATAATACGACAGAAATAATGATTCAAAATGCCTTAAATGAACTAGCAAAAGGTAGAACAACCTTGATTGTAGCCCATAGATTATCGACAATTAAGAATGCGGATCGCATCTTAGTCATTAATCATGGTGAGATTGTAGAAAGTGGTTCACATAAGGAACTACTTGATAGTGAAGGAATTTATTCTAAACTCTATAATCAACAATTCAATGATTCGTATTTATCATAGGGGGTGACTATATGAAAGAAAAACTTAATAATGGTATATATGTTGGTGAAAGAGCCTTATATAATTCACATGATTTGATCATTACTAATGCGGTCTTTGAAGATGGGGAGTCGCCTTTGAAAGAAAGTAGTGATATCGATTTAGTTTCTTCTACATTTAAATGGAAATATCCTTTATGGTATTGTAAAAATATCACACTTAAAAATTGTTGTTTAGAAGAAACAGCTCGTTCTGGAATATGGTATACAAATGGCATTAGCTTTCTTGATTCTAGAATTGATGCACCAAAAACATTTAGAAGAGCTAAGAATATAAAACTTATCAATACAAGTATGGATAATGCACTTGAAACGCTTTGGGGTTCGGAGAATATTGTGATAAAAAACATGAACGCTAGAGGCGATTATTTTGCGATGAATTCGAAAAATATAGACATTGAAAATTTTATTCTTAATGGTAATTATGCATTTGATGGAAGTGAGAATATCGTTATAAGAAATGCAACTCTTTATTCAAAAGATTCATTTTGGAATTGCAAAAATGTAACAGTTTATGATTCTACAATTCGAGGCGAATATCTCGCTTGGAATTCTTCCAATATTACATTTATCAATTGTACAATCGAATCGAATCAAGGATTATGTTATATGGATAATGTAAAATTAGTTAATTGCGTAGTTGAGAATACGGATTTAGCATTTGAGTTATGTTCAAATATCAATGCGACGATTGTTTCTCATATTGATTCGATTAAGAATCCTATTTCTGGAATAATTAAAGTGAAGAGCGTTGGAGAAATCATTTTAGACGAAAAGATGATAAATCCGTTAAATACAAAGATATTAGTAGGTGAGCGTAATGAAATATAATTTTGATGAAATAGCATCTAGAAGAGATACATATTCCTTAAAATGGGATGTTAAAGAAAATGAACTTCCAATGTGGGTAGCTGATATGGATTTTATTTGTCCTCATTTTATTAAAGAAGCGATTGAAAAAAGAATGAATATACGCGCATATGGATATTCTAATATTCCAGATTCATTTTTTGATTCAATCATTTCATGGTGGAAAAGCAATCATGATATCGAATTTAAAAAAGAAGATATGATATATTCTTCAGGGATAGTTGCAGCGATTTCTTCAATGGTTAGAAAACTTACTTGTGTTGGAGAGAATGTCCTTCTTCAATCACCAACATATAATATTTTCTATAATTCAATTTATAATAATGGACGAAATATTATATCGAATGATCTAGTCTACGAAAATGGTAAATATCATATTGATTTTATGGATTTGGAAGAGAAATTGAGTAATCCTCAAACTACTTTAATGATATTATGTAATCCGCATAATCCAATTGGGAAAATTTGGAGTAAAGAAGAATTAAGGAAAATAGGAGAACTATGTAATAAATATAACGTTACAGTGATTAGTGATGAAATTCATTGTGATATTGTAGATCCTGATAAGAATTATGTTCCTTTTGCTTCAGTTAACGAAGTGAATAAAGAAATATCGATTACTTGTATCGCGAGTTCGAAAACATTTAATCTTGCAGGTCTACAATCCGCTTGTTTAGTAGTTTCTAATAAGATTTTGCATCACAAGGTGTGGAGAGGTCTTAATACCGATGAAGTTGCAGAACCAAACTTCTTTTCAATGGAAGCTAATATTGCAGCATTTACAAAAGGATATGAGTACGTTAAAGAATTAAGGGAATATATTTATCAAAATAAAATGCTTGTACGTGATTTTATTAAAAGAGAGCTACCATTATTACATCTAGTTCCTAGTGAAGCTACTTATCTATTGTGGATTGATGTTTCTAAATATCATACCGATAGCGTAACATTAGTGAAATATATTAAAGAAAAAACAGGATTAATCTTATCTGATGGATTAGAATATGGTGAAAATGGTAGATATTTTGTAAGAATGAATGTTGGAACTAGTAAATCAGTAGTTCTTGATGGTTTAAATAGACTAAAAATAGCACTAGATGCGATAGGAGAAAAAGAGAATTATGAAGAAAATTGAATTTCTTAAAGAAGGTGGAACGATTAGCCTAATAGCTCCTAGTTTTGCCTGTGAAAGTGAACCATATAGAACTAGACTTCTTACTGCGATTGATAAGTTTAAACGCCTTGGTTATCAAATAGATGAAGGAGAAAATATCTATATTAATAAAGGGTATGTCGCTTCCAATACTCCTAAAAAAAGAGGAGAAGAATTCATGAAAGCTTATCTTTCATCTAGTGATGTAGTTATTTCCGTCGGAGGAGGAGAACTCATGATGGAGATGCTTCCTTATGTTAATTTTAAAAAGATTAATAAATCGAAACCAAAATTATTTATGGGCTTTTCAGATAATACTAATCTCACTTATCTTTTAACTACTATTTGTGAGATTCCTACAATCTATGGAGCGAATTTCCCTTCTTTTGCTTTTAAGAATCTCCGTTATGGTGAATTAGATTCTTATCGATTGCTTACTGGTCAAACTAATAGATTAGTTGGTTATCCTTTTTGGGAAGGAAAAAAAGTAAAATGCAATGATCCTTTAGGTGAAGTCGAACTTAAGACAAAAAAAATTATTCGTACATATCCAAAAAAAGATGAAGAAGAATTTGAAGGGATAATGCTTGGAGGAAATCTTGATATTTTGTCACTTTTATGTGGTACAAAATACGATAAGACAAAAGAATTCATTGAAAAATATAAAGAAAAAGGATTTATTTGGTTTTTAGAGGCTTGCGATTTAAGCGTGCTAGGAATTAGAAGAGCTTTATTTGGGCTTCGTGAAGCAGGTTGGTTTAAATACGTAAAAGGATTCCTTATTGGAAGACCACTTTCAATTGAAGAAAGATTTGATAAGGCTAATCATATTAATGCGGTGACTGGTGTATTAAAAACATTGAACGTTCCTCTAATTATGGATGTTGATTTAGGACATTTTGAGCCTTCAATGCCTTTTGTTACTGGAGCATTTGCAAAAGTAAAATATGCAAATAACAATATTGAGATAACTTATGATTTCAATGAGTGATGATTTTTGAAAAATTGCAAGTATGGTGTTAAAGAGATGGCGTGTGCTTTTTGTTATAACCATATCGATAAGGAATCATAATAAAAATTATTGAATTCAACGTGGTCGAAATAAATGAATAAATGTGGTAATATTTATTTATAGAAAGAAGGGTTAGATGAAAGCATTATCAATAAATGAAGCAATAAAAAGAATACCTCAATACTTATATGATTCATTGATTAATCAATACGACCATAATACAGTCGATCGAATTATCAAAGGATATATGGCTTCAAGGTATACAACATTAAGAGTGAATTTACTAAAAACTGATGTTTTATCTGTGATGAATAGATTAAAAGATGAAAGAATTAAGTTCGATCGAGTTTCTTGGTCAAATGAAGCATTGATTATAAAAAATGTAGATGAGAAACAACTTGCAAAATTAGATATTTATGAAAATGGTATGATCTATTTACAAAGTTTATCAAGCATGCTTCCACCTATCATTTTAAACCCTAAAAAAGGAAAGAGCGTTCTAGATATGGCTAGCGCGCCAGGCGGTAAAACAACTGAATTAGCTTCGCTTACTAATAATGAGTCTCAGATAACGTGTTTAGAACTTGATCCTATTCGTTTTGAAAAACTGAAGTATAATTTAAATAAACAAGGTGCAACTTCGGTTATTCCATTACTATATGATGGAAGAAAATACGAAAATGAAGAACAATTTGATTATATTCTTTTAGATGCTCCTTGTTCTGGATCTGGAACGATAGATGTCAATAATAAGGCATCTTATATATCTTTTAGTGAAAAATTAGTGACAAAAAGTGCTTCAATTCAAAAATCAATGTTAAGAAATGCACTGAAACTGATTAAGAAAGGTCAAACGATTCTTTATTCGACTTGTTCGATTCTTCAAAGGGAAAATGAAGACGTCATTAATGAAATATTAAGTGAAAATAAAGATGTAGAAGTAGTACAAATTTCGTTTAATGGAATGAATTTTCTTCCTCTTCTACCTTGTAAAATAAAAGGAGCTCTTACAATTTGCCCAAATGAATTATATGAAGGGTTCTTCGTTTGTAAACTTAGAAAGAAATAGAGGTAATTATGAAAAATAAAACAAAATTATTATTAAGCATGTTAATGGTTATCCCATTATGTTCTTGTGATCTATTCTTAAATAATAGTTCATCAAATAGTAGTACAAAAAGTGAAAGCACTAGTGAGAATTCTAGTTTAAATTCTTCATCTATAAGTAACTCATCATCTAGTAGTTCGTTAAATGAAGATTCTTCTAGTGTTTTAACTAGTTCATCTTCAAGTAGTGAAGCTTCTTCCAGTATTGAAATTGAGGAAACTGTTACTTTAAATATTTTAGAATTAAATGATATTCATGGCTACGTATATGAAAGTGGTAATAATACTTCGAAAAATATGTCAAATATTGCATATTACGTCAATCAAATTAGAGAGAAGAAAGAATATGATAATGTAGTATTAATCGCTAATGGGGATACATTTCAAGGGACTGCATTCTCCAATTTATCACATGGTAAATCTGTCGTAAATGTCATGAATAAAATGAATTTTGATATGATGGGAATCGGTAATCATGAATTTGATTGGGGCTTAGATGAAGTTTTAAAATTATGGGATGGAAATAAGGATAATGGGGAAGCTAACTTCCCACTTATTAACGGTAATGTTAGAGATTCTAATAATGGAAATAAGCTTGTGGGCGAAGATAATTTATTAGATAATATCCTTCCATATGCAATAGTGGATAAAGCAGGAATAAAAGTTGGATTAATCTCTTATATCGGTGATCAAACAAATTCGATTTGTCAAAATAAATTTGGTTCATATTATATCGATTGTTATGGTGATAAAGATGCTTCATTCCTAAGAAATGTTGAATCCCAAGCTAAGAAAGTAAAAGAAGAAGGGGCAGATATTATTGTTTTAAATATTCATGAAGGTAATAGCTCTGGAGTTGATGGACTATATTATAATAACGCCTTTGCTTCTTTAAAGGATAATGATGGTAATTATCTTATTGATGCGGTAATAAACGGCCATACTCACACTAATCAATCAGGAAAGATATCTCGTTCAAATGGCGCGGATTTACCAATTGTTCAAGCTGGCTCATATTGTAATTATATTGGTCAAATCGATTTAGAATACAATAGAACAACAAAAAAGGTTACTTCAGTTGAATGTAAAACTGTTCGTAATTCTTCTTATTCATCTGATAGTATTGTTAAAAATACAATAGATACAGAATACGCTATAATTGAACCTCTTATTTCGAAAAAACTTGCGAAATGTGTTTCTTCATATGTTGAACGTTCAACATTAGGTTATTGGGCTGCCGGTATTATGAAACAATATAGCGGAAGCGATGTTTCCTTTTTAAACACTGGTGGAATTCGTTCGACTGGAAACATTGAATATGGAACAAATATTACAATGAAAGAATTATATGAAGTTAATCCTTTTGATAATTCTTTAGTCTATAGTAAAGTTAGAGGAGATGAATTGAAATCATTCTATAATAGGAATGAAACTAATTATTATTTTAATCCTGATTTTGATGTTAATGAAATCGACGCTAATAAAACGTATAACCTATTAACTATTGATTATGTCTACTATTCAACTTATTTTAGAAATTGTTTTAAAAACATTGAAGAAATCAAAATCGATACACTATGTGCAAGAGATCTCATGGTAAAAGATTTGGAAGCTCATACTAGTGGTGAAATCGACTTAAATAGTACGGATTATCAAATAGAGAGAAATATTTTTCCTGTAATATAGTAATTACTATATTATAGGTTTATACTAAAAAAGAAGAGAGATTTTTTATGGGGGAAAAAAAGAAAAGTGAGAAGAAACTATTAATTAGTAAAAAGAAGCTTGCACTTAATCTTGGAATCATTATTATAACAACTGGACTAACGGTTTTTACTTTATTCAAAAATAATGCTTTTGAAAATATGTCAGCTTTAGGAAATCTAAAATGGTACACATTTTTAGTAATCCTTTTAGTTGTTGCAACATACATTTTTGGCGAAGCATTTGTGATATATCGTTCATTTAGAAGAATTAACCCAAAGATGAATTATTTAGATTCTGTTGGATGCTATTTGTATGCAAATCTTGGTTCTTCTATTACCCCGGCAAAAACAGGACATCACCCATTTAGGTTATATTATTTGGAAAGAAAAGGTAACACTTTTGCTCAGTCTCTTGCTAATGCTACTCAATGTCAAATCATCTATACGATAGTTCAAGTAGTTCTATATGGAATTATGTCTATCGTCTCTGCAATAACTCATTCATCAGTTACTATTTATGGAAACACAGTTCCTTTATATTTAGTTGGACTAATCGGAATTGCTATGGCATTTTTTGCAAGCGGGGTATTCTTATTAATGTCTTTTTGCCCACCGATAAAGAAAGTATTAATAAGATTTTTAGCTTGGGTTAATGTAAAAACAAAAAAGATTCAAACTCGTGAGGAATATATAATTCGTCAAGAAGAAAAGATGTCGGTAATGAAGGAACAAATCACCTTGATGTTTACTCACTTTTGGGAAACAGTTCCATCGTTATTAGTTTATACGATATGTATAATTGCAAATAACTGTCTTCCATATGTAGTGTATTGCGTTATCGCATTACATCCATTTAGTTTTGTTGAAATGTGTTATTTCTTTGCGTTATATCAATGTATTAGTTATATTTCAAATATCGTTCCACTTCCTGGAAATACAGGCGCAGCAGAAGTATTATTTAAAGTTTTGTTTACGGATATATGTAATGGATTTGTGGGACCTGTTTTACTCATGTGGAGATTATGCAGTTATTATTTAGTTTTGATTGTTGAGATATTCTTCTTTATTTCATCTAGCGTTGCGATTGAAACGAAGAAAGAACTCAAATTACATAAGATTCTTAATGAAACTCGGAAAGGTTACACCGAGGAAGTTCATTCACACTTTGATACGATGGAGATGGAGCTATTAAGCATTAACTTTAAGAATACGCAATGCTATAATTGCTGCCACCTACAAAACAATCTATTCCAATGTGATAAATATAAAGATAAACCAGATGATATTTTAAATAACACTAGAAGATGTCCATTCTATGAAGAAAAAGATAATGGAGAGGTATTCTAATGAAGGTTAACAATATGCTCCCTCATGATTGTCAATTAGAGAATGAGAGTTTCTCAATCATCGAAAATGATGATATGTTTTCATATATCTTATTCTCCGATACTCCAAAAGGGGAGATAGATGCAAGAAATAAACATTTCTTCAAATGTAAATTCTCTAAAATTGATTTTTCAAAGATTTTAATAGGAGGAGCAAGATTTGATAATTGTATCTTTGACAATTGCACATTACAAAACGTAGATTTATCGAAATTTGGTTTATATTATTGCATTTTCGAAAAGTGCAAATTATTCGGAGTAAAAGTATCTAATAGCAAATTAAAGGATGTAACATTTGATAATACAGAAGGTATGTATAATGATTTTTCTTATTCTAGTTTAGTTAATGTTCATTTCTTAGATTCTGTATTCACATATACTAATTTTGAAGGAATAGAAACAAAAGATCTTATCTTTTCGCATTGTAATATAAAAGAAAGTGTATTTTATGAATCAAATATTAGAGATGTTGATTTATCTTCAACGGAAATAAGTGATATTAAGATTGATGCGAAAAGCTTAAAGGGATTGATTGTTAGTAAAGAACAAGCGATTGCTTTATCGCGTTTTCTTGGAATATATATTAAGGAAGAATTATAATATCGGAAATAAAAGAGTGATAGAACTGAAATAAGAATGCAAATAATGATATTTTTTTATCGAAAACGTTTATCTTTTTTATAAAATAAAATATAATATTTGAGCGAGGTTAAATTATGGGTAAATTTTTAAAAAAATTAATTTTAGTTACTTCTCCACCAGCATGTGGAAAAACTTATGTTTCTATGAAACTAGCAGAGAATTTGGATCATGTTGTATATTTAGATAAAGATACATTGATCACATTAAGTAAACAAATTTTCTTAGTTGCAAATGAAGAATACAATCGTAGTTCCGAATTCTTTGAAAAATATATTAGAAACGAAGAATATGAATGTGTTCTTGATTTAGCTTTTGAAGCATTAAGATATGAGAATCTAGTTTTAATCAATGCTCCATTTACTAGAGAAGTAAGAGATCTTCCTTATATTCATGAATTGCAAAATAAATTGGCTGCGATTAATGCAGAACTAGTCGTTGTTTGGGTAAAAACTGATCCTGCAACCTGCAAACAAAGAATGATTGATCGTAATTCTGATCGTGATACATGGAAGATTGAACATTGGGATGAATATATTGCTAAATGCAATTTCACAATTCCAGAAGGTATTGATAACTTACTCATCTTCAACAACAATTCAAAAGAAGAATTTGATGAATCAATGAAGAGAATCGTTAAAGATTTACAAAATCAATAAATTGAAATAGCTAACCATTTACGGTTAGCTATTATTTTTTATCACATCGAATATTTGTTTATAAAGAGGAATCTTTTTTCTTTGAAATACACTAAAGTTTCCTCTAAAAACCGAGATAATAGAGAAATTCTTTTCCATGAATGAGCCGATTTTCTTTTCTTGTGAGTTAAGAATTTTGTAGGCTTTGTTTTCATCTTTTATAACATTGAAACCAACGAAATATCTAAAAGATTCCCAAAAGAAATCGAATGTATGAGACATGTATTCTTTATATATTTTTTCATCTTCAATTTCTTTTAATTCTTGTTGTCTATTAGTTTTATATATTGCATTAAATAGTGCAAGATAAATGTAATAATAATAGAAATCTTTTAAATTGCTTTTTAGTATTTTCATCGCATCTTCATAGAGCATATTGAATTCATCCATCTTGTTATATTCAAATGCATCTAATAATAATCCTGAAAATGAATAATTTCTTTCATCGACAGATAGAATGGTTCTAAGAGTTATATATTTATTTTGTAATCCAATTTCGTATTCTGAAAGAAGATTATGGAATATTGTATAATATTCTAATGCTTGTCCTAACGATGATGTTTTTTCAATCATTTCATTAAATGATGATAGTCTAATTAGATTACGATAATCATCAAGGGAAGGATTCTTTAAAAGGATTTCTTCTAATTTGGCGTCTAGCTTTAATGAGAATGAATTATTATAATGAGATATGAAGAAATAAAAGATGGAATTATCATTTGGATTTTTTCGAATGTAATATAGATAGTCATCGACAAGTTCATTAAATAACTCTAGATTATTAGTCATTAATACATCAGGAATAAATCCATATATACTATCATCGTAGTCATAATAGAGTAAACTAGATAGAATATAATATAGACTTTCACTACAGAATGAAGATTGCTCTACTATCATCTTTTCTTCTTTATATAGATTAAGCCTTGTTTCTTCATCAATGTATGTTAATGTCATAAATTTATAGCATCTAATTAGTCTATCTTTTAAACCTAATTTTTTACGATATTTAATATCTTTTGTAATGTATTCTTTCGTCCAAGATAAAAGTGTTGATTTATCGATTTTACAATAATCAATCCAATAATCATCAACGCCTAATTCTTCCATTTTACTAATGGAACATTGCGCTTTAAAATACATTTTTTTAGCATCTTCTCCATCTAATAGATAATACTTCTTTTCTTTCATATTTATTATTATTGCATAATACAATTATGTTTAAAATAAAAAGATTAGTAAACGCTAATCTTTCATTAAATATTTGTTTGTTCAACGTAGAATCTTGTGTAATCATCACAAACGTATTTTGTAATGTTTTCTTTTGTTTCAGAATCTGATACTTGGATATTGTAAGAGCAAAGAATTGAATCTAAATATTTATTTGCCTTATCTAATGTTCTGAATTCTTTTGTTAAAACTTTATTTCTTCTATTGATAAAACCTGTAACTCTGTATTTCATATTAATCTCCTTTTTTAGTGCTTTTCTTTCAAAGCCTTATACTTTATATAATTATTTTTAAAAAAAAACAACAAAAAAAATCACGAAAACGTTTTCATAGAAATGTAAGCGATTTACATGATTTTCATAATGTGATTATTGTTCGATTTCTTTAAGCAATAAATCGACTTCGTCTTCAGAAAAGACCTTTATTCCGTTCTTTTCTAATAACCTTGTAGTATATCCTTTTCCTTCTATCAAGGTTCTAGTAAATGTTCCATCATATATTAGATGAGTTCCACAAGAAGGAGAATGATCTTTTAATATTGCATATTTACAATGATTCGATATTGCAATTTCAAGTACTTTCTTTGCCCCTAATTCAAAGTATTTAGTTACGTCAAGTTCTATTTGATTAAATACCTTATTTCCTCTAATCTCACTTGGAATTCTTGGAATTGGCATCCCACCTAATACTTCAGAACAAAATGGGACTAGATTATAGTGATTACCTAATCCAACGACTTTATCTTTTAAATTGTTTCTTCCATTCCATTTGCAGTTTATTCCTATTAAGCAACTAGAGACAAGAATATTAATCATATGGTTTCTTCTCCTTTAATCTTCTTCCATATTATTATATAATATCAATGGAGATTTAGAAATGGAAAAGCAAGAAGTTTTCAATATACATGGATATCCCATCATCGTAAATCTTAAGATTGGAAAGATTAAGGCAAAACGTTTCACCTACAATGGTGGAATGATTTTCATTTCGGTTACTCCTAGATATAGAAAGAAAGATTTAGAAAAATCAATCGAACAAGCTTTACCTGAAAAAACGATAAAAAAATTCTTCTCTGAACCATACATTGGGGACGATTATATTTATATCACCGGAAAAAAACATCATTTAGTTGTTCTAGAAGAGGGTGGTGTTCGTAATAAGATGGACGATTATGTATTTAAAAAAAGAAGTGATATAAGAAAAGAATTACGTAAAATTGCTTATGATATATATTTATTAGAAATTCGTAAGATTGAAAAAGAAATGGGAATTAGAAAACCTCATACATTGAAGGTTACAAAAATGACTGCAGCAGTTGGAAAACATTATAAGCAAAAGAATATGATTACGCTTGATGAATCATTGATTCATTATTCTTTAAGCATAATCGATTCAGTTGTTACCCATGAATTATGTCATTATTATTATCAAGATCATTCTGCAAATTTTTATGATTTATTATTACGCTATTGTCCCGATTATAAAGAATTAAAGAAGAAATTGACTTATGGAGTAAGAAGATGATAGTTAGAGAGATTACAAGTGCAACAAATCAATTGATTAAGGATTTAGTTAAATTAAAACAAACTAGAAATGCAAAAGAACTTAATCAAATAATAATAGAAGGGAAAGATCTTATTGATATGGCATATGAGAATGGTCTTTTAGATATGGTTTTAACCTCTAATAGAAGCTATTCTTATGATGTTCAAACAATTATTTGTCCTTCTTTTATTCTTGAAAAACTCTCAAGCAATAAATCGATTAGTGATATTATTGGAGTTGCGCATTTATCTTTAGATAATAAGGGATTAGGAAATAGGATTGTCTATTTAGATGGAGTACAAGACCCAGGCAATGTTGGAACGATTATTAGAACCGCATTAGCTTTCTCTTACGATTCAATAATTCTATCTCTCGATTCTGCTTCCATCTATAATGAAAAGGTAATTCAAGCTACTAAAGGAGCATTATTTTCTATTCCAGTCTTCCTTGATGTTTCATTACAAGAACTAAAAGAAAAAGGGTATCAAATTATTGTTACTGCTTTAAGAAATGCTAGTGATTATAAAACATTAACTCCAAATGATAAATTTGTTTTAGTCCTTGGAAATGAAGGACAAGGTGTAAAAGAAGAAAATATTGATATTGCTGATGAGGTAGTGAAGATTAGTATGGGGAATATTGATTCATTGAATGTTGCAGTTGCAGGTGGCATATTGCTTAATCATTATAAAAAAGAATAATGATTTATACGATTTATCATTTAAAATGATTTAAAAATAATTGATATTTTATATTCTATAATATAAACTAGCATTATAAGCGTAAGAAGACAAAAGCTTAATGTAACCTTTTTAGAGAGCTTGACTAGGTGAAAACAAGCAAGGTGAAATTAAAGACTTATCACTTCCTAGCTAATCTTCAGAAATAATAGTAAGAAGATTCGTTGAATCACGTTACGATTAATTGAGTGCTTAGAGTAATCTAGGAACTAAGGTGGTACCACGTTAATTAAGCGTCCTTAGAAATAGGGACGTTTTTATATTTTAGGAGGAATTTATGGAAATCAACAAGACTCTATTAATGGGAAAAACAAATTTTGAAATGAGAGGTAATCTTGCTCAAAAAGAACCAATTATGCTAAAAAATTGGGAGGAAGATGATTTATATCATGCAATATTAAAGAAAAGAGAAGGAGCAGAAGAATATATTCTCCACGATGGCCCTCCATATGCAAATGGAGATATGCATTGTGGACATATGCTTAATCGTATATTAAAGGATATTATTTTAAGATATAAATCAATGTCAGGATTCTACACTCCATTTTATCCTGGATGGGATACACATGGATTACCAATTGAAAATGCGGTAACAAAATCAGGTATTAATCGTAAAACTACTCCACTTCCAGAATTTAGAAATAAATGTGAAGAATACGCTAAAAAACAAATTGAACGCCAAATGGCTCAAGTTAAACGCCTAGGAGTCAATGCTGATTTTGATAATCGTTATGTAACATTGACAAAAGATTTTGAAAAGAATCAAATTCACGTTTTTTCAACCATGGCTCAAAAAGGTCTTATTTATAAAGGATTAAAACCAGTTTATTGGTCTCCTTCTAGTGAATCTGCACTTGCTGAAGCAGAAATTGAATACGCTGATGTAAAAGCAACTACAATCTTTGTAAAATTCATGGTTAATGATGGTAAAGGTATATTAGAAAATGGTAAGGATGCATTTATCATTTGGACTACTACACCTTGGACAATGCCTGCAAACCTTGCAATATGCTTAAATCCAAGATTAGAATATGGCTTATTTAAAACCGAAAAAGGTAATTTTGTTTTCTTAACATGTTTACAAGATTCCTTAAAAGAACAATTAGGATTTGAAACTTGCGAATTATTAAAGACTTTTAAAGGTAGTGATTTAGAAGGAATTAAAACTACTCATCCAATGTATAATCGTGATTCAATCATCATTCTTGGTGATCATGTTACTGCAGACGCTGGTACTGGATGCGTTCATACAGCTCCTGGACATGGTGCTGATGACTTTGTTGTTGGAACAAAATATAAACTACCTCCTTTCTGCCCAGTTGATGATCATGGTTATATGATGGAAGAATGCGGTGAAAGACTTGCAGGAAAATTCTATGAAAAAGCAAATGATGAAGTTTTAGTTTGGTTAGAAGAAGTAGGGGCTTTACTTCATAAGGAAGATATCGTTCACTCATATCCTCACGATTGGCGTACTCATAAACCAGTCATCTTTAGAGCAACACCTCAATGGTTCTGTTCAGTTGATAAGATAAGAGATGAATTATTAGATGCAGTTGAAAGTGTAAACTGGACTCCAAGCTGGGGAAAATTAAGAATGACAAATATGATGAAAGATCGTACCGATTGGTGTATCTCTCGTCAAAGAGTTTGGGGTGTTCCAATTCCTATTATCTATAACGAAGATGGTTCTCCTATCATGGAGAAAGAAGTATTTGACCATATTGAGAATTTAATCGGAGAATATGGTAGTAATATTTGGTTTGAAAAAGAAGCAATCGATTTATTACCAAAAGGATATAAAAACGAAAAATCACCAAATGGATTATTCAAAAAAGAAAAAGATATTATGGATGTTTGGTTTGATTCGGGCTCTTCATTCTTTACCGAAATCGATAGAGGATATAAATATCCAGTTGATTTATATTTAGAAGGTAGTGACCAATATCGTGGATGGTTTAATTCTTCTCTTATTATTTCTGTTGCAATGAATGGTGTTTCACCTTATAAAAATGTTTTAAGCCACGGTTTCATCGTTGATGAAAAAGGTATGAAAATGTCTAAATCATTAGGAAATGGTGTTGATCCAAATAAAGTAATTAACGTATATGGAGCAGATATATTAAGATTGTGGACTGCTTCAGTTAATTATCAAGCAGATGCTAAGATTTCAGAAGGCTTAATTAAGAAAGTATCTGAAACATATCGTAAAATTAGAAATACATTTAAATTCTTGCTTGCAAATCTAGCAGATGGAGATGACGAAGTATTCTCACCAGATAAAGATATGGTTAAAGAATATTCTAGATTATCAACTTTCGTTCTTGCTTCTTTAGAGAATACGAAAAATAATTGCTTATCATATTATGATACATATGATTTTGCAAACGTATTACAAGAATTATTGACTTTCTTAACAGGCGATTGTTCAGCATTTTATTGTTCGATTGCAAAAGACGTCTTATATTGTGATAAAAAGAACAATCCATTAAGAAAAGAAATTCAAAGTGTTCTTTATCGAATTGTAAGTGAATTATCTCGTCTCCTTGCACCTATTCTTCCATTTACTATGGATGAAGTATATGCAAATATTCCTTCACATAAGGAAAAACATATTTTCTTAGAAGATATGCCAAAGAAATCAAATGAATTTGATTCATCTATTTTAGAAGAATTCAATGATTTCAAACTCGTTAGAAATGATATCTTAAAAGGTCTTGAAGAAGCAAGAAGCGAAGGAGTAATCGGCTCATCTCAAGAAGCAAAGATCACTTTCTCTCCAAAGAAAGCGAAAGAAACATTTAATAAATTCACAAAACATGAATTGAATTTATTATTTATCGTTTCTAGCGCAGAAATTAATGATAATAATGATAAAGATTTTGAAAATGCGACAGTAAGCGTATCACATCATACTGGACATAAATGCGAAAGATGTTGGAATTATTTTGATGAACTAATTGAAGTTGAAGGAGCTCATGTATGTCCAAGATGTAAAGAGGTGATAAGTGATGTGGAGTAAAATTAAAAAATACTCTTATCTAATTTTCATCAAGTATTTTGGTTTACTGATTATTGGTTTATTTGCACTTGATATTATTACAAAACAAGTAATGCAAAACGTTTTAAAAACTCCAGGTAGTACGATTACAATCATTCCTAATTTATTTGAATTTCAATTAGTTTATAATACTGGTTCGTTCAGTGGTTGGTTTGGAAGTGATGTGGGGCATATATTATTAATTATCGTTTCTTTTATTGGAGCGATAGGACTTCCATATTTATTAATCAAATTTCGTAACAAAATTACTCTACCTATGAATCTTGGAATCGCAATTGTTACTGCAGGAAATCTAGGTAATCTAATTGATCGCTTAGCATATGTTGATGGGAAACCTCGTGGAGTTATTGATTTTCTTCATTTCTATATTCCATCAATTAACTTTGATTGGCCAGTTTTCAATGTTGCAGATATCTGTATTGTAGTAGGTGTTATCATGTTTGCAGTATTCTATTGTATTTATGATTACAAGATTGAAAAAGCAAAAAAAGAGAATAAGATTCAAGTTGAAAAGGTAGAAGAAACTAAAGAAGATGGAGAAAAAGATGGAGAATAGAAAAGATTTTATCGTTAATGAAGATGAGATAGGACTTCGTTTAGATGCTTTTCTTGCTTCTAAGATTGAAGGTAAATCAAGAGGCTATTGCCAAAAGATGATAGATGAGAAACTTGTTTTTGTTAATGAAAAAATTCAAAAAGCTTCATATAAATTATCATATGGTGATAAAGTAACTTGTTCTCTTCTAGAAGAGAAGGAATTATCTTTAGAAAAGAAAGATATAAAACTAGATATTCTATATCAAGACGACGATATTATTGTCTTAAATAAACCTCGCGGTTTAGTGGTTCATCCTAGTAATGGACATTACGATGGAGAAACGCTTGTTAATGCTTTATTATTTCACGTAAAAGATCTTTCTTCAATCAATGGAATCATTCGTCCTGGAATTGTTCATCGTATTGATAAAGATACATCCGGTTTACTAGTTGTAGCCAAAAACGATGAAGCCCATATCTTTTTACAAAATCAGTTAAAAGATCATAGTATGCACCGTGAATATCTTGCGATATGCGAGGGAATCATTCCTCATCAAGATATTAAAATTGATGCACCATTAGGTAAAGATCCTCACGATAGATTAAAAAGATGTGTAGATGTTTATAATGGTAAAGAAGCAATAACACATGTTCATGTTATTGAAAGGATGAAAAATCATACATTGGTAACATGTCGCTTAGAAACGGGAAGGACTCACCAAATAAGAGTTCATATGCAATATATAAAACATCCTCTTGTAGGGGACCCTATATATGGATATCGTAAGCAAACTGTCAAAGCAAATGGGCAAATGTTACATGCGTATAAAATTACATTTATTCATCCTAGAAGTAAAAAAGAGATGAGCTTTACTTGTCCTCCAGATGATGAATTTAATCGTGTTCTTGAAATTGTTAGGGAGAAATAATATGGAAAATGAAGAAAAAAACACTGTAAATGTAGAAGAAAAAAGTGGATTTAAAGATAATTTATTAAAGTATCTTGATTACGTGATTGTTTATACGACATTGTTTATTCTATATATTGTTGTTCTTGTAACAGGATTAGATAAAATGTATCGTTATTTGATTTTTGGAATCATTTCACTTTTATTTGGATCATATGAATTAAAGAAAGTTATTTCAAGTAGGGAAAAGAAATCTCTTATCGATATCATTCTTTCAATTACTTGGTTATTACTTGCAATATTGCAATTTGTCTCATTCTTTGTTGGAATATATGATAAACCAGCTTCCAACGTTACTAGCGTTAGTATAATATAATAAAAAATGGCTAACATTCATAATCTAAATGTTAGCTTTTTTTATGTTTTCTTGATATTTATGATATACTTCATCACAAATTTGTTCTATCGTCTTATTCTCGGTATCAATGATAGAATTTGCAAAAGATAAATCTTTAAAATGTTCCTTATCTCCTTTTATTCTTCTATCGATATCTTCTTTACTGTCTCCTCGAGACATCATTCTTTTTCTTCTTGTTTCTTCTTTTGCGCTTAAGACGATTACAATAATACTTGGATCATTTAATTTTAAAAAGTTTTTTACTCCATTTGGTTCAAGGATTACTACGCGATCTAATTTGACTTCATCTTTGGTACAACCATAATAATTTCCATTGTATTCGGTAGTTTCAATGAATGCGTCTTGATTTTTTAAAAGGAGGAATTTTTCTTTTGTGACAAAATGATAATCTTTATCGTTGATCTCTCCTTTTCTAATCGGTCTAGTAGTAGTTGTTACCACTTTAGTAATATCGTATTTCATTGAAAGTTTTTTAGCAATTTCTGTTTTACCAACTGCTGATTGACCACATAGTATTATCATATTTATTTACTCCTTCTTTATATTATTATAAAGAATGAAAGAAGAATAGTGAAGAAATACTTTCTTTATAATAGCCTTTCTTTTTCTTAATATGGTATTATCAAGATAGAAGGAGGCATTTTATGGATGTAATTGTAGTAGGTGCTGGACCATGTGGAATATTAGCTTCTATTAGAATGAAAGAACTTCATTCGGATTATAATGTCATTTTAGTTGAGAAATGCGATTCCATAGGTAAAAGGATTAAACAATCCGGTAATGGAAGATGTAATTTTTTAAATGACAATTTTTCTCCTTCAAAATACAATCATCCAGAATTTATTATAGGATATGATGATGAATTGAATATCCTTAAACATTATTTAAATAAGAAAGGATTATATTATTATTCTGATGAAGAAGGAAGAAATTATCCTTATAGTGAAAATGGGAATACGATTCTATATATATTAAAGGAATTATTAAATGAGTATCATGTAGATGTGAGAACAGGATTTGAAGTGAATCGAATAGTAAAGGAAAATGGAAAATATTCGATTATTTCTAAGGATGAAAAAATCTTAAAAGGAGATAAATTGGTTATTTCTATTGGTGGAGCTTCTTTTAATTATAAGAAAGATGATTATGAAAGGATTATTCGATCCGTAACGAATGAAATAATAGATTTTAAACCTAGTTTAGCACCAATTATTACTTCATCTTTTTCTAAATCGTTAGAAGGTAAGAGAGTTAAAGCAAATGTTAAACTATTATATAAAGATAAAGTTTTAAAAGAAGAAAAAGGAGAAGTTCTTTTTAAAAAGGATGGACTTTCAGGCATTGTCATCTTTAATATGTCATCATATTTAGCTCGTTTACATTTAGATTCTTATAATGGATACAAAATTATTTTAGATATGCTTCCTTATTTATCTAGTGAAGAAGTATTATGGTATAAGAAGAAAGATCCTTCATTAAGAAATCTTCTTATAGAAGAGATTGCTTTAGAAATAAATAAAAGAAAGTGTAGTCCTAAAGTTTTTGCTTTAGATGTGATTGACTTATATGATTTAAAGAATTCTCAAGTCAGTTCGGGAGGAGTTTCCTTAAAGGCTTTAAATGATGATTTATCATTGATTAAAGATAATAATATCTATCTAGGTGGGGAAACTATAGATATAGATGGGGAATGCGGTGGATACAACATCGAATTCGCTTTATTATCTGGTATTAGAATAGGAAGTAATATATGAAAATAGATAAGAGAATTGTATTATTAGTATCGTTATTATTGCTTACATCGTGTTCAAGAAATAATTTATCTAGTAATTCATCTTCAATTTCGTCTTCTTCTATTACGATTTCAAGTGATAGTTTGCCATTATCTAGTGAATTATCTTCTATCGTAATAGACCCGCTTGCATATTACGAAAGTGAATTAATAAGACTAGAAGAGTTAAAAAAGGATACTAAAAAACTATATTTAAGCAGTAATGTGAATAGAGATAATCTTATCGATGAAGCTAATCGCTCATATTGGAAAGGCTATTCTAGTTTAATCGAATTTACTAAAGAAGCATTAAGAAATATTAATACGAGAAATCGCTTTGTTGAAAAATTTGGAGAATTTGAAGTTACATATCTAGAGAATATCGATACGAAAAAGATTTTCTTTAATAGAGAATTTCCTTCAATTAACTACGAATCAGTGATTAAAAATGGAAATACCATTTTAGAAAATATAAAAAATAATCATGAAATAAAAAATGTATTATCGTCTTTTGAATCGTTTATTGGAGAATGTGAGAAATTGATGGATGCATATTGCATTTATAACATTTACAAGGATTTATACGTTGATAAAAGCGAATATTTAATTGAGTTTAATGATATTTCAAAAACATATAATGAAGTGGAAAATATTTATAATAAAATATATAAAAATCTACTTTTATCTAGTTTTTATAAACAAGAAACGATTAATTATTTTTCCTTATCAGAAAAAGACGTTGAAAACATACTAAAAGAGGAAACTTTTGATGATGAAATAATTGCTTTATTTAATGAGGAAACTGAATTGATAAATCGTTATGGAGATCAAAATTACGATCAAAAAGAGTTATACCTTTCATTAGTGAATATAAGAAGAGAAATAGCTTCTAAACTTGGATATGATAATTATTTAGACTATGTTTATTCTTCAGTTTATAAACGCGATTACACGATGGAAGAAGGTTCGACATTAATTGATAACATCATTTTAAGCGATACTTTGACTACGATGTATCGTACTACTAAAGTTGGAAATATGGATTATCGATTAATCGGAGAATATGATCTCTTAGAAGGGTTAAAGAATGTATCCAATGTAGTTTCTTCTTCTCCAAAAGTATTGAAGGATTTAATTACTTATGGGAATTATTCTTTTGAAAGTAGAGAGAATAAATATGGTGGGTCTTATAAGATTACTCTTGATTCAACTGGTGCAAATTACATGTTTATAGCAACAAAAGGGAATATTATCGATTATACAACAGTATTTCATGAATATGGACATTATCTATCTTCAATGTTGAATAAGAAAGAACCTAATATAGATGTTGCGGAAATTCAATCTCAAGGATTAGAATTCCTCATGAGCAATTATTATAGTTCTTTCCTTGATTCAAAAGAAACAAAATATATGATTGAATATAATACTACTTCTCAATTATGGACTTTAATGTCTGCATCTTTGATTACGAGATTTGAAAACTATGTTTACACAGTAGATAATATCGATCTAAATGAGATTAATAGAATGTATCCATATTTTGAAAGTCGAATCCTATATCCTTATTCATTAGGGCCAACTGGATATGTCAATATTCCTCATATATATAATTCACCAGGGTATTATATCTCATATCTTGTTAGTGTTGTTCCTGCTTTAGAATTATGGGCTGAAAATAAAATGGAAGATGGAATATCAAAATATAATAAAATCTTATTATCTAATGATATGACATTTAAGGAGGCTTTGAATAAAGCAAATATCATTTCTCCTTTTAAAAAAGAGGCAATTGAAATGATTGAAAGAAGGTTTAATCAAATCGGATAAAAAGAAATCTAATGTCAAATGAAATATATTGATTATTAGAAAATGAAAAGAAGCTATTGGAAATCTATTATTTCTATTAGCTTCTTTTATTTAAATATTTATTCTTGTTGAGATCTCATTTTTGCTTCATACTTCTTACGATCAGCAGTATTTAGAATCTTTTTTCTCATTCTAATTGATAGAGGGGTAATCTCTACTAATTCATCGGTATTAATGTAGTCTAAACATTCTTCTAGAGACATCTTTTTAGCACCTTTTAATACGATAGTTGAATCTTTATTTGATGATCTTTGGTTTGTTAAATTCTTTTCTTTAACTGGAGTTACGCATAAATCAGAATCATATTTGTTTTCTCCGACTATCATTCCTTCATAGACTTCTGCGCCTGGTTCAATGAATAATGTGCCTCTTTCTTCAACGTGTTGAAGCGCATATCCAGTTGCCATACCAGAATCAGTAGAAACTAGTACTCCAACCTTCCTTTCACCAACGGCAATTTTTAAACAAGGACGATATTCTTTGAATGTATGATTGATGATACCATAACCCTTTGTTAGTGTCATGAAGTTAGTCATAAATCCTAATAAACCTCTTGAAGGAATTACATATTGAATTCTAACTTGGTTTTGATCGTAATTCATATGAACTAATTCAGCACCTCTAGAACCTAAGGATTCCATAATATTACCCATGAATTCTTCTGGACAATCAATTTGAACATCCTCATATGGTTCACATCTTTCTCCATCAATTTCTTTAATGATAACTTGTGGTTTTGATACTTCCAATTCGAATCCTTGTCTACGCATGTTCTCGATTAATACTGATAGGTGAAGTTCGCCTCTTCCTGAAACAGTCCATGATTCAGAATTTGGGATTCTTTCAACTTTTAATGAAACATCTCTTTGAGTTTCTCTAAATAATCTATCTTCAATCTTTCTTGCAGTTAGTTCTTTTCCTTCACGTCCGGAGAATGGGGAAGAGTTTGTACCAAATGTCATTTGTAAAGTTGGTTCATCGATTCTTAAAATAGGTAATGGGATTGGATTATTTAGATTACAAATCGTTTCACCTACATTTAAGTCAGGTAGACCAGCTATACCGATAATATCTCCTGCGCCTGCTTCTTCTACTTCAAGTCTTTTCATTCCAAAGAAACCATATAATTTTTGAATTCTAAAGTTTCTTGTTGTTCCATCTAATCTACAGCATGTAACCATGTCGTTAATATGAATCTTACCTTTTGCAATTCGACCAATACCAATCTTACCAACATAATCATTATAATCTAATAATGCTGGTTGGAATTGTAGAGGTGATTCTTCATCGACATCTGGTCCAGGAATTTCATTAATAATAGCATCTAATATTGGTTCCATTCCTTCTTTTTGTGAATCTAAAGAAGCATCGAGTGATGAGGTACCTTTTAAAGCTGAAGCATAAATGACATTGAATTCTAATAAGTCATCATCTGCGCCTAATTCGATAAATAAATCTAAAACTTCATCAACGACTCTTGCAGGATCTGCATTAGGACGATCAACTTTATTAACAACAACGATAGGTTTTATATGAGCTTCTAGGGCCTTTTTTAAAACGAATCTAGTTTGAGGCATCGTTCCTTCAAATGCATCAACTACTAATAAACAGCCATCAACCATGTGCATAATTCTTTCTACTTCTCCACCAAAGTCAGCGTGACCAGGAGTATCGAGAATATTAATTCGATAATCTTTATAGTTGATTGCAGTAGGTTTTGCTAAAATTGTGATTCCACGTTCTCTTTCGATATCGTTATTATCCATCATACGATCTTGGATTTCTTCATTATCTCTAAATGTGCCTGATGAAACTAATAGTTGATTGACTAATGTTGTTTTACCATGGTCAACGTGGGCAATGATTGCGATATTACGGATGTTTTTCATTTTCCTAATCTCCTTTCACAAACGCTTTTTATTTTACCACTTGTTATTTATGTTATAAATAAAAAAATAATAATTTTTAAAAAAAGAAGAGCTATATAAAATATAAGCCCTCCTTTTCATTATTTATCCCGTTTTTAGGATTTAACACCCTAAAATTTAGGATTTAAAAATATTTTTAATTAATTACTTATTTATATATAAATAAG
>CAMCEE010000008.1 GCA_945873815.1 uncultured Caryophanales bacterium
TATCATCCTTCATAATCTTTGTATCGATTACATCAATAATAGAATAATTCTTATATGCTAAGTTTTTGACAACTTCATCATGTCTTTTTTCTTTCTTTAAGTGTTTTAATACAAGTACTGCATTTTCAAGAGAAGAAAGATCACCACTATATTCATTTGTAAAAGTCAATTTATTTCCTTTATCATCATTCAATATTAATTTATTGCTGACATTAGGGGTACTAGAGTCATTATAATCTTTATTTTTTAAAACTAGATTACTTCCAATCACTACTAGTTTCCAATCGTTAACGTTTTCTTTAACAACGGAGTTTGTAGTATCAATTAACTCTAAAACAAAATTAGAAATATTTTTATTTAAAACATTATCACTAAAGGAAGCTACAATTAATCCGTCAAGACTTACTTTTGTATTATGAATAATTTGGACTATAATCTTTTCTTCATTCAATACTAGATCATCTATGATATTAATATTCATCTTCTTCTCATATAGATTTGTTTGGAGACAATATAACGATAAACCTTTAATTGAATTAGAGATATTTATGTTAAGTTCTCCTTTTGAATCAATTTGAATTGGTTCCGAATGGTAATAAAATTGCCCACCACTAATATTCAGATTAATCTTTTTTGTAATAGAGGAAAAAATCGGTTCATCAAAGATTCCTCCACTAATATTTATTGAAGCATTAGAAGCAGAATAAGCATCAACAAAAGAGGCAAAATTAGAAATATACCCTCCTTCGATATTAAGTTTAATATCATTAGAAGTGCTTGATAAAACTATTTTATTATTAAAATCTCTATCCGTTTCATTAACATAATTCCATTTACCAGTTTTATCAATCGAGCCATCCTTTAAAGTAAATGTTCCCTCTAGATTCATTCTTTTAAATGTATCATTCTCTATTTTTTCATTATACGTATAGCCATTTAAATCAAAAATAACATTAATATCATTATTAATGGTAATTTTATCTTTCCATATATCACCATCTATATCACTTAATAATCTTACTGTTCCACCATTAATTGAAGCCTCTTTTAATGCTAAATAAGGTGAAGAAAAAAACGTGGATACATCATTGATGATAAGTTCACAATTCTTTTCTTCAGCATATGCTTCTGTATAAGACGGAACACTAAAAAAAGATAGGAGTGAAGTAAATACTATAACACTTGATATACATAATAGTTCTTTCTTCATATGTTCTCCTATCTTTTAGAAAATAATTAATTCTTATTGTTTCTAACTTGAGATTGCATTGATTTGATATAATCTTTTTCTTTGTAATCTTCTCTTGGTGAAATTTGATTTAATCTTGCCAAATCATCAATTAAGATATTTGCTCTTCTTATTGCCAAGTTAGATGATACTTTCATAACAAATGGTGTTTTCTCATGACGCTTAATATCGGAAGCATCTTTATGAGGGAATTGTCCTGTTGGATAATTATTAGGATTCAATGCTAAGTAAATCTTAATACTCTTACCAACGATAGCAATCTTAAAGAAAATTCTTCTCTTATTAATGAAGGTATCGAAATAATTTGTTGTAGCATTAGTAATATCAGAATATGACATAATCTTATTCTTAATCATATTATAATACTTTTTGTTATCTGGGCTCAAGTTAACAACTCTTTCATAGAAATTTCTTCTAGCGTAATGTTTTTTCATAAGCTCAGGATATTTACGAAGCATTTCTTGTTCCCATTGATCTTGGAATTGTTTCTTATAAATCGCCATTAATTTAGCAATCTTTTCTTCTTCTGCATCGTTATCTGCTGCATCATCATCTTCTTCTACATCATCATCCATTTCTTCTTCTTCATCGTCATCTGCCTCTTCAACTTTCTTTGATTTAGGCTTTTCTTTAATTTCTTCTACTGGTTCTTCTTTTACTTCCTCAACAGTGACTTCATCGATAACGATTGAAGGAATAACTGGTTCATCCTTAACTTCTTCAACATGAACTGGAGTTGGTTCAACTACTGGAGTTGGAGAAGGAGTTGGAGCAACTTCCTTTACTTCCTCAACTACTTCAGGAGTATCAGAATTAGTCATAAATGTGTTATCAATTACACGCCTATTATCTTGTAATAATGATTCAAAATTACTTACAGGAATTGCTTGGAATAAATAATTACCTTGCAACAAAACATTCTTGCCACATTTTTTAGCATATTCGACAACCGAAGGAGTATCAATATTCTTTATGATTGCAGTTTTATTCAATTTTTCAATCATTTCAATAAATGATTTAAGAATAATTTGATCATTATTAGTTCTCAATTGATTTCTCATAAATGATTCATTAAGTTTATATGCTGTAAATGTTGGATTCAATAATTGTTCATCAGTATATTCTGAACCAAAATTATTACCTTCGATTTCAATTCCTAATTCTTTGATAGCTTTAATTGATTTATCAATTGCTGTTTGATTGTCAAAATCACCAATTCCGGAAATTAAGAAATGAACATTCTTTATATCGAATTCGTATTTAGAAATGATTTTTTTCACATTTTCAATGAAGAATGGGTTTAATAAATCAATACCTGCGATGTTAACAGAAATAACAACTGGTAAGATTTTTCTTTTCACTAAACTATCCAAAAATGAACATACTGTTTCAAATACATATAAATCAATTTGTGTAATAAAACCGATAGTTGTAAATTCTTCTAAGAATTCCTTAGGGAAATATAGAATTTGACCATTTTCACCAAGCCATCTAACTTTTGCTTCAGCTGCAACTAATTCACCAGTACGGCCTTTAACAATTGGTTGATAATATACGCCAAATTCATCGCCAATTAAATTTGGATTATTGAGAATGCGGTTAAAATTGTTTTGCATCTTAAATACGCGTTCATCATAATATACTGCATTAATATTCTTTCTTTTTGCATATTTTAATGCATATATAGCTTTTTCAACTTGTTTTTGAGGAGTACCCTCTTCTCCACATACACCATATAGAATTGACAATTTAATAAAAGTACGATTCAATTCCATAATTCTATTCTTAAGATTTTCCATTTTTGAAAGAATGAATGAAGAATCAGTACTTGGAATTGCAATGAGGAAATTATTTGATCTAAAATAGCCAATAATGCAAACTCCTAATTCTTCTTTACTTGCTTTAACAATATTTTTAGCAAGTATTTCAACTTCATTTGAATCACATTGATTAGAAGAGCCATCCCCAAATGATATTTCAAGGGCAACAACACTATGTCTAACTTGAGATTTTCCTAATGCCCATATAAAGCCTTTATATGTGTAACAATTTACATTATCATCATAATATTGAGTTTCTTCTAATTGTCTAATTGAATCTTTTTTTAGAATAATTATGAATATTACAGCGAGAACAGCAATAACTAAAATTGCTATTAATAATAGTATTTCATTTAGTGTCATATTGCTTATCCTCTCTTTCTCTTATATGTTTTAGCAACAACGAATGTTACTATAACAGCAATTAATGATAGTGCAGATACAGCTGAATAAATTGCGATTAATGTAACTCTTGGAACATCAAAGATTGTTGATTGTCCACTACCACGGAATACCATCAAAGTGATTTGTTTTGCAAGTTCACCTTCTGAATAGACGTCAACTGTTACTCTATTACTACCCTTTTTAAGATTCTTTGCATTTTCACTGACGATATATTCGGTAGAATCATTATCTGTTTCAAATGAAATATCTAATGAAGAAACAGAACCATCCACTTGATATGAATACACATCTACATCATTTGAATAATCATTTGCGAATTCACTGATTTGAGAGATATTTGCAGAACTCAATTTAACTCTTTCTCTTTCTACATCAATAATGTAAATTGCTTTATTAATACCTAATGAAGATGTTGCAATAATAACAACTGTATTATTACCAAATTTCAATCCATCATTTCCGATCACTTCGTATTTTGGTAAAGTTTCATCTGCTGAAATATCGAATGAAATATCGATATCAAGTTTCGTAACATTACTTTGAACGGTAATGCTATACTCAAATACGTCACTCTTGAAGTTGAGTGCAAATCCAGGAACTTGACCAATTGTAATACCACCAACATTAATATTATCTGTATTTCTAGTTTTTCTAGTAATATAAACCGTATAAAGAGTTGGTACTAAATCAGAATCATCTGGAATTGCATAAATACGAACTACGTTTTTATTAACACCAACCGATAATTTCTTTCCACCATCATAGAATATTCTAGCTGTGATAGTTGGATCGTATGTTTCTGCAGTAACATTAACTGAAGTAACTTCATAATTTACAACAACATAATATTCAAAGACGTTTTCATTGAATTGAATTTCTTGTCCATTTACATCTTGTAAAATATATCCATCAACATCGATATTACTTAATACTGGTTTATTTGATTGTCTTGTAATATTCAAAGTATAAATATCAAAATCACCATTTTGAGCAAATACAGTAATTGTAATAACGTTTACACCCTCATTTAATGGAATTTGTGAACCATCTTTTTTTAAGTTATCGCCATTTGCAATAATACTATAACTTGACTCTTTACTTACAGGAGATACATTAATATCAATTGTTTTAACGCTATATGGTTTCTTAATATTATATGTAAACAATGTTGACTCAAAGTTATCAATTATTTCACCATTAATCTTAATATAACTAAGATGAGTTGTATCATCTGCTAACTCTCTTGTAAATATGAATTCATACATTTTTCCTTGAATTCCTGATTGAGAAATCGCATAAACTGTGAAACCAACAGGGTCATTATTTGTAAATACAAATGTTTTTGTTTTTGTAGAAGTAGATGAATTATTTTCCTTGAAGAATACATTAGCATTTGATGTTACTGATACTGTAAACGATGTTATAAAATAAGGTAAAATATTATTCTTATACTCTAATGTTTCAACATCAAAATCAGTAGAAGAGAAATAAGTAACACCATCAGATCCAACAACTTCAATATTTGTTATTTCATTATCATTACTTAAATCAACGTTTTCTCTAGATACACTAATTCTATAATCATTAGTTACACCATTTTCAGCTGTGACTGTTATAGTTAAAAAGATAACGTTACCACTAGCTAATTGACCACTAAATTTTGAAAGAGAAACTAAACCATAATCGCCAGAAAGAGTAGCTTTTGGACTATCTAATTGAGCATTAATTCTAATTGAATTAGTTGTATCTTTTAAAACTAATACATAGTTGTTTAAGAATGAACTAAAGTTATTAATCAAATTTACTCCATCCTCAATAACTTCCAATTCACGTAAATAATTATTTGTATCAACAGCTTCACGAATGATTTGAATTGTGTACGATGTACCTTTATCAAAGACTTCACTAGTAACATAAACAGTAATAGTATTATTACCTACATTTAAAGGTTTTGTACCTTCGCCAGTAATAGTACCGTATTGACCATCATAATCTACTTCAATCTCAACAAATTGTGTTTTATAAGGAACAGTAATTGCAGGATATGATGTAGTAGCAGAATTAAAGGTAAATTCATTACCTGAACCGAGGCCATTTATTCTAATATCTATAATAGTGTTCTTTCTTTCACCACAATAAATTGTTAACTTATAATTTTGGACAGCCCCATTTTCAGCATTAACAACGATTGTTTGTTCGTTTCTTCCACTTTGAATAGCCTTATATCCTACACCTGAAGTAATAGTTGAGGTTGCCTCTTCAGTAGTAGCTCCAATTGTTACTCCTGGGGTACCATGTTGTACATAAACAGTATAATTATAAGTTTTAGATGAGAAACCATCTATTGGAGTACCATCTATAGTTATTTGAGATAAATAAACGTTGGATCCTGCAGCTTTTCTTTCAACATTAATTATATAAACAACACCCTTTTCACCAACTTCACTAGTTGCATAAACTTTAATTTGGTTAGTACCAATTTTTAAGTTTTCTGCACCTTCAATACTTACAGTACTATATACACTAGTCTTTGATACAAATAAAGTCAAAGAAGTAATAGTATAAGGAACTGTAAAAGTTGTATAATTCGTCGTTGCTTTATTGAATAAGAATGAATCTTCATCAATATCTTCAATCGTAATATCATCAATACCATTTTCTGTATCACCAGTTAAAATGATTAATTTATAAGTTTTAATTGTTGCCGAGTCTTCAGCTAATACAGTAATATTAACTTCTTTTCTAACACTACTTATTGCAACAGACCAACTACCACCAGAAATAGAAACCGTAGATTTACTATCACTTGGAGTTGCAGCAACTGTTATTCCCGTAGTACCGCGAGGTTTATAAACAGTATATTCTTCATCTTCACTATTGAATCCACTAATTGCAGTTCCATCAACTGTAATTGAACTTAATGTCGCATCAGTAGAAGCATTTTCTCTAGTAATTCTAATCTCATATCTATGAGTTTCATCACTCCCATCTGGTAATGCTACATAACAATAGAAAGTTCTTGTAGTGCCTGCAGCAATAGGATATGTTCCATGTCCGAACACAACATTATTTGAGCCAGTAGGCTTAGAAACAGAAATTGTTACACCAGTGACAGAAAATGGAATAGTGATTTCCACTGGAGCAAGATTGCTCTCATTAAATGTATAATAATTTACTCCGTTCGAACCAACTACTTGAATATCACTAATCTTTGGTGGGTCAGATTCAGTACTTGTTTCACGTTTAATTTTGATTGTATATGAAGTTCCAGCTTCTCCAACTTCATTTTCAATATATACTGTAATTGTTTTTACATTGCCAGAAGGAAGAGTTACCGTTGCACTTGAAGTACCAGTTGAACTAATCTCTCCAAATGATTCAGTGCCCTTAATTAATCCATATCTGGAATCAGTTGTAATAGAAACAGTTACATTAGATATAACGTATGGAACAACATATTCTCCTGTTGAAGGATATACTAGTTGTGAAGAGTTAAATGTAAAGCCATCAATTCCGCTAATCGATATTGAGGTAATTGAGTTTTTTGTTTCTCCACGATATACAAAGAATTTGTATGATCTAAGTGAGCCACTTTCTGATCTTACCGAAATAGACATTTCGTTCTTACCAATTGAAATAGCTATTCCATCACCTGAGTGACCTGAAATCACTGCTCTACTAGAATCACTAGCTAAAGTAGCTGCTATGTCTATAGAATCTGTATCACGATCAACATATATTGACTCAGAATAAACGAGTGCCGTTGTACCAGAGAATTTAGACATATCTAAGGATTTAGTTCCAACTGTAATCGCAGATAGAGTATTTCCAGTTTGAGGACTTTCTCTATTGATCACAATTGTATATTCTTTTCCTTTTTCTTTTGATTCACTAGTTGCATAAATCTTAAATGTTTTAGAACCACCTTGCAATAAAGCTTCTGGACCCGAAGGTACATTTACAACTGCGTGTTCATTTGCAGTAACAACATTGAATACTACATCTGAAACTTTGTAAGGCACGTTAATATTATAGGTTGTAGTTATAGAATTAAATGTGAATGGGAATACATATGAAGAATCAATTGAAGTAGATAAAGTAATTGAAGTTATATCATTATTCCTATCACCTTTAACAACATCGAAATAATAGGTTCTAATCGTACCACTTTGTGCTTGCACTTGAACAGATAATGTATTTGGTCCCATAACCAATGCTTCAGATGTTCCAGTACCAGACAAAATAGTTGCAGTTTGAGAATCAGCAGCTAATGTAGCCGCAATATTTACTGTAGAAACAGTACGATCAACATAAACCTTAGTCGTTGAAGTATAATTATTTCCATTTGCAGTAAACGAAGTTAATTCCTGACTACCAACTGTAATCTTATCAATATTACAATTTGTTGATGGAGCATTCTTAGTGATTGTAAATGTATATTCTTTTCCTTTAACTCCGGATTGACTAGTAGCATAAATAACTACTGTATTTGTTCCAACAGATAATGTTTTATCTCCTGCACCAGTAATAGTTGAGTAATTTGAATTCTTAGTAACTTCAAAATAAATTCCTACAACACTATTTCCAACTGTTAATGAATAACTTTGTGTATTCTCATTGAATACAATAGTATTACTATCAGTACCAACAATTGGATTTCCACCTTGTTTGTCCAATACTCTAATATTTGTAATCTTATTGTCTGTATCTTTTCCTTGTTGAATATTAACTTGAATTTCTTTATAAGCAGTGCTTTGAGCAGTAGCTCTTACTCTAATATCAGTTGTAGGAATATTATATTCTTTAGAATCAGTTGCTACTGTATCAAATGTAATTACAGTAGTCGATGCATAATCAGTAACCTTAATTACTGCTTTACCAGCACTTGAAGGTAATTCATAATTAAAAACTGTTGATGTAGAAGATGATGTCTTTGAATACTCTATTCCATCATTCTTACCAGTAACTGTAATAGTAAATTCAGTAGCATTATTTGGTTTATTTCTCGTAACATTTACAGTATATGTTTCAACGATACCAGAAGCACTTGTTACTTTAACTGTAACTGTACCAGTTTGTTCGTCATATCCAGAGAAAGTGAATGTCTTATTTGCAGAATAAGTAACTGTAGCATCTTCATGAACCACTGCATTTACAGTAAAAGATGTAACAGTAAAATCTAATTTAGATGCAGCAGTATATGTATTACCACTCTTATTAAGAGTGATTGCTTGGCCATCATTTGTAGTTGCAGTAATTGTTGCGCTTGCATCATCAGATAATTTGGAAACATGGAATGTATATGTTTTAGTAGAATTATCTTGAGCGGTAACAGTAATTGTAATATCTGAATTCAAATTAGTAACGTCAATTGTTCCTCCAGAAGCAACCGTAGTACCATTTACTTTTATGACCGCATTCGTATCTCCAATTATTGGACTAAATGTTAATTTACTCGTCGATTCAGAAATCTTAATAGTATATTCTGTCGTTGTTCCACTAAACGTTGCAGCTGCTGTACCACCTGCGTTAAATAATTTTGGATTAATTGCCGACCCAGTTTGAGTAATAGTCAATCCACTTAATGAATTTACATTAGATTTCGCCCTTGTAATATTTAACGTGTATGTTTTCGTTGATCCATCTTGTGCTTCAACTACAATAGTTGCAGTCTTACTAGATCCAGTTACACCTAATGGAACAGAATAAATTCCTGAAGATGCTGTAATAGTATTACCATCAACAACAAAGGATTTAATCTTAGCTGTAGAATCATTTAATGTAACCTTAACATCTGCAGTAGCTTTCGTTGAATCCGTTGTTGTAGTCGTATATGTTGTCCCACTAGATGAAACAGCATTACCATCTACGGTAAGAGTCTTAATACTGTTATCAGAAGAACTTGCAACAAGAGGTACAGTTCCAGCAGCTTTTTCCACATTTATTTGACCTTTATCTGAAGTGTAGTCAGTACCATATTCGTATGTAAATGTAATATATAAAGTTTTAAATACTACATTCCCTTCTAATGTTGAAGGAATATCAAATGTCAATGTACCAATTTTACCATTTTTTATACCTAATTCATTAAATTCATCTGAAGAAATACCAATTGTGCTTAGATTGTTATTTATGTCATTCGTTTGTATACCTGAATCAATATTAGTATAATACATGTGCTCTGCTTCTTCATATTCACTTTCGTAAATTATTTCAGAATATGTATATTTCGGGTCTAAAAGATTTTCATTATCATTTGTCATTTCAAATGTATGTGTATATTCTACATTTGAGGTTTGGAAGTTTAAGTAAAAATAAAAATTAACAGAACGGATAACATTAGATGTATTTTTAGAATAAAGATAAAAATCTACACTCCCTGTTGTTCCTTTTGCAAAAGTAGATGGAGCATCAATATACAAAGCAAATAATTCACTATCACCTAAATCGCTAGGATCAAACTCGCCACTTCCTGTTCCACCACTTGCTGAACTAGATGACGAATTACTAGATTCAGAGCTAGATGTGTTTCCACCACCGGAAGTACTACTGGAACTAGATGTTGTTCCACTTGAGCCTCCGCCAGTTGATCCGCTGCTAGACACTGATACAGTTCCAGAAGCTTTTTCCACATTTATATGACCTTTATCTGAAGTGTAGTCAGTACCATATTCGTACGTAAATGTAATATATAAAGTTTTAAATACTACATTCCCTTCTAATGTTGAAGGAATATCAAATGTCAATGTACCAATTTTACCATTTTTTATACCTAATTCATTAAATTCATCTGAAGAAATACCAATTGTGCTTAGATTGTTATTTATGTCATTCGTTTGTATACCTGAATCAATATTAGTATAATACATGTGCTCTGCTTCTTCATATTCACTTTCGTAAATTATTTCAGAATATGTATATTTCGGGTCTAAAAGATTTTCATTATCATTTGTCATTTCAAATGTATGTGTATATTCTACATTTGAGGTTTGGAAGTTTAAGTAAAAATAAAAATTAACAGAACGGATAACATTAGATGTATTTTTAGAATAAAGATAAAAATCTACACTCCCCCTTGTTCCTTTTGCAAAAGAAGAAGGAGCATCAATATACAAAGCAAATAATTCACTACTATTCAACGTCGGAGGAGTGACTTCGCGACGAATATCATCTCGTTTTCCCGATAAGTTTTGACCTACTCCAATTCCTACTCCAACTAATGCCAATATTGCTAAAAGTGAAGTTATAAACTTTCCAAATTTTTTCATATTTCCTACCCCCATAGATAATATTTCTGAATTTATACTTAAAAAATATTAGTTTTAAACTATTATTTTTTCTTATTTTTTTTGCAATTTTATGATTACCCCTAATCTCATAATCTCTTTCTCTTTCAAATTTTTAAGTTGTATAGTAATTATAATACTATACACCTATTCTACCTTAACTATATCACACGATTTTTTCATTAACAATATTCAAAACCCCTTTTTTTGCCTTTTTTTTGCATTATCCCCTTAAAAAAACGGGTTATATTCTATTTTTTTAAGGTCTTGTGCTTTTTTGAGAGCTGTTTATCCTGTCTTTCTTCCTTCTCATAATCCTTCTTTTTTAATACTATTATCATTGTGATCACTACGATTATTGACACTATTCCAACTCCACCACCAATGATAAAAGGAGTAATTTGCGTAGAAATATTTGAGTCAGTTCGATACACAATAAGTTTTATTTGTCTAACTTTTTCATTTTTAGAATAAACATCAATATTTATTTCATTTCTTCCTACTTTTAATTTGTTTTCACTTATTACATATGTGGTATCCTTTGAGTCTGTATCAAATGATATATGAAGTACTGCAACCCTAGATGAAACATTATATGTATATTCATCAACATCATTTCTAAAATCAAATGTGAAATCATCAATCTCATCAATAACTGGATGAGATAAAACAACATTTCGTCTTGTTACATTTATTTTATATTTTTTTGTAATAGTCCCATCTGATGATGTAATAATAATTATAACTTCATTATTCCCGAATTTTAAATTCTCTCCTCCGATCATTTCAATAGATGGTTCTTTTTCATCATCATTTTTCTCAAAGTTTATATCCATATTAAGAGAGGATATATTGCTATTAACGTCAATGTTATATTCAAAAATCTCTTCTTCAAACATTTTATTAAAACCATCAATCTCTTGAATAGAAAAATCGAATATATTTATTCTATTTGATTCCTTATATTCTCTATATGCATGGATAGTATACTCAGTATATTGCATATCATTATATTTAGAGACTACACGAATATATATAATGTTATCTCCAACAACCAACTCTTTGTTTCCAGTAACAATATAAAAATCATCGTCTTGAATCGTTGAAATAATTTCTATTTCTTTTTTGTCATATGGTACATTAACATAATAATCATAAGTAGTAGAATTAAAATCTATGATTTCATTATTATGATCTAATAAATTGTATCCAGTAATTAATAGATTACTCAAGTTACATTTTTTATATTCTCTATAAATCAAAATGCTGTATACCTTATATATATCATTATCTGCATATACAAAAATGTTAATGTTATTATTTCCTTGAGATAGAGTGATTATAGAATCATAAATAATATTACCCTTTAACTTAATAATTTTAGTAGCATTAGGATTATTCAATTCCACACATAAGTCTATTGATTCTTTGTCAAATTCAAAGCTTACTTCATATCTTTCTTTTGTACTTTCAAATCCATCGATTTGTTTATCATCAATCTTAAGATTTTTCAATCTAGTATCTTCATTTGGTGGTTGCCTCAAAAGGCTAAATACATAAACATTGCCTTGAACCCCACTATCACTAGTAGCAAAAACTTTAATTATATTATTACTATTTAAATTTAAGTTATACAATCCTTCACCAGATATCTCTCCCTTAGATTCAACCGTTACAGAAACAGCAGAAACACGATATGGAATCACTATTTCATAGGAGAAAACATCTGATGAAAATTCTTTGTAAAAATAAATATTACCATCATTTCCTCTAATCATAACAGTAGAGATTTGATTGTCATCAGATAAATTGACGTCTTCCCTATATACACATATATCATATTTACGTACATTTCCACTTTCGCTAGTTACAGTAACAATTATTATTGTCATACCATTCTTAATATAATCATCATTATTACCTAGCAAAAAAACACCATTTCCTTGTACTACAGAAGTTTGACTATCAGATATTGCATTAATATGTATTTCATTTATTGATTCATTTATAGAAATAATATACCTTTCTTTATTTTTATCAAACGAAGAAATCAGATTTTTACCATCAACATTTATTTCTAATGATTTGAGATACGAATTTGAGTCTGCTTCTAGGCGATTAATTATATATGTATAAACATGTCCCTTTACTCCCGCTTGACTTTCTACATATATTTCAATATTGTTCGGTCCCTTCTCAATTTTCCTTAGTCCATTTCCATAAATAGTACCATTTTTTCCATCATATAAAACATCAAAAAATAGTGTTGATTGCGCATATAATACTTCTATATTATATAAATATATATCTTTATTAAATATATAATTAGTAAGTAATGTATCATTATCAGTGTATATTTTTATATCTGTGATAGTATTTTTACATTCAGCACGTACGATATCTAATACATATTGTTTTATAGTTCCAGTTTTTGACTTGACCTTTATTTCAAATACGTTATTCAACATATTCAATTTCTTATTTCCATTATCAAATAATAGAATTGATTCATTAGAACTTAATATGCATATAATCTCGATAAAATCCTTATTTTCATCAACATAATACTTATATTCAGTTATTTTTGAATCAAATCCTTCTAATTCTAGTCCATCAAGTTTAATCATAGAAAGAGTAGAATCATCATCAATGTTCTCTCTTTTAATATTAATTGTATATTCTTTTCCTTTTATTCCAGATTCGCTTACTGCATATATCTTTAATAAATTATTACCAACTTCTAATCTAAATAAGCCATCACCATGAATCGAAGATTTCAAAGAAGATGGAATAACCTCTACATAAACATAATCTTGTTCATAAGGAAAAATTAAATCATATATTGTTATATCTTTATTATATACAAATGAATTTCCATCTATATCTTTTAAATTATTTCCATTTATTTCATCGAGCAAGTTAATATTGCTAATAGTATTATCTGTATCTTTTTCATAATTGAATACGATTTTGATTTTTAGTTCATCACCATCTGTTGAACGCGCGCATATAAAGAATTCATCGCAAGGTATATCATATATCCCTGAACCTGATACAATAGTAGTTTTGTCAACTGGTTCAACTTTAACATTCACTTTTTCGACAGATTTAGGAATGTAATAAACAAATCTAGTTCCATCCGATTCATTTGTTGGATAATACTCTATTTCGTCATTAACTCCGATAACAGAAACTATCATATCTAATTTCTCATTTGCAGATTCTTTTCTCACTTTAACACAATATTCTTTTGTTACTCCTGATTCACTTGTGATTTTAACAATAATCTTTCCGGTTTCTGATATATATTGATAAAATGAGTAAAAATTTGGTTCATAAGAAACTTTAGACTCATCGTTTGATGGAGTAACTTCAACTGAAAATGACAATAAAGAATTGTTCTTCACATTCAATTGATATTCATCGTTTATTAGTGTAGGATTCCCTAAAAAAACATGATTCTCATCTTTTGTTTTGCCATAAATATCAATAGTTTTTATACTATTATCATCTGATAAAATCTTAAAATTAAATGTATAAATCTTATAGTCTTCACTTTGAGATATTACTTTAATCACAAAAGGTTCGTTAAAATTATTAATTTTGATATGTTGTCCGTCTGAATACTCTATTTCACCAACTAAAATTTTCGAATTAACATCTGACAAAGTAGGAGTGAAAACTATCTCAGATAATTCTGTAGAATAGCCCACTGTATATTCATATATATTTTTATTAAAAAGGGTTAATGACATACTTTTTTCATCATATAATTTTGGTGTAGGTAATGTATTACCATCTATCTCTACATTTTTTAATAGACAATCAGTAGATTTTGCTCTAAAAATAGACAGGATTTCTTCTTTCTCAGTCAATCCATCTTCTGCAATTAAAACAATATTAACATGTTGTATGTATCCACATCCTTTTAATGGAATCAAATACTTTCCTTGTTCATCGTGATTAATTATTTTATCAGTTTTTACTTCTTTTACAGATCCTTTATTCATTATTATCTCTAAAGAAACATTTTCTATCTTGTAATCTGTTGTTTCAATATACAATGTATTAAGATTAACTTCTTTATCATCAATGATTATGCTTGATATATCAATCCCATCTGAGACAGGCAATGTCTCAAGTTCTAAATAAGTGTAAGTATTATTTATTACATCATATGTATTAGAGTTTGAATAAAACGACTCATAACTTGAAGAAATATTAAGCCTATCTAATGTATGGGTGAAGACTGTAAAAGTGAATGAACAAAGCAATCCTGAAGTAATATAAATAGGTTTATACTCAACTTCTAAAACATTTATTGAAAACTCAAATTTATAATAAAAAAAATCATCTTCTTCTGAATCAATCATATCTGGAGAACTATCATTTAATAATAAAGCATAGTAATCGCTTCTTCCATAAGTCTCATATTCTATATTCAGTAACTGATGTGAACTCTTTAAATAAAACTCTGCAGTAAAAATAGCACTATCATCATAATCTAATAAATATATATCAATACTAGCTTTGTTTTTTGACCCAACAGTATGATTTTTACTATCAAAAAAAAGACCAAGTCCAGAATTAATACTGTTATATGGACTTATAACATGACTATTATTATCAACGATTTTTTGGGAGTAAAAAGAACGAGGTTTTAAAATAGTTTCATTCACTAATTCACCATTTCCATTCTTTACTATTAAATCTTCAATGTGAAGTTTTAGTTCAAACTCTTCATTATCTTCCGAAATAACAAATTGTAAAGAACATAAATGTCCATTAGAAAAGAAATCATCATCATGAAGATCATTTTTTTCTATCATAATAGAATAAATATATTCTTCATCAAACGTTGAACTAATTAGTGAAGCAGAAAAAGAATTTTCATTGCTATCACTCAAAGTCCTATCAAAAGAAATATCACGTAACTCGACATTCGAATATAATTCAAAATCAATGGATTTAGCATGATTCAACTCATTTGTGTTTTCATAGATAAAGTCGAGAGTAGTGAAATCACCCTCGGTGATTTCACTACTCAACTTCATTAATAAACTGATTTGTCCATTTGCATATGTTTGTGGTAACAGATTACATAAGAATGATAGAATCATTATTAAACCCATTATTGCTAATAAATATATTCTTTTCATACTACTTATTCATTTGATTAATCATAGAAGCTAATAAGTTAATATCAGCACTTGTAAGTTTCAAATCAGAGTTTATATCACAAGCATATAATACAGCATTTGAGCATGGCTTTGAAATAGCTGAGAACAAATCATTAACATCCCTTTTTGCAACAACACCATCACCATTGAAGTCTCCCGTTAATGATAAATAGAATGCATCAATTACTGTTTCACCAGATAATAATTCTATTTTCCATCCTGTTCCAACTATGTATCTTGGATTTCCATAATATGTTGATTTCACTAAGGAACCTTTTGCATTATATATTCTAATATTTGCTGTATCAACTGAGTTAAAATGTGTTAATAATGTATTAACGGTCATTTTTTGTTGTGTAATATGAATTACTGGTATGTTTTCCGGATCATATTCAGTATGATCTTTTACGTAAGTATATTTCCATCTAGGACCACTCTTTACTAATTTTACTATTCCAAAATCAGTTTCCGCAGTTAATGATAACAAACTAGCCTTTGCAATAATCAATTGACCTGGATTAATTGTTAGGTTAGTTACATTATAGTTTTGTGATGTAACAGTTGTTGTTTCACGATCCATAATGATTTCATATGTACCAAAGTCAGTAGGTGCAACTTCTGAAGTTGGATATACTGTATCTCCGGAACCTTGATATAAAATTGTACCTGGAGTGAATACGAGAGAACTTGTATTTTCTCCTTCAACGAATCCATTTGAAACCATAGTATATGTGATATTATCTAATGTTCCACCTTCCATAATTGTTTGGTGATCAACTGCAACAGTTAAGTCAATATCTTTCTTAACAACGGAGTGTTTACCTTTTCTTAATGTGACAATATAGTTCTTGTCAGCACCTTCAGAAACCTCAATATTCAATTCATATTCACCTACATTTGCCTTTTCACCTGCAGTTGTAGTAACTACTGCTTCAATATCATTTCCATAAACTTGACCAACAATAGCTTCCCATTGACTGTTCAAGTCTGTAACAGTATCACCATAAGTTGTAACTAAGTCTTTTGCAGAAATTGTTACTTCTTCCTTTTCAATTACGAATTGTCCTAGTAATTCAACTGTATTTTCGAAGATTAATCCTCCGAATTCAACAGTAATATAATATGTACCTGCATCAATCGCAGCATCTACTTCTGTTTCATGGATTTCATCAGTAAAGTATCTAATTGAATATTGATCTTCTACTGGAACCCCATTCAATAAGAATGATAATCTTGGTTCTTTTGCTTCTTTTGAGTAAACGATTGTTTCATCTTCAATTACTAATTCGATATTATTTGGATCAATTTCACCTGCAACGCTAGTAACCTTATATGTTACTACAAATTCACCACTATAGAAGTCACCAATACCTCTAATAGTCAATTCTTTATTCATTCCTGGGTTTACTGTTGTTCCTTCGTTGATTACAATTTCGTAATCAGTATTGATAATTAATTCAACATCACTTACATAAATCTTCAAATCCTCGAATGAAGGATGTGAACCAGTGTATTCATATTCTCCAACAAATCCCTCACCAATATTATTTGAAGATAATTCATATTTATTGATGTTGAATTGTAAAGTCTTTTCACCGCTGAAGTTTGCATTTGTATCACTAGCTCTTACAGTAAGAGTGTATCCACCAAGAGTTAATTCTTTTGGATTCATTAATTTAATATCCTCAATTGCAAGAGATAAATTATCTGGTCCCTTAATATCGAACATTAAATCGATATCATCATATGGGAATTCGTGTGCAAATCCTGCAACTGAGATTGTTGGGAAATTCTTAGTAATATTGCTTGGATCAAATGTGATTTCAGAACTACCAGCTTCAAGGCTGATTACTGGTTTTTCATTTGTAACAGCGTTGAGATCGATTGGTAAGATATCAAATGTCTTATTTGTGATACTACCTGAATAGTTACCTATACCTGAAATCGTTAATGGCTTACCATTTCCAACTTCAAAGTCTGCTGCAGTAATCACATAATCAACATCTTTAACTAATGTATTTCCATATTGGTCGACAATGGTAATTCCACTGAAATCAGGACCCAATGGATTTGGAGTATAGTAGAATTGTTCTTGTGCCATTTCAACTGTACCCTTACCATTTGATAAGACTTCTGGAGAGATAGTATATGAACCTCTTACAGAAGTTTTAATACTACCAGTTGTCTTAACATTAATATAATATGTTCCTACATCTTTTGGAGGAGTAGTACCTAATGAACCTACATATCCTTCATCGCTGAAGTAAGTTACAATATTATCTCCTTCTAATTGAACTCCATTGTATTTTACAACAAATTCTGGAGCAAGTGGAGAACCATTATATGTGTATTTTTGTTTTGTAAATTCTAATGATAGAAGCGATGGATCAATACCACTTTCAAGGATTCTATATGGAAGTTCAAATTCACCAGTAAATCTACCCATTCCTCTTACAATCGCAATCTTGTTATCTCCAATTGAGACATCTTGATCTGCAACAATTGTATAATCGACATTTCTAATCAAATCATAATCTTGAATTGTTAAGAATACATCATCGAATAAAGGTTCGCTTCCAGTGAAAGCATAATCTCCATTATATTCAATCTTACTATATGCTTCTGAAGTAATAGTGATTGGTTGAATCTCGAATGGGAACTTCTTTAATCCACCATAATTTGCATTGCTTCCTTGAACTTTTAGAACGTATGAACCTACAACCATATCTGAAACTTTAATTGTTTCTAATTCAGATGATGTTACAGTAGTCCAGTTAGGGAATGCTACTGAAACGGATAAATCACTATCTTTATATGGGAATTCATATTGTTCATTACCAACGAATAATGTTGGGAAGTTATTTTTAACTTCAAGTAATGATAATTCAATTGCTTCAGGACTAATAGTGATTGTCTCATCTTGAGAAATATCATATTTCAAGATGGAGAATCTTATCGATGTACCATCAGTATAATTACCAATACCTAAAATTGTTAATACTTTATCTGTGCCAACATTGAAGTCACTGACACTCAATGAATAATCATCTTCTGTTAAGACATTTCCATGAGCATCGACAATTTCTAAGCCTACGAATTCTGGTAACATACCTGTATAATCATATTCAGTTTGTTCCAATGATACTCTTGTTCCATCTTCTGCCAATGATAATTGATCAATTGTAAATTCCGATCTCAATGTTGAAATTGGAATTGATTTACCATGTGTAGTTACTGAGAAATAGTATCTACCAGCATCTACTGGAGTTTCTGTTCCTATTCCATTTGTATATTCACTATCAAGGTAATATGAAACAGTATAGCCATCATCAATATTCGTTCCATTATATGAAATTGTGAATTGAGGAGCTATTGCTCTACCATTATATGTGTAATTTGTCTTTGTTAATGTAAGTTTTAATTTTGATTCATCAAATGCTGGTGTATCTGGATTATTTACATCGTATGAATTAATTCTATATGTTAGATCAAATTGACCTTCATATAATTCTCCAATTGCAGAAACAGTAACAATCTTATTTGTTCCAACAGTTGGTTTGTCTTTTGTCGTTACTGTGTAATCAACATCTCTTACTAATTCAGTACCATTAACGACTATTCTAATATCACTGAATGATGGAGTTTCACCAGTAAATGAATATACTCCTAAGTATTCTTCATTTACAAGATCATCAATTGTAAGAGTATGTTTCTTAATTTCGAATGGTATTTCAATTTCACCACCATGGTTACCATCATCTTCAGGTGAAGAGATAATTACCTTATAATCACCAGTAATTAAATCTTCTAAGCCACGGTCAATGATTTCTTGTGGAGTTAATCTTTCTCCATTTGGAGTAACGATAATAATATCGAATGGACAATCATTGTATGGGAATTCATATGTAATTCCATCAATTGTAATTGGTGGGAAGCAATCTCTAATATCGTTAGGGTTGATATCAGAAGTTCCTCCAACTTCAATTCTATTATCGCATTCTTCTCCGCATTCTGGACACTTACCATTTTCAAGTTCAGTACCACATTCTGCACATCTATTAATATCGTGAACAAGAATGTCAAATAATGTTACCGTTTGACCAGTATAATTATTAATACCATCAATATATAATAACTTATTCTTTCCGACATTATAGTTATCAACTGATAAGACGAAGTCAATGTCTTTTACTAATACATTATCATGAGCGTCTCTTACAACAAGATCATCAAATGTTTGACCAGCTGAGTGATAAATATATTTTCCACCATTTGTTAATGATGCTCTAACATTGAAATCTGCTAATGATGCTGGAGATATCATGAAACAGCGTCTCTCAAATTGATGGGAAACTACGTTTTGTCCACCAGTTGTGACGATGAAATAATATGTGCCAACATTAGTTGGAGCCGTATTACCGAGGCTATTTAATAATTCTGGGTCTGAGAAATATTCAATAGTGTATCCTTCTTCGAATAATATATCTCCGAAGTATAAATTGAATTGTGGTTCAATTGGTGAACCTGTGTATTCATAATCTTCAGCTAATAATTCGAATGTCCAATCTCCTTCAACAACAACGCCACCTTCTGGAGTAATGCTATATCTTAAGAGAATTCTACCATTGAAGTTTCCAATACCATTAACCTTTAAGAGTTTATTTGTTCCTACATTGATTGCATCATCGTATTCAAAGACGTAATCAACTCCTAATTGTAATGTATAAATTTCACCTGAAGCTCTATGTTTGAGGACGATATCTTCAAATGTCATTTCTTCTCCAGTGTATGTATATACACCTTTATAACCTCTTTCAAGATTATCTTCTTCAGTAATTGTAATTGGAGTAATCATATAATCAAATGTCTTGCTTCCAGTTACGTTTTCATTTGAACCAGAAACGATGATTTGATATTCTCCAACATTACCATTGAAGTCTTTAAATAATACTTTATCAAGAGTTGTCTTTTCGACGATTTCTAGAACAAAGTTATTATTTAAGATATTAATCTCTGCACCATTAACCGTAACAACAGGTAAATTGTTATTTGATGAGAATGGATTATATCTATTAAGAGTTTTGTTAATTGTTACAACGACATCTTCACTAGATAAATCTAATGCTTTAATTGTAAATGTCTTTGTAATTGAACCTGTGAAGTTACCTGTACCAATAATTGTTGCTGTTGCAGTACCAATGTTAATGTTATTTGAGTATTCCATATCATAGGTTACTGTTCCATAAATATTTGATACTTCTGCAGTAGGTTCATTTACACTACCAGAATAAACGTATTCAGTTTGAGATAATGCTGCAGTTAAACCAGTAATGTCTCTTCTTGAAATCTCATATGAACTAATTGCGCTTGACATGATGTTTGGATCATCGCAATATACTTTAAAGAAGTATTTACCAGCATTAATTGGAGTACCCGTTAATAATGTTTCGCATGATTCTTCAAGATAGTATTCAATTCTTGATGCTTCAACTTGAAGATCACCATACATCAATTTGAATTTTGGAGCGATTTCACTTCCAGAATATGAGTATGAGTTTGCAGTCTTAACAATACTTAAGTCTAATAATTCACCACTACCAATTGAATATGTCAATGTGATAGATCCTGAATAGTTTCCTTGACCATTAATTCTTAAGCTGTGTACGCCATTGTTCTTACCTGAAGCTTCAATTGTATAATCCTTATTGAGTTCAAGTAAATTTAAGATTCTATCTCTTATTTCAAGTTGGAAATCAGGGACTTCACCTATATAATCATATGCATTTTCAAAGATAATAGTATCTGATGTAGATAATACATATGGAGCAATTGTATATTCTTTTGTTATTGTACCTGCATATTTTGTGAAGATTACTTTTACGTTTGCAGTACCAACATTAAGGCAGTTATCGTAGATTAATGTATAATCGACACCTTCGATTAACTTAGTTCCATCAACAACTACGTTGACTTTTGCGTGAATTTCTCTTCCACTATAAGTAAATCTGTCATTTTCAAGTGTGACACTACTTGGATCAATTTCAACATCTGTAATTTCGAATTGAATATCTTCAATTGTTCCTTTGTAATTTCCACATCCTGTAATCATGATATATTGAGTTGTTAGTGATGTACCATCAGAACCTGGCATATATTCAACATTGAAATCTACACCTTGAATTAATGTATTACGGTTAATATCTCTAATAATTACGATTGGGTTTAAATATTCACCTGTGTATTTTTGAGATTTAGCGTAAATTTCATCATCAGTTGTGATTTCATATTGTTCAATGAAGTATGGCTTTGAAACTTCACCTGTGTAATTACCTTTACCGATAAATGTTGCAAAATGATTACCTGCACTCTTTCCTGCAGCATCGATAATGAAATCTGTTCCAAAGCTTAAGGTCAATCCATTAAATGTTAAGACAGCTTCAAGATTGACATTGCCGCCGGAATATATAAATGAATCATTATATTCAATATGTACATCTTCAAGATCACGTGGGAGAATGTTGAAGAATACAGTGATGTAATCTTCTGAATCGAAGTTACCCATACCATAAACTTTAACGATTGCTTCACCAACATTGACACCATTGAAGACTTCGAGACGATAATCGACATTTTCAGATAATTCTACTCCTGAGAATACAACTGATAATGTTGGTTTAATAACTTCGCCAGTATAGACATATGAACCAACCACTTCAACATCTGATTGTGTGAAATTACCATTAACGATTTGATATACTAAGTTTTCTTTTCTAAATCCTTCGAGGTTATTTCTACCAGTTACTGTGAACTTGACAATACCAACAGAAATTCTATCTTCAGTAGTATATGAGATTTCGTAATCGTTTGTATCGAGTGATACATCATTTCCTGCAACGGTGAATTTCTTAATTGAAACTGAAGTTTCTCTTCCAGTGTATGGAGCAATTGCAGTAGCTTCAAATTTTATATCCGCAACATCTGCTGGAAGGATTGTAAATTGTTTTTCAAATCCACCACAGAAGTTACCAATACCTTGGATTGTTACAGTAGCTGTTCCAACATAACGGTTATTGCTATATGTCAATACATAATCAATTTCATTAAATAAGCTTAAACCATTATAGAAGATACTAATATCTGGTGTTAAATCCTCAGCCTTATATGTTTGATTTCTAATCTTGAGGATTTGTAACCCTTCACCATCTTCTACTAATTCTTTCTTATCGATTACAAAGTTCTTAACGACTTCACCTTGACAGTTATTCTTACCAGTAATAATGACATTACCAATACCCGCATTGAGGTTATTATCGTATGATATCTCGTAATCTTTTAATGTTAGGTCGATATATTTTGTCTTTTGAGCATTAGTATATACTCTTACCATAGATACAATTGGACAGATTTCGCTACCAGTATATACATATTCCTCAGTTTCTAATACTACTTGAGTATTTAATGTTGTTAAATGGATTGGAATGATTTCAAATGTTTTACTATTTGATCCAAAGTAATCAGAGCCATCTTTTGCAAGAACAGTAACTGATGCTGTACCAACATTGATGTTATTATTCCATAAGACATCATATTGACTTGGGTCTACCGTATATGCATCAGAATTCTTTCTTACTACAAATTCTGGAGTAATTCTTTCTGAAGTATATTCATATTCTGCACCAATAACGATTGTTGTATCGCCTAAATCTGCTTGTGCGATTCTAAAGAAGTTTTCTGAATGATCATTAATTACCAATTCATAATTCTTAGAATCTAATAAGATTAATGTATCAGTGATGTAAGCGTAGTTTCCTGCTGCCTCACCTTCTTCTCTTGTGATTTCTCCAGCAATCAAGCTTGATAATTCTGTTCCAGTTAATAACTCTTCACCTAATTCATCATAAGAAGCTTTATATGTAATCTTAGGATCAGCTCCTTCGAATGATTTACCTTGATTTTCATCGATTGTAATATAAATCCTTCTTGGTGTAATTGTTAATTTATCTTTTAATTCTAGAGTTGAGAAGTTTTCTTTTGAAAGTGTAATTGTATAGTTGTATTCACCAACATTGATAAATGAAGGTAAAACAGAAGTTGATGCAAGAACTTTTCCCTCATTATCTTTTACTACATATGTAATAGTAAATGATGTTGAATCATATTTCTTTGCAAGATTAAATTCGATAGAGTGTTTTGTTCCATCGTATTCAACAACTGTGCCATTTAAGCTTGCATCAATTACACGTTTTGTAACGTGAACATTTGTTGTGTGATTTGCGTTTGTATACTCAATGACATAATCTATATCTACTTCGTAGAATGAAGAATTAGTATTCCATTTGAATAATCTAAATCTATTATTATCAACTAATACATTTTCAAATGTTACTTCACCTTCAGATTCCAATTGAGCTAATTCAGCTTCTCCAAGGATAATACTTGATGAACTAGCTGTTTGAATTAATCTTGTTCCATTAATCATTGCTTCAAGTGTGACGCGTAATGCCATTTCTTCTTCAGAAGCGAATTGACCATCATAATCTTCGAAATCAAATCCTTCTGCAATGCTTTGTCCGATATGAATTCTAATTTCATCTCCGACAATGATCTTCATCTTCTCAGTATTGATTAAGAAGCTAGTACTTAATCTAGAGATAGATTTAAATCCAGCACTACTATGTTTACCATCGATAAACATTCTAATTACTTTCTTATTTTGATCGATTGTTGATCCGTTATCAACTGAAGTGAATGTTGAATTTGCTGCGTCGAAGTAAATTCTTGAATTATTCTTATAATCATATACATATGGAGTGACATTATCCATTGAGAATGTATCTCCAATGCTATATTTATATGATAATTTTAAGACATAGACTCCTTGATCAAAGTATACTCGTTCTGCAAGATATTCTGCTGCATAGTTATCAAGAGTAATAAAGTTGCTTGGATATACTTTACCAGAAATCTTACTTTCTTCAGTTAATGCTAACAAGAAGTTATTTTCTATAATATCTTCAGAATATCTGAAGTTGATAATTGCATTTCTTACTGCACCTAAATCACCAGTTCTTGCAAATTCAACTTCATTATTGAATACGAGATTACCGATTGTTGAATATAATGCATAAGATCCAACTCTTGTGACATTTTCTAAAACTAATGATTCTACTTTCAATCCTGCAAGAGCACAGTCTGCAAGTTCAATTCCTAACGAATCACCAGCGATTGTTATATATTGTAATGATGAAGGAACTTCATAATATCTTGGATTTTCTTCACCATATGCAACCATTTCATCATCAATCAATTGATATTGAATTGTATTTGCATTTGTAGATGGTGTTCCAGTTGTAGTATATCCAAAGATATATCCGAAGACTGAAGTTTCTGTATTTGTTTCTTCAAGAGCAGTTTTACCAACAAATGGTAATACCATCTCTTCAAGACTATTACATCCATTAAATGATGCATATCCAATTTCAGTTACTGAAATAGGAACTTCTATAGCAGTTAATCCTGTATTAGCGAATGCTTTTTCACCAATTGATGTAATCTCTTGTGAGTTGAAATCAACAGTAGTTACATTGCCACAATTATATAATGCATATGCACTAACATTTGTACCACCTGAGATAATTACTGTATCTAAAGATGCAGGAACATAATTGATTGTTCCATCTTTCTTAGTTGCTTTTACTGAATTTGTGAATGATTCACTTCCAAACATATCAGATAATACGACATTATCTAATCTTGTTTCGATTGTAGCTAAGCTTGAGAATCCATTAAATGCTCCCTTACCTACAAATGTTACAGTATTTGGAATGACTAATTCGATTTGAGAAGAACATGTTGAAGCAAATGCTTTTGTTCCAATGGTTGATAATAATTCATATTGAGTTAAATCGATAGATAATAAACCAGATTCAGCGAATGCTTCTCTTTCAATATTCTTAATTGCAGTCATTGATGGTAATGATTTTAAAGAAGTACATCCTTTAAATGCTGCTGTATTAATATTATTGACTGCGTCCATATTATTTACAGTATTCAATAATTGACATCCTTCAAATGCTCTTTCACCTACTTCAACAGTGCCAGAAGGTAATGTTACTTTCTTGAGTGAATATGCATTCTTAAATGCGTTATAGTCTACAACACCTTTTTCTACTACAACTTCTGTAAGTGATAGTGGTAGATAAGCATAACTATCAATTAATTCTTCATTTTCATTTAAATATGAGAAATCTACTCTATAGAATAATGAACTATTTATTTCTTCATTACCGAAGATACGAGCAAAGATTGAACGTCCTTCGTTTGGATTTGAAATATGTTTATCTGCATCGTATGAGATGGCATCGTATTCTTGTAAACCAATAAATGGAACATTAATCTTCTTCATTTGTTTCCATCCACCAAATGATGCTTCCCCAACAAGGATTAATGATGATGGTAATACAACATTATTAATATTCTTACCACTGTTTTCAAATGAGTGAGCACCGATTGATTCTACTCCTTCAGGAACGATGAATGTATAATCTTCATTTGTAATAGCTGTATTATAGAATGAATAATCTCCAATTGTATGTAAGTTACCTTCGCTAGAGAAATTAACAGTCTCTAATGAAGTACATTCTCTAAATGCTTCATTTGCAATCGTTGAAACATGTGGTCCAATATCGATTGCAGTTAAGCTTACACAGTTCATAAACATTGATTTATTAATTAATGCCAATGAATTTGGTAAACGAACACTAGCAAGTTTTGTACAATCTTTAAATGTTGATACACCATAGATTTCTACATCATCGCCTAATGTAACTTCAACAATTGTTTCGTAACCACTTAATGTGATTTCATAAATATCACCACCGTTAATTGTGATATTCTTTAATGATTTTGGATAATAGTATTCTCCGCTTGGAGTTAATGCTGTCGTTGCGTAAGCTGTATCTCCGAAGATAGTTGCAAATTCTTTTTCTGAATCTAATAATTTTCCAGTTGCCTTTGTTCCAGCGAATGGTAATTCAATAGAAGTTAATGAAGCCCATTTGCTTAATGCACCTGTACCGATATTAGTTACGCTTGAAGGAACGACTAATATCGTGTTCTTCATAGCACTAGCTAATGCAAAGCTACCAATGAATTCAACATTATCTCTAACGACTGAAGCACCCTCTTCGTCACTTGATATATTAGTATCATTCAAGTTTTCGATTCCTGTGTTATATAATGCGTAGTCTTCAATTCTAGTAATTGAATTTGGTAAGCTTAAATCTTTAATATTCGTGCAATTCATAAATGCACCAGCATATAAGATTAACATATCATCTGATGTAACATTGACATCTACTAAAGATCCAGGTACATAAGCATTGTATGTTTTTTCGCTTGCGCTTAATTGTGCAGTACTTATTGCTCCATCGAATGGAAGAGTTCCAAAGATGTAAGCGAATATTTCTTGATAAGAAGATGAATTGCAAGTATTATTAATTGCATTTGTAGTAACAAGATAATCTCCTTTTGAGGAGTCGTTTCTAGAAAGAACTGTTCTAATATCAGATCTTTCTCCGACGAAGGGAATTTGGATTGAGGAAAGTGAATCCCAGTTATTGAATGCACCTTCGCCAATAACTGTAACAGTGTTAGGAACGACAAGTCCTTGAGCGTTCTTATCCAATCCTTTAAGTGCATAAGCACCAATCTTTTCGACTGAATCACCGACAGTTACTGTTCCTCCCACTTTAGATAATACTTTCAACGAGTCTAAAGATGAGAGCGATAATCCATATAAACTATAATTACCGAGAATTCTTAATGTGTTTGGAAGAATGATTTGACTTACATTTGAGCAATTCATAAATGCACCAACAGGAAGTTCATATTCACTCTTAGCACCAGCAACACCAAGTACTTCAACAGTTTTTAAAGTATTTGGAATATAGTAACTTACCTTCGTAGTTAAAGAAGTGTTTTGAGCAGCTTCATAACCACCTTCGTAAGCATAAGTTCCGAAGAAATATCCTAATGTTGTTGCTCCTTCAACATCATTTTCTGCGCTCGCACCAACGAATGGAACGACCAATGATTTGATTGAAGCACAACCTTTTAAGATATCAACACCAATTGAAGTAACTGTTGCAGGTAATTCAATTGATAATACGCTTTCACAATTTCTAAATGTTTCATCGTTAATGACTGTAATATCTCCTTCAACATTAATTGAAGTAACATTTCTACAGTTCATAAATGCACCAAATGGAATTGATCTAGCATTTGTAACATTAATTGTCTTTAATGAGATAGGTACATAGTAAGGAATCATTTGATTAGTGTAACCATTCTTTTGAACAGTTGCCTCGCTATTTTCGAACATTGTTGTACCGAAAATATAACCGAAGTTAGCGCTCTTCTTTTCTCTATCAGTTTCGTATTTGTAACTTCCACCGACGAATGGAACGCTTAATGTTTGAAGTGATGACCAGTTAGCTAAAGCACCTTCTCCAATTGATAATACTGATGAAGGAATAACTACATCTTCAACAAGATTACAGTTATCAAATGCTTTTTCACCGATTGTTTTTAATGTATCTGGAAGTAATACTGATGCTACATTTGCACATTCAGCAAATGCATATTTACCAATTGAAACAACACTTGTATTTTCTAAATTAATTGCAGTGAATCCTTCACAACCATAGAATGCATAATCGCCAATAACCTCAAATGCTTCAGGGAATGTTTGGTTACCAATAGATACACATTCATAGAATGCGTTATTTGCAACCTCTTTTAAGTTATTTGGCATCTTTTCTTCAACTACAGAATCGTCCAAGACTTGATAAGTCATAATATGTGCCAAGCTCGTACATCCTTCAAATGCACTTACACCTATCTTTTCAAGGCAAGATGGTAATTCAATTGTTTCTAATTGAACCATTCCTTTAAAGACTTCTTCGCCAATTCTTAAGACTGGTTTATTCTTGAATTCAGCAGCTACTCTATATGAAGTTGCACTTTCAAATGCGACATGAGCTAATTCGTAGCCAACGAATGTCCAGTTCTTATCATATACTTTATTATAAATGATCTTTGTATCAAGAACTTGATCTGGTCTTTCTAATCCATAAAGATTTGGATTTGTTACCATCAAATCATGTAGTCCTTTATTTGGAACATAAACATTTACTTTTGTATTTACTGCAGAAAGTGATACGGAGAATGCTTTTTCTCTGACGTCAACTGCAGAAGTATTTAAGTCAATATTTTCAATTTCAACACATCCCATAAAGCAACCATATGGAATAATTGTTTCATTTGTAATGATAACATTCTTCAATGATTTAGGAATGTAGTTTGTTACTTGAGCACTTGCTGTATAGTATGAAGCAGCAGCATATGATCCTGCATATGCAGTTCTACCGAAGATAAATCCGAATACAGAGTTAGATGCTCCTGAATCAACAGTATTTGAACTACCAAGAATTGGTAATGTTACTGTTTCAAGGCTTGAACATCCTTGTAATACATATTCACCAAATGCGATAACAGAATCTGGGAATGTGATTTCTTGTAATCCAGTACAGTTTTTGAATGCATATGAATTAATTGTTGAAACAGTATTTGGAATAATCACTTCTTGTAATCCAGTACAATTTTCAAACGCAGATGTACCAATTGTTGTAACATCAGGTAATGTAATCGTTCTAAATCCGTAACAATTTTGGAATACAGATGCCCCCATTGTTGAAACTCTAGGCATATCAATATCTAATAAATTGTAGCAGTCATAGAATGCTGCATCATTAATTATTGTTACTTCAGGTAATTCAACATAACGTAAGAATTTAAATCCTCTAAAAGCATTAGCATAGACTGTAGTTTGTCTATTAATTGTAATCTTCTCTAATGATTTTGGAATAATATAATATGTGCTTGAAGAATAAACATACGATGCGTATCTAGTATCATCTTGTCCACTTCCACCAGTATTGAATAAGGAACCCATAGATGTTACATAGCCACTTGTTGCACCTGTTCCGACAAATGGAACATTAACTTCAATTAGGTAAACATTATCAACAAATAACCATGGAGTTAATGCAGTAATATTTGATGTAATACTTACATATTCTAAGTTTACATGTCCTCTAAATGCTTCACTATGTAATGAAGTGACAGAAGGGAGAGAAATGTTTAATAAATTGTAGCAATTATACCAAGCATATCTACCAATTGTTGTAACTTCATCAAATTTAATATTTGAGAGAACAAAGCAGTTAACGAATGCTTGTTCACCAATTGTTGTAAGTTTATTTGTATTTGTAACAGAGACTAAACTCGTACAATCAGAGAATGCAAAGTCGCCAATTGTTACTAAGGATGGAACATCAATAGTCTCTAAATCTCTACATAATTGGAATGCATATGTTCCAAGTGTTGTAACACTAGAAATATCGATAGTCTTAAGATTTAATGCATTTGCAAATGCATATGTTCCAATTGTAACAGCTCTTGGGATACTTACTGTTTCTAGAGAATTATTTTCACGGAATGCATAATCACCAATCGTATTAGCATTTGGTGCTTCAAATGATGTCATATTTGTACATCCTTTGAAAGCAGAATTATTAATGATTCTAACTTTTGGTAAAGTCATTTCAACTAATGATGTACAGTTTTCGAAAGCCGAAACACCAATTGTTGTTACACATTCAGGAACTGTAACGTACATTAATCCATTACATCCATAGAATGCGAAGTCACTAATTGTTGTAACTGAAGGGATTGTAATTGTATTAATTGTGTCACATTCTCTAAATGAATATGTACCAATAGTTGAAACTTTTGGCATATCTACTCTTCTTAGGTTAGAACAACCATCGAATGCGTAGTTTCCAAGGCTAGTTGCTTTTGGTAAGCTTACAACTTCGATTCCTTTCATGTTTTGGAAAGCATTCGTTGGAATCGTAGCTTGTTTACAAATTGTAATTCTCTTTAATGTTTTAGGGAAAAGGTAATAATTGCTACCGCCAGTGTATGCTTGAGAACCAGTAAATTGAGTTGCAGTGTTACTTGAACCAGTATTAAAGAGTGAGCCCATAACACTACCTTGTCCTGAAGAATCTCCTCGACCAGTAAATGGCATCTCAATTTCTTTTAAATATACATTTTCTGCAAGCATCCAGTAAGGAACATTTGCAATTGAAGAAGTAATCTTTAAGATTTCCAATTTTTGATGTCCTTTGAATGCATCATTATGAATTGTAGTAACTGCAGGGAATGATAATCTTAATAATGAATTACATCCATTAAATACGTGATCATCAATAGAAGTAACTGCACTGAAGCAATCGCTTGAGAATGAATAACAATTATTGAATGCATAAGCACCAAGAGTTGTTAAATTTCCAGTATTTGTTAGTGCAACTAATGAAGTACAATAGTTGAACGCATATGTACCAAGTGTTGTAACAGATGGAATAGATAATGTTACTAAATCTTCACAATAACTGAATGCGTATGTTCCAATAGTGACTAATAACGGAGCATCAACATTGACTAGTTGAACGCAATAGTTAAATACATTTGCTCCTAAGGAAGTTACACAAGGTAATTCAATAGATTTTAATAATGGACAATATGCAAATGCATTATCGTTAACAGTAGTAATCGATTCAGGAACAATAACGTTCTTTAAATTATTACAATGATAGAATGTTTTTTGAGGAATGTTAGAAAGTTGAGGTAATTCAATTGTTTCTAATTCGTCACATTCTTCCATTACTCTATTACCCATAGTAGTAACTTTAGGCATATTAATCGTTTTAATTCTAATACAATTATATAAAGCTAATTCACCAATACTTGTAGCTTCATTGAAGTTGATTTCTTTTAAGTAATAGAAATCTCTTACAGCACTACCTGCAATTGATGTTTGATATAAAATAGTAATCTTAGTTAATGTTTTTGGAACCCAATATCCATCTGCTAAATATCTTGGATCAGCATCACCTAATGAACCTGTATTTGCATGCAAGATATATCCCATTCTTGATCCAGCACCAGATGCTGCATTATTTCCAACAAATGGAAGAACAAGTTCTTTTAAATATAATGATTCAGCAAGCATATTTGCTGGTAATGATGTAATTTGTGAACTGATACTTAAGTATTCAAGTGTAGGCATATTTCTTAATGCTGAATTTGAAAGTGTAGTAATAGATGGTAATTCGACATGAGTTAATGCAAAACAACTATGGAATGCATTGTCACCGATTTTTAAGACATTTTCAAATTCAATGTTTTTAAGTGAATAACAATAGATGAATGATTGTACACCAATAGTTTGTAATGCTTCTGTATCTGTAACGCTTAATAATTCATTACATCTTTCAAAGCAATTATCACCAATTGCGTTGACTCCACCTAGTGAAACTGTATATAAACGAGGACAGTTTTCAAATGCACTTGCTTCAAGAATTGTAGAATTATCATCATTAATGAATGTTACTTTTTCAAGACCTAAGCAGTTTTCAAATGCGTTATTTGCAACTGTCTTAACGTTTTGAATTGTAATATTATTAATAGAATTACATCCAGTAAATGCGTATTTTCCGATAACTGTTAAGTTCTTTAATGATGGAACTTTAAGATTTACACATTTTTCAAATGCATGTTCACCAATACTTGCTAAAGTAGCTGGGAATATTAATGTAGGAAGTTTAGGACAATTATAGAATGCATAATTTCCAATTGTTGTTAATCCTTCTGGAAGTGAAACTTTATATAGATTATCACATCCATAGAATGAATAATTACTAATAGTTGTGACTGATGGGAGTATAACTTCAACTAATGAATCACATTCTTGGAATGCATATGTTCCAATTGAAGTTACCTTTGGCATTGTCACTAATTGAAGTTTAGTACAACCAACGAATACATAATCTTTAATTGTAACTGCTTTTGTTAATTCAATTTCATCCACAAAAGCCATATTTTCAAATGCAAATTTTTGAATACCTGTTTGAGTATTAATAGTAATTAATTCCAATGTTTTTGGGAATCTAAATGTTGCACTAGTAGAATCGTAACGTTGAACAGCACTATATGTTGCTCCTGAGCCTGCTTCATTTGCAAAAGCAGAACCCATAACACTTCCATAGCCAGTTTCTGCACCAAGACCAACTACAGGAACAGATAAAATTCTTAAATAAGTATTACTGTATAGATAGTATGCAGGGAATGTAGTCATCTTTGAAGTGATATATAATTCTTCAAGTTTTGTATGATTTCTCAAAGAATTACTTGTCATTGTAGTTAATAATGGGAAATGTAAAACTTGTAATGCATCACAGTTTTCAAATACATAATCTTTCATTGTTGTGACATTAGCAAAATTATCACTAGCTAACATTTTACATGTTTGGAATGCATATGATCCAAGTGTAGTTAAACAATCTGTATCTTCAATCGATACTAGTTGAGTACAACCAGTAAATGCATAATCACAAAGTTCAGTTACTGATGGAACTGAAATAGTTGAAAGCATCGTACAATTGCTGAAACCATATGTATTAATCTTCTTTACTAATGGCATTGATACAGTTGTTAAATTATAGCAATAAGCAAATGAATATGAACCTACTTCAATTGCTTTAGGCATTGTGACAGTAGCTAAATTGAAACAATATCTAAATGCATTTGTTCCAAGAGTAGCACTACCTAAAATATTAACTGATGTTAATGCTTTACAGTAATGGAATGCACTTTCACCGATTGTGACTGTTGAAGCAGGGATTGTTACACTAGTTAAGAATGTACAATTATAGAATGCTGATGCATTAATTGCTGTTACAGTATTTGGAATAATTACTTCTTTTAATCCATTACAATCATAGAATGCATTTGCTGGAATAATTGCTACGTTAGGTAGAGAAATAGTTTCTAATCCATCACAATTTCTAAAGATATTATCGCCAAATAAAGTTGTCTTTGGCATATTGACTTTCTTTAATGCAGTACAGTTTTGGAAAGCACTAGCTCCAATACTTGTTGCATTTGGTAATGATATTTCTTTAACCCAATACATTGATAAGAATGCATTAGCTGGAATTGCTGTTTGTGAGCAAATTGTAACTTTTTCAAGAGATTTTGGAACAAGGAAATAATTTGATCCAGAATATCCACTAGATAAATATCTAGGATCATAACCATCAATTCCAGTAGTGTAATTGAATAGATAGCCTAGTACAGAAGTATTTGTATGTCCTGCAAATGGCCATACTAATTCTTTTAAATATAAAGCATCACTTAAAATCCATGCATCGCTTGAAACTAGTGATGGTGACTCAACTACTAATTTTTCTAATTTAACATTTCCTCTAAATGAAGTTTGAGTTAATTTAGTAAGAGAAGGTAATGTAATCTCTAATTGACTATGACAATTTTGCCATACATAATCACCTAATGTCGTAACCGCAGAATAATTATTTGATGATAATAAATAGCAGTTTTGGAATACATAATTTCCCAATGTTGTTAATTCATTTGTTTCTGCAACTGTTTTTAATGAAACACAGTTTGCAAAAGCATAATTACCAATACTTGTGACTGCAGGTAATGAGATTGTAGGTAAATATCTACAATTATAGAATGCATATGTTTTAATTGTGTATAAATTTGGAGCGATTACAGTAACCAAAGATTGATCACCTTCAAATGCATATGAACCTAAAGTGACTAGACCAGGCATATTTGCACTTGCAAGATTAATACAGCTTTGGAATGCATAATCTCCTATTTCTGTTGTTTCTTCTGGTAATACAATTTTTGTTAATTCTCTACATTCTGCAAATGCATAATTCTTGATTGTTGTTACACTTGTTGGAATAACAATTTCATGTAAATTTCTACATCTATAAAATGCTTTTTCAGAAATAATAGTTACACTTGGTAAAGTTAATGTTTCAAGTCCATCACATTCTTCGAAGACTCTATCTCCGATAGTTGTTACCTTATCCATCTTAACTTTCTTTAAACCATCACAATTATAGAATGCTAATTGACCAACTGTAGTTGCTTCAGATAATTCAATTTCTCTAACGTAATACAATGAATGGAATGTTTGTTCTGGAATTGTAGTTTGTCTATTAATAATAACCTTATTCAATGATTTTGGTAACAAATAATAGGATGAACCAGAATATACACTAGATAAATATCTTGGATCTGTTTCTCCAATACTAGTTGTATTATTGAATAATACTCCTAAGTAACTAGAAGCACCTGTTTGAACGCCAGTTCCTGAGAAAGGAACGGATAGTGTATTTAAGTAATAACAAGATTGTAAGAACCAAGCAGGTAAAGAAGTAATTGCTTGTGAAGTAATATATAATTCTTCTAATTTATAATGATGGAAGAATGCGCCAGAACTAATTGTAGTTACAGAAGGTAAATGCATAACTAATAATGAATAACAATTTTGGAATGCATAATCATTTATAGTTGTAACTGCAGAGAAATTATCGCTCGATAATGAAATACAATTACTGAATGCATAAGCACCGATGATTGCAAGATTATCTGTATCTTCAATAGATACTAATCTCGTACAATTTTGGAATGAACTTTCACCAATCTCTGTGACTTTTGGCATTGAAATTGTAATAAGTGCTTCACAACCCTTAAATGCATTAGCACCAATCTTTTTAACATTTGGAATCGTAACATTCTTTAATGCTGTGGATCCATTAAATGTATCTGAACCAATTTCAATAGCTTTAGGTAGATTTACTGTTTCTAATTTTACACAGTTTGCAAAAGCATTATTACCAATAGTTGCAATACCTTCAATAGTAATTTCTTCTAATCTATAACATTCAGCAAAGACAAAGTTACCAATTTTTGTAACTGATGATGGAATCGTAACATTTACAAGCTTATCACATTTTGAGAATGCATAATTGTCAATTGTCAATACTGAAGTAGGGATTGTAATCTTTGATAATCTATTACAGTCATAGAATGCTTTTTCACTAATAAGTGAAACATTTGGAATAACAACTTCAACTAAAGAATCACAATCTTCAAATACTCTTGTACCGATTGTAGAAACTTTTGCCATCTTGACAGATTCAAGTGCTTTACATCCATAGAATGCAAGAGTTCCAATTGAAGTTGCCTTCAATAATTCAACTTCCTTAAGCATACTCATGTTCATGAATGCAAAAGCAGGAATTGTAGTTTGACTATTTATAATAATCTTTTCTAATGTTTTTGGGAAAGAATATGTTTCTGAAGTTGAATCATAATTTTGTGTTCCCAAATATTGATTCTCATTTGCAGAAGAACGAGGATAGAATGAAGAACCCATTCTACTTGCTCTACCGGTTGCATCACCATTTCCAACAAATGGAACATTTAATACTCTTAAATAATCACAATCCATCAAATACCAATATGGAAGAGAAGCAATCGGAGAAGTGATATTTAATACTTCTAATTTATAATGTCCTCTCAATGCATTTCCATCAATAACAGAAAGACTTGGGAAAGACAATGTAAGTAAAGAATGACAGTTATTGAATGCATAAGCTCCTAATTTTGTTACATTAGCAAAATTATCGCTATCTAATTCATAGCAATTTTCAAATGCATTATTACTGATTTCACTTAATGAATCAGTATTATTTAGTTTTACTAATGATTGACAATTTTGGAAAGCATAAGATCCTAATTTAGTTACGCTTGGGATTGAAATTGCAGTTAATCGATTAGCATTTTGGAATGCATAATTTCCAATTAATACTGTATTTGGAATCAATACTTCTTGCAATCTTGTACATTGACTAAATGAGTATGTTTTTATCTCAGTAACACCAGGTAAAGAGATTGATTCTAACGAATAACAATTATAGAACGCATAATCTCCAACAGTTGTAACTCCTTCAGGAACTATTACTTCTTTTAAGCCACGGCAATCATAGAATGCTTTATTTCCGATAGAAGTTAATAATGCAGGAAGAGTAATGCTTTCTAAACGATCACATTCTTCAAATACTCTATCTCCCATTGTAGAAACATTATTCATAGAGACTGTTTTTAATGTATCGCAATTAAAGAATGCAAGTTCTCCAATACTTGAAGCCTCAATTAATTCAATTTCAATAATTCCTGTCATATTTTGGAATGCATAAGCAGGAATTGCAGTTTGTCTATTAATAATAATCTTCTTTAATGTCTTTGGGAAATATGTTGTAATAGAATAATATGTACTTCCACCACTAGACCATGTATATGGTTGAGAAGCACCCCAGACATCATTTGGATATGGATTATTTGTTTGATTTGCAAAAAGTGAACCCATCGTGCTACCATTACCAGTTTCAGATCCAGCTCCTACAAAAGGAGTAGAAAGGATCTTAAGATATGGACATTGTAATAACATCCAATGAGGTAAAGAGGTAATTGTCGATGTAATATATAATTCTTCAAGATAAGTATGTCCATAGAATGATTGTGGATAAAGAGTTACAATTGAAGGTAATTCAATAACTTTTAACGATCTACAACCATTAAATGCATATGTATCGATTAAAGTAACTGAACTGAAATCAACACTAGATAACATCGTACAATTATTAAATGCATAACTACCAATATTTGTTAATAATGAAGTACTTGTTAATGATTCTAGAGAGTTACAACCATAAAATGCTTCATTACCAATCTTTGATAATTTTGGTAAATCCAATGTCTTTAAATAAATACAATTTCTAAATGATCTTAATCCAATTGTTGAAAGTAAAGGTAATTCTAAAGTATTTAAATACGTACATCCATCAAATGCATAATCACCAATTGTATCTACGTTTGGTAGTTCAAATTCATCTAATGAATAATCGTTTTGGAAGACATAAGTTTTAATTGTAGTTAATTTAGGAGCAACAAGGCTACGTAAATTCATACATTCTGCAAATGCATAGTCTTGAAGTGTGACAACATTTGGTAATGTAAGTGTTTCTAAACGATCACAACTATAGAATGCTTTATTGCCAACTTCTTTACAAGTTGCTGTTACAATAACATTCTCTAAATAGTCACAATCATAGAACATTTGTGAGGAAATAGCATTTAAAGCAGGAAGACTTACTGTTCTTAATGCATCACAATTATAGAATGTACTAGCTCCTACAGATGCTAATTTATTAGCAGTTACTTGAATAAGATTCGTACATCCATTAAAAGTTTCAGAAGCAGCGCTAGTTGCATTTGTTAATTCAACTTTCTTCAAGCTTGTCATATTTCTGAATGCATAATCAGGAATTGTAGGTTGTCTATTAATAATAATCTCGGTTAAGGAGTTAGGAATGTAGTATGTTCCTCTTGCTTGGTTAGCCGCATAATAATATCCACTAGCAGCATTACCAGAAGAAATAATTTGACCAATTACACTTGTATCTCCTCCGGTACCTGCGTATGGAACAGAGATCTTTCTTAATAAATAACATCCATAGAATAAATCGCTAGGAAGTGAAGCAATATTAGAAGTAATATAGACTTCTTCTAAACGGTTACAATCTCTGAATGATGTACTAGTTAATTTTGTAATTGCTGGAAGAGTCAATGTTTTTAAGGAATAACAATATCTAAAAGCGTACTCTTGAATTGTATTAACTTTTTTAAAGTTATCTGATTTTAACGCATAACATGCGTTGAATGCGTATTGATCAATCATAGTCAATGCATTTGTATCGTTTACTGTCTCTAATTTATAACAATCCGAGAATGCATATTTTCCTATAGATGCGACTTTTGGTAAAGATATAGTAATCAAATTACCACAATATCTAAATGATTCCTTACCAATTGAAGAAACTTCAGGAATATTAACATCAGTTAATAATTCACAATAATAGAAAGCATTATCACCAATCGACATACATTTTGGAAGATCAATACTCTTAAGGAAATTACAGCCGGTAAAAGCAAATTGACTTACAGTTGTAACTCCAGGGAAATATAAATTATCCAACATCTTACAACCAGAGAATGCATAATCTTTGATTGATTTTAAATTATCAGAAACAATAACATTTGTTAAATAATCACAATGTTCGAATGTTCTAGCAGTAATCTCAACTAAAGAAGGTAATGAAATTGTATTCAACCCATCACAATTATAGAATGTGTATGTTCCTAATAAGTTAGTAACTTTTTCCATCGAAACATTTTTTAGTCTGGAACAATTATAGAATGCTTGATCACCAATTGTAGTTGCACTTTCTAAAACAATAGTTTCAACGTATTGCATATTATAGAATGCATAAGCTGGAATTGCTGTTTGTGAAGTAATAGTAATCTTCTTTAATGAGAAAGGAAGAGTATAATTACCAACAGATTGTCCAATATAATACCATTCATTTGCTGTACCAGCATTACCATTAATAAATAGAGCACCCATTGAAGAACCAGCACCCGTTGCAGCACCTGTTCCAACAAATGGAATAGTTAATTCTTTTAATGATCTTAACGATTTAAAAATATTAGCAGGTAAACTTGAAATCGAATTTGATGCGATATGAAGTGTTTCAATTCCATATGCACAGTTAAATGCGTTTGCATCAAGAGTTGAAATCTTTGGTAAAGCAAGTTCTTTTAACGAATTACAATTATAGAATGCATTTGCTTCGATTGTTAAAACGCTTTGACAAATATCAGAATTGAACAATGTACAATTATAGAATGCACTTGCTTTAATCGTTTCAACATTTTCAGCACCTTCCATTGTCCTTAGGTTTGTACAACCATAAAAAGCAGAAGATCCGATTGTTACTAAATTTGATACACCATTAACAGTCTTAAGATTTGTACAGCCTTGGAAAGCTGAAGTTCCAATTGAAAGAAGGGAATTTGCAGAAGGGACTGCTTCAAGGGATGTGCAGTTGTAAAATGAACTAGCACCGATAGTTTTGATATTTGTGAAATCTTCAATAGTCTTTAGTTTTGTACAACCATAGAATGCTTTATCACCAATCTCAGTAATTGTTTTTGGCAAAATAACTTTTTCAAGATTTGTCATTCCTTGGAAACCAGATGTATTGATTCCAACAACTGGAAGATTTGTTTCTCCATAAGTACTTGGAATTTCAATCTCTGTAATTGCATTTGCTGTTTTAACATCTGCCTTGATTGAGAAGAGCCATCCATCAACTGAACTTGTGAACTCACCGATTGTTTCATCTGCAACAACTGATTTTACATTATCACGACTAAAAGCTGCCTCAAAGTGCACTTCATTGTCTTTATTATTTTTTGTTGCTTCTACTACGTTATCAAGACGATTAACGTAAGTATCGACAATATGGTTTGTCAGGATGCCTCCAAGTAAGAATGTAGCGCATGCTGCCATGGTCAGTTTAATTGTCTTCACTAACCCGAAATTTGATATCTTATGATTACCCCTTTTTCTCATAATTATACCCCTCTTATATCTTTCAATTTTCAAACCGTAGCCAAAATCCGCCCGTACAAATAGGCTATACTACAACTTAAGAATAACATCATGTGCGCACGTAATACAAGTCTAATCCCCCTTAAAAAACAACATTTTTTTCGTTTTTTCAATACCTAAGCATTATTTTTCGGGTTTATTTCAATTAATTTTGATTAAATATCCTTTTTTTTCCAAAGAGATTATCCCCTTAAAAAAACGCTATATTTTTCATTTTTGAGCAAAAAAAAGATTCTGATGACTAAGCACCAGAATCAAATATTACTTAGAAATATTCGATAATTCTTTTGCAATTCTAGCTCCAATTTTAGCGTTATTGAATACTAGTTTTATGTTAGCTTCAAGTGAATTTCCATGGGTATTATCCGCGATATTTTTGAGTAAAAATGGAGTGATTTCCTTGCCTTTTATTCCTTTTTCATCCGCGTCTTTTAGCGCCTTTTCAATGTATAAATTTATCACTTCTGAAGGCATTGAATATTGATCTGGAATCGGATTTGATATTAGTATTCCACCATCTAATTTCATCATTCTTTTATAGTAAATCGCTTCTGCAATCTCTCGTTCAGAGTCCATCTTATAATCAACTTTTAGCCCTGAATCCTTCGAATAAAACGCTCCTAAATTTGAAGATTTATATCCAAGAACTGGAACTCCAAACGTTTCTAAATATTCTAAAGTAAGAGGTAAATCAAGGATAGCTTTTGCTCCTGCGCAAACTACCGTAACATTTGTATGAGCTAATTCTTGAAGATCCGCGGAGATATCAAATGTTTGTTGAGCGCCTCTATGAACTCCTCCAATTCCACCTGTTACGAATACTTCAATTCCAGCCATATTTGCAAGAATCATAGTTGATGCTACCGTAGTTGCACCCCACATTTTTTTTGCCATTACAATTGGTAAATCACGTCTTGAGACCTTTAGAATCCCACTTCTTTTTCCAAATAGTTCGATTTCTTCAGGGGTCATACCAACAATCGGATCCCCATCAATAATCCCAATTGTTGCAGGCACGCATCCATTCTCTCTAATAATTCTTTCAACTTCTAAAGCTGTTTCAACATTCTTAGGATATGGCATACCATGTGAAATTATTGTTGATTCTAAAGCGACTACTGGTCTTCCTTCTTTTAAAGCTAATTTTACTTCATCTGATATTTTAATAAGCATTGTGATGTTCCCCCTTTATTCTAATTCAAATGCACCTGTATATAATTGATAATATGTTCCCTTCTTTTCGATAAGTGATTCATGATTTCCCTTTTCAATGATTCGTCCATGCTCAAGAACCATAATACAATCAGCATTTTGAATTGTCGACAATCTATGGGCAATAACGAATACTGTTCTTCCTTCCATCAACTTATCCATTCCATCTTGAACTAATTTCTCCGTTCTAGTATCGATTGATGAAGTAGCCTCATCAAGAATTAAAACTGGAGCATCTGCAATTGCAGCACGTGCAATTGATAATAACTGTCTTTGTCCCTGAGATAAATTTGCTCCATCATTTGTAAGCATCGTATCAAACCCTTGTGGTAAACGAGTGATGAAATCGTATGCATTTGCAATCTTAGCTGCTTTATATACATCTTCATCAGAAGCATCCAACCTACCATATTTGATATTATCTTTAACCGTTCCTGTAAATAATGATGTATCTTGTAAGACAATACCAATCGACCTTCTTAAATCATCTTTTTTGATTTTATTAATGTTAATTCCATCATATCTTACTTTTCCATCAGCAAGGTCATAAAAACGATTGATAAGATTTGTAATAGTTGTTTTACCTGCACCAGTTGAACCAACAAGAGCAATCTTTTGTCCAGGATTTGCATATACAGAAACATCGTGTAAAACAAGTTTGTCTTCAGTATATCCAAAATCGACATCAACTAGTTGAATATCACCTTTCAATTCAGTGTATGTAATTTCTCCTGTTCCATGAGGATGCTTCCAAGCCCAATGACCTGTATGTTCATCAGTTTCAATCATTTTTCCATCTCCACTAATATTAACATTAACTAATTCAACATATCCTTCATCGGTCTCAGGTTTTTCGTCAATTAAAGAGAAAATTCTATTTGCTCCTGCAAGAGCCATTACAACGGAATTAATTTGCTGAGAAACTTGATTAAATGAATTTGCAAATTGACGTGAAAGATTTAAGAATGAAATTGCAGATCCAATTGCAAGTGTTGCTTCAAATCCAGTTATCGTAAGATTAGGAACTTTATTTAAAGACAATGTAACTCCTAAAACTGCAACTAAAACATAAAGAATATTTCCAATATTATGAATGATTGGAGCAAGTATATTTGCATACTTATTTGCTGTAAAAGCATCTTCGAATAGTTGATTATTAATATCTTTCAATTCTTCAATAGATTTTTCTTCATGACAGAAAACTTTAACAACCTTTTGTCCATTCATCATCTCTTCAACAAATCCTTCTAATCTTGCGATTGACTTTTGTTGTTTCATAAAGTATTTCGCACTGCCTCCACCAATTTTCTTAGTGACAAGGAAAATAATAGAAACCGCAATGATGACTACTAATGCCAACCATATTGATCTAAATAGCATTAATGTAAATACTGTAACAACGGTGATAGAAGTAGAAAGGAGTTGTGGTAAAGTTTGAGATACAAGTTGACGTAATGCATCAACATCATTAGTATATGTCGACATAATATCTCCACGTAAATTACGATCGAAATATTTAATAGGTAGTTTCTCCATTTTCCTAAACATTTCTTGTCTAACATCGTTTAAGAATGATTGCGTAATAATCGCCATAAGTTGATTGAAAATAAGTGATGAAGTTAACGAAATCAAATAAATGCCAAGCATGATTAATAAATAAATCAATAAAGCATTTCCTGCAGTTAAGGGGGTAGGAATTAATCCACTGAATAGATAAACTGTTTCATTAAATCCGTTCCCATTTAGTGCAGGATTAATGACATCATCAATAACATAAGCTAAAAAGAATGATCCAGAAACTGATGAAATTGAAGTTATCCCTAAGCAAATAAGAACTACAATAATCTTTCTAGAATATTTACTAAATAGCATTTTTAATAGACGTCCTAGAACATTCTTCTTTGAGAAGTTAGGCATTCTTTTCATATTATAATTAGGTTTCATATTAATTGCCTCCTTTCTCATTTAATCTATTTTGAGAATAATATACATCCTTATAAATTTGATTAGTTTTCAACAATTCTTCATGTTTTCCAATTCCATCAATTTTTCCATTCTCCATCACGATAATTAAATCGCTATCTTGAATGGATGAAATTCTTTGTGCGATGATAATCTTTGTTGTATTTGGAATTGCTTTTTTAAAAGAGTTTCTAATAAATGCATCAGTTTTTGTATCTACAGCCGAAGTAGAATCATCAAGAATTAAAATTTTTGGTTTCTTTAATAATGCTCTTGCAATACACAATCTTTGCTTTTGTCCACCAGAAACATTTGTACCACCTTGTTCAATATACGTGTCGTATTTATCAGGGAAACCCTCAATAAAATCGCTTGCACACGCATATTTGCAAGCCTCGACTATCTCTTCATCAGTTGCATTTTCATTTCCCCACTTTAAATTCTCTTTTATTGTTCCTGAGAATAATAAGTTCTTTTGGAGTACCACAGATACTTGATTACGGAGTGATTCCATATCATACTCTTTGACATTAACTCCACCTACTCTTATTTCTCCTTCACTAACATCGTATAGTCTTGAAATTAAGTTAACTAATGTTGTTTTTGAAGAGCCTGTTCCTCCAATAATACCGACAGTCATTCCACTATCAATCTTTAAATTAACATCACTCAATGCGTATTTTTTTGCATTTTCTGAATATTTAAATGAAACATTATCAAAGACAATCGAACCATCTTTTACTTCATAAATTGGATTATCGACATTAGTTAACATTGACTTTTCATCAAGTACTTCCATGATTCTTCTTCCTGATTCGATTGAAAGAGAAATCATAACGATAATCATTGAAAGCATATTTAAACTCATCAAGCATTGAAAACCATAAATTAGAAGAGATGATAATGCAGGAGCAATCAACGCTTCACCATTAGTATCAACAATCAACTTCGAACCAACGAATATTACAACGATTATAATTGTATAAATTGCAAGATTCATAACTGGACCATTAAGCGCAACTATTCTCTCTGCAGAAGTAAAATCTTTTTTCACATCAGAAGCTGCTGCATTAAATTTATCAATCTCATATTCTTCTCTAACAAAAGATTTAACCGTCCTAATACCCGAGATATTCTCTTGGACTGAACTATTTAATTTATCGTATTTTTTAAATACTCTTTTGAACCTAGGATGAGCTTTAAGAACAATAAGAATTAATAAAAGAAAGACGATAGGTAAAGCAATAATGAAAATCCATGCTAAACGAGGAGAAATAATGAAAGTCATAACAATTGAAAATATTAGCATAAGAGGAGATCTAATCGCAGTTCTTATCACCATCATAAATGACATTTGAACGTTTGAAACATCAGTAGTAAGTCTAGTAACTAAACTCGAAGTAGAAAACTTATCAATATTTGCAAACGAAAACTTTGTAATATTTTCATATAAATCATTTCTTAAGTTTTTTCCTAATCCCGCACTTGCTTTTGCAGAGAATTTTGCCGATAAAGATCCAAAAAGTAAAGAGGCAAAAGCCATAACAACTAAAATACAAGAAACAAGTACTAACAAAGTAGTAATCTCTTGCATTGAGTTAACACGAAGAGTTGAGAAAATTATGTCGACATCATAACTAAGATTCATCGTTACTTTTTCAATAGCATAAAACAAATCAACAAGTACAGTCATGATTAATGGCATAAAACATTCCATGACAACTTCTAGACCAATGAATACAATAGAAAGTATCGAATCTTTTTTATATTCACGAATACAACTAACTATTTTCCTTACCATATTCATACTACTTGTCCTCCTTTAATTTTTCTAAAATATTCAATAAAATATCTTTTTCTTCTGGAGTTATTTTCTCTTCTAAACTATTCTCATAGTCTCTAATTACAACTCCAACTTCATCATCTATTTTTCTTCCTAATTCGGTTAATTTAATAACATTTTTTCTCGAATCATCTCTTGAAGCAACGCGAATTATATATTGACGTCTTTCCATGCAATTCAACATCTCGCACATTGTTGATTTAGAAATAGTAAAAATTGTTTCTAAATCTTTTTGGCATAGTTCATTACCTTTTTCTTCCTCAGATCTCAATATATGAAGAATTCGTGCATTCATATGAGTAACTCCATTAACTTTATTATTTACTAGTTCATTCACTCTATTTCTAATCTGTAAACTTATTTCTCTAATTGATGGGCCAATCTGTTTATTATTCATAGTTCGCCTCCTAACTGTTCGTACGCTAACTATTATATTTTTAACCATGAAATAATTCAAGTGGAATATCAAAAAACGTTAGAAATAATATCTAACGTCGCAATAAATATAAAATAATATATCTATTAGTTAATATATTAATTATATATAATATATAGTCTTTATAAAAGAGGTTGGAAAACTTCACCAACTTTACATAAGAAATGAATGATTCTATTTTGTTTATAATCTTTCATATTATACGAGCTAGCGAAAATCTCTTTAAAGTCTTCTTTCATATCAATTAATGCATATGATTTATACATCCACACTGCATTTTCATAATGATGTAAAAGACTACGATAATCGAAATTAATCGTTCCAATAATTCCAACATCATCGTCACAAAGAACTTGTTTTGCATGAATAAATCCCGGTTTATATTCGTAGATTTTAACACCATATTTTTGTAAAGTTTCGTATGACGAACGAGTAATCATAAAAATTAATTTCTTATCTGGAATATGTGGAGTTACTATTCGAACATCAACTCCCCTACTCGCAGCATTTTGCAAAGCAGTTTTCATCTTCCCATCAATTATTAAGTATGGAGTAGTAATCCATATATATCTTTCCGCTTGATTAATCATATTTAGATATACATTTTCTCCAACGTATTCTTGGTATACTGGTCTTGGTCCATCACCATATGGAACTACAATTCCATCATGTTCAACATAATCAAATTGGTTCAAATACTTGCTTGTACTTTCAATCTTTCTTCTTTGAAGGTTATAGTTTGTCAAAAACATAATCGTTAATTCATCTACTGCTTGTCCAACTAGTTTTATTCCAGTATCTTTCCAATGTCCAAATGGATGAGTAACATTAATATATTCATCCGCAAGATTAATTCCACCAGTAAAACCTACTTTTCCATCAATTACGACGATCTTCCTATGATCTCTATTGTTATGAACCGCAGAAACAATTGGAACAAAACGATTAAATTTAACAACCTTAATTCCTTTGTTAGTCAAATATTTATAGTAATTGAAAGGAACTTTTGTCATTGAACCTAAATCATCAAAAATCAATCTAACATCCACACCATTTTTAACTTTTTCCTCAAGAACCTCTACAATGGAATCGAAGAATTTACCAGGTTCAATAATAAAGAATTCCATAAAAATAAATTTTTCTGCTTTTTTTAATTCTGTTAGTAATGAGTCGAAATACTTCTCTCCTGAAGAATAAAATTCAGTCTTCGTGTTAGTAAAACCAATTTGACGATTACAGGAATAAATATATTCCATTTGCCCATAGTATTTAATAGGCATTTTTTTCTTCATCTCGTTTTCATAATCATCTTTTTTAATATTATATCTATCCTTTTTTTCTTCCATTTTCTTATACATTTTCTTTTGTCTATTCGAAATGAAGTTTTTAGAAAACATAATATATAATATTGCACCAAATGGAGGTAATACAAGAATCAATAAAAGCCATGTAATTTTCCCCTCCGCGGGCATTGATCTAAAAGGTAAAGTAACAATCAAAGCGAATGAGATAACTAAAAAAGCGATATAGAACCAAACATAATCAACTAAAAGGTATTCAATACATATAAAAATAATAACAATTTGTAAAAGTACACTTATTGCAATTAAAGAAAATCTACTAAAAAAAGTTCTTAATATTTTTTTCATGCGTTCTCCAATCTTCTAGTAATTCAAATCACCAGTTAAAAAATGATAACATAAAAAACAAATCAAATAAATAAAAATCGCGAAAAATAGACGTTTTATTATAATACATCGACAATATTTCTTTCTATATATTCTATCCTATCAAATACTAATGGTTTGAAATACCCAGTAACTGCAACGACAATCTTTTTCTTCTTATTAATATAAATAACGTTTCCGCCATCTCCAATTGCAGCAATACATTCACTGTTTCTATGAGGTAACCACCATAAAAAGCCATAATCTTGATTTCCAAATCTTTCTCCTAAAGAAACATAAGATTTTGACATCAATCTAATCCATTCTTTACTTATTACTCTTTTATTATTGTATACTCCTTCATCTAAAACCATTAATCCAATCTGTGCCATCTCATAAGCAGAAAGAGATAATCCCCATCCTGCAGTTGGAGTATTCTGAGGATCTAAAAACCATACTTTTCCATGATTCTTCCTATTCATTAAGTAGTTAAAATGATCTTCTTTTGAAAAGCAATTAGCGCTTGTTCTTGCATCTATTCCTAAAGGAATAAATAAAAACTCATTTGCAAAATCTAAAACATTCATATTCGATGATTCTTTAATAATTCCAAGAAGAATTTGTACTCCTAACGTATGATATCTAAATTCATTCGTTATCCCATTTTTTCCTCCTAATATATCAAGAGCTGCAAATGTCCAATCATTGCTAGTACATACTTTTGTCCATGGTTCGCTCTTCCCTTTATAAGGAGCTGTCATTGTTAATATATCTCTTATTGTAACATCATAGATCGTTCTTTCTCCTCTTTTTGGAATATAGGAATCCTTAAAATAATCCATAATCTTATCATCGATTGATTTTATATAGCCTTTATCTATAGCAATTCCAACTAATAAGGAAGTAATCGATTTAGTCACACTCATCACATTCATTGTGTCTTCTTTTTTAAAACCATAGTAATATTCTTCTACTTTAAGATTTGCATTCTTATATGCTATTATTTGCGTAATATTTACATCATTTTTACTTGAATAATTTTTCTTCATAAACAATATTCTCCTCTTTCTTATCGAAGTCTATATTGATATAAAATCTATTTCAAGTATTATTTTAAATATATTCATCAAATCTAAATAGTCCTAAGAATCCTATTTTTTATAAAAATCATTCTTTTATGCCAAGATTATTCTTCATAAAATATTTGCAAATCATATAATTTTATGATAAAATGCATATCGTTATTTAGGAAAGGAAACATATGGACCCGAGTATTCTGTTTATATTTTTATTCATTTTATTAGTTTTATCAGCTTTCTTCTCAGCAAGCGAAACATCATTCACATCATTTTCCATGATTCGAATGAAAAACATAGCAAAAACAAGGAAAAGTGCAAGACTTGCACTTAAACTACGCGAATCATATGACAAATTAATTTCCACTATCTTAATCGGTAATAATATCGTTAATATTGCAGGAACAACACTTGCCACAGTCATTTGTGTTATGTGTGATTTTTCAACTGCAATATGTACGGTTATTGTGACAGTTGTAGTATTGATATTTGGTGAAATCCTTCCAAAATCATTTTCAAAGATAGCGGCAGAAAAATTTGCAATGTTCAGCGCTTATCCTCTTATTGTTTTATACTATCTTTTCTACCCATTCACTATTTTATTTGAATGGATTAATCTTGGATTAAGAAAATTATTAAAAATCAAGGATGAAGTAACGATGACTGAAGAAGAATTCGAAATTCTTGTAGATGAGATTCATGAAGAAGGTATCTTAAACGGGATTGAAAGAAATTTGATTCTTAATACAATCGAATATGGTGATCTTCTTGTTGAGGATATCATGACAAAAAATAAAGATATCGTCTTTGCAAAATCTACAGATAAAATCGAAGATATCCAAGATAAATTTGAAAAATACAATTATTCACGTTTGCCGATTTCAAAAACAAATAAGCCACAACAAATATATGGAATTATCTATCAAAAAGAATTCTATGAAATGCTTCTCAATGAAGAATATGATTTGAAGGAAGTTATCATTCCTCCACTTGAAACAAAACCAAACATTAAAATATCAAGATTATTAAAGACATTTCAAAAAGAACATCAACATATGGCTATTGTTAAAAGCAATAACAAAGTAATAGGTTTAATTACAATGGAAGATATCATTGAAGAATTAGTCGGTGAGATTGAGGATGAATACGATATTGAACGTGATGAACAAGCCGAGCTCGATGACGAACTTGAAGAAAAAGAGAAATCAACTGAAAATAAACAAAATTAATTTAAAGATAAAATAAAAAAGATGGAAACAAGAACTTGGATCTAATAATCTAGGTTCTTTTTTATGTTCAAAAATAGATATAGGTTTTACTTATTTTTAATCAAAAATTTGGATTGTATTACAATTGCTTATCATTTCAATTTTATCCCATTTTATGGAAGCTATGGATACCAAAATAAAAAGATAAAGGACATCTCCATAATAGAATGGGTATACCCTATACGAGGAACTACCCATAGTAGAAACATAATGCAAATATCACTTAATCATAATAATTATCAGTCCATTCGTTAAGATATAAAAAATATATAAATTTATTTTTTTAAGCAACTCAATAAGATAATCAAAACTTGAATAGGTATCCCAATTAAAAGAATCAACCAAGTATCGTATTCATATGTCGACCAATAAATCGCGATTAAAAACGACCAAACAAAGCCCGACAAAACAAAAGGTATCAATTTCTTTTTATTCCAGTTTTTAAACAATACCCATAATACTAAAAAATTTAAAGGAATCGTCCAAGCAAAGACTCTAAATTCCATTTTGCTTTGATAAAAATATAAATATAAGAATACAATCGTTGAAATGCACCAAACAACCGTAGAAACTGCTGCAGAAATGATTCTTCGATTGATGATAATATTACGAGGAAGCGCGTATTTTTTAAGGTCTTTTGTTGCATTTTCAGTCAATAAAACATCAACCGTACAATTAAAGAGTTCGGCTATTCTTTTAAGTGTCGCAATTTCTGGAATCGACTCTCCTCTTTCCCATTTTGAGATAGCTTTATCCGTATAATTAAGCTTTTCTGCAAGTTCAGCTTGCGTTAATTTATTTTGTTTTCTTAACTCAATAATATTTTGAGCAATAATGTCTTTTAATTCCATATCAACTAAATCTCCTATAAAAAAATCCGATTTTTAGGACGTGTAAACTAGCAGTTTACCTTACTAAACTGTCAGTATCAGTCAGTAGAGATATAAAGCAACCGATTTTTTCTTGGATATTACTATAGTAATATATATAATTTCTATAGTCAACAAAAAAGGAGGCTGTAATAAATGAAAGTATGTGTAGTATGTGATGTACTTGGAGAAGAAAACAATGGCACAACAATTGCGGCAATGAACTTAATTAGATCATTAAAGGCTAAAGGGCACGAAGTAAAAGTTCTTTGTCCTTATTCAGATATTTATGCTAATCAAGAAGGATTCTATTTTTTTAAGGAATTAAAACTTCCAAGTATTCTTCAAAATATTATCAAAAAAAATAATGTTGTACTTGGAAAACCTGATACGAAATTATTTAAAGAGGTAATGTCAAAATGTGATATAGTCCATATCATGTTTCCTCTTTTTATCGGTCCAAAAGCTGCAAAATACGCAAAAACTATTTTGCATAAACCAGTAACTGTCGGTTTTCATTGCCAAGCAGAAAATGTATCAAGCCATTTATTTGGTCTAATGGATTCTAAACGTTTCAATAGAGCGATTTACAAATATTATTATCGAACGATATATAGATATGCAGATATAATTCATTACCCAACATTCTTTATAAAAGATACATTTGAAGAGATTGTAGGTCCTACACCAGGAAGTGTCATTTCAAATGGTGTTCAATCTGCATTTGTTCAAAAAGAAGTTGAAAAACCAGAAAACCTAAAAGATAAAAAAGTAATTCTATTCACAGGTCGTATATCAAAGGAGAAATCTCATAAAGTTTTAATAAAAGCAGTTTCTCTATCGAAATATAAAGATGATATTCAATTAGTCTTCGCCGGTAAAGGGCCAAGAGAAAATGAAATAAAGAACCTATCGAAGAAACTATTAACAAATCAACCAATTATCAGTTTCTATACACGTGAGGAACTAATTGATATTATCAATATGGCTGATTTATATGTTCATCCCGCAGAGATTGAAATTGAAGCTATCTCATGCTTAGAAGCTATACGATGCGGACAAGTTCCTATCATTGCTAATTCACCAAAATGCGCAACAAAAGCATTTGCATTAGACGATAGAAGTTTATTTAAAGTTAACGATCCAAATGATTTAGCAAAGAAAATCGATTATTGGTTCGATCATCCTGAAGAATTAAAAGAAATGAAAGAAAAGTATTCTTCTTCAGCTTCTCAATTTGATTTCAATGTCTGCATGAATAAAATGGAAAAAATGTTAATAGAAGCAATTGAAAAGAATAAGACTATGTAATATGAAAAAGAAAGTTATTTATTATTACGATGAGATTAACAACGATTTTGCAGGAACAAAAATTGAGCAAAAGCCGATAGATAATTCCTTTAATTATATTAGAGATAAAAATATTTTTTGGCGATTATGTTCATTTGTTTTGTATTATATCATTGCTAAGCCTTTAATATTTTTAATCAACAAGATTTGGAATGGTTCAACGGTAAAGAATCGAAAAGTATTAAAATTAATTAATAAAAAACAAGGTTTCTTTCTATATGGAAATCATACAAATATCCTTTCTGATGCCTTTCAGCCAAGTTTAATAAAATACACTAAACGATTTTATATCATTGTAAACCCAGATTGCACTTCGATTCCGGGAATACAAAATATCGTTATGATGTTAGGTGCAATTCCTCTTGCAAGTACAATGTCTTCAAAGATTAACTTTCTCAAATGTGTAAAAAAAAGAATTGCTGATGGACATTGTGTAACCATATATCCGGAAGCACATATCTGGCCTTTTTATACAAAATTAAGAGATTTTTCTCCCGATGCTTGTCATTATCCAGTTAAATTAAATGTCCCAACATTCACTATGACTACATGCTATCAAAAACACCGTGGGATATTATCATTTATTAAAAGACCAAAAACTATTTCCTATATTGATGGGCCTTTCTTTCCTGACTCCTCGTTACCTCCTAAAGAAGCAGCATTAAAACTCAGTGAAGAAATGAAAACAGCTATGCGTGAAAGACTTGATAAATACTCGAATTATAACTATATTGAATATGTAAAAGTTGATGATCCTACAAAGGTTACAATTTTGTAATAGAGGTTATTTATGAAGATTACTACAAGAAGAATCACATATTGGGCTATTATGCTCGCTTTATTTTGTGTTTTAGGAATGTTCTCCATTCAATTTGGAGACACAATAAAAGTATCGATTCAATTATTTATTGTATTTTTAATCGGTATGCTTTCTCCAGGCATTCTTGATTCATTCATCATCTCTACTTGTTATTTATTACTTGGGTTATTTCTCCCAATATACGCTGGTTTTTCTTCAGGAATAACTCCAACATTTGGTTTTGTTATCGGTTTTATCCCTGGAAGCATAATTCTTACTCTTATTGCTAAAATATTTAAAGAAAAAGAGATAAAGAAGATGATATTTGGGCTTCTTATCGGATGTGTCGCTTCGACGATAATCGTTTATGTATGTGGCGCAACTTTCATGTATTTTTATTTTCAAGGACTAGGAAAAGCAAAGGATATATTAACAATCATTGGAATATGTATAACTCCATATATTCCATTTGATATCATAAAAATAATACTTTCAATTTCTGTTTATCTTGCTTTATATAAACCATTAAAAGTATTAAATCTTAAATAATTTATTTTCTTAACGAGAGACCTAGAAGTCTATTTGAAGCCAGGTCTCTTTCTTTTTGATATTTTTTCTCAAGAATATGAAGAATTATGAATATCAATAAAACAATAAAGCCTCCAATCATAAACCCAATTCCTATCCAAAATAATATGTAATAATAAGGAGGGCGATTCATTTCTCCACTGATATTGTTAATCAAACTAGCATCAACTATTAATAAAATCAAAGAAATTAGAAAAGCAAATGGAAAAATGTATGCAAAAGGTCTTTTCCTTTTTGCATATTTTGACACTAATAATGTACATTTATCTCTTTTTTCAATTAATTCTTCTTTAGTCATTGCTCTTCCATCCAAAAACCTTATTTACCATTGATAATTGATCACTCGTTTTCTTATCCATATGAATTTTCCCTTCATTATACTCTTCATTACTGCATCCGAAATATAACGTTTCCAAATGGTAACATCCATTAAATGCATTATTACCTATCGTATCAATTGATTTAGGAATGACAACGATATGTAAATTTTCGCATCCATTAAACATATAATCTGAAATCCTGTCCATCGATGAGCTCAATGTAATACTTCCAAGACCAATACAACCTTCGAATGCATTATCTTCAATGGTGTTCACACTATTTGGAACAACAAGCGTTTTTAAAGATGGATTACGATCAATTATCTTATTTTGAAATGCCTTAGAAGAAATAGATACAACATCCTTTGGTATTCTTGTATTCTTCGTTCCAAAAATTAATCTATTTGTTGAAGATTCAATAATCGCATTACAATTATTCCTTGAATCGTATACTTTATTATCAGAATGAACGGAAACATTAGAAAGTTTTTTCCATCCATTACTCGAAGTAATATTTATATCTTTGATGTTTTTTGTAATATTTATCGTTTCTAAGGAATTTAGTTCCTTATCATTAAGATATATAACTTTACACATCTCATCAGTATTTAATATAGTGCAATCAGATGCGATATTAACTAATATCAAGTATTTGTTCTTTCCATTACCTAAATAGTATCCTTTAGAAGTTGAATCGTAATTGTAATTCAATTTTATGCATCCATTAAATACTTCTTCTCCGATTTTCTCAATAGAGTCTGGAGCATAAATCGAAGTAAGATTTTCACAATCCTTGAATGCGTAATCTCCAATGTAAGTAACCGAGTTAGGAATGGTAATATGAGTCAATTCTTTGCATCTATTAAATGCATCTTTTCCAATTCTATTAATCCCATCATTTAATGAAACATAATTTAGAGCTTCCAAACCATAAAACGCTCCATCAGAGATTGAAGTCGCATTTGTTAAAGTAATCTTACTTAAATATGGAGGAATCAAAGAATAAGATGTATATCTCTCCTCATTAAACAAATAACCAATATATGGGTTAGTAGTTTTAGTTTCACCAACAAATGGAAGCGTTAATTCTTGTATTCTTAAACATCCAGACAATGATCCTTTCCCTATTTTATTAACATTATCGGAGACAATAATCTTATTAACGTATTCGTAATCTTTAAAAGCATTCTCCTCAACTTCTGTTACTTTTTTTTCTTTATAGAAATTAGGAACAATAATATTATCACGCGAATTTCGATATAGTGGATTCATTCTAAAACTATATGAATCAGTTTCTTCATGATAAGTTAAAATTGCTCTATCATCGTTAAAATTTTCAATATATGAAGAAGTGGAATTTTGTTCACTTGAATTATTTTTTGGCTTACAAGAAGATAGAGTCCATAAAGAAAAGATAACGGTACCAACTAATAATATTTTTATTTTTTTCATATTATACTGTCCCCCTTCTTGTAAATAAATAATAAAATAACAAAGTTATTTTGTCAATTTATATAAGTACATTCACAATTTATGCATTAAGCATAATCTTGTTAAAATAATATCACTATGATATTATTACTATTATGAAGATTAAGTCATCTTCTTAGGAGTAAATAATGAAAAACATAAATAAAATTAACATAAATGAACATTACGATTATTTGATTGTTGGTTCAGGAATATTCGGCTCAACATGTGCTCGATTATTGAAAGATAAAGGAAAAAAAGTACTTGTAGTTGAGAAACAATCCCATATAGGTGGAAATGTATATACGCAAATTGAAGACGATATTATTGTTCACGTTTATGGAGCTCATATTTTTCATACAGATAACGAAAAGATTTGGGAATTCGTGAATCGCTTTGATGAAATGATGCCTTTTATCAATTCACCAATTGCAAACTATAAAGGAGAGCTTTATCATCTTCCTTTCAATATGAATACTTTCCATGAATTATGGGGTGTTAATACAGTTGAAGAAGCAAAAGCAAAGATTCAAGAGCAAGTTGAAAAAGAAGGAATCAAAAACCCAAAAAATCTTGAAGAGCACGTTCTTTCTCTTGCAGGGCGTGACGTCTATACAAAATTAGTTAAAGGATACACGGAAAAACAATGGGGGCGTTCTTGCAAGGAATTACCATCTTCCATCATTAAAAGATTACCATTTAGATTTGAGTACAATAACAATTACTTCAATGATAAATATCAAGGTATTCCAAGAAATGGTTACACAAGAATTATCGAAAACATGTTAGACGATATAGAGATATTGCTTGATACAGACTACTTGAAGAATAAAGAAGAATTAGATAAAATCGCAGATAAGATAATATATACTGGACCAATCGATGTATTCTTCGATTACAAAGAAGGACAACTTGAATATAGAAGTTTAAAATTTGACACGCAAAAACTTCAAATTCCTTCTTATCAAAATATGCCTGTTATGAATTTCACATCTCATAACGAAGCATATACTAGAATCATCGAACACAAATTCTTTGATAAAAACTGTAAGAATAATACTTCGACGATTATCACTAAGGAATACCCTGCTTCATACGAGGAAACAAAGACTCCATATTATCCAATAAACGATGAGAAAAACAATGATACATATGAAAAATATGAAAAATTAGCTTCTTCACTAAAGAATATATATTTCGGAGGAAGATTAGGATTATACAAATATTTTGATATGGATGATGCGATTTTAAAAGCATTTGAATTAATCGAATCGATTGATTAGAAAGGAAAACATATATGGAAATATTATATAAAGTACTTGAAGCCATCAACTGGGTTGCAATCGTTCTTGCTTCACTTGGTATCGTATGGCAATTATTATTTACTTTCTTTGGGTGGATTAAACCTAAGAAATTTAAAAAAGCAAAAACAAAAAGAAGATTTGCAATAATCTTCCCTGCGCACAATGAATCTGCAGTAATTGAAGATTCAATCAAAGATTTATTAGAAAACCAAAATTATCCAAAAGATTTATATGACATCTTTGTTTGCGCGGATAATTGTGATGATAATACCTTTGAACTAGCATCTAAAGCTGGCGCAACAGTCATAGAGAGATTTGAAAAAGATCCTAAGAAGAAAAAAGCAGCTTATCCTATAAGAGCATTAATGCAATACGTATTAGAAAATTATCCTGATAAATACGATGCATTCATCAAATTTGACGCAGACAATAGAGCTTGTCCTGATTTCTTAGATGCAATGAATAATGCTCTTGAAGAAGGAGTGGAAATAGCTCGTGCTTTCGAAGCTTCAACAAATGCAACGCAAAATACATGGACTTCAGTTTCTGCAACATACTATATTAGAGATTCACGTATAGCATCAAACTTTAGAGAAAGAGTTCATATGAACTCAATGCTCTCTGGCGCTGGAATGATGGTCAGTACAAAAGTTATTAAAGATATTGGAGGATGGGATGCAATGAGCGGTTCAGATGATGCCGAATTTGCAATCAACAGAATGCTTCAAAATTATAAATGTCACTACGTTCCAGATGCTGTTGTATATGAAGATCAACCTTCATCACTAAAAGATACTTGGAATCGTCTTTCAAGAATGGGTCATTCGTTACACGGCGTATTCTGGAAAAAGGGCTGGAAATTATTATTTAAGACTTTCCAATGGAAAAAAGGTGGATTTACATATTTTGATATGTTTTATACAATCTTCTTTATTCCTATTGCATTAATGGCAACATTATGGTTCCCTGCATATTATATTTTCTATTTCATCATCAATGCATTGAATGCATGGGGTCCAAATGCTAATTTTCTCGCTTCTTGTACCAATCTGTTCAACGAATCTATGACATCTAGTTGGTCTTCCAATCAAATACTATCTAATCTCCTTCCAATGATTGCAGTAGTCCTAGGAAGTTTATGTTTCTTTTATACCATTCAAACACTTATGGCTGTTTCATTAAGTAAAAAAGAATTAGGAATCAAAAACTTAAAAGGTTATTGGAAAGGAATTCTCTTATCTTCTCCATTCATGCTTGTTTATGATTTATCAATTGTATGGGGAGTATTAACTAATCCTGGATGGAAATCAATTAAGAGAAATGTACCAACTACTAAAGAAGATAAGATATCAAATTAAGTGAATCTTTTCTCCACTTGGGAACACGAGTAAATTATTATATTCAATACTTTCTAATAATGAATATGCTTTTTGAATATCTTTAACTATATAAAGAGTATTAAACGACGCATTCTTTAAAAGGATGTGTCTTTTATTTCCCACAAAAATGATATTTCTCCCCATTAGTAGTTTTTTTAGAGTATTCGTATTTTCCTTATTCTTTTTTCCCTGTTCCACTAAACCACTAGTGATTATATATGAAATACCATCAAACGAATCAAGTAGAGATAAAGATGATTTAACGCTATTAATATTCGAATTATAAGAATCGTTAATTAGATAACCATTTGGAATCTTTATCACCTCTTGTCGACGATGAATTTGTTTAATATTACTAATTCCTTTATAAAACATTTTCTCACTATGGTTAAGCATAATAGAAAATGATTTTAAAGCACCTAAATACAAAAATACATAATCATTAAAGACTTTGATATTAATTGTTCTATTATCAAATTCAACTTTCATTCCTTTTTCATTCTTTTCTTTTATTACTCCTTCGATACTTTTAAAATAAATACATTCTCCTTTATATTCTTTTAAATACAGATCCTCCCTATTCAAAAATATCATCTTTTTATTTTTTAATAGATTAACAATCTTGATTTTACCTTTATAAACATTATCGATGTTATTAAAAGTGGAAAGATGATTATCACCAATCGAAGTGATGAATGCATAATCTAAAGATAAATACTTTTTAAAAACATCCATTCCATCAATTTCATCAATTCCAAGTTCTAGAAGGAGAAATCCTTTATCATCGAATGATGTATCATTAATGTATTTAGCAATTCCTTTTGGCGTATTTATATTACCTTTTGGAGAATATACGTGAATAAACCTACTTAAATAACAAGCAAGATAATTCCTTAAAGTTGTTTTTCCATAACTTCCTGTAATACCGATTACTGTTAAGTCTAATTCTTTTAGTTTCTCTTTAGCAGTTTTATAATATTTCCTTTCAATTCTTTTTTCAAACGGAAAAGAAATAAAATATCCTCCTATAACAATAAGAAAAGACAAGAAAAAAGGGAGAACAAAACAAAAAGGAAATGAAGCAAGAAACAATAACACATTTCTTCTTGTTAATTTAGTTTTAATTGGAATAATCCTTCGATAATTACTTAATGTAAAAACGACTTTAAAATATCGTTTCAGTGAATAATATTGACTCACCAATATCGACTCATAAAATACTAAAAGATATACATTAAAAATGAAGGATGTTAAAAAATATATCAATATTATCATCTATCAATCATATAAGAGATGATTCCTCTTATCTCCTTTATTCGATTTAGATATTCAAAATGATTTCCATCATAGATATATAATTCGGAACTTCTTAAGTATTTATGAGCTTTTTTTAATGATTTTAATTTAACCTCTTTATCCTTATTAAAACCGATTAGAAAGATTTTTATTCTAACTCTTCTTAATCTTTTTTTAGAAAAATAATATGAACATACATTTAAAAATGTCTCCTTAAGATTTCCTGTTGCATTAATATAATCTTTACTACCTTTAAAAAATGATGGAAGATTCCATCTCATTATTTTAAATAATTTATATCCATAGATTTTAATCACTTTTATTAAACTAAATGGTGGTTTATAGATTGAAGGAGCAATTAAAATCATTCTTTTTAATAAATACATTTCCTGATAACGTAGTAAGACTTTGCCCCCAAAGGAATGAGCTATTCCATATACTTCTTCTATTTCTAAATGCGAGATTATTCTATTTATTTCTTCACAATAATCATCAAGAGTAAAAGCTCTTTTAAGTGGAGAAAGACCAAATCCATTTAAATCTATATTGATATAAGAATAAGAATTCTCAATAGACTTAATAAGTGGTTTCATATATGATGAATCCACTCCCCATCCATGAACAAATAAAAGAGTGAAATTAGTATCATTATTCTTGTATTCAAAATTAATCATCCTCAAGCAAACTCCTATTTTCTACAAAGAGAAGGTAATCTTTTACTAGCATTTCTGTATCTAAGGAAGATCCTAAACGATTTGATATTTTAAAACTAATATTCGAAGAAAGCAAATAATTTAATTCTTTTTCTTCAGTTACATCTATATATTTCCCTTGTTCATTAAATATATGGATGCTTATTTCTCCATCTGTTGTTTCTATGAAGATTCCTCTTTCACTATTCGAATTCTTAGAGATAAACCTTACCATATCTTTATTTGCTTCTTTAAGAATATAAGCATTACTTCCTCTAGTTAAGTATCCGCATATAAATAAATCGTATGCTTCAACAGATTTTTCATCATAACCGATAGTAATAATATGATAATCTTCTCCAATTATCTTTCCAATTTTAAGTAATAAAAGCGAATCTACTAGTGATTCGAAACTTCCTCTAAGCAAACCAGAAAAAAAGTATTCCATACATTCACCTTATAGAATAATATGAAATACTTATATAATTAATTCGCTTTATATAGGTCGAGTCTTTTAATTCTACGTTCCTTTATTTCAATAATAAAAGCATCATACGAAAATAAATCCGATTCAATTTCAATTTTCACCGCAACATCACTTTCAAAGATTCTTCCTATTTTAATCTCTTTGCCCATTAGGTTTGCTTTTAAATATGAGATGAATTCATCTAAAGTCCATTCTCTCAATTCATTAGTATCAAAAATTATACTACGAGGAGTAAAAAACTTATAAATTTTATCTTTGTCGCCATTTCTTAATGTTTCAATGAACGAAGTGACGTATTCAATCTTATTCATAATAATATCCACAAGAAGAAAAATCCTCTCCCTTTCTTTTCAATATGTTTATGATACAAAAATAATCATATGATTTCAATTAGATTTTTTTAATATGGAGGTAAGATTACCACAATATTTTGTTCCATCTGAATTAAAGATCACACCTCTAACGTTATTTTTACCAAACATTTTAATCATTTCAAGACGATATTTTTGTGTTTCATCTTTTCTAGTAAAAGCAAGAATCGTTCCAGCAAACCCACCACCATGAACTCTACAAGAACCATTTTTAATTATTTTTTTACTAGCTAGAATTGCTTTTGGCAAATTTTCTTCTTCCGATTTAACATAGCAATTTTTCAATTGGTAGAAGCTCGATTCTCCAGATTCTCCTAATTTTCTAACAAAAGTATCTTCATCTTTATTATTTATCGCTTCAAAAGCCTCTATAACACGTCTATTCTCTTCAAAATAATGTTTACCTCTTAAATATACATCTTCTCCAAATTCCTTGATGATTTCCTCTTTTTTAGCAAAAAATTCATCTTCATCGACTTCTCTTAAAAACTTTTTATTAAAGAAAGAAGCAACTTTAAACATATCTTCTTTTATCTTAGCGTATTCTTTTGTCAATTTAGAATGATTACCTTTTGTATTAACAATCGTAACATCGTATTTACTAAGCTCCACTTTAACGTTTATTATTATTGGAGATGAAGGGTTCTTAAAATCAATAAAATTGATACCACCAAGTGCAATCCCTGATTGATCTAATAATCCACAAGGTTTACCAAAATATTCCGTTTCCGAGAATTGAGCAATTTTAGCTAGTTCATAAGCATCGATTTTATCATCGTTAAAATAATGATTCATTATTTGACAAATAAGCAATTCGAATGCAGCGCTAGAAGAAACTCCTGCTCCTTTAAAAATAGTAGTACAAGTTGAAACATTTACGCCTCCTATTTTATATCCTAATTCTTTCATACGAAATAAGACCCCCCTAATCATTCCAATTGATGAGCCTAATTCGTTTTCTTTTTTCTCTAGATCTAAAATGTTAACTACCATCTTTGGAAAGCCATTAGTTTGATATACAAATAGATTCTCTTCGTTTTTCTTACAAACTGCAGTAATCATCATATCGATAGAACTAACTAAAACCATTCCATTATTATGGTCGGTATGATTTCCAATTAATTCAATTCTACCTGGAGAAGTAAATACATCTTCCGCATTTTCCCCATAATTTTTTTTAAAATTATCATTGAGGATTCTCAATTTATATTTGAATACTGATTTTTTCATATGTCTATACTCCTAAAAATTCGATAAATTTTCTAAAGGCTTTTTCTCCATTTTCATCCTTTTTAAAAACTGCAGTATTAGATAAAATATCAAGGCATGTATCATTGATATGATTAATAATGATTTCATGGGCTTTCTTTTCTGAATTATCTTGACCAAAATCATTAATCATCCTATTTATCATTTCTCTATGAATGGAAATATCCCTTTTCTCAAGATATTCATCATTTACTTCAACCTTATTTGAAAGAATATATTCTATCTCTCTTATTTGTCTTTCAAGTCTTCCTGGAAGAATGAATAAGCCCATTGCTTCAATTAATCCAATTCCTTCCGATTTAATATTATGGTGTTCTTTATGTGCATGAAAAATCCCTTCAGGATATTTTTCATTACATCTATTATTTCTTAAAATCAAAAACAATTGATATCTTCCATTTTCCATATTTGCAATCGGAGTAATAGTTGAATGAGGTCCATTACTATCGTGAGAAATAATATCTACTTCCTCGCAATCGAATTGTTTCCATTTATTTAATATGTGAGATGCTAGATTAGTTATTTCATCTCTATTCGTTCCAGAAAGTTTTATTACTGAATTGTACCAATTCAAGTATTCCATTTTCACCGATGGAAACATATGTTTTTCTATCACATAACGAACCTTTGAATCGAATAATGGGAAACGATGTCTCCCTCCTTGATAGTGTTCATGCGATAATATCGAACCACCAACAATTGGTAAATCAGCATTACTTCCAATAAAATAAGTTGGGAATTCATCAATAAAATCAAACAAATTCACAAATGTTTGTCTCCCTATAGTCATCGGTTTATGAGTATCATTTATTACGATGCAATGCTCACGATAATATCCATATGGAGAATATTGTAAAAACCATTTTTCTCCTCCCATAGTAAGAGGAATTATTCTGATATTTTGTCGAGGAGCTTTTGAAAGATTCCCACTAAATCCTAGATTATCCTTGCATAATAAGCATTTTGGATATGATGTTGAACTAACATTTAACATTTTTGCAATATCAGAATTCTTCTTTTCTGGTTTAGATAAATTGATTGATATCTCTATTCTTTCTAATCTATCATATGTCCAAAGGATATTCTTATCGATTGATGTTTTTTGAATATAATTATTCTTAATTTCATAATCATAAAAAAAATTTAAAGCGCTATCTACACCTTGTTCTTTTCTTCTTTTATTAAATTCATTTAAAAATTCATTCGGTCTTAATGAGATAATACCCATAATCTCGCATGCAAATAAATCAGCATGAGCTTCATCTACTATTCCTCTATTAATTGCTTTTTCTTTAATTTCCTCAATTAATACATCAGGAGTATTCATACTTTTAATCTCTTCTTTATCGATTTCTCCTTCGTATGGTTTATCTTCTTTGAATCGATTTAATAAAAGATTCCTTACATAAATTTTATCCAATTCACCTAATGATAAATGAACTGAAGCATATTCTACTAATTTCTCAATTAACTTATTCATTTTATTTTTCCTCAATAAATCTATATTTGATAAATTCATGGTATAATTCATTTTTCTTTAAATCTATAGCCCCTTTTTCAACATCAAATACTCTTTTTTGCATTTCTATTGCCATAGAATTATATTTTTCATCTTCCTTAGCATAATTATTGGTGTAAATATGGCAAACTGGGTTTGAAGTATATACTTCCATCCTAATATGTGACTTATCTCCAGTAACGACCAGTTGAGGAGATGATTTTGAAGATGAGATAATCCAATCGTGATCATACCCCATCGCGCTTTCTTGTATCTCATTATCAAAAAGGTTACTTCCTATCTCTTTTTCTTTTCTAAAATCAAATGTGTCGTTAACTTTTTCAACACCTATTTTCAATAGATTGTTATCTATCTTCACATATTCTTCAGCATCAATAAAAACTCGATGTTTTAGAATACTTCCTCTATCTCCATTAAGATTCCAATACGTATGATTCGTCAAATTACAAATAGTATCCTTTTTCGATCTCGCCTTTAAATCAATCGTAAATGAATTCTCTTTCTTCAATAAACGATAAATAATCTCATTTGCAAGTTGTCCTGGGTATCCCTGATCCATATCTCTAGAAATATGGATGAACTTTACAACAATCTCATCCTCTTTATCTTTTATCATCGTTTTGTAGTTTCTAAATGAAAATCCTTTTCCTCCATGAAGAGAATGAATCTTCTTATGTGCTAATCTATATTTTTTTCCATCGATAGTAACTAATCCATTTTTGATTCTTCCAGCCGTTCTTCCTGCAGTTTTTCCATAATAACATAACGAAGAAAGAAACTCCTTATATGAAGGGCTTTCCGTAATTTTCACATCATTTAAATAGCATTCATAAATTGATGCGCCATAACTGGATAGAACAAGTTTTAGCCCAAGTCCATTATCGATTGTAACATTAGAAATAAAATGTAATCCGTGTAATTCTTTTTTACTCTTTATCATTTTTCCATCCCTCATCTACATTTTATCAAACAACATAATAAAAAGATAGGAAGTATTTTTTCTACTTTCTATCATTTCTATAGATTTTTCATTTTTATTCTATGCTATGAGCAATAAAGTTTATGTGATCCCCAATTCTTTCAATATTTGCAACGATATTTACAAAAACACCGACCGTATTATAATCGCATAAACCTGCATTTAATCTATCGATATGTCCATTAAGAGCTTCGTTTCTTTTCGCATCGACCTTTTCTTCAAGCTCATCAATTTGAGGGAGCAAACTAATTTCATTATTGATGAAAACTTCTTTAGTTAAAATATACATTTTCTTCACATAATCAAACATTAAAGCTAGTTCGTCATTTACCCCATCACTAAACTTAATATTTTCTTTTTCAAACTTTCTACAATATTTAACTACGTTATCAGATACTTCGGAAATACGTAAAACATCTGCGATAACATGATGCATTTTAGAAGCTTCCTTAGCATCGAACTCATTAAGTTCATTAGATGTCAACTTGATTATGTAATCTGTTATTTCGTTCGCGTATTCATAACTCTCATCAATCTCTTTTAGTACTTTATCTTCCTTGCCAAATTCTCTTTTAAAAAAACTTAATAAAATCGTCTCTAAAGTATTCATATTATTCGAAGCAAGACACATAATTTCCCTTTTTACTTGATTCAAAGCAAGAGTTGGGTTAGAAAGAAGTCTTATATCAATATATTTTAAGATATTATTTTTATCTTTCTTTCGATCAGGAATTATTTTAGTGACAAGAGAAACTAATCGATTGGATAAAGGAATAAAGATAAGTGCAGTCACAACATTAAAGAAAGTATGAAACATTGAAATTTGTAATGCAGGGGCATCACTAAACCATTTTCCAAATGTCAATTCATTAAAAGAAGATTTGGTTAACGCATTCCATATAAGAAGAAATAAAGTAAAAATAATAGTTCCAGAAACATTAAAAACAAGATGGATAAGCGATGCTCTTTTGGCATTAATATTTGTTCCAATCGAAGAGAAAAGTGCGGTTGCACAAGTGCCAATATTAGTACCAAGAATAATATATAAAACGCAATCTCCACCATTACCAATTGATAATCCTGCCGCGACCATCGAAATCAATATTGTAGTAACTGCCGTAGAAGATTGAATTATTGCAGTTAATAATAAACCAATTAAAAGTAATAAAATCGGGTTTGAAATTACACTAAATGCATTCTTAATAATATCGCTTGCACTTCCATTCAACAAGGAAGAAACCGAGCTTGACATAATATGTAAGCCAAGAAAAATAAGTCCGAATCCTGCAAGAGAATATCCAGCGACTTTTATTTTATCATTTTTTATTACCATATCGATTAAGACACCGATAAATGTTAATACCATCAAAACGATACTAATGCTTAAAGTATTACTTCCACCAATTGTACCTAAAGCGGTAATTTGAGCAGTTATTGTTGTACCAATATTCGCTCCTATAATAATCGTTGAAGCTGCAGCAAGAGGAAGAACACCAATATTTGCTAAACCCACAACCATTACCGTCGTTGCTGAACTGGAATGTAAAATTGCACTAGTTGCAACCCCAACTCCAACTCCCGCTAAACGATTTTTAGAAGTTTTTTCGAATAACCTCGAAAGTTGTTTGCTAAAAAGTTTCTCTATTGTTTCAGAGAAAATCTTCAATCCGATTAATAATGCTCCTAATCCTGCGATAAATTGTAATATATATTTTGTGATATCCATATTTTTTATTCCATTAGTTATATTTATATTGTATCAAAAAAAATATATATCTCTTACGATATATACATTTTTCTTAAGAATTTCTATGAAAACGTTTTCAATAAAATTATTGAATCCAATTCCATAATTTATTTGATTCTTTTAATAAATTCTTCAATTTTCTCCATTGTTTCATCTGAAAGATCATGTTCTATTTTACAAGCATCTTCTTTTGCACCATCTTCACTAACTCCAATATACATTAAGAATTTAGTCAATGTCTTATGACGATTATAAACTTTTAAAGCAATCTTTTTACCTTCTTCAGTGAGATGAATACTTCCATGTTCATCATCAACAATTACGTATTGTTTATCTCTTAATTTTTTTAAGGCAATACTAACACTAGCTTTTGAAAAATTCATATCATTTGCAATATCTATCGCGCGAATGAATTGTTTTTTTTCACTAAGCATAAGTATTCTTTCTAAATAATCTTCTGCAGATTCAAAAATGTTCATGCCTTCCCCCTAACAAAATATCACTATAATTATGATACGACTTTATTTAATTTTTCACAATGAAAAAAATTCTTCTAAAATAAGTTAATACCTTAGAAGAATTCATAAACTCTATTTTCTATTAATTTCCTGCTGATTCGTAACATCTTAATCCCAAATCAAATAATCTAAATTTTGTGTAGTTTTTGTCCGCATCCCCTTTTCCAACAATTCTATTATGATATTTACAGACAATTGTACTACCATACTCCTAAAATCATATTATTAGATTAATTATGCTATTTTCATCCCCTTAATCTCTACCGCTTTAGGGACCTTATACCCAGGTAAAGTTTCAATTTCCTTACTAAAAACTAAGGTTCCTTTTAATTCATGAAGGTTTCCGGAAATTGCAAACCCTGTAACAGGATAAGATTTCTCTCCATCGAAATAATAACCTAATCTAACTTCTCCTCCAAAGAATCCGGAATATGGATCAGTTTGGAAAGCGGAGAATTTTATACATTCTAAATATGGTTCTTTTTTCATTTCTTTTATCGATTTTGATCCATGTTTAACTACAACATTTGGAATCATTCCTGTAGGCTTCTTAATTCCTAAATAAGAAGCCATTTGATTAGAACCATAATTTGCTTTAGCAATTCCATCTTTGATAATTGATATTTTCGAAAGAACAACTCCATCCATATCAAAAGGTCTAGAAGAAGGAGAATTATGTACAATAGGAACTAAATCGATATTTAATTTATCTCCAGTAACAACTTCACCTTGAACCGAATCACCAACTTTGCAGCGATTTACCTTATTATACAGTGCGCTATAAGATAAATCATCAACAAAATAATCAATGATTTGTGGAATGTTCGAATCTCCAGAAATAATTATTTTTGTTCCTTCTTTAATATTAGGGACCTTTGCTTCTGCTCTTGCTTTAGCTTGTAATAAAACATTTTTAACTTGACGAGTAATATCATTTAAATCAAGATTAGAGAATTTAATCATTTCATATAGTTCAAATTCTTCTTTTCCTTTTTTCCAAGTGGGAATGACTTCAATTTCTCCACTAAAAGCAGTATATGATTCATCAATTCCATTTGAATTAACTAAACGATACATTTTCTTATTGAGGAAGAATTCAACAGAATTCAACCAACCATGCTTATATTTATTTGCTTTATATACTGCATTTACTACATCACCAATCACATCAGTAAAAGGTCTATCAGCCAAATTAGATTTTGGTGATACAACTTCTTTTTTAGAAGGTTTTGGAAGTTTAAAAGTTGGATTTAATGCTAATTTTGCAGCATATACTGCTTCTTCAACTTTCTTTTTAATATCTTCTATTGACATATACTTATAGATCGTAATGTCAGCACTACCCTTCATTTTGCCTTTTTTCACGTAAATAGTAACCACGGTTTCCTCGATATTAGTAGCTCGATTTGTTTCTAGTTTATCTAATACATAAAATAATTCGCAAGATTCAGTTTTTGTTTCAACAATTCTATAATCGGAAACACCTTTTGTTTCCTTTAATACTTTAACTATATTTTCCATACTATCCTAATTTACACCTTGCTTTCAAATATGGGCCACCATCACTAACTGTTACCCATTCCTTATGTCCTTTACCACAATGACCAAATCCTTCGACCACAAAATCATCTGAAACCATTGAAATCGATTTTAATAAATCTGGTACATATCCTGTCATACATACAGGAGCAACTAATTTACCAGTAAATTTTCCATCAATAATCTCTCTTCCATATGCACATACACATTGAATATTCCAGTTCTTAGGATCTTCCATACCATTATCTGTTTGACATAATAAATATCCATGTTTTACTGAAGCAATCATATCATCAAGTTTATCTTTACCTCTTGCAAACCAAGTATTTGTCATTCTCGTATATGCTTTCCTTGCAAATGATTCTCTTCTTCCATTACCAGTTGGCTTTGTTCCAAGTTGCAAAGCTGATAAAGCATCTGACATACCAGTTTGAAGAATACCATCTTTAATAATCGTCGTATCTTGAGCTAGTACTCCATCATCATCAAAGAAATATGATGCAACAGATAAACAAGAAGCCGCACCATCATGCATATCAACTATAGGAGAAGCAACATACTTTCCAACATAATCTTTTGCAAGAGCTCTATTTTTAACAAACATATCCATTTCTACACCATGACCAAATGCTTCATGTGCGATTAATCCAGTAATAGATGGATCGGTAATAATATCATATTCCCCTGGTTCCACCATCTCCGCATGCAATAAATCAACTGAAAGTTTAACAGTTTCTTCAATACGAGCTTCAACTTCTTCAAAACTCTTAATGACTGAAGGTCCGCTTGATACATTCATTGATCCATTCATTTTGTTTCCCTCTCTTGCAAATGGGTAATGTAGTACTGCACACCAAGGATAATTCTGCGTTAAATCTTTGTTCTTAGAAATAAACATTTTGCTTACTTCGTAGAAGGAATACATCGTCATAGTTTGAACAATCTTACTAGATAAACTATCAGACTTATTTTTAATGGAAGTCAATCTTTTAATGATTTCTTTTGTAGATAATCTTTTCCCTACCAATTTCCTTTCAAAACTCTTCACCAATACTTCATCATCCATCGCTTTAACATTAACATGACAATCTGTTAAAGAAGAAGGTAAAGAAACTTTACATAAAACATCATGATAAATTGATTCTAATGTATCTTCTGTAATATCAGAAAAAGAATATTCCGAGTAAATAATTCCATTAAATAATTTCAAAACAAAGCCACATTGTCTTTCTGAAGTATCACCTATCGAAGAAAGATGAGTTGTAACTCTAATCGTCGAGCCTTCAACATGAGCACCAAGTAAAGAAACGTACTCATAGTTATTTAAAAGTTTGTTAACTAATTTTTTGCACACATCATGTCTAGATGCAAGAAAACTAGAAAATGCCATATAATATCATCTCCTTTTTTTATTTAATAATACTACCTAAGCTAATTCTTTTCTACTTAAACGTTTTTGAAAACACTTTCATTTATTTTTTTCAATAAAATGAAGAAAAAGGACCTGTTATGACACAGATCCTAAAAAAGCTTTCGATTTTTTGATACCCCTAGGAATATCCTTAGTTGTTATAAATCTAATATTTTGTTTATTATTCTTTTTTTCATTATTCTACTACTGGGGTCACATCAGGATTACTAGCTTGTGGTAGAGCTGGAATTTCAAATAATGTATTGCCTAATTTGAATTCATTTGTTCCTTTTAATGCAATATCATAAGACTCTACATTTACTAATTCTTTAGGAAGTGAACCCTTAACCTTAATTTCTGTTGATGTTTCAATATCTAATAATTCATTGAATGTAACAGCATATTTGAATGTTAATTCTTTTGGAGCATATAGAGCAATTGCACCACTTGCTGTAGTTAATACTCCATATACTTGTGCTAAAAGTGGATCTTCACCATTAGGTAATCCAATTTTTGTAAGCAAATGAGCAAATAATCCATTAACCGATCTAAGAATATTTGCATATTTTATCTCAAATGAGAATGTATTTTCTGCGAATGAAGCATCAAAGAATTCATCAAATTTAATTTGTGCAATATAATCAATTGCATCTGCAACTAATTTTCTAATAGATGCATATTCTGCTTTAGATAAATCTACTTCTTTATCGGAAGCCTCAGATAATAATGCCACAATTGAATCAACTAATTCTTCAGAAGTCTTTTCTCCATTTGCATATGAAGAAATCAAATCAACAATTGAAGTTGCTAATGCTTTTACCATCTTTATTCCATCTGGTAATATTGATTCCAAATCATCAGTGCCTGCTAAATTTTTAATTTTTTCAGTAACTGCAGAAACAATAGTTGAACCTTCTTTATTAAGTTCATTTTTTAAATTTGCAATAAGAGCATAAGCTCCATAGACATCTTTCGTAGTTAAATCATGAGCTTGTACTTGCATATTTTGTTCTCCACCACTTACTAATCTTGTATTAGTAAAAGCTTTCAACTCTTTTGGAGCAACTTTTGCTGTTAATTCTGCTAAATATAAAGTTATTTCTTTATCTTCAACTACAGATGAAATCTTTGCAAGTGCATCAGTATAAGCAGCTGAATCGTTAGTTGCAATCAAATTATTGATTGCTTCAGGAGTTACTGCTTCATCTAAAAGAACATTAATTCCTGTTGTATCAAGATTTACAATAGTAGTATTGCTTGCACTAGCATTAAATTTGCTTGTTTCTTCTGAACCATAATTAAGAGTTGCTGTACCTTCATATGAGCTAGCTACCTTTAAGCCAATCTTATTTTCTGTTTTAACTAAATTCTCTGCAGCTGCAGCGGATTGTTTTGATTTTGCAGCCATTGTTCTCATTGCAACTTCTTTATTGTTAACTACCTCACTAGAAGTATTTTCACTTGTATTCACACTTGATGAAGCTTCTACACTTGATGTGTTAGATGCTTCTTCGCTAGAAACATTTTCAGAAGTAGTAACGTGAGATGATGAATCAGTTGAGCTTACTTCACTAGATACAGAATTACAACCTGTTAAAAGTAAAGCAGAACTTAATCCTAAAACTAAAAATCTTTTATTTTTCATATATTCTTTCTCCTTTATAAATTAATTACTACAAATTAATTATATCACTTCTACTTATAAAGTATATCATATTTCTAAATTTTAAAAGTAACTGTTAGTTATTAGTTGAAAAATCAAATGCACCAATTCAACCCGTTTTTAGGATTTAACACCCCAAAATTTAGGATTTAAAAATATTTTTAATT
>CAMCEE010000009.1 GCA_945873815.1 uncultured Caryophanales bacterium
TAATTTTACAAGAAAATCGTGGTGATTGCGGATACGCTTGCTTAAAGAATTTATTAGTTCATTACCACAAAAATAATGATTTTTGTAATCTTTATGATGATTACAAAGAAAATACTTCATTTCAAGAATTAAAAGATATTGGAGAAAAATACAATTTGGAACTACAAGGAGTAGAATTTGAAGAAAAAGAATTAGTATTTAATAATTCATATTCAATATGTCAAATTAATATTGCTTCAAAAAGCCATTTCGTTGTATTTTGTTATGAAAAAAAGGGAAGAATCACGCTTATTGATCCTAATTATGGAAAGACAATCGTTTCAAAAGAATGGTTTTTAGAAGTTTTTACAGGTAATGCTTTAATCTATGTTGATCATCAAATCATCACATATAAAAACAAAATTAAATTGATGAATCCACTATATAGTGTTTTATATATCGCTTCATTGATTGTTGATTATGGATTAGTATATCTTTTATCTTTTTTAATGAAAAATGATAACTATATTGCTTTATTATCTATTACTCTGATTGGTTTATTAGTTTCAATCGTAGGAAAAACATTGATTATAAAGGCTTCTTATCTATTTCTAGACAAGAAAATCAATATAATATTAGACAAGAATAAAGATCTAACAAATGAAGAAATGACTTTGATTCTTTCTATTAAGGAAATTGTAGTAAGAAAATATTTCAATTCTATCAATTCTATTGCAATAATAATCTTTTCAATAATTCTTTTAGTTGAAAATGAAATTTTAAATATTAGTTTGATTATCTTTAACTTATTAGCAATTATCCTTGTTAATTTCATTAAGAATAAACTAAAAATTGATCATGAATATCTTATAAACATTGATGAGATGAATCTTTATCATCAAGGAGAAGATAGGATTACAATATTTAACTCAATTAGTAAGAAGATTAATTCTCTTATTGTAGTTAAATCAATCATTATAGTTTCTTTATATATAATCTCAATACTATTTTGTTTTTTAATTAATTATTATAACCAATATTATTCTTTAACGTTCATTCTGTTTACAAGTGGTTTATTTATCTTATTTATAGACCGCTTGAATATCATCTTATCTTCTTTTTCAAAAACGCAAAATGATTTTACTAGAATAAAGAGTCTATTTGTCAGATTATCAAAATAAAATGCGTTCTAATTTGATATTTATTTGTTTCTTAGTCTCTTATTTGATAGAATAGACCATAGAGGTAAAACAAATGGAAATCGAATTATCATTTCAAAATAATACAGAATTAAAAACATATAACGAGGATTATTTCTTAAATATCGCAGAAACAATCTTTAAGCATTTAAATTTAGATGGATATTTTATTTTTGAAATCAATTTAGTGACGAAAGAAGAAATTCATCGTATCAATAGGGAATATCGTAAAATTGATCGTCCAACCGATGTAATATCTTTTGCTTTTGAGGATGATTTTGAAGGGGAAACAAAGATTGTTGCAAGCAAAGATTTACCGCGTGATTTAGGTGAAATATTCATTTGTTCTGATGTATGCATCAATCAAGCGAAGGAATACGGTCATTCACTCGATAGAGAAATGTCATTTCTTACGTGTCATGGCTTATTACATTTATTAGGATATGATCATATGACAAAAGAAGATGAAGAAGTCATGTTTGGCATCCAAAATAAAGTAATGGACTTACTTAAACTTTAGTGTTAAAATATATTTACTCGAAACTAGATGTTATCTTGGCATCTAGTTTTCTTAACCTATAAGGAGGTTATACTTATGAATAAAGAAGAATTAATGAAAGCATCTGACGAAGCTAGAGCATTGTCCTATTCACCTTATTCTAATTTTAAAGTAGGTGCAGCAATCTTACTTAAAGATGGAACGATAATTAAAGGTGCAAATATTGAAAACTCTTCGTATGGATTATGTATGTGCGCGGAAAGAAACACTGTATATAGAACATTGTTGTCTGGTTATAAAGTAGAAGATATGTTGGCTTTAGCATTATGTGCTGATGCTGATGAACTTCCATATCCTTGTGGAGCATGTAGACAAGTATTAAGTGAATTATTTCCTCTTGATGCACCAGTGATTGTATGTAATACAAAAGGTAAATTTCTAGAAACATCGGTTAGAGAATTACTTCCTTATGCATTTGGAAAGGATAACTTAAAGTAAATGAAATCAGGTTTTGTATCAATAATTGGAAAGACAAATGCCGGAAAATCAACACTTATAAATACTATTGTTGATTCTAAAATATCAATTATTACTCCTAAGCCTCAAACTACACGTAATGCGATACAAGGAGTTTATAACGATGAGGATTCACAAATTGTGTTTATTGATACACCAGGTATTCTATCTCCTCATCAAAAGCTTGATGAATATATGAATAAACAAGCATATGGATCATTAAGTGGTATCGATGCAGTTATATTACTTGTAGATGCAGGTAATCCTTATAATGAAGAGAAAGATAGAGATTTATTGGAATCATTAAAAAATATTGCTTGTCCATTTTTTGTAGTATTTAATAAAATCGATTTAACAAATATTTATCTAATTGAGGGTTTAAAAAAGAAATATTTAGAATTCTTTCCAAAAGCAAAAATAATTGAAATTTCTGCGATTAGAAATGCAAATATCGATGGACTTATTAAAGAAATTAAAGAAGTGCTTCCTGATGGGTTTGCTTTTTATCCTGATGATATGAAATCAGATCATCCAATGTCATTCCTCATTAGCGAAATCGTAAGAGAAAAAATGCTTCTTTACTTAGAAGAAGAAGTCCCTCATTCCGCAGCAGTAAAAGTTGAAAAAATGGAAAAAATCAATGATACTCTTCATATATACACAACTATAGTTTGTGAGAAGGATTCACAAAAAGGAATTATCATCGGTTCTCAAGGAAGAATGATTAAGAAGATCGGTAGTGCTGCTCGAAAGGATATCGAGAAGATTATGAATCGCAAAATCAATCTTAAAACATTTGTTAGAGTTGAGAATAAATGGAGAAATTCAACAAATTATTTGAAAGAATTTGGTTATACAGAAGATAAATAATATATGGAAAAAGAAATAGAAGGGATTGTATTGCGACAAGTCCCTTATAAGGAAAAAGATAAAATAGTAACTATCATTACAAGAAAAGGATTATTATCATTTGACGCAAGAGGCATCGCCTCTCTTACAAGTAAGAATTCTTCTTCTTGTAATCTTTTTTCTTTATCTAACTTTACCTTAAATGAGAAAGGGAATTATCTTTCATTAAAACAGGGGAAACTTATTGATTCTCATTATGAATTATATGAATCACTTGAAAGCATGAGTGCTATTCAATTAGCTTTTGAATCTCTTATAAGATTTATGGATGAGAATGATACTAAAATTTACGATTATGTTTTATCTTTTTTTGATAATTTAAAAAAAGGTTTTGACAGTATGACTTTGCTCGTTATCCTATTAGCCCAACTAATTAAATCATCTGGTTATGCTTTAGAATATTCTTCATGCGTTGAATGTGGAAATAAAAAGAATATCGTTCAAGTTAATTATCGTATTGGTGGTTTTTTGTGTTATGAATGCGCAAAAAAATATAATGAAATCCATGATGATAAGGATTATTTAAAATCATTTAGATATGTTTTTATGGTATCGTATGATATGATGAATCATTATGAGCTTGATCGAAAAATAGCTTCTAGATTATTAAAAGAATTTATCGATTTTTTGAACTTCAATTTCGATAATAAAGAGATTAAAGCATACGAGATATATAAGAATAGTATAATTATGTAATCGGTTGAATTACGTTTTTGTTTAAAAATAAATCAATAAATATCAACTTTTCTAGATTAATACACTTATAATGGGTTGACAGATTGTTTTTATTTTTGATATCTTTATAAATGGTTTTCAAAAAAAAGGAGTAATAAAAATGTGTAAATATAAGTTTGATGAAATTGTTAATCATCTTCAAATTTCAGGATTCGTTTATCCGGGTTCACAAATTTATGGTGGACTATCAAATTCATGGGATTACGGTCCTTTAGGTTCATTATTAAAAAGAAATGCAAAAGAATTGTGGTGGAAGAAATTTGTTCAAGAACAAACGATGAATGTTGGTCTTGATCCAGCAATTCTTATGAATAGTAAAGTTTGGGAAGCTACTGGACATCTTGCAAATTTCTCAGATCCTCTTATTGATTGTAAGAGTTGTAAAGCAAGACATAGAGCAGACGATTTGATTGAAAAGGCAACTGGAATCAATTGTGATGGTTGGACCAATGAACAACTTATGGATTTTGTAAAATCGCATGATGAAATCGTATGTCCAAAATGTGGAGCCAAAAATTTCACCGATATTCGTAAGTTTCAATTAATGTTTAAGACTCATATTGGAGTTACCGAGGAAGCAAAGAGTGAAGTTTATTTAAGACCAGAAACTGCACAAGGTATTTTCGTAAACTTTAATAATGTTGTTAGATCTACAAGAAAAAAACTACCTTTAGGTATTTGTGATATTGGTAAATCATTTAGAAATGAAATCACTCCAGGTAATTTTACTTTTAGAATGAGAGAATTCGAACAAATGGAGATGGAATTCTTTTGTAAACCAGGAACTGATTTAGAATGGTTCAATTATTGGAAATCATATATGATGAAATTCTTAACCGACTTGAATATTAAATCAGATAAATTAAGATATAGAGATCACGAAAAAGCAGCGCTTGCATTCTATAGTGTTGCAACGACAGATATTGAATATGAATTCCCATTTGGATGGGGTGAATTATGGGGGATTGCAGATCGTACGGATTACGATTTGAAGAGACATATGGAACATTCAGGTGAAGATATGTCTTATTTTGATCCTACAACAAATGAAAAATATGTCCCATATTGTGTCGAACCAGCATTAGGTGCGGATAGATTAGCACTAGTCTTAATGTGCGATGCATATGATGTTGAAAAATTGGAGAATGATGAAAGAATAGTAATGCATCTTCATCCTGCAGTTGCACCTTACAAAGCTGCAGTATTGCCATTAAGTAAAAAACTTGGTGATAAAGCGATGGAAATTGTCAATTCTTTATCTAAGGAATTCTCTGTTACTTATGATGAAACAGGTTCTATTGGTAAACGTTATAGAAGACAAGATGCAATTGGAACACCTTATTCTATTACTGTTGATTTTGAAACAGAAAACGATCAATCAGTAACAATTAGAGATAGAGATACAATGGAACAAATTAGACTTCCAATTTGTGAAGTAGCTAATTTCCTTAATAAAAAGATCAAATTATAATGAGGAAAAATGATGATATCGCCAGAAAAAGCCGAAGAAATAAGACAAAAAGCCGATATTGTTCAAATTATATCGTCATTCATAAAAGTTTATAAAAAAGGAAGCGATTATGTAGCGGTATGTCCTTTTCATAATGATACAAATCCATCAATGCATATTTCACCTTCTAAACAAATTTTTAAATGCTTTGTTTGTAACGAAGGTGGAAACGTTTTTAATTTCGTTTCTAAATACGAAAAAATATCATATTATGATGCAGTTGCAAAAGTTGCAGAAATGATTGGTATTACAGATTTAGATTATAAAAAGCAAGAAAGGGAAATTGCTCCTGAACTTAAAGGTTCTTTGAATGCATTGAAGGAGGCAACTGATTTATATAAATACCTTTTAAACTCAAAAGATGGTGAGAAGTGTTTGGAATATTTAAGAAAAAGAAATATTTCTCCTGAAATGCAAGAATATTTTGATTTAGGGTATTCATCTCTAGATGAGACATTATCAATTAAACTTCTTCAAGCAAAAGGTATTTCGATTGAGGATTTAGATAATTCTGGCATTTTATCAAGATATAATGGCCAATTTATCGATCGTTTCTCCGGACGACTAATCTTTCCAATCTATAATGAATATAGCGAAGTGATTGGGTATTCCGCGCGTATTATCACTAAGAATGATGAAGCAAAATATATAAATACTAAAGAGACACCTTTATTTAATAAATCGCAAGTATTGTATAACTACCAAAATGCAAAAAAAGAGAGTAAAAGAGAAGGATATGTCTATGTAACTGAAGGTTTTATGGATGTATTTGCATTATATAAAATAGGTATTAAATCTGCTATCGCACTAATGGGAACTGCCTTTACACAATATCATGCTAAATTATTACGAAAACTTAATGTTCAAGTTCGACTATGTCTTGATGGTGATAATGCTGGGCAACATGGAATGTATGTAGCTTCTGAAATGCTTGAAAAAGAAGGTATACCTTATAAAATAGTAGATTATAAAGACGTGATATTAGATCCTGATGAGATTTTACAACAATTTGGTGAAAATAGATTGAAACAAATTTTAAATCAATTGATTGATAGAAATGAATTCGTTGGTAAATACTTTGCTAAACAATCCGATTTATCGACAAATGAAGGAAAAAAGAAATATGCTGAATTAATGATTCCTGTTATTTCAAATATTGATAATCCTATTGATAAGGACTTATTAATCAAGGATGTATGCTTTAAAACAGGAATTACTGTTGATACGTATTATGAACTTATTGGCCAAAAAACAAATACATCTAATAATCGAGCTTATAATAATACGCAATATTATCCTAATACTAATTCCTATTCTAAAAATGGGAAAATGAAGATTAATAAATTGAAGAATATACAAGATGAATTATTATATCACTTATTATGTTTCAAAGAGACGATCAAAGATATGGAGGAATCTGGATGTTATTTCATCGATGATATTTATGAAAGAATCAGAAATTATGTAGTTGATCGTTATCAAACTAAAGGAGAAGATTATTCTCCTTCTCCAAGCGAAACGATTAGTATGTTATCGCAAACTAACGATGAGAAAAAATCAGAAATGATATCCGCTATTACAGAAGTTGTTAGCAAAAAGAATTATAAAACTTATGATAAAGAGATGATAAATGAAACGATTAGCGCATTTAAAGTAGCTCTTGAAGAAAAAGAACATCGAGACTTTTTATCAAGTTTGATGGATAAATCAAACCCAGAAAAGGCTGAATTATATATTAAAGATCGCAATCAAAGAAAAGGAGAAAAGTAAAATGAAGAAAAGAAGAGAAGAAATTGAAGAAATCGAAGATATCGATGATGATGAATTAGACGAAGAATTTGATGATGATTCTTTTGAACCAATTAGCATCGAAGACGTTGAAGATGATGTTGAGACATATGAACAAGTCAAAAAGAGATTAGAAAAAGAAGGAAAGAAGAATGGTGTTTTAGACCAAGAAGAAATATTTGAAGAATTCTCTCACCTTGATTTGAGCGATGAACAATTAAATGATTTAATCAACTATTTCCGTTCTAAAAAGATTGAAGTTATTACAAATGAAGACGATGAAGAAAATCTTGATTCAATTGAATTTGATGAGAATAATTTTAATGTAGATAATACGGATGAAGTTTTGCTTGACGACGACGATTTTAATCCTGATGAAATTGAGGAAGAGGATGTAGTAACCGATTTAGATTTCGATTCATTAATCGATGATGGAGTAAAAGTTAATGATCCTGTCAAGATGTATTTAAAAGAAATTGGTAGAGTTAAACTTCTTTCTGCTGATGAAGAAAACGAATTAGCGATAAGAATTAAAGAAGGAGATAGATTTGCTAAAGACGAATTGACAAAAGCTAATCTAAGACTCGTCGTCTCAATTGCTAAACATTATGTTGGTAGAGGAATGTTATTTTTAGATTTAATTCAAGAGGGAAACTTAGGTTTAATTAAAGCAGTTGAAAAATTTGATTATACGAAAGGATTTAAATTTTCTACATATGCTACATGGTGGATTAGACAAGCTATCACAAGGGCAATAGCTGATCAAGCAAGAACTATTAGAATTCCTGTTCATATGGTTGAAACAATCAATAAGATTACACGTTACCAAAGACAATTAACGCAAGAATTAGGAAGAGATCCTACTGCTCAAGAAATCTCTAATAAAATGGCGGAAAATAAAGAACCTAACGTTTTACCTCCAGAACGTATTAGAGAAATTCAAAAACTTGCTCTTGACCCGGTTTCATTAGAAACACCAATCGGTGAAGAAGACGATTCTCATTTGGGTGATTTTATTGAAGATAAAGACGCTCAATCTCCAAGTGAATATACGACAAAATCACTATTAAAAGATGAATTATATAGCGTTATGAAGGATCTAACCGATCGTGAAGAAAGAGTATTAAGATTAAGATATGGTCTTGATGATGGACGTCCTAGAACTCTTGAAGAAGTTGGGAAAGAATTCGGTGTTACAAGAGAAAGAATTCGTCAAATTGAGGCAAAAGCAATTAGAAAATTAAGACATCCAACTAGATCAAAGAGATTTGGAGATTATCGTGATAAAGAATAACAATAATTTATCTACTCGCCTAGAAATGATTGCTAGAATTATTCCTCATGGAGTAAATCTAGCAGATATCGGGGCGGATCATGGATATTTAATCAAATATCTTAAGGAAAATAAGATTATTAATATGGGATATGCTTCTGATAATAAAGAGGGACCATATAATAATTTAAAGAAGAATTTAGAGGGACTTGATGTTGAGATTGATCTAGTTTCTGGAATTAGAAACCTTCCTTCATACATAAATTGCTTATGTATTGCAGGGATGGGAGGAGATACTATAATATCCATATTAGATGAAGAAAAGGATAAACTAAATAATCTTGAATATATTGTTATATCTAGTCATAGTCTAATTGAAAATGTGAGAAAATATCTATTTGAAAATGGATTTAGTTTAATAGGACAAGATGCTTGTTTTGATAAAGAACCTCATTATTATGAAGTAAATTTATTTAAAAAGGGCAAAATGAAATATGATTTAATCGATATAAATTATGGAAAATATCTAATTAATAGTACAAATTATGCATTTTTTAAGAATATTCAAAATAATATTTATAAAATCCGTCAATTATTAAATAAATCTCTTTCTGAAGAGAGAATCTTTGCTTTAAAAAATAAATTAGATGAATACGAAAATCTTTTAAAGAATAAATATTAATGGCATTCTTTTTATCAAGAATGCTATTTTTGATTGAAAAATGGCGAAGAAGGTCGGTCGTTCATTTTTGGACTTTCATAATGGTATTCTTCATAAACGATATTATCATCTTTTATCGAAGCATTACGTGTCATGTTTTTGTTAAAAAAAGAGTAAAATTTTTTTCCTGTTTCTCCTATTTTTGAAATTATCGGCTTTACTTCTTTATAAATAGGAACAATCTGGTTATAGGTGTTTATTCCTCGTTGGGTTGTTTCAATGATTTTTGAAATACGAGGGATAAAAGATTGAGTTATGTTTCTAGTTGAAGACCTTGAAATAACATTTCTTCTAAGGAGTGGGCTTATATTATTATTCGAATATAATGGACCACGATAATAGGGATTAAACATATATTCACCTCGTAATATTATATGAAAAATGACTTAATAAATTACATTTATTAATATGAAAACTTGAATTAGATAAGTAAATACGAGTATTATTATTTTGTAAGAAGAATAAATAACACAATAGGAGGTACAAATATGAATCTAAATGATTATATTGAAGTTATTCCAGATTGGCCTAAAAAAGGAATTCAATTTAAGGATATTACTACTTTAATGCAAAATGGAGAAGCTTATCGTTATGCGGTAGATGAGATGGCTCGTCTTGCAAAAGAAGCAGGCGCAGAAGTCATCGTTGGCCCAGAATCACGTGGGTTTATGTTTGGATGTCCTGTTGCAACTGCATTGAAAATAGGCTTCGTTCCGGTAAGAAAACCAAACAAATTACCAAGAGAAACTATCAGTTACACATATGAATTAGAATATGGTACAGATACATTATGCATGCATCGTGAATCAATTAAACCTGGACAAAAGGTTGTTATTATCGATGATATTGTTGCACTTGGAGGAACAATGGAGGCTTGCATAAATCTTGTAGAACAACTTGGAGGACATGTAGTTGGAATTATAGCATTAATGGGCTTAACTGCTTTACCTGGTGTAAAGAAATTAGAATCTTATGGCTTAAAATGCTTAATTTATGATGATGTAGAGGATAAATAGCTTATGAGTGAATATATTGATCATACATACGAAGATGTCGAAAACGTGTTTACTCAATATATTCATAATGAAAAAGATTTAGAATTAATTCGACATTCTTATGAATATGCAAAAGAGAAACATGCTGGTCAATTTCGTAAATCTGGACAACCATATATAATCCATTTAATTGAAGTAGCTTATTTGGTATCTTCATTACATGGCGGACCTATCACGATTGCGAGTGCTTTTTTGCATGATACAATTGAAGATTGTGGAATAACTAAAGATGATATAACAAATGAATTTAATAGTGAAATTGCAGAAATTGTATTTTCTTTAACTAAAATCAAAGCCTTATCTCACCAAAGAAGACATGATCCAGAATTCGTCGCGGATGGTCATAGAAAAATCTTCCTTGGAATGGCTAAGGATGTACGTGTTATCATTATCAAATTATGCGATAGATTACATAATATGAGAACACTTGATTTCCAAACTCCGGAAAAGAAAATCTCGATTTCTAGAGAAACTTTAGATGTCTATGCGCCTATTGCAGACCGTCTAGGTTTTAATGAAATTAAATCTGAATTGCAAGATTTATGTTTAAAATATCTCGAGCCAGAAGCATATTCTGAAATAAAGAATTATCTTGCGACAAAGATTAAATATAAGGAAGAATCAATACAAAAATTGAGTAAAAAAATCGCAGATATGTTAATTCCTACTGGAATTCCTTTTGAAATCTTAGCTAGAGTTAAACATCCTTATTCTATCTGGAAGAAAATGAAGAATAAGAATTTAACTTTTGATACGATTTATGATATTGTTGCGATTAGAGTGATTACAGAAACTGAATTGAATTGTTATGAAATTCTAGGTTTGATTCATAGTAATTACACTCCATTACCAGGTAGATTTAAAGACTATATTGCTGTGCCTAAAACAAATTTATATCAATCACTACATACGACCATCATCGATCATGATTCTACTATTATCGAAATCCAAATTAGAACTAAAGAGATGAATGATGTTGCAGAGAATGGTATCGCAGCTCACTGGAGATATAAAGAAGGAACTAAATACGATCCTAAAAAAGAACAACAAGAAATCATGGAGAAACTCCATTGGTTCTCAGATTTTGTTAATTTATCAAATAACAACTCTGAATCGTCTAAAGAATATATGGAATCGCTCACTAAAGATATTTTTGGTGATAATATCTATTGTTTTACTCCAAATGGAAAAGTAATCGATTTACCAAAAGGAGCAACTCCACTCGATTTTGCTTTTAAAGTTCACACAAAGGTTGGTTTATGTGCAAATGGCGCATTAGTTAATAGTCAACTTGTCCCACTTTCAACTGAATTGAAAACTGGTGACGTTGTTTCCATTAAAACTTCCTCAACTGAAAATGTTAATGAAAGATGGTTAAAAATAGTAAAAACTAGTTCAGCAAAAAACATTATTAGAAAGAATCTAGCAAAAAAGAACGCAGAATTCCTTAGAGAAGCAAATATTCAAAAGGGTAAAGAATCATTACTTGATGCATTTAAAGAACATAATGTCCCAGAAGGAAAATTTTCTTCCTATATGACAAATGATTTATTTTCACATTTTGAAATGAATTCTGAAGATGATTTCTTTATTGCTGTTTCAAATAAAACTATTACACCTACTTCTGTAATTGATTATTTAGGTATAAGAAATGAATCTTCGTTATCATCTTTTATAAAGAAAAATACTTTTGAGAAAGCATCTTTTTCTAAACAAAGTGTTTTAGTTAGAGGAACACCTAATATTCTATGTACCTTATCTGCTTGTTGTTCACCTATTCCAGGAGATGATATTGTTGGCTATGTAAGTCAAGGTAAAGGAGTAAAAGTTCATCGTAAAGATTGTCCGAATATTATTAAAGCATTAAATCGTACAATTGAAGTTGAATGGAATCCAAATTGTACTGAGATTGTCGCACCTATTCAACTAGCAATCAAAGCGACTGATAGGGATTCTCTTATCGTCGATATCCTAAATTGCTTATCGCAAAATAAGATTCCTTGCACAAAGATTATTGCAAAAAATCATACTGAAACTCATACTGTAACAATCAATGTTACATTAAATGTTAAGAATTTCATGCAATATAACGATATTCGAAATGTCTTAATCAATATTGAATCAGTTTATTCGATAGAAAGAGTAACGCACTAATGAAAAAAGAAATCGTTAAGAAAAAACATCAAAATCAAGTAACACCAAACGATAAAATATTTCATGATTACATTTGTCAATCTAATTGTTTTTTGCTTGAGTTTCTTTTAGAAAATGTTAAAAAACAATCGCGTAATAATATAAAAACATTATTATCGAATAGACAAGTTCTAGTTAATAAAAAAACAGAAACGAAATATAACTATGAATTAAAAGAAAATGATATAGTTACTTTGTCTTTATTTCCAGATGGTCATAAAACGAAAAGCCCTTGTCCTTTTCAAATTCTTTATGAAGATGATAATTATATTGCGATTAATAAACCTAGTGGAATGTTGAGCGTAAATTTAAATGAAGGAAACACGAAAAACGCATATATCTTATTAAAAGATTATTTAAAAGAAATTAATCCAAAAGAGCAAATATTTATTACTCATAGAATTGATAGAGATACATCAGGTGTTTTATTGTTTACTAAAAACTTAATGGCTCACGATTTACTTCAAGATTCATGGAATGAACTAGTTTCTAAACGTGAGTATGTTGCAGTATGCGAAGGAATTTTTGAAAAGAAAAGTGGAACGATTGTATCTTATATTGTTGAAGGTGATACAAAACTTTGTTATTCTACAAAAAATGATAAAATCGGTAAAAAAGCAGTTTCTCATTATGAAGTATTAAAAGAGAATGGAAATTTATCATTAGTTAGTGTCAATATTGATACTGGAAGAAAAAATCAAATTAGAGTTCATATGCAAGATATTAAACATCCGATTATCGGTGATAAAAAATATCATACGAACTTAACATATTTAAATAGATTGGGATTACATGCGCGTACACTTACATTTATGGATCCTATTACTAATAAAGAAATAAACATTGTTTCGACTATACCATTAGAATTTAAGAAATTATTCAAATAGGAGGATTTATGAAAAAAACTATTATAGCATCATTATTATTAACTTGTTCTTTTTGTTTTTTAGGATGCAATAATAATAGTTCTTCTACACAATCAAATACATCCATATCAAAAAAAGAAATTGAAGAAATCGCGAAGAACCTGGCTTCAAGCTATAACGATAAAGATAAAATGAGAGTATATTCCAATAATTTTTCTATGGAATTTGGTGCAGAATATAAACAAACTATTCACACTGAAAAATACATGATTAAAATTGGAAATTTTACTTCTAATATTGAGGCGGATAAACTCAAATCAAATGATATGAAGGGTATTATGGAATTAACTGGTAAGATATCTTCATCAGTTGAAGTATATAATCGTGGTGAAAAAGACGAAGATGAATCCGAAAAATTTGAATTTGTTATGAATAAGGATGAAATCTATCTAGATAAAGATAGCGTTTATGCATCATTATCTAAAGAGATGAATCAAATAATTTCTTCTGATTCAACAAAAACAAATGGAATTAAAGTTTTCTATTTATTTAATGATAATAGTGGTAACAATAATGTTTCATTTGAAAACATATTTGGTCTAAATGTTGTTGTTCAACCTGATGAATTATTATCATCAATTACTTCTCAAAAATTATTTGAGAATTACATTAAGTATTCATCAAACGGAAGTACTTATAAAATTAGTCTCGATTTAAAGCATAATGATTTATATACTATTATCTTAGATTATTTTGATTCATATGCTTCGAAAGTAGTTATTCCGGATGATTCAATGTTATCGCTTGGTATATCATTTACTGATGATAGAATTATTTCATTTGATATAAATTCAAACATTAATGCATCAGTAAAATTTGATAGCTTAGGAACAGTTGATTTTATTTATAACGCTGATGGAGAATTCTACTATGATGATAATCTTACAATTCTTACTTCATTTAATAAATCAAGTGATTATGTTAAATATAGTGAAGAGGTTCTTCCATTAAATGCTTTTATGGATAATTCTTGGAATAGTATTATGGATATTTATAAACAAATAATGGCATTATTTATAAAATAAGTCTTATAAAAATATACATTATCTATATTGATTGAATGTATATTTTTTTGTGCTCATTGCATAAAAAAATATGTGTGCTATAATATGAATGAATTGTATAGGGAGGATTTTAAATGTTAAGAAAAAATTTATTGTTTATTTGTAACTTAAAATCAATTGGAGCATATTAATATGAAAATAATAAAATCTTTATTAGTATTACTAATTTCTATGTCATTTGTTTCTTGTAGTAATGATGCATTATCATCTTCCTCCAGTACCCATAATAGTTTTAATAATCAAGAAATCGGGGAAGTATATATTAGCTTCAACAACAAAAGAGTTGAGAAAAATTCTTCAATCAATATAGAAACAGAATTAATATATGGAATTGAAGTTCGTTCAAAAGGATTTTGCCCAAATATAAGACTCGAATATAATAAAGAGTATTTTGAAACAAGAGATTATTTTAATTTTTCTGAGCCAAATACTGGATCGTATAATCGCTTCTTTGTAAAAGACAAGGAGGGAGAAACATCTCTTAAAGTATATGTAAATGATGTATTTCAAAGCGAGTATCATTTTATTGTATCTGATAATTCTATTGATTATACATTAATAGATAAAACAAAGAATAAATATATTTCACCAGAAAATATTGTTAAACTCACTTCATTAGATGAATATAAATCGTATATCGAAAGTATAAATTATCGTGAAAAGTGTACATTTACTGAAAACTATTTTAAAGAGAATAATATTTATTTTGTATATACGAATCATGAAAGAAATACCGAATTTGAGGGATTAACTAAAATCTATAATGATGGTAATATCACGTATTTTAATATAAGGAGTCAAATGGGGACGATGGATGAGGTAAACGTAGATTTCTATTTGGAAGTTTATAGTTTAAATAAAGCGGATGTTAAAGAGGAAAGTAAATTCTTTGGCTCATATTATTATTAATAAATCGAATGAATATAGATTATTGCAAAACAACTGGAATTATTGATAATTTCGGTTGTTTTTATTGTATTTAGGGTAAAATGATATTATAATTCAAGTAGTCAAGGAAGTAGAGGTTTCATATTCTTGTTATAGAGAGAACTTGGTTGGTGAAAAAGTTTAGATAGAATATAGAATTGACACTATGGAGATTGATAAATGAAATAGTAGTAGTTTATCCGGTTGTTACGTTATAACTTTAAAGTGCACATAATATGTGAACTAAGGTGGTACCGTGCGAAAGCACCCTTAGATGGTACTTTTTTTATTTTATTGGAGGAAAAAAGCTTATGATTTTACCGCAACGTGGGACATATGATGCATTCTATGATGATGCATTAAATATTGAAAAAATTGAAAGAATAATGGGTGAAATGGCTCATAATTACGGTTATACACCAATTATTATTCCAATGTATGAAGCAATTGAATTATTTGCTCGTTCTGCAGGAGAAACAAGTGATATTGTCACAAAGGAAATGTTTGATTTTGTCGATAAAGGTGGAAGACATATTGCCTTAAGACCAGAATTAACTGCAGGTGTCATGAGAGCAATCGTTACAAACAAATTATATGCAAATTATGATTTACCTTTAAAACTATCATATTGTGGACCAGCATTTAGATATGAAAGACCTCAAGCAGGAAGATTTAGACAATTAACGCAATTCGGTATTGAAAACGTAGGTGTTACTACTCCTCAAGAAGATGCTGAAGCAATTATATTAGGATATAAGATAACAAAGAAACTTGGATTTGAACACGTAATATTAAAAATCAATTCAATTGGTGATCAAGAATCTAGGGATGCATATAGAGAAGCTTTAAGAGAGTATTTTAAAGATAAGATTGGTGATATGTGTGAGGATTGTAGAAGAAGATATGAGCTCAATCCATTAAGAATTTTAGATTGTAAAGTTCCATATGATCAAGAATTAGCTAAAAATGCACCAAAAATGAGTGATTATTTAAATGATGTATCAAAGAAACGTTTCCAAGATATTATTAATATTCTTGATGCGAATGAGATTGAGTACGTTATAGATGATGGATTAGTAAGAGGTTTAGATTATTATTCACACATCGTTTTTGAATTCCATTACATCTCAAAAAATGGTACAAACCTAGGAGCGATTGGTGCGGGTGGTCACTATGATAACCTTGTTAAAGAAGTAGGTGGACCAGAACTTTCTAGCGTTGGATTTGCTTTAGGTGTTGATCGCTTGAATTCATTATTAAAAGAAATTAAACCTGAAGAATATGCTCATCCAACTCTAGATGCTTACATTATGTATATGGGTGAAGATTATCGTGATTATGCAAGTAAGCTAGCATTTAGATTAAGAGAAGACAATATAGCAGTTGATTTAAATTATACGAATAAATCATTTAAAGCATCATTTAAGATTGCATTAAGAAAACATGCGAGATTTGCAATTATTATTGGTGAAGATGAAGTTAAAAAGAATGTTTATCAATTGAAAAATTTAGAAACTCAAGAACAAATTGAGGTTTCATTAGAAGAATTAATTAAAATAGTAAAGGAGTAGGATTATGTATCGTACACACACAAATGGAGAATTAAGAATTTCTGATGTTGGCAAAGAAGTCACATTAGTAGGATGGGTAAGTAAAAAGAGAAATTTAGGCTCTCTTGTATTTATTGATTTAAGAGATAGATATGGTTATACTCAAGTATTACTTAATGAGGATTTTCCTATTGCAAATGAAATTAGAAATGAATATATCATTCAAGTAAAAGGAATTGTATCTAAAAAAGAAGTAGCTAATCCAAAATTAGCAACTGGTGAAATTGAAGTTGTTGCAAATGATGTAAAAATAGTAAATACTGCAGAACTTCCACCATTTATCATTGCAGATAATACAGATGCATTAGAAGATACAAGACTAAAATATCGTTATCTTGATTTAAGAAGACCAGTAATGCAAAATATGCTTATTAATCGTGCAAAAATCGTTCGTGCATGTCATAGTTTCTTAGATAGAAATGATTTTATTGAAGTTGAAACACCAATTTTATGTTTATCAACTCCAGAGGGAGCTAGAGACTATATCGTTCCAAGTAGAATTAGAAATGGATCTTTCTATGCACTTCCTCAATCACCACAATTATTTAAACAATTATTAATGGTTAGTGGTATGGAAAGATATTATCAAGTTGCAAGATGTTTCCGTGATGAAGACTTGAGAGCAGACCGTCAACCTGATTTTACTCAAATTGACGTTGAAACATCATTCTTATCACAAGAAGAAATTATGACTCTTGGAGAGGGATTAATTTCTGAAATTTGGAAAGAAGCATTAGGAATGGAAGTTAAAGGACCATTTAGAAGATTAAAATACGATTATTGTATTGATACATATGGCTCCGACAAACCAGATACTAGATTTGGTCTTGAAATTCATGATGTTTCAGAAATTTTAAAAGCATCTGATTTTGAAGTATATAAAAACGCTTCAACAGTTCGTGCAATTGTTGTTCCTAATATCGCATCGACAACTTCTAGAAAAGTACAAGATAACTTAGATTTAACTGCTAAGAAGTTTGGCATTGGTAAATTTGGTTTCTTCAAATACATTAATGGCAAATTAGAATCATCATTATTGAAATTTATTAATGAAGAATTACAAGAAAAACTTGTTAAAGAACTAGCATTAAAAGAGAATGATTTAGTTATCGTTGGTGCAGGTTATAGAATGAGAGTATGTCCATGTTTAGGTGCTTTAAGAACTGAATTTGGTAAAGAATTGAAGTTATATGATCCAAATACATACGACTTCTTATGGGTTGTTGAATTCCCATTATTCGATTACAATGAGGATACAAAAGAAATTACTCCATGTCATCACCCATTTACCAAACCACTAGATAGAGATGTTCATTTATTAGAAGAGCATCCAGAAAAGGTTTATGCTGCTGCATACGATATAGTTATTAATGGGTATGAAGCTGGTGGTGGATCTTTAAGAATCTTTGACCAAAAAGAGCAAAGTAAAATCTTTGAATTAATTGGCTTAACTGAGGAAAAAATTGAGAGAAAATTTGGCTGGTTTGTTAATGCGTTAAAATATGGTGTCCCACCTCATGGAGGATTTGCATTAGGTTTAGACCGTTTAGCAATGCTAATTAATAAGACAGATAACATTCGTGATGTAATTGCATTCCCAAAGAATTTAAGCGCAGTATGTCCAATGTCAAATGCACCAATGCCTGTTGATGAAAGTCAACTAGAAGAGCTAGGAATAGAAATTAGTAAATAATTAGTATACATTTAGTAGTATTTTGGATTATGGAGGTAAAAATGAAGTTTAGTTCATACAATTTAAATAAAAATATAATTGAGGTAATCAATTCATTAGGATATGTAGATGCTACTCCTATCCAAGATAGTGTACTACCTAAAGTTTTGAAAAATAAGAGTTTATTATGTAAAGCAGAAACAGGATCAGGAAAGACTCATGCTTTCTTGATTCCTTTAATAAATAATCTTGATTTAGAAGTAAAAGAGATTCAAGTTGTAATTATCACTCCAACGATAGAACTTGCATCTCAAACATATTCTTTTGCTTCTGATATTGTCAAATCACTTAATGGTATATCGGTTCATTTATTGACTTCAAATTCACAAAAAGATGTGTCTTCTTCATCCTTAATTAATAGTAACAACGCTAAAATTGTTATTGGAACACCAGGTAGAGTTCATGATATTTTAATTAACAATAAGCAAGTTAATACTAAGAATGTAAAATGTGTAGTTTTAGATGAATGTGATATGCTTTTAGATGATGCATATGTAGAGCAAATTAATATAATTTTACAAACAATTAATCCATCTCAAAGATTAGCATTTACTGCAACTATGAAAGAGCATTTATTAGCATGGACTAAAAAATCGTTACAAGTAGATGAGGTAATCGATGTTAATAAGAAAGATAAAGTAAATGCAAATGTTAAACATCATTTAGTGAATATTAAACATAAGGATATCGTTGAATCATTAGTAAATTTTTTTTCTTTAACTAATCCTTTCTATACAATTGTTTTCGCTTCTCAAAAAACGCAAGTTGAACGTGTTCATAATGCATTAAATAAATTAGGTATAAATTCAGCTTTAATCACCGGAGATTTAGAAACTAGAGAAAGAAAGATTACGATGCGTCGAATTAGAAATGGTGACTTTAAGTTAATCATTTCTTCTGATATTGCTTCGCGTGGTATTGACTTAGAAGATGTTACTTGCGTTATTTCTTTAGATTTACCACTTGATTTAGATTATTATTATCATCGTGCTGGTAGAACGGGAAGAAATAATAAAGCAGGGGATTCATATATTTTCTATAATGATGAGGATAAGAATAAAATCAATTCACTGATTGAAAAATCAAAAATAAATTTTGATTATTACGTACTTAGAAGTGATTCTCTTAAGAAGATGGATTCTCAAACTTCTAAGAAAAAAAGAGAAGTGAATGAAAATCTTGAAAAAGAAATTAAAAAGGCTGTTGCAAAAGCTAGATCAAAAACAGTAAAACCTGGATATAAAAAGAAAGTTAAAAAAGCAGCTGAAAAGGCAAAATGGTTCCATAAAAGAAAAATAATGAAAGCTAATCTAAGAGCTCAAGCTAAAGACCAAGGAATAGCAAAAGTTAGTAAGAAATAATCTAAAAAGCATATCGTTAGTTGATTACGATATGCTTTTATTAATTATTCGATTTCTAATAGATACTTCTCAAATTTATTTAGTAATTCTTTTCCGTTTACTTTATCGATTATTTCACCTTTTTTAAAGATGATGTAAGAATCCTTTTTAGCACATGCAATTCCAATATCAGCTTGCATTCCTTCACCGATTCCATTTACAACACACCCCATACAGGCAACTACTTTATTGGAATGATGTTTTTCTAATATTTCAATGACTTTAGTGGCTATATTTTTTGTATTTGCAGTTGTTCTACCACACATTGGACATGAAATAATAGTATAGTAATCATCATATAGATTTAAATCATGAAGTAAACGTTTGGCAGCGCGAACTTCTTCAATAGGGTCATCGGAAAGAGAAATTCTAATAGTGTTTCCAATTCCTTCCATTAGAAGTGGAGCTAAAGCAATCGTTGAACGGATTAATCCTACATCTTTAATTGAAGTTTCCGTAACCCCAATATGAAGGGGATACGTATAACGTTCACTCGCTTTTCTATAGCATTCTAATGTGACTAAAGGATTTGATGCTTTTAATGCTAAAACGAGATTAGTGAAATTGTGTTTTTCAAATATTTTAATATATTGATCTAATTGATCTAACATTAAATCTGTTGAAACATGATTGTTGTTTTCTTTGATTAATTCATGGGGAACAGATCCTGAATTCACCCCAATTCTAATTGCAATATCATGTTCTTTTGCATATTGAATTATCGATTCTATTTCTGTCTCATTTTTTAAATTTCCTGGATTTAATCTAATCTTATCCGCACCATTTTTCATCGATAGCATTGCAAGTTTAAAAGAAAAGTGAATATCTGCAATGAGAGGAATATGTATTTGTTTCTTTATTTTCTTTAGTGCTTTTGCATCATTTTCATCTAAAATAGATACTCTAATTAGGTCGCATCCAGCTTCTTCTAATTCGTGAATTTGTTTAACGACTCTACTTACTTTACTAGTTTTAATATTACACATCGATTGAATTAATATCTTATTGTTTCCACCAAGATAAATATTTCCGATTTTTACAGTTTTAGTTTCATTTCTAATCATATTTTTTCCTCTAACGAAAATAATTATAGCAAATAAGTAAAAATACGTGAATATTTTGCACATTTCTTATAAAATGTTTGACTAAGAGTGCTTGTAAATTTATAATTTGCTTGTATGTGTAGTAGTAGTCTAGCTAGCATTTCAGAAACTTGGTGGTTGATGCGAACCAAGATGGGAAATAGATGAACTCGACACTTGAAAAATACAGGTTGTTCCTATATCACTAATAATGAGTGCAGCAATGCTGAACTAAGGTGGTACCGCGCGTAAGCGTCCTTAGATACAGTGATTTTTTTTTATGTTAAAAGGAGAAATAAACTATGAGCTACAATTTTCATGAAATTGAGAAAAAATGGCAAAAGTATTGGGAAGATAATCATACATTTAAGACTGATGTTTACGACTTCTCAAAGCCAAAATACTACGTTCTTGATATGTTTCCATATCCTTCTGGAGTAGGTCTTCATGCTGGACATCCTGAAGGCTATACTGCAACCGATATCGTTTCAAGAATGAAAAGAATGCAAGGATTTAATGTCTTGCATCCGATGGGGTATGATTCTTTTGGTTTACCTGCAGAACAATATGCGATTTCAACTGGTAATCATCCAGAAGGATTTACAGAAGCAAATATTAAAACTTTTACTAAACAATTAAAAGAATTAGGTTTCGACTATGATTGGGATAAACAAATCGAAACATCAAATCCCTCATTTTATCGTTGGACACAATGGATTTTTAAAAGATTGTATCAAGATGGATATGCAAAATATGTTGATATGCCAGTAAATTGGTGCGAGGAATTAGGAACCGTTTTATCAAACGATGAAGTAATTGATGGAAAGAGTGAAAGAGGAGGATATCCAGTTGTTAGAAAGAACATGAAACAATGGGTTATCGACCAACCAGCATTTGCAGAAGAATTACTACAAGGATTAGATAAACTAGATTGGCCTTCATCTACTAAAGAAATGCAACGCAACTGGATTGGTAAATCTGTTGGTGCATTAGTTGATTTTAAAGTAGATGGATTAGATAAAAAATATACGGTTTTTACAACTAGATGTGATACCTTATTTGGCGCGACATATTGCGTTTTAGCACCAGAACATCCTCTTGTTGATGAGATTACAACATTAGAACAAAAAGAAGCGGTAGAGGCTTATAAGAAGATGGCTGCTTCCAAAAGCGATCTAGAAAGAACAGAATTAAATAAAGATAAAACTGGTTGTTTTACTGGAGCTTATGGAATTAATCCTGTTAATGGTAAAAAAGTTCCAATCTGGATTTCTGATTATGTTTTATCAACTTATGGTACTGGTGCGATTATGGCAGTTCCAGCACACGATACTAGAGATTATGAATTTGCAAAAAAATTCAATCTTCCTATCATCCAAGTTTTAGAAGGTGGAGACATCGAAAAAGAAGCGATGACAGAAGATGGCTTACATATTAATTCAGGTTTCTTAGATGGATTAAATAAAGAAGAAGCAATTGCAAAAATGATCGCATTCTTAGAAGAAAACAAGATTGGACAAAAAAAGACTAATTACAAATTTAGAGAATGGATATTTGCCCGTCAAAGATATTGGGGAGAACCTGTTCCTGTTGTACATATGGAAGATGGATCTATTCACGTACTTGATGATGATGAATTACCACTTGTTTTACCAGTTCTTGATGATTATAAAGGTAAAAATGGTAAAGCTCCACTTGAAAATGCTTCTGAATGGAAGAAATATTCATTTGAAGGTAAAAATGGTGTAAGAGAAACTTCAACTATGCCAGGTAGCGCAGGGTCTTCTTGGTATTTTATGCGATATATTGATCCAAAGAACGAAAAAGCAATAGGAGATAAAAAACTTCTAGATCACTGGCTTCCTGTCGATTTATATATCGGTGGGCCTGAACATGCGGTAGGACATCTAATTTATTCTCGAATATGGACTAAATATTTAAAAAGTATTGGCGTATGCGATGTTGATGAACCATTTAAGAAATTAGTTCATCAAGGAATGATTTTAGGTACAAATGGAATTAAAATGGGGAAAAGATACCCAGAATTTGTTATTAATCCAAGTGATATAGTCGAAAAATATGGTGCGGATACATTGAGGCTCTATGAAATGTTCATGGGACCACTTGAAGCTAGTAAACCTTGGTCAAATCAAGGAGTTGAGGGTGCACATAAATTTATCCAAAGAGTATATCGTGCTTTGATTGATAATTCAATGATAGTTGATGAAGAAACAAAAGAACTTGAAGTGGTATATCATGAAACGGTAAAAAAAGTAACTGCAGATTTTGAAGCTTTAGCATTCAATACTGCAATATCTCAAATGATGATTTTTATGAATGAGGTTTATAAAATCAATAAGATTTCTAAACAATATGCTGAAGGATTCATTAAGATGTTCTCTTGCATTTGTCCTCATGTGGGAGAAGAAATGTGGAATATCTTAGGAAACAAAGAATCAATAGCATATGAAAAATGGCCTGAATATGATGAGAATAAACTTGTAAAATCAAGCATTAATATAGCAGTTCAAATCTGTGGTAAAGTAAGAGAAATAATTGAAGTGCCAGTTGATGCAAGCGAAAAAGAAATCGAAGAGATCGCGTTAAATAATCCTGGAATCAAGCAAAGATTGGATGGAAAAGAAATCAAAAGAGTTATTATTATAAAAGGCAAGATTTGTAACATTGTTGCTATATAGTGACATGATTTTATGAAAAATATATGTATTCTTACTTTGGTGAGAATATGATACAAGTTGAAATCTTTACTAATGATGACGAAAATCAATTAGTTGAACAAATTAATTATTTTTTGAAGCAAATCGATGATATATGTATAAAAGATATTAAATATTCATCATTTGCTTTTTTTGATGGTAAAATGAATGTTTTGATTAAAACTGCATTAGTTATCTACATAGTTAAATAATTAATTATTTATTTGTTTTTTATCTTTATAATTGTTAAAATTATAAATATGAGGAGACTGTTATGAAAATAAGTAAAATAGCACTATTTACTATGTCACTATTATTACTCACAGCTTGCACGCCTACTGTAACATATAGTTCCACATATAAAGAGGATTTGAAAAAGTTAGTTGATGGTCCTTGGATTTCAAAAAGTGAAGTAACTCATTATGATATTTCCTGTATTGAAACAAGAACCGATTCAAATAAATATGTTTATACTGTTAAAATTTCATATTCGACTGAAGAATTATCTAATTTTAAAGCGATTCTTTTACCTGAAGAGAATATGAGTAATTACGATTCGTGTAATCTACCTTGTATCGGATATATTTCACCTATGAATTTAGTTGCTTTTAGAGAAGAAAATGATAAAAGTAATTATTCTCAATACAAGATGCAAATCGAAAAAGTATTCAAACAAAACACGATATATGTTTCTGTTTCTTATGGAAACTATCAAGATTTAATTAAGTTTTAAAGGAGTTTATCATGTACGAATTAGAAATTGTTAGAAGATTACAAAATGACTTGAATATAACAGAAAAGCAAGTAAATACAGTAATTGGATTATTAAATGAAGGGTGTACGATTCCTTTTATTGCTCGATATAGAAAAGAGCAAACAAATTCGATGACGGATGATGTTTTACGTGTATTTTATGAAAAATATTCAAGTTATCTTAATTTCTACGATCGCTTAAATACAATATTAAAATCAATTGAAGAACAAGGACAATTGACAGATGAAATTAAAGAGAGTTTGATGAATGCGAAAACTCTTAGTGAATTAGAGGATATTTATCGTCCTTATAAACCAAAAAAGAAAACTAGAGCAAGCATTGCAAAAGCTAAAGGATTAGAGCCATTAGCCCTTTTTATCTTAGAACAAAAAGCAGGGTCTTTATCTCTTAATGAAGAAGCGGAGAAATATTTAACGGAAGAAGTAAAGAGTATTGATGAAGCTATTCAAGGCGCTTCAGATATTATTGCTGAAATCGTTTCTGATAATGCTGAATATCGTAAATTCATTCGCGAGAATACTATGAAGAAAGGTCTTGTTAAGACAAGTAGAAAAGAAAAAGGTGCAGATGATGAATATAATACTTTTGAAATGTATTATAAAGATTACAACGAACCAGTTAATAAGATCCCTTCTCATAGAGTCCTTGCGATTAATCGAGGCGAAAAACTTAACATCTTAAAAGTCGAAATCGTTGATCCAACAATCGAGAATATTGAACATATTACAAAAGACATCATTAAAATGAATAGTCCTTTTAAAAATATAATTGAAAATGCAATTGTTGATTCATATAATCGTTTGATTAAACCATCGATTGAAAACGAAATAAGAGCTGATATTCTTGAAGCAAGCGAAAACTCATCGATTGAAGTATTTAAAGCAAACTTAAAAGAATTGTTACTTGAATCTCCAACTAGAAATAAAGTAGTTTTAGGATTTGATCCAGGTATTAGAACAGGCTGTAAAATCGGAATTGTTGATCAATATGGTAAATTATTGTATACAGGAATTATCAATGCAACAAAGGGTAATGATGAGATATATCAAAAAGAAGCGATGAAATTAGCTCATTTAATTGAAAAATATAAGGTTGATTTAATTTCTCTTGGTAATGGAACAGGAGGAAGAGAGTCGGAAAGATTCTTAAAGAAATTCTTATTTGAAGCATATCCTTCTTGCAATGTTGATTATGTAATAACAAATGAAGCTGGAGCTTCTGTTTATAGTGCATCAAAATTAGGAGCTAAAGAATTTCCTGATTTAGATGTATCTGTTAGAAGTGCAATTTCTTTAGCAAGAAGAGTTCAAGATCCTTTAGCTGAATTAGTTAAGATTGATCCAAAATCAATCGGTGTAGGGCAATATCAACATGATATGAATCAAAAACATTTAGGTGAAGCTCTTGGAGGAGTTGTTGAAAATTGCGTTAACCAAGTTGGTGTTGATGTCAACTTTGCTTCTAGTTCTTTATTAACTTATATTTCTGGAATTAATTCATCAATCGCTCAAAATATTGTTACTTATCGTGAAAAAAATGGTCCATTTAAATCAAGAAGAGATTTATTGAATGTGCCTAAACTTGGTGAAAAAGCCTTCGTTCAATGTGCAGGTTTCTTAAGAATTAGTGATAATTATCCTCTTGATAACACAGGTATTCATCCTGAATCCTATGAGGCTACAATTAAACTTTTAAATAAAGTAGGTTTATCACTTGAAGATATTGGCAGTGATATATTAACAATGAAATTAGAGATGATAAAAGATCGAAAAAAACTCGCAGGTGAATTGAATTTGGGTGAAGAAACGCTTAATGATATCATTATCGAATTAGAAAAACCAGGACGAGATATTAGAGATTTAAATGTGAAAGCTGAATTAAAAAACGATGTATGTGAGATTTCTGATTTAAAAGAGGGAATGATTTTAAATGGAACGGTTAGAAATATTCTAGATTTTGGATGTTTCGTTGATATCGGTGTTCATCAAGATGGTTTAATTCACATTTCTGAACTATCTAATAAATTTATTAAACATCCTCTTGATGTTGTTAAAATCGGGCAAATTGTAAAGGTTAAAGTTATTTCTGTTGATGTTAATAAGAAACGTATCGGCTTATCATTAAAACAAGTAACTGAAGAATAAAGGAGACGATTATATGCAAAAATGGTATGAAAATGCTTTATTTTATGAGGTTTATCCTATTTCATATAAAGATACAAATGGTGATGGATTAGGCGATTTAAAAGGAATCTCATCAAAATTAGAATATATTAAGTCCTTAGGTTTTAATTCCTTATGGTTAAATCCATTCTATTTATCACCTTTTATGGATGGAGGATACGATGTCCAAGATTATTTTAAGGTTGATCCTCGTTTTGGAACAATGAATGATTTCAAGAATTTGATTAAGAAAGCTCATAAACTTGATATGCATATCATCATTGATCTAGTACCAGGTCACACATCAGAAAAAAATGAATTGTTTTTAAAATCCGCATCTCCAAAGAGAAATAAATATTCAGATATGTTCATATGGAATGGGAATATATGGGATTATGAAAGACCTTATATATTGATTTCCGGAAGACACAATAGAAATGCTTCTTATATGGTAAATTTCTTTTCTTGTCAACCTGCATTAAATTATGGTTTTAAAGAAATCAAATATCCATGGCAATTATCTTATAAAGATCCTAAAACATTCATTGTACGAGAATATATTAAATCTGTTATGTTATTTTGGTTAGATAAGGGAGCAGATGGATTTAGAGTAGATATGGCAGATTCATTAGTCAAAGACGATGATGATAAAGAAGCAACAATTGAAGTTTGGAATTCAATTATTCCAGATGTAAAAAAGAAATACCCAGATTGTTTCTTAGTTTCCGAATGGAGTAATCCTAATCGCTCTTTACGCGCAGGATTTGACAGTGATTTTGTTTTAGAGCATAACGATAATTTTTTTCATTACCTCGTAAGAGCAAAGAATACTGGTGATATTCCAGTTCTAAAAGGAGGTAATCAAGATATATTTAGAGAGAGTTTAATTCGTCATATAGATGAAGCAAGAAATAATAATGGTTATATTTCTATTATTTCAGGAAATCATGATACAGGAAGAATTGCTTCTTATTTAAACGATAATGAATTACGTAATTTTTATTTAATGCAATATACTTTACCTGGAATTCCATTCCTATATTACGGAGATGAAATCGGCTTAAAACACCAAGAATTAGATTCAAAAGATGGAGGCTATCAAAGAACTGGAGACAGAACACCTATGCAATGGGATGATTCGAAGAATATGGGTTTTTCTAGTACATCAAATGATTTATATCTTCCTCTTACAAAAGAGAAGAAATCAGTTAAGAGTGAATTATTGAAAAAGAATTCATTAATAAATTACATTAAATCAATTGTTTCTTTTAGAAATAATCATAAAGATTTAGTTAATAATAATTTTGAATTAGAACCTTATACCGATGGAAGAATTGTATATTATCGCGATAATATTAAAGTAATTGTTAATTTATCTGATAAAGCAATTGATTTAAAAAATGAATCAGTCTTGTTTAAATCGAATAATAAGGCGATAAAAGAGAATAAATTACAACCAGGTTTTAGCGTTATTCTTGCTAAATAATGGTGTTTCATTGATAAAAATAATATAATTATTTATAATTTTATTAGGAGGAAAGAATTATGGCAGAATATGTATATATCAAAGATTATTCCAAAAGAGGACAATTAGGAATTTCAAAACATTGTTTCGAAACAATTGTTTCTGAAGTAACGAATAAAGTAGGTGGGGTATCAATTTCTAAACCATCAACTCCATTTTTCTTTCATAAACCTGTAAAATGTTCCATTTATGAAAATAAATTAACAGTCGATATTCAAGTAGTAATTAGAAATGGATATAGTGTCGATGAAATTTGTTCATCGATTCAAAACGATGTTGCAGAAGCTTTAACACAAATGGTTGAGGTTGTTCCTTTCCAAATTAAGATTAAAGTTGCAGGAATTGAATAGAATAATTGAGGTTTTTATATGTTATCAAGAAATCAAGCGCAAGAAAGAATGATGAATTGTATTTACAATTACCTTTTTAATGAAAAAAATGGAAATGAGATCAATATTAAAGAGATAATTGAAAATGCTTTTGAGGAAGACTTAAGTGAAGTTGAATTATATGTTCAAAATGTAATTTTACAATCATTAAAGCATAAAGAAGAAATCGATGAATTAATCATCAATAATCTTTCTGATAAATTAAAACTGGAAAGAATTAATATTGTAGCTCATGCAATATTCCTTTTAGCTGTCGGACAATATAAATATGTAGGAGAGATAAATAAAAGTGAAATGATTAATATTGCAGTTGAATTAGCGAAAAAATATTTAGATGATGGAGAATATCGTTTTATTCATGCAATTTTAGATAAAATATTATAATGGAAAAGAAAGTCATTACCGTCTCAAAATTAAATCAATATGTTAAAAATATCATTGAAGGAGATATCAATCTAAATAATATTCTCGTTCAAGGAGAAATTACAAATCTTACAAAGCATTATACTGGTCATTATTATTTTTCGTTAAAAGACGAAGAATCAAAAGTGTCGTGTATGATGTTTTCTTATAATGTGAAAAATTTAAAATTTGATTTAAAAAATGGAGATTTAGTTTTAATTTATGGTTATATGTCCGTTTATGAAAAAACGGGAACTTACCAATTATATGCTCGAAATATCGAACCATTTGGTCTTGGTCAAGAATTGTTGAAAATCGAAGCATTAAAAAAGAAGTTGAAAGAAGAAGGTGTTTTTGATCTTCCAAAAAAGGAAATACCAAAATATCCTAGAACAATTGGTTTAATCACCTCTTCAGTCGGCGCGGCAGTACATGATTTTATTCATACGATTCAATCAAGATGGAATGTTGAAATATTAGTATTTCCTTGCTTAGTTCAAGGAAAAGATGCGCCAGAATCGATTGTAAAAGCCTTAGAACTAACTTCCAATTACGATATTGATACACTGATCATTGGTCGTGGAGGCGGGAATAATGAAGATTTAAGCGCTTATAATGATGAAAGAGTCGTAAGAGCAGTATTATCTTGTCCTATTCCTATTATTTCTGCGATTGGACATCAAATTGATAGTTCGATTGTTGATTTAGTTTCGGATTATAGTGCGATTACTCCAACAGAAGCTGGTGTTATTGCTACTCCAAACAAAACTCAAATCATTCAAGATTTAATTTCTAATAGAGAATATATGAATTCAATAATCGAAAGAAAAATTGATAAATTACGACAATTATTATTAGAAATATCCTCTTCAAAAGGACTCATTAGTCCTATTGATAGGTTGCTTCTTGAAAAGAAACAAAATGAGCAACTGATTGAAAGAATATCATATAATTTGAAACAATTTATTAATAGATATCAAAATGAATTAGCTTCTTTAAATGGAAAATTGATATCACTAAACCCATATGGGGTATTATCTAAAGGTTATTCATTAATATACAATAAGAATAAAAATGTCATTACTTCAATTAACGAAATAGAAAAGAATGATATTATTATCGTTAATATGAAGGATGGAGAATTAATCGCAAGAGTTGAAGATAAAGGAGAAAAATAGGATGGATAAGAAAATTACAATCGAAGAAAAACTTAAGAATTTGAACGATCTAGTTTCTCATTTAGAAAACGATAAGATGACGCTTAAAGAATCTTTAGATTTATATGAAAAAGCGATGACTATTTCTAAGGATATTGAGAAAGAATTGAATGAAGCGATAGATAAGGTTAAGATCATTCAAGAACAAAAATAAGAATAACTTTAGCTTTATCCGATATTTACAATTTTTGTGCGTTTTTTCTTAAAAAATGCACATTTTTCATATATAATTCTAGTAGGTGATTAGTATGTTAAGGAAATTGAGCATTAAAAATTTTGCAGTAATTGAAGATATCTCAATCGATTTTAAAGAAGGAATGAATGTTTTAATTGGTGAAACAGGTGCAGGTAAATCAATTATTATCGACGCATTAAGCCTTCTTAAAGGTGAGAAATCGATGTTTGATAAGATTAGAATCGGACAAGAGAAAGCTTATATTACTGGCGAATTTGTAATTACGAACGAGGATTTATTAAATAGATTAAAAAGTGAATATGAAGAATTAATCGATGATTCCACTTTAATTGTTTCTAGAAGTTTAGATATTACAAATAAATCAATTGCAAAAGTAAATTATCATACCGTACCACTTTCTGTATTAAAAAGAATCATGGATTGTATAATCGATATTCATTCGCAACACAAAAATAATATTTTCTTTGATGAAACAAAACAATTAGGTTTGATTGATAAATATATTAAGACACAAAAAGAAAGCGAATATGATAATGTTTATTCATCTTATAAGAATAAATATTTTGATTTAGTTGAAGAAAAAAGAAAATTAAACGAGATTAAGAAAATTAAAGACAATATTGATGATATCGATTATCTAACATATCAATATGAAGAATTATCAAAAGCTAACATAAAGGAAAATGAAATTGAAGAAGTCGAAAGCGAATTAAAAACACTTGAATCATTTGAAGAATTCTCATCTATTATGACACAATTTAACGATGCTTATAGTTCGGCTTCAAATAATCTTTATACTGCAAAAAAACTTCTAGAAAAGATTAAAAATGAGCAATTTGAGGAGGATATTGAAAGATTTTCTTCGTCTTATTATGAAATGGAAGATGCTTTTGAAGCAATTAATGATAGATTTAATAAATGCGCTCAAAGCCTAGATAGAATAGACTATTTGAAAACTAGGAAAACTTTGTTTTCATCTTTAAAAAGAAAGTATGGTTCTTCGACAAAAGAGATATTAGAACGTTTTAATCTAATTAAAGAACAAATCGACATACTTTCTGATTATGAATACAATATTGAAAGACAAATGAAGGTAATTGAAAAAAAAGAAAAAGAAGCGTATGATAAGGCGAAGATTCTTTCTGATTTTAGAAAAAATCAATTAGGAGATTTAGAAAGTAAGATTAATCAAGAACTTCATGATTTATTATTAGAAAATGCCGAATTCATGATTAATATTGATGAATGTGAACTTAATGAAGAAGGAAGCGATAAGATTACCTTTATGATAAAAGCTAATGTTGGAGGGCGTTTTCTTTCTTTAAAAGATTCTGCTTCACTTGGAGAAACTAGTAGACTTAATCTTGCACTTAAGACTGTATTTAATTCGATTAATCCAGTTGAGACGATTATCTTTGATGAAATCGATACAGGAATATCAGGAAGAGTTGCGATTGCAACTTCAAAGAAAATTAATTCCATCTCTAGAAAAGAACAATCAATTGTCATTACTCATCTTCCTCAAGTTGCAGTTGGAGGAGATCATCATTATTTTGTAAAAAAGAATATAGTAGAAGGTGAAACTAAAACTACTATCAATGAATTAACCTATGATGAAGCAATTAAGGAGATTGCAAAAATCATTGCAAACAATGATAACAATGAAGCGATTAAAGTTGTCAAAGAATTGATTAAAGAAGTTAAGAATTAGAAGATTTTTCCATTTTAAGTTTGATTTTTTTGTAAAAAATAGATTTAGGTGATTAATATGAATATATGTGCATTACTTGGATCTATTTTTTTAACATCGTTTATTCCAAAAAATGAGATGTATTATCTACTTCCTGGTGGAGATAATATAGTTTTTGATATTAAACTTGATGGATTAGTAATTACTGGAGGATATAATATTAGAATTGAAAACGAAGTGCATAATCCTCTTACTCATTCAGATTTAAGAATCGGAGATACGATAACTTCAATCGAAGGATTTACAATTGATTCAATTGAATCTTTTATGAAATATATTAATAATACAACAAAAAATGAAGTTGAATTAGGGGTAATTCGAGGAGATACAGAATTAAAACGAAGGCTAAAATTAGTTTATGAGGATAATACAATAAAAACTGGATTATACGTTAAAAATGACGTTTATGGCGTTGGGACAATCTCATACATTGATCCTAATAATAATACATATGGAGCTTTAGGGCATGAAGTGATTGATGAAGTAACAAAAAAATCGATTAGAAGTAGAAATGGTAAATCATATTATGAAAATGTGATAAAAATAAATAAGGGAAAAACGTTTCATCCAGGATCGAAAGAAAGTGAAGTAACATTAAATAATCTTCTAGGTAATATTAATATGTGTAACCAATATGGTTTATTTGGTAATATTAGTGATAAGAAAATTAATAGAAAAAAGATGATGGTTGCAAGAAAAGATGAAATTAAATTAGGAGAAGCATCTGTTAGAACGTCAATAAGAGGGAACATAATCGAAGAATTTAAAATTAGAATCACAAATATTAACAAGGATGAATTAGATAAAAGTAAGGGACTGATGTTTGAAATAGTTGATCCTTCTTTAATAGAAGTTGCAGGAGGTGTATATTCTGGAATGTCTGGATCTCCTATAATACAAAATAATAAGTTGATCGGTGTTGTAACGCATGTGATTAACGCTAACATAAACAAAGGTTATGCGCTTTATATTGACACAATGTATAATCATTCAGCGAAATAAAATATAGAAAGATATGCCAAAATGGTGAGATTTGAAAGCATTTGTCGTTTATAGAGAGAATAAAAACATTCAATTATTTCATTTTTTGAATATGTGATAAAGTATGAATATCTTTCAAAAAAGGTAGCTACTTAATTGAAGAAAACATAGGAGAACAATAAATGGAAAAGAAAAGTATCTTTATAATCGATGATAGTATGGATTATATTAATAGTGTTTCTAGACGTGTAGCAGAAGAAGAGAATATGATAATAAAAGATTATGCTTTGGATGGAAAACAAGCTTTACAAAAACTCCAAAAATATAATGATATCGATGTATTAATCGTTGATTTAGTAACTCCAGTTTACGATGGTTATAGAGTTTTAAAGGAAATCAAAGAGAATAAAATGTTGTATCCAAATATAAACTTTATCATCTGTCAATCAGGAATCATCAATGACAACCTACTTGCTTTACTATCTTCGTATGGTTGTGATTTGTTCTTATTAAAACCATATTCGATCGAAGTTTTAATCGATCATATTAATAATGCTTCAGATAAGAGAGAAAAAGTAAGTACTAAAGAACAAGTAATAGAAAAAAAGATTACTAAAGTATTACATGAAGTAGGCATACCTGCTCATATAAAAGGATATGAATATCTTCGTACTGCGATTAATTCTTCGTATGAGAATCCGGAATATTTTAGTCAGATTACAAAAATCTTATATCCTGAGATTGCTAAAAAATATAAAACGACGGGATCGAGAGTTGAAAGAGCAATTAGACATGCAATTGAGGTTGCATGGAATAGAGGAAACATTGATGCAATAGATGAAATATTCGGTTATACTATTTCTGCAAGTAAAGCAAAACCTACAAATTCAGAATTTATTGCAATGATTTCAGATTATATTAAAATGAATAATAATATGATTGATGCAAAGTTGAAAATTTAAGAAAAAGGCTTAAAAAATAGAGAATTAGTAAATAATTAGTAATAAATAAGTATATTATTGTGTAAAGCATTTATATTATAAGCAAATTGATTAGTAATTGTATTAATAGTTTATTAGAAATAATAACAATAAACTACAGATGTCAATTTGCTTTTTTTAGATATTATGATATAATATTTTTAACTTATTAAAGAAGTAGGAGAATTATTATTATGGACTACGTAGAAACTAATTGTTTTTCTTATTTTAAAGACAAAGATTTATCTCATTCTCTTGATTTTCTAACAGGAGTTTTAAATCGTGAAACTTTTAATTCTTATGTCAATCATCTAATTGAAACTGGAGTTCCTTTTACTATCGCACTTATTGATATGGATAATTTTAAAACGATTAATGATTCATATGGTCATATAATTGGCGATAAAGTGCTAATTGAATATGCAGAAGAATTAAAAAGGGAATTCAATGGATTAGGTGTTATCGGAAGGTTTGGTGGAGATGAATTCTTGGTTGTCTTAGAAGGAATTACACAATACGATGACATTTGGAATATTTTCCATAACATTTATAACAAGATTCAAAGAAAAGAATCACAAACATTAAAAAATGAAAAGGTTACATTCACCTCGGGAGTTGTAAGATTTCCAAAAGATGGTGATAATTATCTATCCCTCGTTGAAAAAATGGATAAAGCATTATACCGAGGTAAAGTTAAAGGGAAATGTTGTTTTATCATTTATTTAAAAGAAAAACATGAAAATATTGAAATTAAATCAATCCTAGAAAAAACGACATCAACTATTGATTTAATTGATAAGTCTTACGATTTTCTCTTAAATAACAAGTGTCCTATAGAAGAGAGGATTAACGATTTATTCACATACTTGTCAAACACTTTGATGTTCAATCATTTATGCATCCAAACAGGGTACAACATGAAATATGAAAGAATTCACCTTCTATCAAAAATTAGGGATTTTGAACCGCTTAAATATGATTTGATAGAAAATAATTTTAATGCTCATGGCGTATCAGGAATCAATAATGTTGATTATCTTAAATTGATTAAAAAAGAAGAACTATACGATGATTTTAAAAAGCAAGATATCCGATCAAATCTATGCATTTCTATTAATGCCTATGGAAAAAGATACGGATTCATTAGAGTAGATCATGAACAAAATAGAGCATGGGATAATAATATAATTGAATTATTAACAATTATTGCAAGAACAATTGGCATTCTTCTATACCATAATAATACTACTTTGTAATAACTATCATTTATCTGTAGAAAAGAATATCTTTATGAGCTATAATTAAACTCGTTGTGAAGGGAGGAAATTATGACTAGAAAAAAAGATATTCTTTATTTTATTAAAAAATTATTAACTATTTCAATTCCAATCATTCTTTCAAATCTCTTTGTTAATCTCGCATCACTAATCGATACGATGATGGTTGGTAACCTTGAAGGAGTGTCTGAAGTATCCTTATCTGGAGTTTACATTGCAACTCAAATCATATTTGTTATTAATCTTGCTGTATTTGGATCTGTTGAAGGAGCAGGAGTTTTCTTTTCTCAATTCTTAGGCAAAAAAGATTATGCTCATTTGAGCAATACTTTTGCTTTTAAACTTATTTCCAGCTTTATCGTTACTTTTCTTTCAACGCTTATTGTCTATGCTTTTGGTAGGCAATTAGTTTCAATATTTACATACGATGATGTTACAATCGAAATTGCGCTTCAATATTTACGAATTGTTGGAATTTCGATTATTCCTTTTGGAGTTACTGTTTCTTGTACTACTTCGCTTCGCGAATCGCATAGTACGATAGCACCGATGATTGTAACTTTATGTGGTATTTTTGTTAATCTTTTTGTGAATTATATTTTGATTTTTGGAAACTGGGGTGCACCTAAATTGGAAGCTGCAGGTGCAGCGATAGGTACTGTATGTAATCGTTATTTTGAGTTTATTGTTATTATCATTGTATTAATTGTTAAAAAGAAAGATTTTACGAAGAATTTACTTGCAAGTTTTAAAATTGATAGTGAACTATTGAAGAATTTGATATTAAAATCTATTCCGCTTTTATTAAACGAATTATTTTGGTCACTTGGACAAACTTGTTTAGTATATGTATTTACACAAAAAAATGAAATTGCAACAACAGTACTACCTATTGTATCTACAATTTTCAATCTTATCATGGTTGTTTCACTTGGAATGGGGAATGGTATTTCGATAATAATTGGTAACATTCTTGGTTCAAATGATTCAAAAGAAGCTCAAAATAAAGCTTATGTTTCATTGATTTTTTCGTTGCTTTTGTCGATATTATTAGGTACGATTTTATTCATTTCTTCTCCTGAAATTGTTTCTTTATATTCTGGAATTAGTTTAGAAACGAAAGAGATTGCAACTTATTTACTTAAATTTGATGCGATATATTTAGTTATTGCAACAATTGATACTATTATGTTTTTCCTCCTTCGAGCTGGAGGAAGAACATTAGTTGTTTTCCTTTTTGATTCTGCTTTCGGATGGATTGTATCAATTCCAGTTGCCTTCTTATTTTATCGATTCCTTCCTAATATTTCTTTCGAACAACTATTTATCTATGTATATTTATTTGATTTATTAAAAACAGTAATTGGAATGGTACTTATCTTTTCAAAAGTTTGGAATCGCAATATCATTAATCGATATCAAAATGAAGTGAAATAATAATTTTTACTTCATTTTTTATAAGATATTGGTTTATATATTTTCTAGTAAATAATAATGTTTTATAATATCTATGGAGGTACTTATGAGCAAGATTATCATGCATATTGATTTAAATGCCTTTTTTGCTACTGCAGAAGTAATTAAAGATCCTTCTTTAGAAGGAAAGCCTTTAATAGTTGCAGGAAATTCAAGAAGAGGGATTGTTTCAACTGCATCATATGAAGCAAGAAAATATGGTATACATTCTGCAATGCCTACATATCAAGCTCAAAGATTATGTCCAGGAGTAATTATTAGAGGAGGAGATTTTGAACTCTATCATCGATTGAGTAATGATTTTTTCAATTATGTACGAAATTACACTAATATTATAGAAATCGCATCAATAGATGAATGCTATGCTGACATGAGTGAATGTATGAAGGATGTCAAAGATCCTGTTGAATATCTCAAGAACCTTCAAAATGATTTATATGAAAAAACGAAATTAAAATGCTCAATAGGATTAGCACCTAATAAATTTTTAGCCAAGATGGCTTCTGATATGAAAAAGCCAATGGGAATAACAATCATTAGAAAAAAAGATGTTAAAAAGATTCTTTGGCCAATAAAAATAAAAGATATGTATGGAGTTGGCAAAAAAACTTTTCCTCGTTTAGAAAGACTAGGAATAAAAACAATTGGTGACTTAGCAAGGACTGAATCACTAGAAGTGAAGAAAATGCTTGGAAAAGGGTATGATTTATTGAAAGGTTGGGCTAATGGAGAAGGAGACGATAATGTTAATGTTGAAGAATTTGATCCAAAATCATTAGGTCACTCATCCACTTTTCTATTCGATACAAACGATTATGATGAGATTAAGGATATGATTATGAGATTATCCTATTGGGTCAGTGAAGGAGTTAAAAAAGAAAAAAAGATTGGATCTACGGTTTCTTTAGTCATGAAAGATACTTCATTCCATACAATTAGTAGAAGTAAAACTTTATTTGAAGCAACAGATGATGTGCGTGTTATTTATAATACTGCACTTGATTTATTCGATAAGAATTTTGATAATGAACCAATACGTTTAGTCGGTGTCACATTATCTAATCTTATTAATAAAGATAATTATTACGTTCAAATGTCTTTATTTGATATAGAAAGACACAAAAATAAATGTGCGACAAAGATACTTATCAGTCAACTAAACAATAAATTTAGAAAGGATTTATTTATAAGAGCCTCAGATTTAAAGAAAGAGAGAAAATGATGAAAAAAGAAGAAGCATATGAAACTTTCATCGAATATTTGACGATTGAAAGAGGATTAACTAAGAACACGATTAAGAATTACGGGGATGATATTCTTCATTTTTTTGCATTTAATGATAAAAAGAATATAAATGATTATTCATGCAAAGACATCGAGGATTACATTCAATATCTTTCTTCAAATGGAAAAGCAAGTAAAACCATTATCCGTCAAGGAACATCGATTCGATTATTTTTTTCATATCTATCTAAAAATGGGATTTATACTAAAAGAATAGAGAAGATTGATATGCCAAAACTTGGTCATCATCTACCAAATGTATTATCAAGCGAAGATATTGAATCATTATTCGAACAACCTGATTTATCAAAAGGGGAAGGAATTAGAGATCGCGCAATGCTTGAAACAATGTATGCATGTGGATTAAGAGTAAGTGAATTGTTATCGTTAAAACTATCTTCAATATCATCTACCTTAGATTGTTTAAAGATTTATGGCAAAGGGAATAAAGAAAGATTAGTTCCAATAAGCGATTATGCGATTTTATATTTAGAAAAATATATAAATGAAGTTAGATGCAAAAATAAGGGAAGAAATTCTCCATACGTTTTTCTCTCTCATTTTGGTAAACCAATATCTAGACAATATTTCTGGAAACAAATAAAAAAATACGCGCATACAGCTTCAATATCAATTGAAATAAGCCCACATACCCTAAGACACAGTTTTGCAACGCATTTGGTCGAAAATGGGGCAAAATTGCGTATGGTTCAAGAAGTGCTAGGACATACTTCTATTGTTACTACGCAAATATATACTCACGTTTCAAGTAAGCGAATTATTTCTGCTTATGATTTGTATATGAATAAAAAATAATGTATAATGTCAAAGGGAGAATAAAAGTATGAAAAAATACAAAAGAGTATTCCTAATTGTATGCGATTCATTAGGAATAGGAGAAATGCCAGACGCAGAGCGTTTCGGTGACAAAGGATCAAATACCTTTGTACATATCGCAAATGAATGTAATGGATTAAACATTCCAAATCTAAATGCATTAGGTATTGCAGACTTAGATGATATTAAAGGTACAACAAAAGTCAAACACCCTAATTCATTTGTTTTTAAAGCAAGAGAAGCTTCAAATGGAAAAGATACTATGACTGGTCACTGGGAAATGATGGGTATATATACAACTAAACCATTCAAGACCTTCACAGATACTGGTTTTCCAAAAGAATTAATTGAAGAATTAGAAAATAAAACAGGGCATAAAATAGTTGGTAATTGCTCCGCATCTGGAACGAAAATCATCGAAGATTATGGTGAACACCAAATTAAAACTGGAGATTTAATCGTTTATACTTCTGCAGATTCCGTTTTACAAATCGCAGCAAATGAAGCAATCATCCCTTTAAATGATTTATATAAATATTGTGAGATTGCACGTGAGATTTGCTTAAGACCTGAATACTTATTAGGAAGAATTATTGCACGTCCATTTATCGGAACGAATAAGGATAATTTTAAAAGAACATCTAACCGTCATGATTATGCGTTGAGTCCATTTTCAAAAACATATATGGATATCCTAAAAGAAAATAATTACGAAGTATCTTGTATTGGTAAAATCAATGATATCTTCAATGGACAAGGCGTAACAACTACACAAAGAACGATTTCAAATGAAGATGGAATGGTCAAAACTATTTATGAAACAAAAAGAAAATTCGAAGGATTATGTTTTGTTAATCTAGTTGAATTTGATTCAGAATATGGTCATAGAAGAAAACCAAAAGAATATGGTCAAGCTATTGAAGAATTTGATCACCAACTCGGTCAATTATTAACATCTCTCAATGATGATGATTTATTAATAATTACCGCAGATCATGGTAACGATCCTACATGGAAAGGAAGCGACCATACTAGAGAAAAAGTTCCAACCATCATATATTCACCTAGTATTACTACAGGTCGTAAATTAGATGAAACTACCTCATTTGCAGATTTAGGAAGAACAATTATTGAGAACTTCAATTTGGAGAAAACAAATGAAGAATTAATCGGTGAAGTAATTAAACCAATATTCGAATAAACAAATTAATAACTAACCATGGATAGAAAATATCCGTGGTTATTTTTTTTAGAATTAGATTTTTCAAAACTAATAGTAGATATTTAGTAATATATTAGTATTTTTTTTATAAATAAAATATCGAAAAAAGTATGTGGATAACTATATAAAATCATGTTGAATTCTGTAATACAATATAATAATAATCCCTAAATATTGGCTTTTTTATTTCATTTGTTTACATAATATATATTATGCGAAGAAGTTAACATATTCACAATTTAATGATTTTTACCCATCAAATATCATATTTTGACAATAATCCTCTTTTTCTTCACCATAAAAAAACGTCTACTTCATTTAGTAGACATTTTTTATTATTTCAATAACTCTAATAATACAAGCGCTGAGTTAGTAGAACTTAATTCTGCATTCTTATCAATTGCAATATGATTATCTTCTTTCGTCACAATATCAGAAATCGATCTAACGATTACAAATGGAATTTGAGCGATATGACAGCATTGTGCAACTGCACCAGATTCCATTTCACAAGCTACAACTCCTTCTCTATTTTTTAGATTAGAACGATTGTAGAAGTCTCTTGTTACGAACGAATCACCAGATAGAATTAAGCCTTTAACAACATGATATTTAGGGTCTATTTTTTTCGAATTAATATATTCTAAATCAGGAATATAATATTCTGGCATTCCAGGAACTTGTCCTTCTTTATAATTAAAGATTGTTACATCTACATCATAATAACCTACTCTATCAGCAATGATAACATCTGATATATTTAAGCGATTATCAACTGCACCGGAAGTTCCAATATTAAACACTCTTTTAATTTTGAAAGTTGAAAATAATCTCCCCATAAAGAATGCTGTTGAAACCTTCCCTATCTTACCAAGTCCTAATAAATACATTTCATTATTAAATTCAAATTCTATCAAATTATCATTATCGAATTTAATTTCTCTATATTTATTTAATTGATTTTTTAGCGCATCAAATTCGACTTCCATCGCAGCGATTATAAGACTATATTCTCTTCTCATTATTCGTTAATATCCTTTTCTAGAGCTGTTATTCTTTCCGGTGAGTAATTCTTCAATATTGACTCTTAAACGCTCATTAGAACTAAATAAATGAACGATAATATCGTTACAATCAACGAGTAACCATTCAGATTCTTTTGTATTGCCTTCTACATGATGAACTGTCTCCTTGATAAGAGATAATTTCTCCTCTATTTCATCTGCAATTGAACTTGCTTGTCTTGAGTTTTGAACAGTCGCGACAACTACATAATCAAAAAAAGGAGATTTCTCTTTTGTTTCGATGATTTGAATATCTTCCCCTTTCTTATCATCAATTGCTTTTGTGATAACATCTAATTTTAATTGTTCCATTTTATTTCCTCCTTGGTAAGTAATGATTGATACATGAATCCATTAATGGATTATGATAATCTATTCCCTTTCTTATAAAATATTTTATATTCTCTTCAAGAACTAATTCAAAGCCTTTATCAATATTCTCTATGCAAGATTTTATTAACTCTTTACTATCGAAACCTCTAGTTGGTTCAATTTTATCTGATGCATATAATATCTTTCCTAATTTACTCAAATTTGAACAACCGGTAGAATGATATAATATAGCTTCTAACAATTCTTCGTCCTCGATTTTAAAATCATTGATGCATAAGTAATGAGACGTAAATTGATGATATAAGGCCTTTTGAATGTGTATATACTTTTCATCGTAATTTTGCCTAATGATTTGCATTTGCTTATCTATATCAACGTATTTCCCAATATCATGAAGAATTCCTGCTTGATATGCTTTATATGGATTTACCCCATTATTAAGTGCTATTTCGTAACAAAGAGATGCAACGCTAATAGAATGGATGATTCTTTTCTCATTCATATAATTTTCTAATCTTTCCATATAATATAGTCGTTTATCTGATATGTAATCAAGAATGCATTTTGGCGCATCTAAGCATCTACATTCCCTTAATAAAGAAGAACTCATACTAGAGATATAAGATCCAATCACTTCTACATGATATTTATTCACGTTATCCAAATTTAAAGAATAATTTGGTCTATCAAAAGCGATAAAATGAACTAGTTTGGATAATTCTTCGATTCTATACCATTCATGAAGTCTTTCCACTTGATCTGCACCAATTAAGAAGTAGAATTCTTCATCCTCATTTCTTTTTAATTTAGTTATTGTATTATATGTATAATTAATCTCATCGGTTGATGATATTTCAATTTCATTAATCTCCATATAATCATATTCTTTAATTGCTAAAGAAAGCATATTAATACGATCGAGTGCATTAGTTCTAGGACTTTTCCATCTAGGAGAACGCGCCGGAATAAATACTACTCTATCCGCATTAATTATCTCTTTTGATTTTTTAGCAATTTCAATATGCCCATTATGAATAGGATCAAAAGACCCACCAAAAATAATCGTTTTCATATTATTTAGGTAAATGTATTTTTGATTCAGAGTTGTTTAGATTCTTCCTAAAAAGAACTATAACTCCTCCAATCACTTGTACTACTTCAGCATGCAATGCATTTCCTAAATCATTCGCAGTCTCTTTAATATCTAAATCGAATCCTTTCATAATTGAAATCTTAATTAATTCATTTTTTGTTAATGCTTTATCTAATAAATCTAAATTATTTTCAGAAATTAAATTCTTTCCTAATTGATATTTAGCTTGAAGTGTATTTGCAATACCCTTAAGGTATTTGATTTGTTTACTATTTAACATTTTTTATTACTCCTAAATTATTGCATCTCTAACACAAACTCCAACTCCTTTTGGAGCTTTTAAGATGATTTTTTGCCCATTTCCTTTTACATTAACCCAAAGATAACCAAAGATAACGATATCTACACTTTTTTCAGGAAGAATGAATTCATGGGCGACTAAAGATTCACTACCTGTCACTGTATTACTAATTGGTTGAATTCTATTCCCTTCAACTAAATTGTCAAACGTTTTATTTGCTCGATCAATCTTGCAACGTAATACTTCAACGTCATTAGAAGCGTATACAGTACAATTAGTTCTTGCTCCATCGACTACTTCAAAACGTGCAAGTCCACCTAGAATTAAGCATTGATTCTTATTTAATTGATATGATTTAGGCTTAATCTCAGTTTTTGGAATAATTCTTTTTAAAGCTGTCTTTTCAACCTTAAAGTACATTGAATCTGGAATTAATATACCTGGAGTATCATAGATGTAAGAATGATTATCTAATGGAATTGTAATAGTACTTACTGTTGTTCCAGGATAAGGTGAAGTAGATATTAGATTTCTACTTTCATTCTTATAATGATGCATGAATGAATTAATAAGTGATGATTTACCAGATGATGAAGCACCGATTAGATATAAATCCTTGTTGTTTCTATATTGTTTTCCTAATTCAATCCATTCATCAACGTTTGTTCCTTTTTTCGCAGAAGTAATAACAATATCAACAGGGCTGATTCCGTAATTGTTGAATTGCTCCTTAATGAATTCTTTAATCTTATTGTCATTACATGACTTAGGAAGAATATCTCTTTTATTAACAACAACTAAAATAGGATTATTTTTAATGAATTCATGAGCTTCTTTGATAATAGAACCTTCGAAATTGAAAACATCGACTACATAAACAAAGAGATTATTTTTCTTAATCGCTTTATCAAGTATCTTTTTATAGTCTGGTTTTATTAATCCCTCTTCTTCGGCGAATCCATAATGTTGAAGTCGGTAGCATCTTTGACATAAGACATTACCAGTAAGCCCTAAAGGCTTAGGAGTATAACCTGTTAATGATGGTTCATTATTTTGTAGTTCCACTCCACATCCGAAGCAACGATAAGTAACATTTGACATAAAATTAACCCCCTATTCTTGTTATTTGACCTTTTTTTATCATTTTATTACGTAAATGATTATCAATAATTCTATTAAAAAATGTACACCATTGATCTCTTTTTACTAATTGATCTACTAAGCATACTCTGATTCCTACGTTTTTAGCTGCAAGAACATCAGTAAGTATTTGATCTCCAATCATCATTCCTTTATTAATATTAAGCCCCTTCATTTTAAGAAATCTCTTAATCTTAAATCCAAATGGCTTACCTGTATGATGAAGGTATTCAACTCCTAATGCTTTTGCAAAAGGAGATACTCTCTTTTTTTGATTGTTAGATAGAATATAGAATTTAATTCCCTTTTCAATTATTTTATTAACATAAGCGATAGTTTCTTCATTTGGTGTAAGTGAATCAAATGCGTCTAATGTATTGTCTAAATCGCATAAAATGTATTCAATATGATTATTAATATAAAAATCAATATCTAGTGAAAATAGATTTTTAGCATAATAATTTGGAATAAATCTTTTCATTCAGTTCTCCTTAGTTAAATTATACTATATAATTTACACTCATTGTATAAAGTTTTTATAATATTAATATAATTTAATGGTGAATATATGATATTTGAATTAATTTTTAGTTTGCTAGATGTATCATTTTTACTCGGATTAACTAAATCCACTGTTCTTCCAAGAAAACTTGAAGAAGAAGAGGAAAATGAATTAATTAAACAATTATTCGATGAAAAAACACATACTCATGCTAGGAATGAAATAATTACACACAATTTACGGTTAGTTGCACATATCGCCCAAAAATACGATTCAAAAGATGAAGATTTAGATGACCTAATCTCAATTGGAACAATCGGTTTAGTTAAGGCGGTTGATACATATTCTTATTCGAAAAATGTAAAGCTTGCAACATATGCTGCAAAATGTATTGAAAATGAAATATTAATGATATTAAGAAGTAATAAAAAATATGCAAAAAATACTTCTCTTTTTGAATCAATTGGAGTTGATAAAGATGGAAGTGAAATCTCTTTAATCGATATCCTTCCTAGTAATGAACCAAACGTGCAAGATGAATATGAAAAGAAACTAAAAATAAATGCACTAAGAAGATATCTGGAAGTACTTGATGAACGTGAAATGAAAATAATTTCCTTACGCTATGGATTAGAAGGAGAAATCGAACATACACAAAAAGAAATCTCCAAGAAATATAATATTTCAAGGAGTTATGTTTCAAGAATAGAAAAAAGAGCACTTACAAAGCTTTTATCGGAATTTAGGAAGAATAATTATTAAAAAAATGCCCTTTTAAGGGCATTTCTTCTAATCGTCATCAACGAAATCGAATAATGTGATTTTATCTTCTTTATTATTATCTTCCTTGAAAGTTTTCTTTATTTCTTCCTTTTTTATATTTACAGATTTAGGTTCTTGTTTTTTATATTCTTTGGTTTCTAAAGCTTTAATTGAACTATCAATTGTTTGAACTTCAAAACTATATACATCCGTAATATCAAAAGATTGTGTAACATTCATATTGCTTTTTAGATAACTGTCAAGTGGCATTGATTTTACATCCTTTAAATCATATTTAAGAACATCTTGATTTTCGAATGCTACATAAACGCTTAAATCTTCAAATTTCTTATCGATTTTCTTAAAATATACACATTTTTGTGGATCCGATTTGAATGTTTTGAATATCGCTTGTTTTGGACCTAATCTAATTCCTAAATCTAAATTCATTGAATCGACAATTCTTAATCCATGATGATTTGTAATCGCGATTAATTTAGTACGTTCGTCTGGAAGGAAAGAAACAAATCCACATACTCCACTACAATCTTTATCTAATTTGATTGCCTTAATTCCTCCAGCTTTAATTCCAACGATATTGACTTCATTTTCATTATAGAATGCACATGAACCATTATCAGAAATGATTAGAATATTGGAATTACCAGTGGTTACTTCAGCAGTTACTAATTCGTCTCCATCAGATAATCTAAAGCAACGAGAAGGTTTATTAGTTTTAATCGCATCAAATTCCGTCAATAAAGTACGTTTGATTTGACCAAGTTTTGAAAGCATCGTCACATAGATATTATCTTTAAACTCTTTAACGCATATTCCGCCAATTATCTTTTCAGAAGGAGATAACGTTGTAATATCATTCATGTGTTGTCCTTCATCTTTCCATTTTTTATCAACTAATTTGTATACAGGAACTGCAATAAAATTACCAAAATTAGTAAATAGAAGTAAGGTATCAGTCGTTTCTGCTTCCACAACTCCTTTTAAACAGTCTCCAAGCTTAATATTTGGTACTTGATCTTGTGAGCTGCGATATGATTTTAATTGTGATCTTTTAATATACCCATCTTTAGTAAATGAGACCATAACAGTTTCTTTTGAAATTAATGCTTTTTTATCAATTTCATAAGTTATTTGCTCATCAACGATAGTTGTTCTTCTTGAATCACCATATTTATCTTTAATCTTATTTAGATCATTTCTAATTAGGTTATTAATTTTATTTGGATTTGATAACAATCCTTCAAGATATTCTATTGTATCATTTAATTCACTTTGTTCATTTTTAAGCGAAGTGATATCAAGGTTTGTCAAACGATATAATTGAAGATTTAAAATCGCTTCTGCTTGAATTTCAGTAAATGTGAATTCATTAACAAGATTTATTTTAGCATCCGCTTTATCTTTTGAAGCCTTAATACATGCGACAACTTCATCAATTATTGAACAAGCTTTAATTAATCCATCTACGATATGTAATCTACTCTTCGCTTTATCTAAATCAAATTGACTTCTACGAGTGATTACTTCAACTTGATGCTCGATATAGCAATCAATCATCTCTAATAGATTGGTAACACGTGGATGATTATGATCAATAACTAACGCATTAAATTTAATGGTAGAACATAATACTCCCTTTGATAATAAAAAGTTGAGAATATTATTAGGATCTGATTCTTTTTTAATATCTAGTGCAATTCTTAAGCCGTCTTTATCGGTTTCATCACGAGTTTCAAGAATTGCATCTAATTTATTTGTAAAGCGACATTTGTCTATGTTTTGAATGAGTTCTGATTTATCCTTACCCCAAGGAATCTCATGAATGATAATTTGATTAATATTTTTATCTGAAGTTAATACCTCGGTTTTACACCATAACTTAAATGATCCATTCCCTGTTTCATAGATATTTAGTAAATCCTTTTTATTTTTTATAATACCACCAGTTGGGAAATCCGGACCTTGAATGAATTCCATCAAGTCGCTTACTTCACATCTTTTATGTTGGATACGATAATTAATCGCATCAATAACTTCGCATAGATTATGTGGAGGAATATCAGTAGAAGCACCGATTGCAATACCTTGAGTTCCATTTACTAACATATTTGGAAATCTTGAAGGTAAAACGACCGGTTCGAATTCTTGATCGTCGAAATTTAATTGCATATCGACTGTTTTCTTATTAAGATCTTGAACCATCAAATCTGATAATTCTGATAATCTTGCTTCGGTATAACGATATGCAGCAGGACCATCTCCATCAATTGAACCATTATTTCCTTGGAAATCAATTAGAGGATATCTCATCTTCCAATCTTGAGAAAGACGAACCATCGCATCATAAACAGAAGTATCTCCATGTGGGTGAAAACGACCGATAACTTGACCGACAGTTCTTGCACATTTTCTTGTTTGTTTACTTGAAACATTTCCTTCAAGAATCATCGTATAAAGGATTCTTCTTTGAACTGGTTTTAAACCATCTCTAACATCTGGGACTGCTCTTTCTTGGAGAACGTATTTAGAATAACGACCAAATCCTTCAGACATAACATCCTCAATATTCGATTCAAAAATTGTTTCAACAAATACTTCTTCCTCTTTTTTAGGTTGTTTAGTTTTAGCCATTATTCTTCACCTCCTCAACAAAGAAGTCTCCTTTAGTGGAGAAATCAACATTTTCAGTAATCCATTCATTTCTAGGTGCAGCATTTTTACCCATAAATAATTCAACGTAATGATGTGCAATATTATGATCGTTAATTGTTAATTTAATCAATTTACGTTTCTTAGGATCCATCGTTGTATCCCATAATTGATTTGCATCCATTTCACCAAGTCCTTTATAACGCGATACTTGATATCCCGGACCAATTTTCTTTTTTGCTTGCTCAAGTTCATCTTGATTCCAAGCATATTCTTGAATTGTTTTCTTATTTATAATCTTTGAAACGCGATATAAAGGAGGACATGCAACATAAACGTGGCCTAATTCAATTAATGGTTTCATTTTTAAATAGAAAAAATTGATTAATAGATTTTGAATATGAGCTCCATCGGTATCAGCATCGGTCATGATGATGACTTTATCATAACGAAGATTTCGTATATTAAAATCTTTTCCAGTACCAGTTCCTATCGTATAAGCAAGAGTTGATAATTCTTCGTTTTTCATAAATGCGTCTTCAGCATCATTAGAGATGTTTTTAGGTTTTCCTCTTAATGGAAGCAATCCTTGATATCTTTTGTCTCTACATTTTTTGGCGCTACCACCTGCGGAATCACCTTCGACGATGAATAATTCGTTTTTAGAAAAATCCTTAGATTGAGGAGGTACTAATTTACCGGATAGTAATAATGTATTCTTCTCTGCATCTTTTGCGCTAGGTTTACGTAATTCTTCCTTAGCGTTTCGTACTGCCATTCTTTCTTTTTGCGCATCAAATATTTTTCCGATAACATTTTTCGCATACTCTTTATTTTCGATTAAATATCTGGTCATATTTGTATAAACGAGATTCTCCATCGCAATTGCAGCATCTGGAGTTCCTAATTTACCTTTTGTTTGTCCTTCAAATTGTATCTTACTTTCAGGCACGCGTACAGAAACAACGCAAGAGATTCCTTCTCTAATGTCGCTTCCTTCTAATTTCATATCTCCTTTTAATAATTTATTACGGTCAATATATTCATTAAATGCTTTAGTTAAACCAGAACGATAGCCTCTTACATGGCTTCCTTCAAATTCTGTAAAAATCGAGTTTGCAAAAGAATATACTCTTTCTTCATATGAATCTTGTAAGAATTGGAAAGCAAATTCGACTTTTATCTCTTTTGTAAAATCAGAGAAGTATCCAATAGGATTCAATTCTTTTTTGCCTTCATTTTTCTTTAATAAATATTCCTTTATTCCATCGTTATAGATGAATTCTTGTCTTTTTCCTTTTTCTCTTTCATCGATTAGAATGAATTTAACGCCAGAACATTGACAAGCAGAATTATCTAATCTTTGAGCGATTAAATCATATTTAAATTCAGGTTCAGGAAGCATTTTTTTATCAGGTTTAAAGGTAATTGATGAACCACGCTTAGTCGTAGGACCAATCACTTTTGTTCCAGATTTCTTATTGCCTCCATCTTTATACTCTGCATAATATTCAGTTCCATCTCGATAAACAGATACTTTAACCCATTCTGATAAAGCATTTACGCAAGCAGAACCGACGCCATGTAGTCCAGCCGATGATTTATAGTTTGATTCATCGAATTTACCGCCTCCATGAAGGGTACAGAAAACGATATCTAAACCATCCATTTTCTCTTTCTCATTATAATCGCAAGGAATACCTCTTCCTTCATCGGATACTGTTATTGAACCATCTTGATGAATACAAACAGTAATCTTTTTACCATATCCTGATAAAGCTTCATCGATAGCGTTATCAATGATTTCCCAAACTAGATGATGAGTACCTCTCCAATCTGTAGAGCCAATATACATACCAGGTCTTTTCTTAACTGGATCAAGACCCTTTAAAATCTTTAATGATGAAGCACCATATGAAGATTTATTATTATTTAAACTTTTTTCTTTAAGTGTAGTATCGTCGATTTTTGTCTTTTTTTCAGCCATAATTTACCCCACTTTCTTAACACATCCCTAATTTTATCAAAAATCCAAGTATATTTCTACTATTAATATAAACATATTAATTTGCTTAAAAATCTGAAAAATTATTAAGTAAAAATAAGCTAATGTGATATACTAGACCTATGAAATATTTTATCTATATTATTGGTCTCATCGCATATATCGGTGCGTTCGCATTATTAACTAAATTAATATATAAAATTGTAAAACACAATTTTAAATTAAAGGAATGGATAATTCTTGGTCTTATCTATCTTTTTGGATTATTCCCTTTGTTCGCAGCGATTGATTATCTATTTCTCTTGCACCTTCCTTTTTTTGAATTTCTTGCAAGTGTCGGTTTCACTATCGCTGGATTTTTAATCTATTTTATCCTAATTATCATCTTATTTGGAATTATAGTATTAATTTATAACCTATTATTTAAAAAACATAAGATTAACATCAAATCAAAATCATTTAATATCATCTCTCTAGTTATAATTTCATCCCTATCAATTGGAATCTGCATTTTTGGGTTTGTTGAAGCAAGAGCTTATAAAATCGAAACTACATATGTTGAAACGAATATTGAGGATTTAAAAATCGTCACTCTTGCAGATATCCATTATGGAACGACATGTTCAACATTAAATGAAAAAAAACTAATTGAAAAGGTCAATTCTACTAATTCAGATATTATTTTTCTTGTTGGGGATATTTTTGATAACCATATTAAATCGATGAATAAAGATAAATTCACTTCATTCATTAATTCCTTTTCCTCTACATACGGTACATATGCAGTTCTTGGAAATCATGAGCTCAAACAAAATTCATTTGAAGATGCAGTTTCATTCTATAGTAAATCAAATGTTAGATTATTACTCGATGAAGAAATAATTATCGATAATAAAATAAGAGTAATCGGACGGATAGATAAATCTTATAAAGATAGAAAAGAATTATCTAGTATTGCTTCTTCCTCCTCTTTACCATTAATCGTCCTTGATCATCAACCATCTTCTTATAAAGAATCTATAGATATAGGAGCTTCGATTCAATATTCAGGACACACGCATAATGGCCAATTATTCCCTTATAATTTCATTGTCGATATCTATCATAAAATCAAATATGATTGTCCAATTAATGGAACGAATAAATACGATGATTTCTATTTGATTATTAATCGTGGAACATCAAATTGGGGCTTCCCTTATAAAACAACTGGACCATCGCAAATATTAATCACAGAAAAAAAATAAATAATATGAAAATTTTTATTATTTTTTATCTTTATATATATTAATATTAAAAAAGTTTATAAATGGAGGAATTACTATGGATGCATTATATATTACATTAATTCTACTCGCTTCACTTATTATCGGTTACTTATTTGGTTCGATATCTAGTGGAATCTTGTTAGGAAAAATACTCTTTAAAAAAGATCCTAGAGATTACGGATCTCATAATTCTGGAGGAACAAATGTAGGTAGAACATTTGGAAAGAAAATTGGGCTTATTTGTATCATTCTAGATATTTTAAAAACAATTATACCAATTTGGATAGTTTACTTCACTTTATCATATACCGGATTAGCAAGATTCAATATCACTGAATATGCATATCTTCTCACTTGCATATCTAGCTTACTAGGTCATTGCTTCCCCGTTTGGTATAACTTTAAAGGAGGTAAAGCAGTATCTTCATTTGCTGGAGTTTTAATCGCAACATCATGGTTTTTAACTATCATCGGTTTAATAATATTCATCATAGTTTTATTAGCATCAAAGAAAGTTTCTCTCTCATCAATTATCACTTCCTTTACTAGCGCACTTTTATCATTATTATTGATCGTTCTTCCACCTTATTTTATGAATTTTTCCTTAGCTTCTGGAGTCTTATATACTCTAACATTAATTATCAGTTCATTATTCCTAATCTATCGTCATAAGGAAAATATTGTTAGACTATTAAAACATGAAGAAAGAGAGGTTTCTTTCTTATCAAAGAAGAAATAAACGTTTTAGTAAATTTTTAGTATATTTCTAGTAGTTATTTAACATTAATAACTACTTTTTTTCTTTTTATGATTGAAATAACTAATAAGGTAATACTTATAAATACCACCGAACAAGCAATTAAAATTCCACAATTCATAAAGAAAGTTTGAGGCATAACTTTAATTATTTCATCTATAGAAGGATCAAATAGCCAGTTTGTTTTACCTGGAAAAAATATTGCGTGAAATATTTCAAATGCCCTATCAAAATCAATTGAAGCAAGAACTACAATTATAATTGGAATAAGTATTGTGATAATGCTTGTAAAAAAATATGGTTTAAATTTGAAATACTCAACTAATTGGATAATCTCTTTTTTAGAAAGGATAATAAGTGTTATAACAATTAGAAACGATACAATTAAAACGATTAGGTTAAGATTGAATAATACTTTGCAATCTGCAAAATGATTATAGCCTTCGGTAGTATAATTTAGTTCCCCTGTTCCAAATGGAGTAGATAAAGTTAAATAATTTAAAACCTGATCATACGCTTCTTTAATCGTTTCGTAGGAATAACCTGTAAGCTCCTCCATATTCAATGTTTTAATTTGTAGATAATAAAATGGTCTAAAATAAATAGGAAGGCCGATAGAAAACGTTATTATTAGGAAAAATAACGATATAATAAATAGAATTGTTAAGCTGTGATTCAATACTTTTTTTATCATATAGTACTCCTTTTTCTTATCTTATCATACATTTTATCTAGCGAATTAACAATGAGATATTGTGATGGCAAATAAAACATCCACATAGCAACGCTTACAAAGCTATATAATATGTTGTTATTCAATACGAATTCTAGATTATTTAATCCAACATTAATATCGCATAAAATGAATAAAATAAAGCCAATAAATAATCTAATTCCATGTTTACTCTTCTTATTGAAACTTGAAATGGTATTGATGATTAATAAGATAAAATATAATACGACAACAAAATATAATGGTTCAAATGACTTTAATATTATTGATATACTTAAAATTAAAATAGAACAAATTAATACATACATAATTATATATGCACTTATTCTTTTTTTTGATGTATCATGATTTAGATAGATGAAATAATTGATTTGAGCGATAATAAAAAAACTAACTCCAACGATAAAATGAGAATTTAAAACAAGTAAAAATAAATCTGCAAGAACTGTAAATAGATAAGCTATTCTAAAAGAGATATGTTCTATATCCCATTTTTTATAATTTAAAAAAGAATATAAAAACAATAGGATTATTCCAGAATATTTTATAAAAATTGTATTTATATCAAATGAAAAAATATCGATACTTAAAAAGATGATATAGATAAAAAGTTCTAATATCGATAAAGAAATAAAAGCGATTTTATTGAATAATAATTTGTTCTTCATATTCATAATTTAAAAAAATTCCAATAAAAATTGGAACTTCTCTTATTTGTATTGGTTCATGGATTTAATAACTTGCTTAATTTGTGCTTCACTTGGTTTTCTACCCATTTGCATAAACATAGCTCTAATCATTTTTTCATTGATTGGAGGATTCTTTTCTAATTGTTTTTTAAATACTGCTCTTGCAATGAAGTATCCTGCGACTAATCCGCCGACAATACCAAGTACTAAATATAAGACTGATTCCCATCCAAAACTAAGTAGGACTACCATATTATTCTCACCTCTAACGATAATAATATTATCGCATTTTCAGCATTTTTACAATACAAATTGTTTTTTGAAAGACAATTATTAGATAAAGAACTAAATATGAGAACAAAGAAAATAATAATATACGTTTGTTTCTATATTTTAAGAATGAAATTCTACTACAATTTCAAGATTTTCATCTTCTAGATAAGTTGTTGCTTCAGTAAAGATTATTGCAGCATCTTTTTTAGAAGGATTCTTATTCTCTACTATGATATTTACTTCATTGTCATTAATTTGAACGAAAGAATGCGGGAAATTGATGGTTTTTAAAGCGTTTTGAAGACCTTTCTCTAAGTTTTGAATCTTATTAAGTTCTTCTATTTTTTTAAGCGCATTAGCCTTTTCTTCAATTGTACTCTCTTGAGATATTAAAATATTCGTATGTTCATTTTTTATACTTAAATAATAAGATTCGCGTTCTAAAGACATCATTTCATAATATAGTGATGTCGCATCCTCAATCTTCGCATTTACTATACTTGACTTATCTTCATTATTTTGTTTTGGACTTGGAATAAGGACATAAGCCACAGATAAACAAACAACTAAACCAAATAAAGACAAGAAAGCAATAATTTGACGTTTCATACACTAACCTCTCCTATTAATATATATTGATAAGTTAATATATTTATTCAAATATTCTTGTCGAAAAAAAAGAGGCTAATGATTTTTTAGCCTCTAATTGATATTATGCTCTTGAATCGTATGTTCCATCTGCAGTCATAACAATGATCTTTTCGTTCCTTTCAACGAATAATGGAACTCTAACCTTTAAACCAGTTTCACAGATTGCATCTTTTAAAGCTTTATTAACTGTATCGCCACGTGTTGCAGGTTCACATTCTGTAACTTCAAGTGTTACTTTTGCAGGTAATTCAATACCGATAATGTCGCCTTCATATTCTGTAATAGTAACCATAGATTCTGGAACTAAGAAATTCTTTTCCCATTCTAATCTTTCTTTAGAAATAGAAACTTGATCATATGTTTCAACATCCATAAATACAAATCCTTCACCATCATCGTATAGATATTGCATTTGCTTTTTTTCAAGTCTTAAAATTTCGATTTTATCTCCACCAATGAATGATAAATCTAAAACATTACCAGTTTTTGCGTTTTTTGATTTAATCTTTACTTTCATTTTAGCCATTGCTGTCTTATTTAAATCAATATTGATGCAAATGTAAATTTGACCTTCATATAAAAATGCATTACCTGGTCTTACTTCTGTACAGTTTACCATAATTAACTTCCTCCTAATACTGCCTTTTGTATTTTACTACATCTAGATAGAAAATAGAATAAAAATATAAATAAGAACAAAAAAATATGCAAAAAAGAAGTGAAATATGGCTAGAAAAAGACATTTTTTGAATATCTATATACCATGAATAATATAATTCTACTAAGAAAAAAATAGAGATGGAAAATATTATCGTTACATATTGAATTTTAATCTTCACTATTTTTTTTATCTTAATAAAAGAAATGAGAAATAGTATAAATGCAAATATTAGACATTTAATAAGAAGATTAATCGACTTATCCTCATGGATAAACAATAAATATGAATTAAATCTTCCAAAATTTATAATATAAAAAAAATCAAGTATTCCGTAAAAACAAATACTTGATATTATTGAAATTATTATTCTATCTTTATTCATACTATTATTTTAAGTATTTTCTTAAATATATATTCTTAGAAATTAGATTATTATAATCCATATCGTATCCATGTCCAAAATAGCAAACTGTATCCTTTTCGATATTTAATGAAGCAATCTTAATTAGAGATTTAGTCATGTTAGATGTAGAAGCGGTTGGTAAATCCGTTCTTCCAATTGATTCACAAATGATTGTATCTCCAAAAAATATAGCTTTTTCATTATAAAAATGAAAAATTGCACTACCTTTAGTATGTCCTGGAGTATGATACAAATTAAAACTGATTCCTTCAATTATATTATTCCCTTCCATCAGTCCAATGATATTAGGTGAAGGAACGTATTTTCTAAATTCCTTTGTTCTATCTAAACAATGAGAAGCAAGATTTTTACTTGTTGAATATATTACATCAAGTTCATCTTCAAATGCATATATTTTCGTATTTGGATAATCGCTTATTATCTCATCAATTGAACCTATATGATCATAATGTCCATGAGTGCATAAAATAAATGATATACCATTAATGGAATCAATGTATTCTTTCATTTTCTTATTATAACAACCTGGATCAACAATAAAATTGATATTATTTATCGAACAAACATAACAATTACACGAAAAATAATCATTTGATATAAATTTCTTTACTTTCATAATAATAGTCCTTTTTTTATCAAAAAAAGAGCGATACGCTCTTATTTCTTTTCTTTATGTGTAGTCATCTTATTGCATTTTTTGCAATATTTCTTGATTTCCATTCTTTCTGGATGAGTTCTTTTGTTCTTAGTAGCTAAGTAATTTTCATCACCGCATTCTGTACATTTTAAGATAATATCTTCACGTGGCATACTTACACCTCCATTTTTACCTCTAAAATCTTAGCATAGATTGAAGCAAAATACTACTATTTTTTTTATTTAAACTAAAATATTGTTCATTTTTTTCTTAAAGTCTTCAATAAATGATTTTTCTTCAAAATAATCATCTTTAATTACTAAGCTTATCGCATAATCACAATAATAATCTCTAGGTAATTTTACACTATTATCTAGTTTTTTTTCAAAAGTAATATGGAAGTAACCAGTGTTTCCATCTATTTCACGATTATAAAGTTCAATATTATGAGAGATAAGTGAGATAATTTCTTTTTCATATGATTTATTATTAAATGAAATGATTTTCTCTATTTTATATCTTTTATCTAATTCATAAATCAATTGAACTAATATTATTAAACGATAATCACCAAGAACCACATCTTTAGTATCTAAAAATATATCTTCATTAATCCCTGGAATATATATTTTACTCATTAATATCACCAATACATTATATGAAAAATAATAATATTAGCCAATTGCTTCTAAATATAATGCGTAATATTCTTTATATGATTTTGACCATGAATTATTTAAAGACATAGCATTATGGATGATTTTTGAATATTTTCTTCTTTGAGAATATAGGTTTAACCCCAATAATGTTGCAAGAAGGAATGAATCATGATCAAAGGCACTAAATAAAATTCCATTTGCATCCTTTTCATTTGCTCCATTATATGAAATGATAGTATCCTTTAGTCCCCCTGTACTTCTTGCAATAGGTATAGTTCCATATCTTTGAGATAACATCTGCGTGATACCACATGGTTCAAATAAACTAGGCATAAGGAAGAAATCGCTAGAAGCAATGATTCGATGAGCCATCTCATTTGAATATTTTATTAATGCTTTTACGTGTTTTGGATAATTTGCTCCATAAAAAGATACACGATCTTCAATCTCTTTTTCTCCCGTTCCAAGAATTACTATATTTATCTTATTCTTGATTAATACATCAAGTGAATCAAGGATTAGATTTATTCCCTTTTGCGAAGTTAATCTAGATACTACTCCAAGTAAAGGAAGGTTGTGATCAAATCCAAATTCCTTACATAAATCTTTTTTATTAAGAAGCTTTTGTGATAGAACATTTTCAATTGTATAGTTATGTTTTATGAATTTATCTGTATCGGGATTCCATTCTTTTATATCAATTCCATTTAAAATACCTCTAAAAACAGATTTTCTTTCATTTAAAACATAAGATAAAGGATTGTTTTTATCTAGTAATAGTTCATTAACAAAGCTAGGAGAAACGGTAGTAATACGATCTGCAGTCATAATCCCGGCTTTTAAATAACTCACGTTATTATTAATTCTTGTTTCCCCATTATCGAAAAATATTTCGCTCAAATTGAAATAATTATATAAATCTTTACGATCAACTAAGCCTAAAAAAGCAGCATTATGAATCGTATAGATAAATTTTGGCCTTTTTCTCGATGATTTATGATAGAATTCACGATATAAAATAGGAATCATTCCCGTTTGCCAATCATGAATATGAACAATATTATAATTTAAATTAAGTTCATCAAACATTTTTAATGTTGCGATTTGAAAGAAAGCAAAACGTTCTTGATCATCTGCATAGCCATATAAATTCTCTCGATCAAAATAGAACTTATTTGCAATGAAATAGAACTTTATATCGCGATATACACAAGAATAGATTTCAACAGGAAGAGTTCTCCAAGACATTTTAATATCGAAATTAGCTACAAGGTTGAATTCAACTTCTTTATTATCTTTTACCGCACGATAAAATGGTAAAACAATATTCACACTTTTTTTATTCACAACAAATTTTCGCGATAATGAATAGACTACATCTGCCAATCCACCAACTTTACAAAATGGTAAAGCTTCGCTTGAAACCATACAAATCTTCATTTAAATCACATCTCCTATTCCAACGTACAAAGGATGTTCTTTCGTCCCTTTTAATTCCTTAACATGGATAATTTTAGCTCCTTTATCAACTATAACATATTCTAATTTAGCATCTTCAGAAATATAAGCATTAGACAAAATAATTGAATTATTTAAACATGCTCCTTTTTTCACTTCCACTTCACGACAAATAACTGAATTGATTACTTTACCATCAATAATTGCCCCATTTGATATATAGGAATTGCTGACTTCTGCATTATTTAAGTATTTTGCAGGTGGTGTATCATGAGTTTTTGTATAAATTGGCCAATCATCTCTAAAAATCTCTTTTGCTAAATTCATATCAAGTAATTCCATACTTGTTTTCATATAAGATTCTAATGTATCGATTATTCTAATTTGTCCCTCGAATTCGTATGTATTAACTTTTGTAGTTAAACAAATATAATTAATAACATCTTTTAAAGAAAAGAATTTTGAGGTCTCATGAGAAAAACGAAGAATACTCTTCAATTTATCTATGTTAATTATATATGTCTCCATAGAAACATTAACTTCATCTTCAACACCTAAATTTTTTGAAATTTTTATCAAATTTCCATCCGAATCGATATCGATGATATCTTGATCAATATAATTATTTTTTGCATTATTTATTCGTTTATAAAGTAAAGTAATGTCGCTTTTTAACGATATATGTTCTTCAAGAACTTTATTGAAATCAAAACTATATATAATGTGTGATGGAGCGATAACGACATATTTGTATTTTCCTTCATCAATCAACCACTCGTTTTCAAGGATATTATTAATATCAGTGTTGTATAAATTATTATTTGCATATTGTTCATTATAACAAATAATCGTTTTCCCTAATTTAGTATTATTTGTATAAATCATCGCATTATCCATATGTTTAATCATACTTCTAGGACAACGATTCACCAAAATTCCCACCGTATTAATATTTGAATTCGATAAATTGGATAATGGAATATCGACGAATGAATAACGTCCTAAAATCGTTAATGCTGCGAAAGATCTATTTTTAACTATCTCACCTAAATTTGGGGATGAATGCAAATTAACTAAACCTAATACTCTTGCCATAAAATATCCTCCTAATTATTTATAAGAACGATTTTATTCCCATCGTTTACTATTCTATCATCTTTAATTTTTAAACGTGGAGATATGATACAATTCTTTATTACAGCATTTTTTCCAATCTTTACTCCTGGCATAATGACGGAATTTTCAACTATTGTACCTTCCCCAATTTCTACACCATCAAATATTACAGAATGAGTTACTTTTCCATATATTATTGATCCTTGATTGACCATTGAGTTTTTTATTGATGCATTAGAACCGATATATTGAGGTAAACTCTTGGTATCCTCTGTATAAATCTTAAATCCTGAAAAATGATTATATAGATCTAAAGCTTCGTCATCATCAATCAAATCCATATTTGCGCGCCATAACGATTCGATAGTTCCAACATCCCTCCAATATCCATAGAATGGATAACCAAATACTCTCTTATTTTTATTTAGTAAATAAGGAATTACATGCTTTCCAAAATCAAGTGTTCCGATTTCTTTTGATAATTTATTTAAAACATCTTTCATCGTTTTATATTTAAAACAATATATACCCATAGATGCCATTTTTGAAGTTGATTCTTTTGGCTTTTCGATGAATGTTTTCAAACGATAATTTTCATCAAGCGTCAATATACCGAATCTTGAAACATCCTTTTCGTCTACTTCAAGGCAAGTAATTACTAAATCTGCATCTTCTTTAATCGCAAAATGAAGAACCTTATCATAGTTCATCTTATATATATGGTCGCTTGAAAGAATCATAACGTATTCTGGATCAATACTTTCCAAATAATCAAGGTTTTGGAAAACAGCGTCTGCAGTACCTTCGTACCAGTGATTTCCATCTTCTTTTTGACGTGGAGATAAAATAGAAAACTGACAATTTGATCCATCGAATCCCCAATGATGACCGCTCGAACAGTAATTTGTTAATTCAACTGATTCATATTGTGTTAAGATGCCAACTTGACGTACTCCAGAGTTTGCACAATTTGAAAGAACAAAATCAATAATACGATATTTTCCACCAAAGTTTACCGCCGGTTTAGAAGTCTTCTTCGTCAATCCCTCTAATCTTGTTCCTTTTCCACCTGCTAAAACAAGTGCTACCATTTCCTTTCCCATATATTTTCCTCCTAATTAACTAAATATGAATATAAATCCACTATTTCATCTAATAATTCCGTAAATAATTCGACTTTTTTATCCATCGTATTAAAAGCAATTGGAGAAAATAGATTATCAGATAATTTAAGTTCCCAACCATTTATTAATACAAAATATAGGTGATCCTCTAAAGTAACTCTAATGTTTACTCCAGTAAATTCTTTTAATGAAATCATCGTTTTTAGTACGTTTTCATTGACAATTTGATAAGTATCTCTCCCAAATGAAGAATTAGCATATATATCATATGGGTATTTTCTCGTATCTTGGAAATTGTATTGGAAAATACCTTTCTCATTATATTCTTCAATCGTATATTGATTATCAAATTGTAAAGTAAGATAACCATTTAATCCCTTATTCACCCGTGATTTTATTAGTAATGAATAATCCTTTCTTCTATGCATAAACGAATAGAATTGATAGAAATCCATCTCTAATAAACTTTTAAATGTGAATAAATGCGTTCTTTCAACATTTTTTAGATTATATGATTTATAAATCAATTCTAAATCATTACTTTCATCTAATCTCCTCTTATTCTGTATGTATATCTCATTTAACCTTAATTCATCATAGAGGAGACCCATAAATCTTTCTCCATATTTAGAATTGTTTTTATAATAAATTATAGAAGTTAAAACGATTAAAACAATCGATAGAATTGAACATAAAACAACAACAATAATAGTTTGAATAAATTCATTATTTGAATAAAGAAACGACAATTTATCAAGGAAGAATTCTTTCCAAAAAACGTTATTATAGATAGGAAGAATATATAAGCATCCTATAAAAATAACAAGAAAATACAAAATGAATATATGAAAAATAAATTTCCATAAATATTTTTTTCTTATTCCTTTTAATTGTATTGTTGCTTGACTTGTTTCCATATCTTAATTATATAACTAATTAGGATATAAATATATTTATTTCTAGAAAAAAAGAAAAAATAAATGATTTCATATATTTTTTCTAATTTTTATGAAAATTAAGTCTATTTTATAGAAAAAACACATAAATTCATTATAAAAAAAGAGATAGGATTGATTATTCACTATCTCTAAAAAACTAAATTAATGAATGAATTAAAAATTATCGTCAAATTTTTGTTTCTTTTTCTTCTTTTTCTTATGGAAGAAAATGAATGAAAGAACAAAAAGAACAAGATATAGAACAAAGGCAAATATATCACTTTCTATAATGCCAGTATAAATCGTATTTGTTGATGAAATCAATTCTAATAAATAAATGATGCACTCATGAAATAATTTCATCGGTTTATATAAAGCATCTAACCCGATTAATGCCCCATTAAGAAACGTATTACCAGAGATAAATAGATTTTTTATTGGAGATACATTTGCAATCAAATATACAGATAATTGAACAGCGAAAGCGATAAACCAAATTGAAGCAAGGAACGATCTAAATCGCGCGATTAATAATGCGATTACAAGTGGAATTGATAAAACAAGAAGCGCTCCTAAATAGCTCATTAGATCGCCTGGAGGAGTCACACTAGGTAATTCCATAGTTAATGTAATTATGTTCATTAAATCACCTCACTTTTAATAATTTAATCTTATTTCTTAATTTCAAATAAGTCAACAAATGAACGTCCATTTTGTTTATTAACTAATAAAGTTTTATCAACAACTTTTGCAATATCAGAGACCTTATCACTAGGTGCGGATAAGATAACTTGCAATCCGAAATTCTTTAATATCTTTACCGATTCTACGATTCTTGTAACATCCATCTTAGAGAATGCTTCATCAAAAATAACTAATCTAATACAGTTACCTAATGTACCAATTTGTCTTACACGATATAATTGGCTAAATGAAGCAAGGATAGAAACATAGAATGGAGTTTGAGTTTCTCCACCAGATTGTTTTAAAATGTTTCTTGCAAGAGAAACTGGCTTTGCATCGCCTTTTTTTACCATCATATCAAAACTTAAATATGTACGATAATCTGTAAATTTAACAACATTTTGTTCTAATACACTATTTTGATCTTTTGAGGAAGAAACATCTCCAATCAATTTAAATAAGCTGTTCATAACTTCTTGATATTTGGTAAAGTATTCGTTATTTTCCCCTTCTCCTGTGGAAGTTAATAGTAGATTATCTGTAATCATATTATAATAATCCTTATATTGAGGAGCAGGAGTCATTACGAATTGATATGAATCTTGTCCAAATTGAGAATCTTTCAATGCTTCATTAAGTTCATCAATTTGAGTACGAACGCTTTCGATACTCGTTTTTAATTTATAGATAAAATCATCTTTGAATTCTTTTGTTGCTTTTGCGTATGCATCAGAAATTTTAGCTTGATATTCAGGAAGTTTAACATCTCTTAAGATTGAAAGTTCATTATCGAATTCAACATTCGAATCCTTAGTAATATCATATGATAATTTATATGCTAAACAATATTCTCTTCTAAGTTCATTCATCGCATTGAATTGTGATCTAATTCTATTTTGTAAACGTAAGAATGAGCTTTCATATTCTTGTCTAATCGCAATTAATGATTTTCCAGAATTGAGTTCTTCTTCATATTTTTTAAATCCGATATTATTGATAAATTCATCGTCGAATGACATCTTAATTTCATCAAGAATTGAATTAGATTTCTCAATTTCATGCGGAATCTTCTCATCTTGAATTTGATGAATATCTTGGCTAATCTTACCTTTTTCAAGAATAAGATTTTGCTTATCTTGTTCGAGGTTCTTAATATCGCTATCTAATTTTGCAATCTTTGAATCGATGGAAGAAATCTCTAGTGAACCAGAATTTGCAAGTTCTGCTTCATATCTATCTAGATTCATTCTTAATCCAGGAAGAGTTTCACAATCTTCCAAGATTAGTTTTGCATTGTCAACTTCATAAGAACTAATGATTTCTAAGTTATTTGCTTTATTTAAGGCATCAACTAAAGCTCTTAATACTTCAATAACTGCACCATTTTCTTGTACTTCTAATTCTTTAACACGTAAAACTTCCTTAGAAACTCGACGTCCAATTAATGGGTATTGATAACTTCTTGCAGGAAGCGTAAATGAAGCGAATGCTCTATATCCATCGCATGAAGGAGTAATACCATTGCCACTTTCTCTTGCTTCTTTAAATGATTCACATTTTTTTAATCTTCCTAAAAGAAAGTTTGAGTAATCTCTTGCACCTTGATGTTCTGTAACAATTTCTTCTGCTAAAGAATTTTCCTCTTGAACAAATCGTGCATTATGAAGTTTCTCAGCATCAACTAAACCAGTACGATAATAACCTTTATTCTTCATAATTTGAGGGAGAATCTTATTTGCTGTCTCATAATATTCATTATCGACAAACATATTTAGTTTTTGATTGGAAATGAATCCTTCAATTGCATTAACCCAACGTGGAGTCTTGATATCAACTAAATCGGCATAAATAAGTACACTAACTTCTTTTCCATAATAATCTGATAATTTATGTTTTAGTTCATCCCTTATGCTTGTTAGATTGTAGTCGTACATTTTCCCACCACGTTCCATATCAAGAATTTGTTGTTTAGCAATGTTTTGTGCTTGAATCATTGTAGATAATACAGATTTGAATGTAACAAATACATCTGATACATCTTTCTTAAATTCATACATTGCATCTTTAAAATTAACTAAAGATTCAGCATTAATCTCATTTTCATCATGAAAAATCTTTTTGAAGTTTTCTACACTAATACCAATGTTCTTTGATGTTTCAATTAAACGTTCAAAATCCTTTTTGTATTGATTAAAGATACGTTTTCCTTCTACCGCATTTACTAATGCTAAAATATTTTTAGAAGCATTTTCATATGAAGAGATATACATTGAGAAGTTATTCTTAATCTTTTCAAGACTTTCTTCAATATTAGTAATTTTTTTAGCGCTTGCATCACGAGCATTTTGGAGTTCAGTAGTTAATTGATATGAACCAGAAGATACTTTATGGGCAATTAGGCCTTCTTTTGTCTTGTTCTTATTAGATAATTCTAAATCAATCGAAGAGATTTCCTTTTCTATTTCTTCTAATCGGCTTTCACAAGAGTTAACATCGCGTTGGAAAATACCAATTTGATTTAAAACAAGTTGATAAGATACGCGTTTAGTAATGTAATTCGATACATCAAGATCTTGCTTATAATTTAAGTATTCCTTGTAACATCTTTGAATTTCTTCAAGTTTACAAATTTTTTGCTTCATATTATCAGCTTCGATTTCTAATCTTTTATATTGTTGAATGTTATTTCTCATCGAATCGATATTGATTTCTGAAGGAACATCACATACGTATTCTGTTAAGAATTGTTCAATATTAGAAATAGGAATAAAAGAAACTGCCTTTTTAAACAATGAGAAATATTTATCTTTAATTCCACCAAATTCTTCCTTTATTCTCTCTCGATATTGAATATTAGTTTCTGCAAACCAGAATTCAGTTGGATGATAATTCATTTGGAAATAATCCGAAAGTTGCTTATATGACATAGGAACTTGTAATAAGCAAAAATCGTTCTCTGGTATCTTATCTTTCAAAATGAAGAAATGATGTTCTTCTGTCGAATCTTCGTAAACATCAAATACAATACCTGTACAAAAGCTCTTATCAAGCAAATCATCATACCATTCAAGAACAATATATGATGAGAAACGACCATTTCTTAAATACCTAACCGATCCTTCTCCATCATCTCCTAATTCACCCTTTAAATAACCTTTTAAAGTACGTCCGGATTTATCGGAAGCTGCTTTATTAAATTGACGGCCAGTAGTATCACCAAGAAGAACTACTTGCATCGCATCGATTAAAGTTGATTTACCAGAAGCATTTTGACCAGTTAAGAAATTAACTTGAGCCAAGTCAAATGTTACATTATAGAAATAATGCCAATTGATAATTCTTACTTTTTTTAATGTTTTCATTTAACTACCTCCTAGAATAAATCTTGATCATATTTTTCTATTTGATCAAAAATTGCATTAATCTTATCTAAATCAATAACGTAAAGAATGGAAGGTAATATATAGAAAGACATTGTACGTTCACGATATTCACCACTAATACGTTGGATGATGTTGTGATTCTCTAAGAAACGGAATGAGCTTGCTAGATTGACAGAGCTAGGACGTTTATCCGGTCTAATAAGACTCTTATCTAACATAATTTGAAGTAAATCAGATACTGTAAAATATACTTCGCTAGTCATTTGTTCTTGTTCTTTAGCATTTTCATATGCATATCTTAATGCATAAACTATTAATGAAGTTAAAAAATCAAGACGAATATGATTATCTTGATATTCATTATTAATCATAACGACTCCAAGACGCGAATCCTTTTCAAGTGTCCATCCGGAAAAAGAAAGATATTCTCTAATCATATCGATATTTCTTTCAATAAATGAATAATCTTTGTTTCCTTTCATCATTTTTGAATGACGATCGTAGTTTTCTCTTAAAATGAATGATTTGAGCATGAGTTCATTTACTACTCTTGCAAAATCATCTTTTTCAGAATTTGTTAATTTAAGATATTGCTCTTCAAACATTTTTATTCCCCCTTTTTCTCAAAGTGATAATTAGGCATATCATAAGTATTATCTTTTAATACTCGACCTAGTGGTTCTTTTCTTTCAATCTTATAGAACGAATCTCGTGATGAAGCTTTAACACTCCCAAGAATAACCATGATGTAATCTTCGACATCCTTTACGTTTATATCCTTTACATCGATTTCTTTATTATCTTTAAATGCTTCATCCATAAATTCCATAACTCTTTCATCGCTGTAACGATCAATGATATCGAGAAGTGAAAGCATAAGTCCTTCATTAACTTCGTGTTCGAATTCATCAATTGCCATTGGATCGCCTTCATATTTTGCGTTACGTTTATATGGTCTAGTTAAGGAATCGGAATCAATATAACCTTGTTGATATAATCTAATTGAATTATTGATATCTTTAACAATATTAGGATAGATTCTCTCTTTTCCATCATTATTCATATATCTTGCAACATTTAAGAAAATAGTTTCTAATTTTCCCTTAATCGTTCGATCATTATTATTTAGATAGATAACTTTCTCAGTAGATGCTTTTGTGTAATTTGATTGTGCCTTATCAATTTCATCCATTTGCAAAGATAATTTAGCGTATGTGTCTTGAATGTAATTGATTTTCTTAATTATATCCTTCTCCGCTTCCGCTTCATCTTTTATTGTATGATTTAATAATAAGCATTGATTAATTAATTTAGTTCTTACCGCTTCAGTTTGAATCCATCTTTTTAAAATAGAAGATATAGGCCCATTGAATAATATGATGGAATCATTCGTTTTCAAAGGGTGATATATTGGGTTAACAACATCTTCTCTAGCAACATCAAAATGTTGTCTTAAAACTTCATTAGGTGAAAAGATGTTAGATAATTGTTTATGGAAAACTCTAATTGAATGATCAAGTTTAGTTACCTCAAGTTCTAATTCCTTCGTTTTATTGTAGGCACTAGTTAATGTACGATATAAGAATTCATCTTGATTATCATCTGCCATTTGCAAATCAGCATACGTTGATTGTACATATGAAATATATTTAGATTCATTATCGGAAACGAAATCATAAATAATTTTTAGCATCGAAATAGAATAATCAGGTAGCAAAATATAATCAGCACCAGATTTAACATCACTATCGATTATTATCCATCCAGTATCGATAAGACGTTTAACGATAAGATTTGCTTTATTTGCTAAATTTGGTTCGATAAATACATCATTATCTGAAGCAAAATCATCTTCTATAATCAATGAATTAATCTCGTTCGCACCACGATATTTCAATAAATCGAGATAATCAGATTTTCTTATTTTAGAATGATACATCGCTAAAGCATCATATAAAGTAACAAGTGCAAGACCATAAATATTCTTATTCTTGCTAGATAAAATACTAAAGAAATTATCCGGTATTTTATTAAATAAGTTCACTACAATTCCCCCTTTTGTAAGGCATATAATAGGTTTTGATACTATCTATAATATATTATATATTATAAATATCATTTTTCCAAGAAATCTTTACTTTGTAAAAGACTTTTATTTAAATTTATTAGTTGACAAAGTAAATTCCGTTTTGTAAATGCAAACTGAAATTAGTCTG
>CAMCEE010000010.1 GCA_945873815.1 uncultured Caryophanales bacterium
TTTTTCGCAGTTTAACTTTTCCGACGCATTTATCGTCTTGGTAGTAAAGATATATGATATTCAATCAAGTATTCTTTATAATAGGGACCAACTGTAAGTTTTGAAATGAGATTTTCTATATTAGATGAATATTTGTAACAAAATAATAAATTATTAAAATTCTTCATAAAAACCTCCTTAGTAAGTAATCAAAAAACTTTGTCAATCCTTAATTTCGTCATAATCTGTTATTTCATCCATAACTCCTTATTAACAAGTTCTAAAGTATACGATATATTTTCTTTTATATTTTCAGGTATTTTTGAAAATGGAACTTTATTAACAGAGCATACATTCAAATGTGAGTGTGCTTTGAATAACTTATCTGAATTATCAATAGGAGCATTTATCAGATAACATAAATACGAATAATCATTAATATCCCCATCTCTTGTAATAACTGGTTCTTTTCCGACTAGATAATAATTAATTTCATCATCTTCAAATATAACAACATCGCCTGCCTTAAACAGAATTGGTAAATCTATTTTTTCGTTAAATGGTAAATTAGGTTTATCATTTCCTCTTGGATCATTTTTCAAATAGAAAGATATCGTCCTTTCGTCAATATCATTAAATTTTCTGATATCCTTTAAAGCAATGTCAAGCAATTTTCTTTCATATTCGGTTGCTGATATATCCCTAAGTTGCTCAAATATTCCAACTTTCTTTCCTTTCCAAAATTTAAGTGCCAATGTGCTCCATTGTAATACGTTCAATTCATCTTGATGCTTTCGAAGATATTCTTGTGTCTCTTTAGAAAAAATATATCTTAAAATATTTTCATAAACCTGATTAGGATTAACATTGATACTTATAATAGATTTCAAAAACTCGGAAGAATAGTCTATAAAAGCATATTTTTTAATTAATGCATGAGCAACATGTTTGTGCTTTGGATAACTCCTAATTACCTTTATCGAAACTAAAGGATATAAAACAGCAAATAAATAAAATAATGCTGATAATACACTCATACAAATATTAGTAGACGTAGAAACATTATGGCCAAAAATCAATGCTAATAATACTGCTGTTCCTATGATAAAACATACTGATGGAACAATGATTAAAGTACTTTTTATCCAATCTATATATGCAGATTGTATTTTACCGTTGAACCAATCTTTCTTCATAACTTTAATCACTTCCCTTGTATACAATTATTTTACCATTTTTCATATACTTTAACAATCGATTAGACCTATCGTTTTTTTATAGGGCTATCGTTTTTTTATTGTCACTTTTCGTTTTTTTATAGCGAGCAATCGTTTTTTTATAAATACTTCAAATACACAATAAAATGAGGTCGATCGTGAAAATTTAATGATATTTGTATCAAAACAATTCATTTAACATACCAAAATCGGGATTCATACCCTTATTCAAGTATGGAAAAAGGCTTGATAACGAGTATCAAACCTATGCTTCTAAGATGGTGGACCAGCTGGGAATTGAACCCAGGTCCGAAACAAGTCCCATATAGACCACTACAGTTTAGTTAACTAATAGATTTTCATAAAAGCTAAGACTAATTAACGAATCTAACTTTTACTATCGTATGTTTTTTTCGTATCCTATTTATCCGAGTCGTAGAATCTTATTCTCTCTAAGGTTACACCATCTTTGAGCCGAGAGACCCATCTCGCGATGATGCTTTCCATCCCAATTATAGGGACACAATATGTGGCTTAATTAGCAAGCTGCGAAAGACATTGATGTTCTGTTGCCAGATATTTTTTGTTAGTCTTTAACGCGACAACCCGACTGCGTTCCATACCCTACTCGCCCCGTCGAAACCGGAACTAGCCCATGTTGCACAAAAGTGCACTACAATATTATCATATGCACTATTTCTTTGTAAAGAGTCTATTTTTTTCTCATCGAGAGGAAATCATATAACTCATTCAATTCATCTAAGGTCGATACATTAATTACATAGAAGTCATTTCCCATCGCTTTTGAAAAAATATCAGGAAGACGTTCCGCCATTTTTAAGGAGGAGCCATATTTCTCTTTTATCTCAAAATCATCATGTAAATACTCTATACCATCTCTTCTTCCATAATACGCACAATAAAATGTCTCATTAGAATTATTGATAGAACACTTATTAAAAGTCATTGAATCCGCCCAAATCTTATAAGTATTCACGCTTTTAGAATAATTGATTATATCTGGAGTATATCCTCCTGGACAACGCATGTTTACTTCAAGCCCGATAATATCTCCTTTTTTTCCTAATCCCTCTTTATCCTTATTCAATCTAAAAAATTCTAAATGGAAATAACGGTATTTAGCATCAAATGCCTTTAATACTCTTTTTCCGACCTCCTCTAAATCTTGAGGCATTTCCTTATTTGAGTAATAGAAACAATCTTTATTTTCATTAACAATATTCATAACTGGAGTTGGAAATACTTCATTAGAAGAAAAAATAGGCTCACAATCACCATTTGTTACTCCATCATACGATATAAGATCGCCAGGTACAAACTCTTCCATTATATATTTAATGTCTGGTTTATGTTTATAGAAAGATAATAATTCATCTTCGTTATTGATCTTAAAAGTATTGTATGCACCTACTCCATTATCTGGTTTTGCCACAAGTGGATATCCAACATCAAAAGCAAAATCCTTTCCCTTTTCAAAAGTAGTAGGAATGATAAATCTAGCTACTTTGACATTAGCCTTTTTATAACATTCTTTCATCGCTTCTTTTGATTTAAAAAAATTGATTTCCTCCATTTTTTTACCTGTAGAAACATTAAAATCGCTACGAAGTCTTGCATCTTGTTCTAACCAATATTCATTGTTTGATTCAATAAAATCTATCTTTCCGTATTTAAAAGAAAAATAAGCAACTGCCTTAAACATCTCATTGTAATCTTCCATATTAGATACACGATAATATTCAGTTAAAGATCTTTTCAATTCATTTGGCAAATATTCATAAGGAGTGGAAGCAATACCTAAAACAGTAACGCCATTATTCAATAATTCTTCACAAAAATGATAATAAGTTTTTGGAAAATCTGGTGAAATAAAAATAAAATTCATGATTAGCATCTCCCTTCATTAACAAAATCTTAACTTTGTATAAAAAATAAATCCATAATCCGGTATTATGAAAACGAATACATTTTGTTGAAATGTGAATAAATAATCTTATTTATAGTCAATAATAAATTTCAATCCCTCACTAATTGCAATTCTCCAATAAATCTCATTATGATTCCCAGAATTATTAATTCTCATCATAAATCTATTTTTGAATTCTTTTTTCTTTTTTAAAAGTTCATACATATCTTTTGTCGGGCCACAAATTGTATTCTCTAGTTTTCCTTTCTTTCCAGAATACATATATATGTAAGGAACATCAATTTTTTGTTTAATTCTACTATCAATAAACGATTCAAAATCCTTCATGCTAAATAAAAGGAAAGCAGGAGAAAAAGATAACGCAAATGAATAAACATCAGGATTTCTTAAAGCACCATAAAATGAAGCAAGACCACCAGAAGAAGCGCCATACAATCCAATATTTGAACAATCAATAGAATAATTCCTTCGAACATAAGGAAGTACTGTTTCAATAATAAAATCTAATAAACCATCTAAATTACCATTATAAAAGCCTTCATTATTTTCAATATTATCTGCACATACATCTCCGAAAGAAGAATCCATTGTAAGTTCTTCATCTCGATATTTAGAACCATTATCGATTCCAACAACAATATATTTCTTTTCCGTTTTCTCTTTTATTTTTTCAACGTATTCATCCAATTGGATTCCTCCATACGGATTCTTCTTTTCCATCTTGTTTTTAAAGAATGCGTTTTGCCCATCAAAAGCAATGATTAACCCATATTTATCTTTTTCATCATAAAAAGAAGGTGAATAAATCCAAATCCTTTTCTTTCCTGTCCAACAAGATAAATTCTTTTTATCCACTAGCACAATAGAATTTATTACCCCATCCTTTGAGTTCGACCCCACATAAAGAGCGTTCTTTTTAATCGCTTTATTGTATTTATAAATATAAGTATCTTCTATTCCATTAACATAAATGAAATTAGTTTTTTCCTTATGTCCATTTGAAAAGCTTACATAATCCACCTCTAATTCATCCACATCAACATAGAATGTTTCTTTATTTAGTTTTTTTGCAAAAACCCTCTTATGTTTATTATTCTTATAATAGATATTGCAATAACTTTTATCCCATTTGCATTTTGAGATTAATGTAATTCTTTTCATTATTTGCTATTCTCCCTTTAACTCAAATAAAATATCACGTAATGTTGCTGCTCTTTCGAAATCGAGATTTCTTGCAGCTTCTCTCATTTCCTTTTCTATTTCTTTTATGTAAGCTTCTTTTTCAGCACGCGTCTTTTTAGCATCATTTGTTTTCAAAGAAAATGCACTATCTTTAATTTTTAAAGGAAGAGAAATTGGTTTAACGATAGTTTTTGGGGTGATATTATGCTCAAGGTTATACGCTTCTTGAATCGCACGTCTACGAGAAGTTTCTTTTATCGCTCTTTCCATTGATTCGGTGATATTCTTCGCATACATTATTACTCGTCCATGCTCATTTCTTGCAGCTCGACCAATAACTTGAATAAGCGATCTTTCACTTCTTAAGAATCCTTCTTTATCTGCATCGAGTACTGAAATCAAACTAACTTCAGGAATATCAAGTCCTTCCCTTAATAAGTTAATACCGATTAATACATCATATTTCCCTCTTCTCAAATCATATATGATTTCTGTTCTTTCAAGAGTCTTAACATCAGCATGAAGATATGCAACCTTGTAACCACGATCCTTTAAAAATGCAGTCAATGATTCAGCATCTTTAACAGTCAAAGTAACTACCATTACTCTTTCTTTATTCTCAATTGTTTTATCGATTTCACCGATTAAATCATAGATAGGATTACTAACATCTCTAACTTCAACCATAGGATCAACTAAACCAGTTGGACGAATAATTTGTTCACTTACTTCATGGTTAGCCTTTTCAAGTTCATAATCTCCTGGAGTAGCACTAGTACAGATAACTTGATTAATCTTACTCTCAAATTCTTCAAAATTTAATGGGCGATTATCCAAGGCACTAGGCAATCTAAAACCATAATCAACAAGAGTTTGTTTTCTTGCTCTATCGCCGTTATACATACCTCTAACTTGTGAAAAAGTCACATGCGATTCGTCAACTACCAACAAAAAATCATCTGGGAAATAATCAAACAACGTATAAGGAGTTTCACCTTCTTTTCTTCCATCTAAATGACGTGAGTAATTTTCAATTCCAGAACAGAATCCAAATTCTTCTAATTGTTCAATATCATATCTTGTTCTTTGATCCAATCTTTCCTCTTCAAGAAGTTTTCCTTGTTCATGGAAATAATTTAATCTTTTAACAAGTTCTTCTCTAATCGATTTTGTCGCACGTTTAATCACTTGACTTCCAGAGGCGTGATCATGCGCAGGAAAAATCGGATACTCCGAATAAGTATGATATATTTCACCAGTTAATGAATCAACTTCAACAATCGAATCAACTACATCCCAATCATCAAGAGTTACTCTTAATACATGATCCTTCATAGAAGGAGTAATAAGTTCTAGACTTTCTCCTACGAATCTAAATGTACCCGGTTTTAAGGCAAGGTTATTTCTCGTATATTGACTAAGAATCAATCTCTTAGAAATCTCTTTTCGATCGATCTCTTCTCCCTTATGAATAACAAAAGCAAGGTTTCGATATTCATCCGGATCCGTTAAACCATATATACTTGCAACAGAAGCAACCACGATTGTATCTCTCCTATCAAGAATCGATTCAATCGCAGAACAACGCATAATCTCGATTTCTTCATTCATCTGCGCATTCTTTTCAATGTATGTATCACTTGAAGGCATATAAGCCTCTGGTTGATAAAAATCAAAATTAGATACAAAATATTCAACTCGATTTTCTGGGAATAATTCTTTGAATTCAGCGTAAAGTTGACCTGCAAGTGTCTTATTATGAACTAAAACTAAAGTAGGTCTATTTACTTTTTCAATAACATTAGAAATGGTAAAAGTTTTACCAGTTCCAGTCGCACCTAATAAAACTTGGTATTTCTTTCCTTTCCTAAGTCCCTCAACAAGGCTTTCAATCGCAGTAGGTTGATCACCCATTGGTTTATGATTTGATACTAATTTAAATTGTTTTTGTTCCATATGCTTTTGCTTTCTCTAATACTGCTTTTTGAAATTCCACACTCTTTTCATACATTTTTCCTTGAAGTAAATAAGCTGTCTCTAGATTATATGCTGTCGATTTATCAGTGATTTGACTTGCATATTCTACTTGGAAATCATTACAAGCAACATAGAAATTATCGTATGATTTACCTATAATAGTTTCAATTTGTTTCTTGACTACTTTTCTTTGAATGGAAGAGAATGAATCGATATCGTTATCTCCATTCACAAAAGTAGTATAAACATTATAAGGTGGATTCGAATGGTAATAATTAAAGAATTGGTCATTTAACGATTTTATCGTTTCTTCATCGAATAAACCATTTTCTGTAAGAGAATATGCTTTTTGATAAGCAACAAGTGCATCATTAACATTGTTAAATGTATTATTAAGTAAGGCCTCAATTCTTGCAAGTACAATCGCTTCATCATATTCATTATCAATTGTCTTTACCTCCTTACGATAATAATCATAAAGTTTTTCATCTTGAATGCTGCGATATTTAGGTTCGACAAAAATATCTGGAACGATACCTCTTTGATTAATTGAATTCTTCTCCATTGAAACTACCTCTGCTGAAGTATATCTAATACTTGAAGTATAATCTCCTTCACTTGCAAAAGGGTACATAAACGATTGTGCAATCCCTTTTCCATAAGATATCTCACCAACGATAGTAACTTTATCTTTCGTATCTTTATAATCTCTTAATCCTACAACAAATGATTCAGCCGCAGAAGCAGTCCCTTCATCAATGATAAGAGTATAATGACCTATGCTTTCATTAAAATTGCGCCATCCATCATAATTATAAATGCTTCCCCTATTATTACTATTAGGTGCCTCTACTGGCGTATATTTATTTTCACGAGGAAAATAGTAATACCCGTAAGCATCGATTTTTCCAGTAAACAAGCTTAATAATTCAGAGAAATTCAATACGTATCCTCCTCCATTACCTCTTAAATCAAGGATAAGATTATCGATGTAGTTATTATCTTTTAATAAATCATTCTTAAAAATATCAACTAGTTCACGTGCAGGAGTAGATTCATTATTATTAAGATTTCCTAAAAAGGAACTGATTTGAACAACTGCTTCTTTTTTTAATGAAGAATAATTCTTTTCAATTAATCGCGCTTTATCGGTATCAAAATAATTTCTAGTCGCAACGCATCTTTTTGTTACCCCATCACGCAAAATGACTAATTCAACATTAGTATTAATACTACCTGCAAATCTATTAGACCAATCTGATGAAGGGTGTTCTTTTAAAACATAATAAGGGCTCCCCATATCATCAAACTCCCTAATTTTTACGATTATATCACCTTTTTTAAGTCCTACTTCACCATCGATAAATTGATTTGAATCATCAATAAATCTTGCTTTTGAAGCTGGAGAATTACTCATAACATGGTTAACTAATGCATTTCCATAATACGTTGCTCTTTCAAAACCAATACCTACTTGAGAGGTAGATAATCCTTGAGATTCATTATTCTCTGAAGATACATAAAAAGTAAACCTATCATCAACTGAAGCCGTTAAACCATAATATAATCCATCGATTAATACCCTCTCATCTTGTTGATGATAATATTCATTTTTAAAGGAATTGTAAAACGAAATGAATTTTGCCATATCTTTAGATACACTGATAGATTCTTTTCCACCAAGCAATCTTCCTAAGCCAAATCCAAGCGAACCAACGATAAGAGAAACTACAACTCCAGTTACCAAATAACTAGTTTTTATCGATTTAATTTTCTCTTCATAAGCTAAATCTTTCTCTTTATTCATCATATTTTACCTCCTCAACTTCATAAGCAATTCTATTATTTTCATGAGTAAATGTATACTTGAGCATATAATGTGAAGGGCGATAGCTAGAAACTAATATCTCAATTTGTTTTATGCTATCATCGATAACCATATATTCTTTATTATTTTTGTTTACTATTTCAAAAGGATAGTTCAATTCATTATTTACGATAAATATAACTCTTTGCTTAATAAAAGTATAACCTTTTTTTAATTTAATATTAGTTAATTCATCATAATCTATTTTATTAAATTTTCGCGTTATTCCTGCGACTACTTCCTTGTCAAAAGGGAATAACCTATCATCTTCAATTCCAATACCCATAAAATATTCTTTCGTCTTATATTCAATCTCAGATAATATAGTCTCAAAATATCTCTTTCTATTTTTTAGAACAATCAAAATAAAAACAAAGAAAGAAAGAGTTACAACAAAGAATACAATTGATAAAACTAACATTTCTACTTCAGTCATTTTACTTCTTATGATTTAGTGGTCTAAATCCCTCTCCATTAATATCATGCGCACGGTGAATCGTTACAAATGCTCTTCTATCAACAGAGCAAATAATCGCCATAAGTTGATTATATTCACGCATTGAATATGAAATCATCACCATCTTTTTATCATCCAAAGAGTATCCTCCTTGAATATCGATAATCGAAGTCGTACGATCCATATCTTTTATTACCTTTTCCGTGATTTCTTTATATTTATCCGTAATGATGTAAGCAACGAAGAATTTTGAACTACCCGCGAAAATCTTATCAATAACGAGTGAAGCGATAAATGCGGATAAAACACCTTCTAAACATAATGCTAAATCATGAGAAGGATTTAATATAAAACCAGAAATGACTACAAGAGCATCAATTACAAAAATAGACACTGAACTTTTTAATCTTGTAAAATATTTACATAAAACAAAAGTAATGATATCAACTCCACCAGTAGATCCACCACCTAAGAAAGTAATCGCACACCCAGTACCGATAAAGAATCCACCAAATAATGAACTAAGTAAATTCACCATTGCCTCATTTCCAATAAGAGAAGCGGAATATACAATCGATAACCAAGGAGCAACTTCTAACAAATATTTAATTCCAATAAGAAAAATAGGATATGCAATTGTTGAACATAAAGTTTTTAATGAGAACTTAAAACCTAAAAATATTACACCAATAAAGAAAAGAGACCAGTTGAGAATAGTAATAAAGAATTCTATCTCAATCGGTAAACCTAAATAAGAAACTGAAACAGCAATACCAGAAACTCCACCTGTTACAAGATTTGCAGGAATGAGGAATAATTCCGTTGCAAGAGCAATGATAAGCGTTCCTAAAAGGACTAAGAAAGTATTCTTAGAAAACTTTTTCACTTCTTCTTTAGTAATATTCTTAATCTTTCTTTTGATTTCTTCAATTCTACCCATTGTTCTTCATCTCCCATCTCAAATAAGAATAAATGAATTCATCAATATCCCCATCAAGAACATTGAATACTGCGCTAGTTTCATATCCAGTGCGATGATCCTTCACCATCGTATAAGGACAAAAAACGTATGATCTAATTTGGCTTCCCCACTCAATATTTTTTTGTTCTCCCACGATTTTATTCAATTCTTTTTGTTGTTCTTGCACCTTTATTTGATAAAGACGAGATTTTAATATATTCATTGCGATTTCACGATTTTGAATTTGGCTTCTTTCATTTTGACAAGTGACTACAATTCCAGTTGGAAAATGAGTAATTCTAACTGCCGAATCGGTTTTATTAACATTTTGTCCACCAGCACCCGTTGAACGATATGTATCGATACGAATATCTTTATCAAGAATCTCTATGTCGATAGAAGAGTTCATTTGAGGAATAACCTCAACGCTTGCAAAAGAGGTATGACGTCTTTTATTTGAATCAAAAGGTGAGATTCTTACTAATCTATGAACGCCCTTTTCCGCTTTTAATAAACCATATGCATTCTTTCCACTCACGATAAAACTCGCAGATTTTATTCCAGCATCATCTGCAACTTGATAATCGACAACTTGCATCTTCATTTTATGTTTTTCTATATATCGAGAATACATTCTATATAACATATTTGCCCAATCTTGTGATTCAGTTCCTCCTGCACCTGGATGAATCTCAATAATGGCATTAGATGAATCAAATTTATTAGATAAAAGTGTTAGTATTTCAAAATCGGATAATTCTTTTTCCACATCAAAAATTTCCAAAGAGACGATTTCTCTTATCTCCACATCATCCGCATCTTTTAGCATTTCATATGTTTCTAGTAAATCTTTCAATTTATTATTCAAGGAAGAGTAAGAATTAATCGTCGATTCGATTTCATTCTTACGATCCATTATTTCTAATGCTTTTTTTTGGTCATCCCAAAAAGAATCTTCATTTATTTTAATAATTAATTCATCACGCTCTTTTTCGATAGTTGCGAGGTCAAAGTGAATCTCCCAATTCCGCAAGTTTAGAAAGAGCCTTTTGGAGACGAGTTTTGATTTCAAATAGTTCGAGCATACTATTTTCCTTCTCCACTATCCGCATTTTTAGCTGCTTCTGCAGCTCTTTTTGCTCTCATTTCTTCAATTTGCTTTTTTTCTTGTTCAATTTCTTCAGGAGTTTTCATTCTAATCTCAGCATGTAACAATGTACTTACTGTCAATTCTGCGATATTGAAAATCATCTCATTGAACATATCCCATCCTTCATCGACATATGCCTTTAATGGATCGGATTGAGCGTAGCTTCTTAAACTGATACCTTCTTTTAATTTAGCCATAGAATCGATATGTGTGGTCCAGAATTTATCAACGCAACGTAAAGCAACCATCTTTTCGATATCATTGACTGCTTCACTAGGCCATGTACTCTTCTTTTTAGCATATTGTGCATAGATGATTTCTCCAATTTCTTCAGAAACTTCATCAACTGCAGCATCATCGTAACCAGTAGGATCAAAAGAACCCTCTGGTAAATACTTAGGTTCAAGATTTTTCTTTAACAATTCACCAGATAAGAACGCATTTCTAGCATCAGAGTCATCGATGGAATTCTCAACGATTTTCTTACCTACCGTTTTAAAATATCCATAAACCAAATCACTTACTGATTCAGCATATAATAATGTATCTCTTTGTTTGTACATTGATTCACGTTGTTGTCTTAAAACATCATCGTAATCAAGAAGCGATTTACGAACATCAAAGTTTTGGCCCTCAATCTTCTTTTGTGCAGAAGTAATTGCATTCATAACCATCTTACTCTCAAGTGCTTCATCACCCATTTTTTCAAATAACGTCTTCAAATAATCAGGTGCAAATCTTGCTAATAGTTCATCGTCACATGAGATGTAGAATCTAGAATATCCTGGGTCTCCTTGACGTCCAGAACGTCCTCTTAATTGGTTATCGATACGTCTTGCTTCATTTCTTTCCGTTCCAATAACGCATAATCCTGCAGGTCCTTTTACAATTCCCTCTGGATCAACGATATCTTTAACTCCAGGCCCTAACTTAATATCGGTACCACGGCCAGCCATATTAGTTGCAATAGTAATCGCATTCATTTGCCCAGCCATTTCAATGATATGTGCTTCACGTTCATGGTTTTTAGCATTCAATACTTCATGAGCTAATCCTGCTTTATTTAATAAATCATCCATAATCTCAGAAGCTTCAACAGAAGGAGTACCAATTAAGATTGGTTGTCCTAATTTATGTCTTGCAATAATATCTTTCAAAATTGCTTTATATTTTGCGCTAGAAGTACCATAAACTAAATCCGTATCATCAATACGTAAGATAGGTTTATTAGTAGGAATTGGTGTAACATGCATGTTATAAATCTTTTCAAATTCTTCCTCTTCTGTTTTTGCAGTACCAGTCATACCAGCAACTTTGTTATATAATCTAAAGAAGTTTTGATATGTGATAGAAGCCATCGTAATTGTTTCTTGTTTAATCTTAACATTCTCTTTAGCTTGAATTGCTTGTTGTAAGCCGTCAGAATATTCTCTTCCTTTCATAACACGACCTGTGAATTGATCAATAAGATGAATTTCTCCATCCTTGACCATATATTCAACATTCTTCTTCATGATGTAATTAGCTTTAAGAGCTTGGTGAATACGGTGAACCAAATCATTAAATTCTGGTGCGTAAATATTCTTAATTCCGAATGCTCTTTCTGCAGCATCATTACCGCTGTCAGTTAAAGAGCATGCTTTTGTTTTTATATCAATTGTAAAATCCCTTTCTTTCTTGAGTGATTTAACAAATCTATCTGCAAAGATATAAGTATTTGCGTTTGCTCTTTCTCCTCCAGAAATAATTAAAGGAGTTCTTGATTCATCAATTAAAATCGAGTCTGCCTCATCAACAATAGCGTAATTTAATCCACGCAAAACGCGTTTACTAGTTGATTGAGCCATATTGTCTCTTAAATAATCAAATCCTAATTCTGAGTTTGTTGTATATGTAATGTCTGCGTTATATGCTGCTTGTTTTTGTTCAGTAGTTTTTTCTCTTAAGTTACAATCGCAAGTTAAGCCTAAGAAATTATAAACCTTTCCCATTAATTCAGCATCACGTGAAGCTAAATATTCGTTAACAGTAACAACGTGAACACCCTTTCCAGTTAACGCATTCAAATATACTGGCATAGTTTCAGTTAATGTTTTACCTTCACCAGTTTTCATTTCTGCAACGTCGCCTTCATTTAAGACAATTGCACCCATAACTTGTACTTTATATGGAAATTCATTTCTAACTCTTCTACAAGCTTCTCTTACTACCGCATAAGCTTCAGGAAGAATGTCTTCTAAAGTTTGTCCGTTTGCAAGTAATTCTTTAAAATAAGGAGTTTTAGCTGCTAATTCTTCATCGCTTAACGCTTTCATTTCGTCTTCATAAGAAAGAACGATATTCGCAGTTCTTTCAATCTTTTTTAACGCTCTTTCATCTACTCTTAATAATCTGTCTAACCAGTTTCCCATTATTTTATCCTCCGTAAAACGATTTACCATTGTTAATTATACACAAAATGAAACCCTATTCAAATACTAATATAGTATTTAATGAAAATTGAGAATTCTACCAAAGATTATATCTTTGTGGTAGCACAAAAAGAAGCAAACTAACCTTCAAACATTTCTAATTTCAAAATTGGAAAAATTTACGATAAATGAGTATTGGAATTTCCTCAAATACACTCTAAATAGGAGATTTGAAAGGGCCTCTATCACAACATTTTTTTCTTTTACTTTTGTAAGTTTTCCCCGATAATTTTTTTTAAAAAATATATAATAATATTTATAATATATTATTACATATCCCCCATCTCATTCGACAAAAATCACTAAAAAACTACTAAAAATTAGAAGTAAAAAATTATCTGATTTTTCTTCGTTTTTTATGTTTACAACTCTATTTAAAAATGTTATATTTTATTCACCCGAACGCAAGCACTATAATAGCTTACGATAATTACGGTAATCAACCAATCTTTGGTTATTTTTATGCACGAAAAAATTTGAGAAGGAGATTTATATGAAAGTAATTAAGAGAAATGGCTCTGAAGCCAAATTTGACATTAAGAAGATTGTTGCTGCTTTAGATAAGGCAAACAATTCCGTCGACGAATCAAGCAGAATGACAGAAGAAGAAATCTATGAAATTGCTGGACAAATTTGCAAGAACATTAAAAGCATCAAACGTGCATTAAATGTCGAAGAAATTCAAGACATCGTTGAAAATGAATTAATGCAAAGAAACTATTTTAGCCTTGCTCGTAGTTATATTACATATCGTTTTCAAAGAGCATTAGTCCGTAAATCCAATACAACAGATGCTCAAATTCTTTCTCTTATAGAATGTAATAATGAAGAAGTAAAACAAGAAAATTCCAATAAGAACCCAACTGTTAATAGTGTTCAAAGAGACTATATGGCAGGCGAAGTATCAAAAGATATCACAAAGAGATTTTTATTACCTCCTGAGGTAGTTAAAGCGCATGAAGAAGGTATCATTCATTTCCATGACGCAGATTATTTCGCACAACATATGCATAACTGCGATCTTGTAAATCTAGAAGATATGTTACAAAATGGAACAGTTATCTCTGGAACATTAATCGAAAAGCCTAAATCTTTCTCTACCGCTTGTAATATCGCAACACAAATTATCGCTCAAGTTGCATCCAATCAATACGGTGGACAATCAATTTCCCTTTCACATTTAGCACCATTTGTTCAAATTTCTAGAGAGAAAATTACAAAAGCAGTAATCGATGAGTTAAAAGATAATCAAATTGATGCAACGGAAGAACAAATCGCTAATATCGTTGAAAAAAGAGTTAGAGATGAAATAAAAAAAGGTGTTCAAACAATTCAATATCAAGTTGTTACTTTGATGACAACAAACGGACAAGCTCCATTCATCACCGTATTTATGTATTTAAATGAAGTTCCAGAAGGAAGAACACGTGATGATCTTGCAATGATTATAGAAGAACTCTTGAAAGAAAGAATTCAAGGCGTTAAAAATGAACAAGGCGTATGGATTACTCCTGCTTTCCCTAAATTAATTTACGTTCTAGAAGAAGATAATATCAAAGAAGATTCAAAATATTGGTACTTAACATGTCTAGCAGCAAAATGTACTGCAAAACGTATGGTTCCAGATTACATCTCTGAAAAAATCATGAAAGAATTAAAGAAAGATAAAAACGGAGAAGGTCATTGCTACACATGCATGGGCTGTAGATCATTCTTAACACCATATGTTGACGAGAATAACAAACCAAAATACTATGGTAGATTCAATCAAGGTGTTGTTACTATCAACCTTGTCGATGTCGCTTGTTCAAGTAAATCACTCGATGAATTCTGGGAAATATTAGATGATAGACTAGAATTATGCTACAAAGCATTGATGTGTAGACATAATAGATTGAAGGGAACATTATCAGATGCTGCGCCAATCTTATGGCAATATGGTGCACTCGCAAGACTTCCAAAAGGTGAACCAATCGACAAATTACTATATGGTGGATATTCAACTATTTCTCTTGGATATGCTGGATTATGGGAAACAGTCTATAAGTTAATAGGAAAGGAATTAACTGATTCAGAAGGAGAAAAACTCGGATTAGAAATCTTAACTAGATTAAACGATGCATGTGCAAAATGGAAAAAGAAAGAAAACATTGATTTTTCAATCTATGGAACACCACTCGAATCAACTACATATAAGTTTGCAAAATGCTTACAAAAAAGATTTGGTGTCATCCCAGGAGTTACCGATAAAAACTACATTACAAACTCATATCACGTACATGTAACAAAGAACATTTCTGCTTTTGATAAACTCGCATTCGAATCCAAATTTCAAAAGCTATCTCCAGGAGGAGCTATCTCCTATGTTGAAGTTCCAAATATGAACGATAACATCCCTGCAGTACTTGAAGTTATGAAATTCATATATGAGAACATTATGTACGCAGAATTGAATACAAAGAGTGACTACTGTCAAGTATGTGGATACGATGGAGAAATCCTAATTGTAAAAGATCCAGATGGAAAATTAGTATGGGAATGTCCAAAATGTAAGAATAGAGATCAATCAAAACTCAATGTTGCAAGAAGAACATGTGGATACATTGGTTCACAATTCTGGAATCAAGGACGTACTCAAGAGATTCAAGAAAGAGTATTACATTTATAAATATGAATTACGCAACGATTAAAAATTGCGATATCGCGAATGGCTTAGGAATTAGAGTATCATTGTTTGTTTCAGGATGTACACATCATTGTAAAGGATGTTTTAATTCAATTGCCTGGCCATTTGATTATGGAGAAGTCTTTACAAAAGAAATCGAAGAACAAATACTTGAAGAATGTTCTAAAACATACATCGCAGGATTGACTCTTTTAGGAGGAGAACCATTCGAACCATCAAATCAAATAGGGCTGATTCACTTATTAAGAGAATTCAAAAAAAGATTTCCAAACAAAAATATTTGGGCATATACTGGATATGTTCTTGAAACAGAAATTCTCCCTAAAAATGGAAAAGCACATAACGAAGTTACAGATGAGATGCTTTCATATATCGATGTGCTAGTCGATGGAAGATTCGTTGAAGAATTAAAAGATATCTCATTAAAATATCGTGGCTCATCAAATCAAAGATTAATAGATTTGAAAAAAACATTAAGTGAAAATAAAATTGTATTATTTGAATTCTAAAAAAAGATAACCCGTATTTGGATTATCTTTTTTTCATATCTAGTTTTATGCGAAAATCTTTATTCTTTTTGCAGTGATAATAGTATAGCTATACGAGTTAATAGTTAATACAATATCATTTATACTAACATAATAATTCTTTCCCTTTTTAATCGTAGAAGCATTTTTATTAAGAATAAGCGATTTGGCATATTCAATAACATCTATCTCATCTAATAAGGATAGATTTCGTTTAATTCTTATTTCACCCATTGGAGTAGTATGGAGTTTATCAAGATTATCGATTAGAATTCTTTCCATAATGTTTTTGTTAGATATTTTCCTTTTCTACAACATACACTTTTATAATTTTTGTGTTTAACGTTTAATAATCCATCTAAATATTCTGATACTTTATTAAATTCTGCTTTCATATAATGACATGTAACATAACTAACGTTTTTTATTTGACCTGATAATTTTTTGCATAATGTTCTTATAGGAGAAGCTACATCAAATACCCATATTGGAGAAACGATAATTACATTCTCATATTCTTTCACATCAAGATTAAGTTCTTCGATTCCCATATCAAGTTTATTCATTCCAAATCTTCCACACCACCAGAATCCTAATGTGCCATCAATTTTTTCTGTTGCCTTAACTTCATATATTGTCGCGCCTTTTGCATCTACAATCTCATAAGCTAACTTTTTCGTATATCCCATTCTAGAGAAATATAGAACCAATGTATCTTTATTCTCATTAATATTAGTATATGCATCTTCGTTTATAGAGAATATCTCTTGTTTATAGAAGGTGATAGCCATATATCCTGTAAGAAATTGTAAAACTCCAAAGATGAAATAAACAGTAGAAAGGAAATTTGGAGGAAAAATAACAAATTGAATAATAATCCAAAGCATCAAAGTAAACCCAAATATCATCCCTAAATATAATCCAGCACGCATTTTGAATAAAATTAAAGTTGATGCTACCAAGTTAGATAAACCATTTACAATAATCAAAGCTATTCCAGAAAAAATATAGTTTTGAAATAAAACATCCGCGAAAGGTAACACTTGAAAGTAATCTATCATTGCTTCCATATGGAGAATACTACCAGATGGTTCTATTAACATACATACTCCACCAAGCATTGCACCTAATCCAATAAATAAGCACCAAAATAATAAAACATTCTTTGTAATCTTAAACCTACTCTTTTTCATTTTTAACTCCTTCAAAAAAATATACTAACATTCGGTAGTATGCAAGTGTTTTTTTAAATAATCTTACAAACAATGAAATTATTTTAAAATAAATAATTGATAAAGCTATACACAATAAATGATATAATTATTCTAGGGGGGATAATAATCATGGCAAAAACAATATATCATGTTTCGAAAAGAGATAACGATGGAAGAGAATGGAAAGTATTCATACAAGGTTCTGACAAAGTTATCAAACTATTCCAAACGCAAAAAGAAGCATTAGAATACGCCAAGCATCTTGCTTTAACAAAAGAAGGAACAGTAATGCTTCATGGATTGGATGGAAAAATTAGAAAATACTAAAAAATAGCTCTACTTTTCAACAAGTAGAGCTATTATTTTTATGCAAAAAGTCTATTATTTTATTCATTTTATGAGATGGAAAAATATATTTTTTCTAATTCACTTCTATCCATTAATCTTGGGACTGGATATAAAGGATTAGCCTCTTTATCCGCATGATCTGCCATCATTCTAATATCTTCTTTTTTTATCCCAGGTATTGTTGAAGGAATATTCATACATTCATTTAAATCACGAATGGATTGAATAAACCTCTTAGCCCCTATCTCAATAGAATCTTGATCATCAACTATTCCTGCAGCTTTCCCGAGTTTGTACAATTTCTTATAAGCACTTTTTCCATAAGCATCAAGAACATAAGGCATAATAACTGCATTTGCTAAACCATGTGCAATATTATATTGACCTCCTAAAGAATGTGCAATTGCATGAATATATCCAACATAAGATTTTGTAAAAGCTACTCCAGCAAGATACGATGCCTTTAACATATTAGAACGTGCATCATAATCATGTCCATCGTCATAAGCTTTCTTTATATTTGCATAAATCAATGAGACTGCTTCTAAAGCTTTTTTTCTAGTTTCTCTTGTAGTAGATCGACCAATATATGCTTCTACTGCATGAGTAAGAGCGTCCATTCCCGTAGTTGCCGTCAATCCTTTTGGTAGTGTAAAAGTGACTTTAGGATCTAAAACTGCATATGATGGAATCAGTGGAAATGAATTCATTGCATATTTATGCTTTGTTTCTGAATCTGTAATAACTGCAGCAATTGTCACTTCGCTTCCTGTTCCAGCAGTTGTAGGAATAGCGATTAGTGGAGGAATTCTCCTTCTTACTTTCAATGTTCCCTTTAATTTGTTCACTGATTTTTTAGGATAAGCAACTCTAGCGCCTACACCTTTTGCGCAATCAATGCTAGATCCTCCTCCAAAAGCAATTAATGCCTTGCAATCATTTTTAATATACATTTCTAAAGCTTCTTCAACGTTCTTTATCGTTGGATTAGGACAAGTTTTATCATAAACGATGCAATCGATTCCATTATCTTTTAATATTTCTTCTAAGTGTGAAGTCACTCCAAACTTACGCAAACTTTCATCTGTTACTAATAAAACGCTTAAATGTCCTTTTTTAATTAATAAATCAGGTAACTCATCAACAGAATGGAATATTGTAGGTTCTCTATAAGGTAAAATTGGTATTAAAAGACGAAATACAGCTTGATAACACCTACAATACACTCTTTTAAAAACGTTCATATGAACTCCTTTCTTATTTTTCAAAGAATGCTACTCCTATAGCACCAGGACCAATATGAGTTCCAATAGTTCCGCCTAAAATATATGAAGGTATTTTGTCAGTATGTCCTTCCCACAAAGAAGCACTATCATTAATATATTTTTGTAGCATTGAATCATCTAGTCCCGACCAAATTGTACCATATGGCATAGTAAAATCAATACCACCTTTACTTTCTACCAATCTATTTAATAGATTATTTCCTCTTCTAGAGCCAATTGCCTTACCAACCATCTTTACTTCCCCTCCAACAACACCAATAACAGGTTTTAGAGAGATAAGTTCTCCTGCAAATGCAACAGTACTTGAGATTCTTCCACCTTTTTTAAGGTATTCAAGCGTATCAATAAGGGCTAAAACATGGATTTTACTCTTTTTCTCTTCTAATTCATTAACGATTTCATCAAAAGATACCCCTTCATCTATCAAACGCAAAGCATATTCGCATAATATACGTTCTCCAATTGCAGCATTCATACTATCAATCACTCTAACTCTTCCATCAAAAATAATTGCAGCTTGCAAAGCACTAGAATAAGTTCCAGATAATTTAGAAGAAATAGTAATTATAAGAAGTTCATCACCATCTTTTAAATTTTCTTTTATCGCTTCTTCAAAACGATAAGGGTTTATTTGTGTAGTTTTTGGAAGTTCATCACTTTCAATTAGTTTTTCATAAAATTCTCTTGGAGTAATATTAACTCCATCATAGAACTCTTCTTTTCCAATTGTAATTATCATTGGAACCATAATGATTCCCATTTCTTTTGCTTCTTTTTCACCGATATCTGAAGCAGAATCAATCATCAACTTTATTGCCATATCTATTTATCTCCATATTTCTTACATATTTTTCTAGGTTATCGTTTATCAAAGTAAGATTTTCATAAAACATTACTCTTTTTTCTTCATCTAACTCATCGCTTGCCTCTTCAAGAATACAATCAATTTTATCGCAAATTATCTTTCATAAATTCTCCAAGACGTTGTAAAAACAACAAGTTTACATTACCATCTAATTCATCCTATCGTCAATATATTTGACAAAATATTATTAAATGTAAAAAAACTATGGAAAATTCCATAGTAAGTTACATTATTCCTTGGTTTTGTAAATATTCAATAACAACTTCATTTACCATCTCTAAATTCTTCTTCGCGCTATTACTCGAATCCATTCCTGAAAAAACCATAGAAAGGAAAGGACTTGTCAATTGAAAATCACATAAATGCATATGTCCAATGCCAGATAAATATACATTGACATATTTATCATCATTCTCATTCAATATGTTATAGTTTTGTTTATATTGAGGTAATTCATTTAATCTCGAATATGAAGAATCAGTATATACATTTAAGCAAGAAATAGGATAAACTTCTTCATTCAATACAAATTCATCATTTTGTACATCAACTATGTCATACATAAACGGAGATTCTAAAGCGACAACTGCTTTTACATCATCTCTCACTCTCCCAATTCCTAATGCTGCGCTTCCACCAAGAGAATGACCCATAACTACAATCTTAGAAGAATCAATATATTTAAGCACTTTATGATCAACTTTACTTTTCTGCGTATCGATAACAAAGGATATATCATCCATTCTAAGTTTCATCCATTTACGATAGCATTCTAAACTTCCTTCTTTATCTTTACGAGCATTCTCTTTCATTAATTCATTCATATATGAACTATCAATGGAAACCTTTTTCCCATTAGATAAAACCGTCTCAAAAGCATGAAAAGTGTGTGAGATTGAAGTAACTATGAATCCTCTAGAAGCAAGTTCAACACATAATGTTTTATTATTATCAATCGTTCCAAATGATCCATGAGAGAAGACAACATAAGGACATTCTTTATTGATGTTTTTAGGATACCAAATTCCGACTTGAAGTTCTCTTTTTGATCCATCATTTAAGAACTCCTCTATTCTATTCTCATCAACATAATTCTCACTTATATACGCTACCTCATAATTACCAGTAGGTGAAAGTTCTTTATATGGAGGAAATAACATCATCCATCCTGTTACAAATAAAATTACAACAGTTAAAGTAATCGATGTAATTTTATTCACTACATGATCCATCTTCTTAATTGAAAAGAATATCAATAATCCTAATTCAACAACTAATAAAATAATAAAAGCTATATTTCTAAACCTCATAATTACCTCTTCAAATATTGCATAAGTAATGCCTTTGATACATTTGCAATTTTCTCTTTAATTTCTTCTTTAGAAGCATCGATAATACCAGAAACCTTAAATGATAAAATACCTTGTGTATAAACGATAATATCTAAAATATAATTCATCATATTTTCTTTGGTAGAATTGTACTTTTTAGCCAAAAAGTCTGCTATTTCATCATTTCCTTTATCCTCTTTTATCTCCTTTAATCCACCAAGAGAATACTTACTTCCTCCATCTAAATAAAGGAACTTATATAGATTTGGTTTTTCAAATGCTATATCGACAAAAACATCACCAATACTTGAAAATGGATGTGGATCATCTTCATTTGGTTCCATTAATTTATTTGCATATTCATAAGCGAAAATACTAAGGGAAGAACGAAGCCCATCCATATTCTTGAAATGCCAAGAAATAGGTTGAGTTGAACATCCGATTTTTTTTGCAATTGTTTTTATATTTACATTATTCCATCCTTCCTCAATTAAGAGTTCTAAGGATTTTTCTAGAATTAAACTTTTAGGAATCTTTGGACTTGTTGGCATATTATCACCTCAAAAATACTGTAAACGCGTTTATAGTATTTGTCAATATATAATGATAAACTTCATAATATTAATATAAAAAAGCCTAATGAACAAACATTTTTTATTTGTATCACTAAGCCAATTAATCATTATATTATGATAAAGTCATTCATTTTATAGCAATCAGATCTTCCTTTTCATATTTATGACTACCAGGTAAACTCTTTTTATATTTCCAACATTTTATTGCATCATTTAATGACAAACCATCATTATCCAAAAAGAAGTCTCTAATATACGTATTATATTCGAATTGCTTATCTATTTCTGGTTTTATCTTTTTCTTTTGCTTAACAATCTCTTTATACGCTTCAATAGAATCTCCATATGTCTTCCCAACATTTTGTTTAATCCACCTTTGAAATTGAACATTAAAGGTGAAACTTTTTCCTATATTTTCCTCATAAAAAGCCCTTTTCTTTTCAGAAAAGCGATAATTTTCTTCAATGATAGTATCAAGTGTATATTCTTCTATTTTTTCCTTAGGTTTTGCTGTATAAGATGAAACTATCTCTCCATTATCTAAATATTTTGCAATTCGATTAGTTATATCGATTTTACTCCCATTAAGAGGGAGATTATGTTCTTTACAGAATTCTATTAATTCTTCTTTTAAATAATAGAAGCTTCTAAAAGTAGAACTGTCGAGTCCTTTAGTAATCTTTGGTCTTTCCATATATCCATTTTCTCCATGTATTATTCATGTGCCGTAAGTTCAAAATAATAAGAAATCAATATTACTGTTTATCAAGATTAGCAAATTTTTCCTTCATCGTTTCATTTCCTCTAGTAAGTTTTCTTACTTCTAGATTAGGTAATTGATTCTTAGCTTTTTCAATCCATCCCGTTGCTGTTTTGAATTCTTTCCTGAAGCTTTCTACTTTTTTAACAATATCATCACACATCTTATCTACTTCAGAATAGATTGATCCTGCTTTTTCATAATCATTAGTAATTTTTTCTGCAATTGCTTTTACCGTATTTTCAAAATTAGTAATATCCACATTCTCTCTTTGATATTCGATTACTTGTTTCTTATATGAAAATGAGTTATTTGCCATATTCCTAATTAAACCAATAATAGTTAGGAAAAATTGAGGTCTAACTACAAACATTTTTGGGTATCGATGTGAAACATCAACAATTCCATTATTATACAATTTACTGTCCTCTTCTAAAGTAGAAACAAGTACTGCATATTCACATCCTTTTGATTTTCTATTCCTATCTAATTTTGCAAAGAAATCTTCATTTTTATGTTTTTTAGTCGTCGTTTCTTTTTGATTTTTCATCTCAAACATAATAGAAACAGTTTCTATTCCTTCTTGATAATCTCTAAAGATGAAATCTCCTTTTCCTTCTTCATCTACTTCATTATCTTTTTCAAAATAAGCATTTGGATAAGCATAAGGTCTAACTTCATCGAATGCATCATGACAATATTGTTCTAATGATTCACCTAGATCCTTTGTTGAATCACCCATTCTATATTCCTTCCAATGTTTAATTTCCTCATCTTTTGCTTTTAACTGAAATTCGTATTGTTCTTTAATCTTTTGTGTCGATAGATCTGTATCTCTTTTCACATTAGAAACATCATCTTTTAATTTTGTGATTTCTTCATTCTTTTTAGATAATTGATCTTTAAGTCCTTCAACTGCTTTATTAACAGCGATTTGAATATCTTTATCTGAGCTTTCTAATTTTTCTTTTAATAGCTTGATTTGTACATTTAATTCATTGATTAATGAATCTTGAGCATTTTTCATCTTATTTGTTTCTAATTCAAGTTTTGCCTTATATGTGTTTTGAATCTCAGATACTCTTTCTTGTACTCTATTATTCAATTCTTCTTTCTCTATCTCATTCAATAAGGAATTATATTCATCCTTACCAAGTTTAATCACTTCATTACACTTTGGGCACTTAATTTCTATCATATTTTCTCCTTCTTAAAACTTCCTATTCTTATCGATATATATCCATAATAGATTTAATTGATTCTTGTGTTTGCGATAATGTAAAGATTTTATCTCCTTCTAAAAGGACATCTGTCCCATTAGGAATAACTACTTTATTATCCTTTAATATCGCACCAATAATAATTCCTTTTTTTATTTTTTGATCTTTTAATGGTATTCCTAGATATTTAAAATCCTTCGTTATTTCAAAAATGAATGTCTTAAGCATTTCATCTCCAAAAGCATAATAAGAAGTTCCATCTCCTTTTCGACTAAATATTTTTTCTAGTATTGTTTGTGAAATTAAAGCCGAAGTAGATAAAGTTAAACATAACATCGTCCTTTTTAAAATATTCTCATATGATTTAGTTTTTACAACCGATATATTCTCTGCAACATTATAGCTTCTACCAATAATTGCAGATAATAGATTTGTTTCATCATTATCAGTTGTACAAACAAAAGCACTTCTACTTGAAATGTTCATATTCTCATATACTTCAACATCCATCGCATCTGCGTTAATAACATTAATATCATTATATTTATTAATTAGATATTGGCATCTTTCATTATCTTTATCAACGATTGAAATCTTAATTCTCTTATCATCCATTTGCTTCAAGATTTCTTCACTTAACAACCCTCCACCAATGATTAAAAGAGAATTAATAGGATTATGAACAAGATTGAGCTTACTAAACAAATCATTCATTAATTCTTTTGATGTCAATATACCAACATAATCACCCTCTTTGATTAAGAATTCACCATCTGGAATAATCAATTTATCATTTCTTACAACTCCCGTGATAAGAAAGTTGATATCAAGAAGAGGTTTAATATCTTTTAGTTTTTTCATATTAAAAAAACTATCTTTAGAGACTACAAGTTCGGATAGTATTAATTTCTTATCAAATAAGAAAGTAACCTTTTTAGCAACGTTATATCTGATTTGAGATACTATCTTATGAGCAATAATTCTATTTGGAATGATTACTTCATCGATTTCAAATTGTTCCTTTAATCTCTCAATATCCTTTCCAAATTCATTCCCTTCAATGATAGAAATAACATATTTTGCACCTAATCTCTTTGCCATAGAAGATGCAAAAAGATTGATTTCATCAATCGGAGTCAAACTAATAACGTAATTCGCGCAGTTTACTCCAGCACTTTCTAATACATCACTAGATGCACCACTACCACATATTCCAGTAACGCTATATTTATCCGTTACGTAGTCAATCACTTCTTTATCTTTATCAATAACAACTATATCATGCTTTGAATGTTCAAAATAATTAATCAAATATTCTGCAATACGACTAACTCCAATAATAACTATACGCATTCCTTATCACTCTCCTTCTTAATCCTCAACGCTTTATGTCTTTCAATTCCATAATACACTCGTTTAGTTAATAATCCTTGAATTATTACTGTAAATACAATCGTAATATAGACTGCACTGAAAAGGATTGTATTCTCATTAATAGAAAGAATTGATTGAGCGCTTAAAACTAAAGCTAAAGATAATCCACCTTTTAAAGCACACCAAGTCATCAAACTTGAATATTCTAATAAATTATATCCTCCCGGAGCTCTTCTTCCCCTAAAGAAGCATAAAGGCAAAGAAACGCCAGAAAACCGAGAAATAAATGAAGATAGAATTGCTGAAATAGAAATAAAGAATAAGATATAAGATATATCTAGTTTAAAGAACATTAACCCGATCAAAACAAACAAAGCACTATTCAAAATACTATCGATTAATCTCCAAAAGGATTCATACATATTATGTTGATCGACGAGTGAAAAATAGTTTTCATTCTTATGACGATAGTATGAGAAAATCATTCCACATAACACAGAAGCAATGCAACCTGAAAAATCAAATAAAGTACATAAAACATAAGAAGAGGAAACTGCTAATACGCTTATTAGAACGTGATTTATAGGTTTTTTAGATAGTTTCATAAGAAGAATCAAAATGAAGCATATGATGGAGGCAACTAAAATCGCACCAAAGATTTCTTTTACCAAGACAATACCAATATTTGTTCCAATATTAGTTATAATACTCTTAATAAAAGCGAATAGAATAACTCCCATTCCATCATTAAATAGCGATTCGCTTTCAATAACAGTAGTTAAGTTCTTCGACATTCCAAGTTTTGAAAGAATTCCAGTCGCAGCAATAGGATCCGTAGGAGCGATAATTGTTCCAAGTAAAATGCAAACCCATAAACCAATATCCAATTTAAATAATAATGAGAATAAATAAAATATCAAACCATATATAAATGCAGATATCGCGGTAGATACAAAAGATAAAATCGTAATATTCTTAATATTCTGACTAAATTTATTGAATTTTACTTCACTTGCGCCTGCAAAAAGCATAAAGCATAAGACTCCATCTAGTAAATACGATTCAAAGCTAAAATCTTTTAATGAATTAATAGTAGAATTAACCCATTCAATCTCAATAAATGAATCAATTATCTTTAGAATAATCGACATAAAAAGTGTGAATATCAATATCGCAATTTCATTAGGAATCTTGATATATCTATCATTAATAATTGAAACTAACACAACAATTAATATAATTACTGTAAAAAAAACTAAAAAAGGCATATATAAATAAGTGATAATCTCCTATAAGCATTTCTAACAACACTATAATACAAAACGCAAAGCCTTTTATCAACTTTTCTAGAATAGATTTCTAGATAGAAATTGGAATAGGAAAACGTTGCTGACTAATTCTAATCAATTAGAGAAAATATAATAAAAATAATTGAAATAGCAATATTTACTTTTTCTTGTTATTCATCTAAAATTATTTTACAATTTGTTGTCCCCAAAGAAACCGTTGATGAGTTCATCAAATGACAAACCATTGTATTTAAAGGAAAGGGGCTCATTTTATATGAAAACACAACAAATTAACATACACCAAATCGGAAGATCAATTAAGGTGTTGAGAGTAAGAAGCAATCTTACTCAAGAGGATCTTGCCGACCGCATTGGATACAGCGTAAGAAACTTACGCCGTATTGAAAATAACGGGACAAAAAGCATTGAGACAATCAATTGCTTTGCTGAATTCTTCAACGTTTCCGCATTCGACATCCTTAATGGATGTCTTTTATTTACAAAATCCCCAAGGAATGAATATTACCAGCCTTCGCCATACATTATAATCCAATCTATTATTCGTACATGTGCACCCTAGGCTGAGCAAGAAGGAGCGACCTTAATGCGACTAGGAGGAGTATTTCTACTGACCCACAGGAAGAATCGATATCTTCCAAATTTCACGGAGATCCAGCCTAACTTATAAAATACATGTGTCTAATTAACTGACATACCGCTACTTTTGCCCGTAAAATTTGTTATAGGTAATTACTTACCATCAAGTCAAACACTTCTTTTGAGAACGAAGATGATGAGTTCTCAATTCATCATCTTTACGTGGGATGTATTACTACAGAGCCTCTTGTCGTGCCAAATCGTACGGCTACTTATATATAGAGAAAGATAATGTGCCACTACCCACAGCGAGTGTTTATTCTCGTTGACTATTTCTAGTCTTGTTTGAAATGCAGCATCCCACATTTCATCCTCTCGTGGTTAGTGCCTCAGCCATTTTCAAGATGGAGTTACTGAGGTCTAATATTCATTCCTTGGAGATTTCCAGGAACAATTATATTGTATTGCATATAAAAAAGAAGCGTGAGGACAAGAAATGTCCTCTTACTTCTTATTCATATTACATCTTATTTTTCTTCGTTTTTTCGTAATATTCCTTCTTATTTTGATACATGTATTCATCCGCAAGATTAATTGCATCTACAATCGAAAGTTCCGGGTGTTCATGAATAGCTACATATCCCCAAGAATATGAGATATGATTTATATATTTCCCTTTATATGTTCTTGTTAAGAAGGCAAGTTCTTTAAGGGAAGATTTAACTTTTTCTTTACCACTTGGAGTAATAACGATGAATTCATCTCCACCGATTCGATAACATTTACTTAAATTAAATACTGAAAGAATAATATTTGATAAAGCTATGATTAATTCATCACCAGCTTTATGACCTAAGGTATCATTTGTATTTTTAAGCTCATTAATATCAATCATTACGATTGAATACATATCTTTCTCTTCCTCAATGGATGCTATATCCGCCTCATATGCACGTCTATTAAATAGTCCAGTCATCTCATCAGTTAACGATTCAAGTTTTCTTTCTACTAGTAGATTATACGTTTTTTGTTCTCGTGCATTGAAGAAAGCAAGAATCGCACCATATAACAGTAATCCACCTGCAAAAATAATTAAAGAAGGAATTGTGATTAATACAGTGTTAATCTTATTGCTATTTAAATCATTAACGATTATATACCAATCAAATTCTTCAATATATCTAGTTAATATTGCTTCTCCATCTTTTTTCTCATAAAAGAATTCATTTGAGTTAACCATATGGAAATAAGAAGAATCCACACTTTCTTTTTCAATCTTTTTCTCATCACTGCAAACTTGGATCAATCCTTCTTTATTAACTAATGATACTTTGACATTATATTCTTTTTCAAAAGATTTAATTTCATTAAGAAATTCAACAATATTAACGCCTACTCCTACCACTCCTAAATTAGAGCCATCTTTGTCGTATATTCTTTTATTAACGAAAAGTGAAACGTCATAATTATAGAATTCATCCTGATCCACATTTAATTCATAATCTTTTTGTAAATCAATAAAATCAAAATACCATTTATCATTTACATCATCGTTAGAAACAGTTTTTACAATCCCAGAAGACTTATAATAAGCTTTTGTTTTATCGCATATAATGTATACTTGGCTATAACCAAATCCATCTTCAACCGTATTTATATAAGAACTAAATTCTTCTTCTATCATTTCTGGATTGTTACTCAATGTACTATTATGCAATCCTTCAATCAACGTACTACTTTGTGCCATTGTCTTAGAAACCATCAATGGTTCTAGTATTTTTGTTTCTATTTTATTAGAAATAAGTTCACTAATCGTTGTACTATCTTTTTTAGAATAATCTTTGGAAACATTATCAAGAGAATACAAACTCGAGATTAAAGAAGCGGCCATAGAAATAGCCATAATCACAAAAAGAACAATGAATTCAATTCTTCTTTTATTCTTTTTCTCATACACTTCTTCATTTTCTAGTTTATTCCAATCTCTAAAATAGACAATCAACATGATGATTAATGTAATCCCTAGTCCAATATTAGTAATTGCTATTCCTTGGAAAAATAATTGAAATATTGTAGAAATCAATGGAATGCAAATGAATACAATATTCATACAAACAATTTTTATTCCCATTTCATTTCGATAAACAATATTAAGAACTATCAAAGGTATCATTGAAGCTAGAATCAAGGAGCTATAAACATAAAACATATAATTACGATGATAATAATTATTTTCATCAATTACATACATCCACTTAAAGAAAACATTGCAAAGAAGAATAATGAAAGATAAAACTAACAATCCTTCAGTAATATATCTATAAATATTTTTAGGTTTAATATTAATGCTATGAAGAAGCCCATATACATATAAAGAAAAAATAAAGACAAGCACGATATTACCAGAAAAAACTACGAAATTTGATATCGAGGTAATATATATGGATATAAGATCATTATTTCCTCTAAAAATATATGATAATGATTCAAATACAAATAGCACAAAACATATCGCAAATAAATATTTGAAATAATGAAGATTCTTCTTTTCATTTTTATAAAACGATATAAAAGCAAAGCTAAAGATGCAAACTAATGCACCAAATAATTCAATTGTCACTTGAGTGAGTTCTAGACTCGTAATATTGAATAACATATTTTCTGTCCAAAAAATAATACTAAAACTATATTTTTATTTTGATGATAATGAAAGGCTTGCAAGATAAATGCTTAGAGCCAACAATCCAATTCCTAAGATAAATCCGATTATTGCAACAAGAAGATCAAGAAAATTATGTGCACGTGGTTCTTTCTCCACTTCTTCAATTTCTTCTTTTCTCTTCTTTCTCTCATTTGCCTTGATTACAATATTATGAATAGTTCCTGAGAAAAACATCGTTAATCCAAGATAGCAATATAATGTACACATATCTAATGTTACAACAAATGTAGTCAACGCTAAGAAAATCAGTTCGATTAATCCAGTAAAGAAGTTCTCCTTTATAAGATCAAATCCCCATAGTTCCAAAGCTATAGTCCCTCCAAATAAAATTAGCATAATAATTAATGCAAATATTTTCGATCCTATAGTCCCCTTACTATACCTTCTAATATCACCATAATGGCGTCGATGTAAATCAAAAAGCCATCCAAGAAATCTCATATATTATCACACTCCATTTAAATTATATTTTAATAAATTAAAAAACTTTTCTCCTTGATTAAATATTACATTCAAAAACACATTTTTTCAACCCTCATCATTTTGTATTTTTTCAAAAATAAAAAAATGCCTCTATCTGCAAGTAGATTTGCAAATAAAGGCAAGAATTAATTTATTTATTATTATGCATATAGCATCGCTGACCCACCAGTAACAATCCAGCAAGATAGCATTGCAACGATGATTGCTCCTAAAAAGACATTTCCTGTTTTCCTATAACAATATGTACATATAAATGAAAATACAAGAACTTGTGGTGCAAAGACGATTAATAAAGACATAAATGGTCCACCAAAAGTCGTGCCAAATAGTAAGTCTGCACCTGGGCCAATTTGTAAAAAGAATGGAATGTATTCAATCAAACATAATAATAGAATTCCACCAACCATACATAATGCATATTTCCACCAACATTTAAAAAACGCTGCAAATCCTTTTTCTTCCGTATGTTCTACTCTAGAACAAGCAAAAATTCTTGAATTGTTTAAGATGAAGAATAAAGCAAAGACTGGGAAGTAAACTAAGAATTGACCAAATCTACTCCAAGAGAATCCTTTAAAGAAAGGCCAAATAAAACGATAATCCAGTTGAGCAAGTTTTTCAAAAATAATTACTTGAATATACATCCATAATACACCGATAAATGCAACAAGAGCAGCTTTGCCTAATAAAGCCCAATCGAATTTATTTTTATGATTATCATCATCTCTTGCAAATCCTAAATCGACAAAATCTGTTGTTTTTGTTCCCTTTTTCTTTTTTGTAAACCATGGGATAAGCGTAAATCCCAACATAACAAGGATTAAGAATAGATACCATACTAAGAATCCATTACCAATTGTCATCTTAAATACTTTTTCAGGGAGTGGCATCAAACCATGACCTAATTGAGTCAAGAAAGGATAAGATAGTGCTGATAATAAAACAGTAATAAGCGCACCTTTATAAAATTTCCATCCTTTTTTAACTTTTTCTGGTCTATTTGGAACTGGTTGAAATACCGCTTTAAAAAATGGGATCTCTTTTAAACACATTGCCATTGCAACAGTTGAAGCAATGCCGCATAACATAGCAACTAAAACAAGTACTTCTTTAACCATAAAAATTTGGTTACTTGAATCTAATGGTGAAGTTATTCCATACGCATTAAAGAACCAATCAACGACTGATTTAACTGCATTTTTATCATGCGTTGCTAATCTATGATTTGTAATAATATATTCATTTCGGACTGAAGTACCTTTATTAAAATCTTCATGGAATGTTTTATTGAATTCTGCTTCCGATTGATTTACTCCAAGGAAATTAGATCTAATTTCATTTTTAACCGTATCATCAAGAACAGGGGTTTTAATGTAATCACGGAAATAATTAAACTCATCATATTTCGAAGTGATTAATAAAACATTATTCCAATAAATATCTGCATCTCCATCATTATCTTTATCGTATGCAAGTCTTCCTTCAGAATCTCTCATTGTTTTAAACAATTCACCACATTGAAGTGCAGTTGCTCTAGGAGCAATGCTAGTTCCTGAATATGCCGCAGAAACACTCCAAGAAGCCCATGTTCCCATTGAGTGACCAGTAACTGCCATTTTGCTATTATCAACATAACTCAAATTTGATAACCAACCATATGCCGCAGTAGCACCCATTGATGAATCTCGCATATGAGCTGCATCTTCTTTTGAAATAATAGTATTTGTTTCAAAATCATATGAATTTGCATAATAATCACTGAAGAACGATAGATTTGAGAAGTTCATCATGATTTTATATCTAGAAACTCCTCCTATTTCAAGATATGTTTTACCAAGTTCATCATATCCATAATTAGTAGTTACTTTATGGTTAACATATCCTCTTTCAATCATTCCAGCATCAGTAGAACCATGCCCATATTCATCGATACATAGTGCAACGACTCCTCTACGAGCAAGTTCAAGTGCATATGCTGCAGAAGTTTCATGGTCATTTTGATATCCATGTAAGCATAAAGCAGCTGGAAGTTTATTTGTAGCACTTGCTTCCTTAGGAATGTAAATCTTAAAACCAATATTAACTGTTTCATTAGAGTCGATAAGTTTTGTTTCAATCACTCCACTTTCAACCTTAATTTTCCCAAAATTGGTTTGAATTCCGTTTGCAATACATATAGAAACGATGGAAGTAACAAGTAAAGATAATAAAACCACTAGTTGTTTCCATGTTTTTTTCACGTATTGCAAAAACACATCGAACATTTTTTTCATATTTTGTTGTCCTTTCTTTATATTCATATATTATCACCGATTATTACAATGGACAATACGGTTTTTTCGCCACCATTTTCATATAAATGATATATAATGATGATAGGTGATAAAAATGAAGAAATGCATTATTATATCTGATTCCTTTAAAGGCACTTTATCCACTTTTGATATTATAGATCTCTTTAAAGAAGGAGTGAAAGATGTTTTTCCTTCTTGTACAGTAGAAGGATTCCCCATTGCAGATGGAGGAGAAGGAACAATGGAAGCGTTCAGTGCTTCATTAGAAGGTAATAAAATAACTATTGATAGTGTCGATAGTAACTTTAATCCTATAAAGGCTACTTATTTTATATCAAATTCTACCGCATATATGGATGTTGCAACCTGCATATATCTTGCTTCAACAAAAAACAAAGATCCAAAGATTACTACTTCATATGGAGTAGGATTAATGATTAAGGATGCAATAGAAAGAAGATGCAAAAAAATAATAATAGGACTAGGAGGAAGTTCAACAAACGATGGAGGTGCAGGTTTATTATCTGCATTAGGAGTAAAATTCATCAATAAGAATAACGAAATTTTTATTCCAACTGGAGGAACATTAGATCAAATCACATCGATAGAAACAAACAAGCTCAAAGACACAATCAAAGATATAGAGTTCATTGGAATGTGTGATGTAACGAATCCTTTATTATTTGAAAATGGCGCATCAAGGATTTATTCTAAACAAAAAGGAGCAACAGAAGAAGAAACATTTATACTCGATAATAAGATGAATTCATATCATAAAGTCGTCTTAAAAGAAGGCTTTAAAGATTATTCAAAACACCCTGGATCAGGTGCTGCAGGAGGGATAGGGTACGCACTCATTACATTCCTAAATGGGACACTAGAAAAAGGAATCAAGGTTCTTCTAGATGCATTAGAATTTGAAGAAAAGTTAGATGATGTTGATGTGATATTCACCGGAGAAGGAAATATCGATTCACAAACATTAAATGGTAAAGTAGTAGATGGAATTAGAGAAGTTGCTTCTTTACACAATATTCCGGTTGTTGTAATCGCAGGAGGTGCAGATTTAGATACAGAAAAAATAATAGGAAACGGCATTGACGCAATTATAACTACATCAAGGAAACTAATGGACTTTAAAGAAATCAAGCCTTATTCAAAAGAATTCTATCTTACAACGGTTAAAAATACATTAAGACTCATAAAACTTGGAATGAAGATTAAAAGAGATTCTTAGCGTTTAATCTTTTTACTTTTCTTTTTTATCATGAATTTCTTAAAAGAATTTATCATCTCTTTTAATTTTTTTTGCATCATAATGAATATCTCTTCAAAATAAGAAGCATAAAACTTCTCATAAAGAAAAGAGCCAATAAATAGTGCTGGAAGAAAAAAGATATTATAAACTCCACGAGTTCTATTAAATAAAAAAATAAGGTAAACGACAGTATATCCAAGAAATAATATAAGATTGAATAGTATTCCTATAATTATTAGTTTTGATGTGAAAACCTTATTAAAAAGATGAAAGAACCACATGAAAAAAAAGCCTAAAAACAATGAACCGAATAACCCTTGAAATTGATTAATTAGCTCCATTATTTAAATAACTTATTCCATAAAGATTCACCTTTTTTTTGAACGTAAGAAAATGAATCAATAATCCCATCTATTAGTAAAACGCCATTAGTCGAATCTAAATTCACAAGTGCCATCTTCTTTCCTTTAATTTCCGCATAACCTAGTATCGTTTCAAAATAGAATTGTTTTTCATCAAAAGCTTCTAATTTCTTTACTCCTGTCACTTCACACCTTTTTTTATCAATTATTTTTACTATGCTAGAAGAATTGTCCATAAAAAAACCTCCTACAAGAATTTATGCAGGAGATTATAAAGAAATAACTTCATCGCTCACGATTTCAAATAGAGCTTTACTATCTTCTTTTTTTATTGTGTTCGAAATGGCACATACTTTTACTTTCAATAAACGTTCACCTAATTTTAAAGATAGGATATCTCCTTCTTTAACTTCACTACTTGGTTTTGCAACCTTGTCATTTATTTTCACAAATCCAAAATCTAGAACATCTTTTGCAATCGTTCTTCTTTTTATTATTCTTGCTACTTTTAAATATTTATCAATTCTCATATTACATTTTATTCCTCATCATTACACTTAAAAATATAGCATAAGATGAGATTATATTACGATTATTTTCTTTTAAAATATCATTATATAAATAAACTAACATTCCTTTTACTGCTTTAGCTTCACCAAAAATAGGTACAAAATAAGAATATCTTTCTTCCTTAAAATCACTAACGATAAAAACATTATCTCTAATTGATTCACATTCATTTATTCGACTTAAGCTAGTGGAAGACAATTTCTTTCCTTTTGAATAAACATTAAGTCTTTCTCCATAAGAAGCAATAATTGTATTATCATTTGTTATTAATATTGTACCTCCTATACTCTTATATATAGCTTCGCAAACACTAGATAATAAAGAATAATTAGAAAGAAAAAAATCATGTTTTCTCATAATTATTTCACTATCATGTATTTCTATTTCTAACGAATCTTCTTCGCTTAAATTAATTTTCTTTCGAATATGAATTGGAATAACAACTCTTCCAAGAGAATCTAATCTCCTAATAACTTCTTGTTTAATAAAAACCACCATAGTTAGTATATGGTGATTTATTATTTTTATTATATTTTGAGTTTTATGCGGAAATCTCGCTTATTATTTTTAGTAACATCTCCAATTCTTCTAAAAAATCTTTATTCTTCATAAGGCGTAATTTAATCTGTTTATTAACAAAACTTCCCTTAATATGATCTGCTAAATGCCCCATTTTTTCAAATAGAGTGATACCGATTTTACGAATCATTGATGTTTCTTTTGTAAGAATAATCACAATCGATCCCATTTCTTCTTTCATACTATCGATATATGGAGAAGACGATAAGATATCAATCTTCCTTTTTCTAAATAGCATTTCAACTGATTGAGGGAGTTGTCCATAGATATCCCTCATCTTCTTCTTATAGACATCTAGTTCAGGAATAGAACTTATTTTTTGTATTTCTTGATACATCTCTAGTTTATCTCCATCGCTACTAGCATATTCTATTGGAATATATCCATCCATTGATACATTAGTTACTTTGATTTCTTTCTTTTCCTCTTTTTTACCCATCTTTTCTTCGATTACTTCATTGAGAAGTTTTACGTACATATCGATTCCAACAGTATCAATAAATCCTGCTTGTTCAGGCCCTAGAATATCTCCTGCTCCTCTAATTGATAAATCTCTTTGCGCGATTTTATATCCACTTCCTAATTCGGTAAAATCTTTTAATGCTTTCAATCTCTTTTTTGCAATATCCGTTAATTCTTTATTTTCATCAAACATCAAATAAGCATATGCTATTCTATTACTTCTTCCTACACGTCCTTTGATTTGATATAGTTGAGCTAGTCCAAATTTATAAGCATCTTCAACAATAATCGTATTAACGTTTGAGATATCTAATCCTGTTTCAATAATCGATGTACATACAAGAATATCAATCTCTCCATTATAGAATCTTACCATTATCTCTTCGATATCGTCCTTATCCATCTTTCCATTAACAATATCAACCCTTGATCCTTTAATAAGCTTTCTTAAACTTTCCGCTTTTTTACTCATCGTTGAAGTATCGTTATGTAAATAGAATATTTGACCTTTTCTTGCAAGTTCTCTTTCAATAGCCTCTTTTACTGTCGTTTCATTATAAGGTATAACATAAGTTTGAATCGGCATCCTATTTAACGGAGCACTTTGAAGTTGAGATAAACTTCTAATTCCTAAAAGTGACATTTGAAGAGTACGTGGAATAGGAGTTGCAGTAAGAGTAAGGACATCAATATTTTTACTCATCTCTTTAATTTTTTCCTTATGTTCAACACCGAATCTTTGTTCCTCATCAATGATTAATAATCTTAAATTAGGAATTGAAATGTCTTTCGATAACAATCTATGCGTTCCTATAATCAAATGAGTTTGGCCTTCAATAATTTCTTTAATCTGTGCTTTTTGAATAGCATCAGGAACAAAGCGAGAAAACATAGCAATTTTCACTCCAAAAAGAGAAAATCTTTCTAGCGCTCTTTCATAATGTTGTCTAGCAAGTAAAGTAGTAGGACATAATAATGCAACTTGTCCTCCGCTTAATATTGCTTTAAAGGCTGCGCGAAAGGCAACTTCTGTTTTTCCAAATCCAACATCTCCACATAATAACCTATCCATTGGATGAGGAGATTCCATATCAGATTTTATTTCATTTACTGCCTTAATTTGATCTTCCGTTAAAGCAAAAGGAAATGCTTTTTCAAAAGCATCTTGAAATTCATCATCTTTTTTGCATGCATATCCAGGAAGAGATGTTCTTTCAGCATATAGAGCAATCAATCTATCTGCAAGATCATTGACTCTATTCTTTATCCTCATTTTTGTTCTCGCCCAATCCGTTCCACCAATCGTGCTTAATTTAGGTGCAACACCTTCTTTTGATACATATTTACGTACCAACTTAAATTGTTCAAGCGGAACAAATAAAACACCAGTTCCAGCATATTTAATCTTTAAGAAATCTTTATGAATACCTTCGACTTCCAAAGTTGATATCTCTTCAAACTGCCCAATCCCACATTCTTCATGGACAACGTAATCTCCTTTTTCTAATTCATTATATGATTTTAATGTTTTTGCTTGTTTATAACGATGAATAAATTTACTTATATGTTGCTTATATCCAAATATTTCTCTTCCAGATAAATAAATTATTCCTTCATCGATTAATTCAAATCCTTCTGCAATATTAGATTCACATAATCCAATATTCCCTTTTGGAAGTTGATTTATCTCGATTCTTTCATATTGCATTTCATAATTTTTTAAGTATTCTTCATAAGCTAAAAGTTGTTGTTTATTCAAACAAATAATAACTTTCTTTTTTTCATCTATATATCTTAAAATATTTTCAATTGATTTACTTACGTTAGAAGCTACTTCTGGAACACTCCTTATCCCCATTTCGACATCATCATTATTTTCATATCTAGAATGAATTTGAATAATATTAGATGCGTGATTTAAACCGGAGATAAAATCGTCAAAAAAAGAATATGATTTCAAAGCATGCCCAATCTTATATAATTCACGGTAATAATTATATGTTTGCTCTTCTAAAAAAGATGCTGCTTTAAGGCATTCTTCCATCTTATACACAACGGTTAAATCAGGATTAAAGTAATCTATTATATTCACGACTCCATCAATAAAAAATGAATAGTATTTATAATAATTCTCATTCATCCCATTTTCCATTAATGAGTAGATATCTTCATTTATTCGTCTTTCTAATTCTTTATAGATATCGAGTTTCAATCCTTCTTTTGATTCTTCTAATTTCTTAGTTAATACGTCTTTAGTTTTTATGCAAAAACCCTCTTCTAATAAAAGATCATTCGCAGGGTAAATAATCGCTTCATTTATTGAATCATACGATAATTGATCCGCAACATTAAAGAGTCTAATCGATTCAATTTCATCATCAAAGAAATCAATTCTTAAAGGTGTATCGTAGTTAATTGGAAAAATATCAATAATGTCACCACGATGAGAAAATTGTAACGAAGAATCTATCTTACTAACTTTAGTAAATCCTTGTTTCATTAACGAAGAAACAATCCCTTTTATATCGTGATGTTCTCCAACTTTAAAAGTCAGAGTATTGTCTTTAAAAAGCTGAATATTAGGTAAATATCTAGTTAACGAAGCAATATGGCAAATTAAAACTCTAGGTTTATCTTCAAGAGCTTTTTCAAGAACATATAATCTTTGTCCTAGCATTTCTTTTGAATGTGCTTCAACATCTATTTTTATCACTTCATCCTGTGGAAAAAATAAAGTATTCTCTTCACCGATTAAATTTACTAATTGTTCATAAACTTGTTGCGCATTATATAAATTCTCGCATACGATACAATATTTTTGAGGTTTTTTATAAAAAGATGATGAGATCAGTAATGATAGAGATAAAGCATCTTGCACCACAAAACGACCATCTTTATTTAAAAAGCGGTTAACAGCCTTATTATTTTGTAATTTTTCAAAAATCTTTTCCATAATTAATTGTATTTATTCATCGCACGATCAAATCCGTTCTTAATAATCTCTACAATCGCATCACTAGCTTTTTTTATTGCTACTTCAATTAAAGTAGCTTCATCTCCATTTGGACGTGATAATACATAATCTACTACACTATTATCCGCCTTTCCAATACCTACACGAATTCTTTTTATATCTTTACTTCCAAGTAATTGAATAATATTATTCATTCCTTTTTGTCCACCGGAAGATCCGCTTTTTCTTAATCTAATAGTCCCGGGATTCAAATCCATATCATCAAATACAACCACGATATTTTCTAAAGGTATCTTAAAAAAATGAACTGCTTCTATTACTGATTCACCTGATAAATTCATATATGTCATCGGCTTTAAAAAGACAACATCCTCTCCAAGAAATCTCGTTTTTAAATATTGTCCTTTGAATCCATTCTTATTTATTTCCATTCCTACATGATTTTTCATCAATTCGTCTAATACAGAAAAGCCCATATTATGTCTTGTATTTTCATACTCTATTCCAGGATTCCCTAAACCAACAATAAGAAACATATCCATCTCCTCCTAAACGCAACGTAATTATATCATAGAAGCGATGAAAAAACACATTTTTATATTTATATATAAAAAAAGTGGTAATACCATTTATGATATTTTCCACTTAGTAATGTTAATAAAACTAATATTCTTCCTTGCTTTCGTAACTAGAACAAAATGGTTCAAGATTTCTTTTTTCAACTGATATTCCTCTTCTAGAACATACACCATTATCATTGCTTATGCAACTTGCACTTTCACAAAGAATAAGTGGGTCTTCCACTTCAGTTTCATTATTGAAAATAGCATATTCTTCCATGTAATCATGCATTTTATTTGAATCTTTTTTTCTATATGATTCACATTTTGCATCTTCTTCAATTAAGATTTTACATTTTTTACAAAAGCAAGAACGATTGCTTTCACAGTCAGTTTCATTACAAGATATTTTTTTCATAGCAATTTCCTTTCACAATTATTAGTATTGACAAAACAAAAAGAATTATTATTTCACTTTGTAAAAAAAATCTTTTTCTATATACTTATTATAGGAGAATAAAAAAAATGAAAAACTTACTTCAAAAATTTAAAAAACCTTTAGTTAATTTTGTTAAAGGTATTGCAATTGGAATTGCAATGATTGTTCCTGGTGTTTCAGGTGGCACATTAGCATTAATATTAGGTATATACTCAGATCTTATCGATTCCGTAAATGGTCTTTTTAAACATTTTGGTAAGTCTATTAAAACCTTACTTCCAATAATTTTAGGCGCATTAGTTGGCTTTTTAGCATTAGTAACTCCAATAAAATACGGTTTAGAAAATTGTCCATTAGTTGTAATCACACTTTTTGTTGGATTAATCATTGGAGGAATTCCATCATTATATAAAAAAGTAAAAGGTCATGAATCAATAAAAGGTTTTGCGTTATCGTTTGTTGCAATTGCATTTATGGTAGGCATTTGTTTTCTCGTATCTTCCATTACCGTTGATATATCAACATTGACATTCGGATTATGGATGTATCTCTTTTTAGCAGGGATTCTTATTGCTGCAGCTCTTGTAATGCCAGGTATTTCTGGTTCAATGCTATTAATGGTTCTTGGGTTATACTCATCTATTCTATTTGTGATTAAAGATTTGATGGGATTTAATAATATTTTCAATAACTTGATGATTATTCTTCCTATTGGTCTTGGAGCACTTATTGGATTCTTTGCAATCTCCTTCATAATGGGAAAATTACTAAAAAAATGTGAAATTGGTACATATTTTGTCATCATCGGATTAGTTATTGGTTCAATTGGTTCAATATATTATCTTTCATTACAAGAATATACAATCGTGTTTGATGCATTAAATATTATACTAAGCATTATTGGATTTATATTTGGTCTCTTATTAACTTTCTTAATCGAAAGATTTGTATCTAAAAATAAAATAGAAGAAAAGAAAGAAGAAGTAGATGAGACTAGATAGATTTTTAGCAAATTCCGGTTATGGAACTAGAAAAGAAGTAAAGAAATTCATTAAGCAAAAAAGGATTAGCGTTAATGATTCCTTTGATGTTAAAGACAATCAAATAATCGACCCTATTAATGATGTAATATGCTTTGATGGAGATAAAATCGATTATCAAGAATTCTATTATTTTTTGTTAAATAAACCTAAAGGTTATCTTTCTGCAACCGAAGATTATTATGAGCAAACAGTTCTTGATTTGCTTCCGGAATATCGACATATTGATTTGTTTCCTGTTGGAAGACTAGATAAAGACACTACTGGCTTATTATTGATTACAAATGATGGGACACTAGCACACGATCTTATCTCTCCCAAAAAACATGTAGATAAAGTTTATATTGCTACTCTAGATAAAGAATTAGATTTAAAAATCAAAGATGAATTCGAGCATGGAATTATTTTGGATGATGAATTAACTTTACCTGCGTCGTTAGAAAAAATCGAAGATAATATTGCTAAAGTAACCATTCACCAAGGGAAATATCATCAAATAAAACGTATGTTTGAATATTTCGGATATAAAGTTGTTGAACTAGACCGCATCAAATTCTCTTTTCTAACATATGATGGATTAGAAATTGGTGAATATCGTGAATTAAGCAAAGAAGAAATTGAAAGATTGAAATCACTAAAATCAAGATAGTTTTTAAGCCACTCATTGAGTGGTTTTTATAATGATTCCTTCTTCTTCATATTATAAATATGACTTTTGAAAATATATCTATATTTTTTTTATCTCATATGCTAAAATATTTAGGTAGCATAATTTAACTATTAATTATATGAGCAGTTTAGTAGTTAAAGTATATAGGAGGAATATTATGCAAAAACAATATGTTTTCAAATTTGACGAAGCATATGGAAAAGGCAAAGAACTCTTAGGCGGTAAGGGTGCAGGTCTTGCAGAAATGACACATATCGGTGTCCCAATTCCATACGGTTTCACAATTACAACTGAAGCATGTACATTATATTATGATAATGGAAAAGCTTTACCAGATTATGTTATTGATCAAATTAAAACAGCTATCCATGATGTTGAAAAACAATCTGGAAAAACATTTGGTGGAGATAAGAATCCATTATTAGTTTCTGTCCGTTCTGGTGCTAGAGTATCTATGCCAGGTATGATGGATACAATCTTAAACTTAGGTTTAAACGATCGCACAGTCGAAGTCTTAGCAAAAGAAACAAACAATGAAAGATTTGCTTACGATAGCTATAGACGTTTCGTCTTAATGTTTACAAACATCGCTAAAGGCCATCCAAGAACAGATATGGATAAAATGCTTGAGGATTTAAAAGAATCAAGAGGCTACAAACTCGATACAGAAGTTACAGCAGATGAATTAAAAGCATTAGTAGTAAAATACAAAGAATATTACAAATCAGTATTTGGTGAAGATTTCCCTGTTGATCCATATGAACAATTAATCGAAGCTGTTAAAGCAGTCTTCAGATCATGGGACAACCCAAGAGCTAACGTTTATCGTATGATGAACTCTATTCCATATTCATGGGGTACAGCAGTCAACGTTCAATCAATGGCTTTCGGTAACAAGGGTGAAACATCAGGTACAGGTGTTGCTTTCTCACGTGACCCAGGTACAGGTGAAAAGAAGATTTCAGCAGAATATTTACCAAACGCTCAAGGTGAAGACGTCGTTGCTGGTATCAGAACTCCATTACACATTGACGAATTAAAGAAGAGAATGCCTGAAGTATACGCTCAATTCGTTGATACTATTACAAAAATGGAAGGTCACTACAGAGATATGCAAGATATGGAATTTACTGTTGAAGATGGTAAATTATTCTTCTTACAAACACGTAGTGGTAAGAGAACTCCAGCTGCAGCATTAAAGATGGCATGTGACATGGTTGATGAAGGTTTAATCACAACTGATGAAGCAGTCTTAAGAATTGATGCAGTTTCATTCGATAAATTATTATTACCTGGATTCGATAAAGACGAACTCAAAAACGCAAAACCAATCGCAGTTGGTTTAGCAGCAGGTCCTGGTGCAGGTACAGGTAAATTAGCATTTACAGCTGCAGAAGCAGAAGCAAGACATAACAATGGTGAAAAAGTTGTCTTAGTTCGTGCTGAAACTTCTCCAGAAGATATCATTGGTATGGTCGCTTCAGAAGCTATCTTAACAATGCGTGGTGGTATGACATCTCACGCTGCAGTTGTTGCTCGTGGTATGGGTAAATGCTGTGTTTGTGGATGTTCAGCTGCATTAATTGATGAAGAAGCTAAAACAGTCACAATCGATGGCAAAGTATATGGCGAAGGAGACACATTCTCAATCGATGGTTCAACAGGTAATGTTTACCTTGGAGCTATTAAAACAGTTAACCCAGACTTATCCGCTGGTTATTTCGGTAGATTAATGGGTTGGGTAGATGCAGCTAGAACATTAAAAGTTCGTACAAATGCAGATACACCAAGAGATGCAAAACAAGCTAAAGACTTCGGTGCAGAAGGTATTGGTCTTTGCCGTACAGAACACATGTTCTTCGATAAAGATAGAATCTTCTCAATGAGAAAAATGATTTTAGCTGATACAGTCGAAGAAAGAAGAGCAGCATTAGCTGAACTCGAACCAATGCAACAAGCAGACTTCGAAGGTTTATATGAAATCATGGATGGCGAAAATATGAACGTTAACGTTCGTTTATTAGACCCACCTCTACATGAATTCTTACCACAAGAAGAAGATAAGATTGAAGAATTAGCTAAAGCAACAGGTAGAACTGTTGAACAAGTTAAAGCAAGATGTGAAGAATTACACGAATTCAACCCAATGATGGGTCACCGTGGTTGCCGTTTAGCAGTTTCATATCCTGAAATCTGTGAAATGCAAACAAACGCTATTATAAAAGCAGCTATCGCTGTTCAAAAAAGAACTGGTAGAAAAGTTGAACCAGAAATCATGGTACCACTCGTACTTGAAGTAAAAGAATTAAAATTCGTCAAGAACATCATTAAAGCAACAGCTGATAAATTAATCGCTGAAGCAGGTGTTAATATGACATATCATGTTGGTACAATGATTGAAATTCCAAGAGCAGCATTATTAGCAGATGAAATTGCTACTGAAGCAGAATTCTTCTCATTCGGAACTAATGACTTAACACAAATGACATTTGGATTCTCAAGAGATGATGTTACAAAATTCTTACCAGATTACTATGGCAACAAGATTTTCGAAGAAGATCCATTTAAGACATTAGATAAGAATGGTGTCGGTAAATTAGTTTCTATGGCTGTTAAACTCGGTCGTTCAACAAACCCATCACTCCACATTGGTGTTTGTGGTGAAACAGGTGGCGAACCTAACTCAATCGACTTCTACCACAATGCTGGACTTGACTATGTTTCATGTTCACCATTCCGTGTTCCAGTCGCACGTTTAGCTGCTGCACAAGCTGCAATTAGAGCAAAAAAAGCAAAATAGTTTAACCAATTATTTCACTAGGTAAATCTATGATGGTTTACCTAGTTTTTTTTATCGATATTTTTCAAGGTAATAGTTTTCTTTCCTTAAGTTCTTATTTATTCTTAGCATTAGCTAAATCAAGTGTTAATACCTTTATGCCATACATTTCTATAACATAATCTCGTACATCATCATATATATACTAAGCTTCTGCCTTTGTTTTGTTTGGATTATATACTTTTACCTCTTATATATCTTTTGTTTCTCGTTAAAAAAACAATCATACTGTCTCAACGAGCTCGACATCGTTAGGGCGAAATTTAAAACTTAAACACATCATAATAATTAAAGCTGTTTTTTCAACGTTTCTTTTATTTCTTCGTGTTGCTTACAAAACATTTCTGGTAAGTCATTGACTTTAAAGAATTTTAGTTCAACGGTTTCAAGATTATCGCATTTAAGATTACCACCAACTTGTTTAAGCCTATAGACAACACATATACAATGAGCTTCATCCCCATTTCGATATTTCATGTCACCATCAGAATAAACTCCAATTAATGATTCTATATCCACATCTAATCCTGTTTCTTCTTTCAGCTCACGAATACACGCTTCTTCTGGTGTCTCTCCAAGTTCTATAGCACCTCCTGGAAATCCCCATTTTCCACTATCTCCTCTTCTTTGAAGAAGAACTTCTCCATAATCATTAAACACACAGCCGCCAGAAAAAATGAGTATAACTTTCTCATGACCAACTTTGCTTCTAATCCATTTTATATAATCTTTATTCATATTTTTATCCTTACCATAATTAAATTAAAAACTTATGATAAAAATAAATCAGCTTTACCAATCAAAAAATCTACTATATTCAAATGAGTAATTCCATCTCTAGACATGTCAATTTTATCCAATGACAATACATATTTTGGAGAAGAATCGCTTATTGGCGAAAAGGCACCAAACTCGCGTTCTATAGTTGGTTTGCTAGATAATAAATACGCAACTTGAATAAAACATTTCTTTCCATTTTTTATCGCAACAAAATCAATTTCACCCTTATATGTTTTACCAGTAAATACCTCATAATCCCTTGATATTAGCTCATTATAGATTACATTTTCAAGAAAAAAAGTATCTTCAAAATCTATATAATTTGTGTTAATTATTCTTAATCCCATATCGATTGCATATTGTTTTTCTTTAGTTTTTAGAATTTCTTTACCAACAATATTATATCTTTTAACTCTTGAAATAAAAAAAGCCTTTTCCATTCTTTCTAAATAATTATATATACTCTTCTTTTCAATTTCACTTTTATTTTTTGAGTTATTTGCATTATAATACGAAACAACATTTTCGGCAGAAAATTCTTTTCCAGCATTAGCTAAAATATATGATGAAACTGTATTAAATTTGTACTTTTCAATAGTTGAATTCTTTTTAAATATATCTTTTTCACAAATACCTTTATAGTGATCTTTTAAATAATTAATAATTTGCGACTCTTTATTAAAATCAAATCTTTGAGGTAAACCACCATACTTTATGTAGTCGTAAATAAAATCATCTGTTACATTTTTCCCATTTAATAATAAGTACTCAACAGCCTCCTTATAACTAAATGGCAATATCTTAAATTCAACTGTACGTCCAACTAATAAAGTTGCTAATTCACCGGACAATAGCTTTGAATTGCTTCCAGTAATAAAAATCGAGCAATTTAATGTTGCTTTGAATGAAGCAATTACCTTTTCAAACTCGTTGACATGTTGAATTTCATCAAAAAACATATAATACTTATTCGAATCAATAATATTATTTTTAATTAACTGATTGAAATCTTTTGCTTCTTTTATATCTTCATATTCAAAGTCTTCAAAATTAATATAAATTATATGATTATCTTTGACACCTAGACTCTTTATCTCATCGATAATTTGACTCATTATTATGGATTTGCCGCATCTTCTTATCCCAGTTAAGACTTTTATTAAATCAATATCATAATATGGTCTAATTTTTTCTAAATAATGTTCTCTTACAATTTTCATTTCATTATCAACTCCAAATATATTATAGCAATTTTCATCGAAATAGAAATATGTTTTTACACAAATTCAAAAAAAATCCATTTTTGTGTAAAAAGATATTTACTTGTTATAAGTAATAGTGAACATGTCATATTCGCAACTTATTTTCTTTCGTTGTAAATGCATTTTTTATTTACAACTAGATATATTTCATTCGGGGAAAAAATAAACCAATATTCTATGAATATTGGCGAATATTTAATATTTCAGTTGATTTTTTCAACGAGCTCGACACCATCGGGAGATGAGTAAAAGATTTTATATACTTAAACATATCTATCCATTTTGTTTATTAGCTGATTTAAATAATAATCTCTTTTAACCATAATTGTCACCTCTCGTTGAATTTTTTTGCAATAACTTCATTACATTATCTAAAGAACTGACTTCACTGATAGATTTTTTCACACACATCACTTCAATATGTCCATTCATTGGATTAATCTCCTTCTTTCCTCAAGCAATATATGTAAAGAAAATGTAAGATCCTGTTAATCTAATTGTATCCTATAAAAAAAGATTGAGCATAATGTTAATAAGCTACAATCTTTGTATTAATATTTAATCTATTTATTCAACTTGAAATAATGAATAAACTTGAGATACTGGTGTTCCACTTTCGATATTTTCAATAACTTTTGCAATTACTGGTGCTAAACTCAATACCTTAACAATTTTGCTTTCTTTCATTTTCCCGTTTAATGGAATAGAATCGGTTGTAACAATCTCATCGAATGTTCCATCAAGTAATCTTTCACTCGCAGGATCAGAGAATACTCCATGAGAACAAGCAATCGAAACTCTTTTTGCTCCATTTGCTTTTAATGCTTTTGCACCAGCATGAGCAGATCCGGCAGTATCAATCATATCATCAATCATCAAGCAATCTTTTCCATTAACATCACCAACAATATTCATGACTTCTGCAACATTAGGTCCTGTCCTACGTTTATCGATGATTGCAAGAGGAAGATTCAATCTTTCTGCAACTCTTCTTGCTCTATTAACTCCACCATGATCAGGTGAAACAACTACAGTATTTGATACATCCTTTTCTGCATAATAATTTGCAATCAAAGGAATTGCTGTTAATTCATCTACTAAGCAAGAGAAGAATCCTTGGATTTGCGCAGCATGTAAATCAACTGTAATAACGCGATGAACACCTGCTGTTTTTAACAAATCTGCAACTAATCTTGATGTAATTGGTTGTCTTGGTTTTGATTTTCTATCTTGACGAGCATAACCAAAGAATGGAATAATCACATTTATTTGATGTGCTGAAGCTCTTTTTAAAGCATCTACAAAAATTAATATTTCAAATAAATTATCATTTACTGGTGCACAAGTTGATTGGAGAATATAAACATCCTTTTCACGTACAGAATCAATTGGTTCTACTAGAATCTCTCCATTTGCAAATTTAGTATTTTTTACAGGCGAAACAGAAAGGCCTAATTCTTTTGCAACCGCCTCAGTAAGTTCTTTATTCGCACTAAGCGAAAATAACATTGTCTTATCAACCATTATATCAATCTCCTCTTATTTCCATTATAAACGATTATTTTTTTTATTCATTAGAAAAGCAAAAGAAAAAGGAAATATTCTTTCCTTTTTACATTGTTTTTGTAATAAATGTGATATATCCTGCTTTTTTTAATATAGAAGCCACTTCTTCTCCTTTTTTTGCATTTTCAAAGAATCCAAAGACACACGATCCTGATCCTGTCATTAGATTTGCTTCTATTCCATTTTTATTAAAGATTTCCTTTATATCTTGAATATCTGAATTCATCGCAATTGCAGAATCTTCTAAATCATTCACTAAGTTATTCTTGATTAATTCCATATCATTATTTCTTAATCCCTTAATCAACAAATCAATGTCTCCTTTATTAGTTGATCCTATTTCATCATATTTATTATAGACTTCTTTCGTTATTAATCCGTTTTTAGGGCGAGCAAGAATAACCTTATATTTATTTTTAAGATTTAATGGTTCTAATATTTCACCTTTTGAAGTAACGCGGCAAGAAGTATTTAATATACAAAAAGGAACATCGCTGCCAATTTTACTTCCTATCTCGCATAATTCTTTAATAGAAGTTTTAATCTTCAAATGCTTTACTAGAGCCAATAAAACTGAAGCCGCATCCGCAGATCCACCACCAAGACCAGAACCTACTGGAATAATTTTATGAATATGGATTCTAAATTCATTTTTAAATCCAAATTTTTCTCGTAAAATCTTTATTGTCTTCGAAACTAAATTTGTTTCATCTGTAGGAACTTGGCAATCATCACAAGTAATAATCGTATCGTATCCTTTAGGAAGTTCAGTGATTTCAATTCGATCATGTAATTCTAATGGAAGAATTGCCATATCTAATAAATGATATCCATCATTTTCATCTTTACCAACTATTTTTAAACCTGCATTAATTTTTGCATAAGCTTTAATCATGATCATATATAATGCGATCCTCCGACATATATTTTTCTAGCTTTTCCATGAGTCTCAATACCACCTAATTCTTTAGATATCGTATTGACTAAAATGTATTCTATATCAATTGGCTCATTAATTCTACTATTTGCCAAAAAAGAAGCAACAATTACAGGATCTAGAAGATGAATATTATTTCTATTTGGAGAAGAAGCGAAGTTTGCACCTGCTTTTATCAGTTCTTCAAAATAGCTTTGGCAAGCACCTGCAATGATGATTAGATCATCTTTATCGCTTCTAACTTTTCTTGCTTCAAGAACTGTATCCACAAAAAACTTAGAGTTGATATAAGATTCAATCTTATACTTATCTTCTTTACTCTTAAATGAATCATGTCCTGTAATCACTAAAATATCTGGATTATGTTCGATTAATAATTCTTTTATCCTATATTTCATATCTCCTTCTTTTATATAATAACCAAATGCTTCAACTTTATATTTACTATAAGCTTCCATCGCTCTACGGAGGTATAATTCATCACCATCAATATGAAGAACTTTTCCTTTAACATAATGATCAAATGATTTTATTCTAGGTAATATTAGATTTTGTTTTTTATTAGGTATATATTCCTCTAAATCATCCTCTCTAGCATCTGCGATAAGACGCACAAATTCTCCTTTTAAAATAAAGATATCATTCATTTTTCCAATCACACGAAAAACAATATCTCCTTGATACTTTTTTCTAATCACTAAATCATTAATCTTCATATAATCCACCTATAAATATAGGTATGATTATTTATTTAACATGTAAACTACTTTAGCCAAATTTAGATAATCGTCCAATTCCATTTGATCTGGTCTAATAAGAGGATTAAGATTAGCTTTTTCAATTATATTTAACGCATTTTCCTTACCGTTAACAAAAGAGGAAAGATTATTAAGTAAAGTCTTTCTTCTTGATGTAAAAGAAGCTTTTATTAACTTATATAATAACTTATTAAATTCTTTATCTTTTGATATCTCTTTATTAAATTCAATCATTAAGATAATAGAATCAACATTTGGAACAGGAATAAAACTGGTTTTAGGTACTTTCCTAACTATAGATAACGTTCCTACATATTGTATATAAATATTTAACGGAGAATAATCCTTACTTCCAACCTTGGCATTAATCCTATCATATACTTCTTTTTGAACCATAAACTCAAACTTTTTAACTCTAATATTTGAAGTAACGATTTTTTCAATCAAAGGAGTAGTAATATTATAAGGAAGATTAGAGATAATATTAACTTCCTCTTGGTATCTATTTAAATCAACTTTTAAGAAGTCCTCATTAAATATTTTAACGTTTGGATATCGTACAAAAAAAGCACTCAAATGATTGTACATATCCTTATCGATATCATATGCATCAAGGGGGAATTTTCTATCTGCAAGTTCTTGAGTAAGCGCACCAAGTCCTGGTCCTATTTCAATCGTTTGAATTAAATCATTTCCCAATGAATCAATTGCTTTTACAACAGTTTCATAATCTGTTAAAAAATTTTGAGAAAACTTCTTTTTTGGAGTTATCATCAATTCAGTCATCTTTTTAATTACATATTCTTTACTTGCAATTCTCATTATTCTTTATAAACTCCTTTACTTCTTCTAAGCTAATACCTGCAAGAGACAAATGTTTTGCAAGAGTCTTTGCATTTCCATATCCTAAATCAAAATGTTTAAATACTTTTTCTCTTAGTTCTTTTGAATTGTTTTTTCCAGTTAAACCAAGGGAAAACAAATTAAAGGAACTAATTATTTCATTCTTCTCATCATATTCAAATTTCACTAATTTTGATAAAGCTCTTCTTATTTCTTCTTCATCACATTCTGCAACCCCTAGTTTTTTGCCTTTAATTGACTTCGATCTATCCACATATGCATGAAAAACACCAGGTACGTTATTAGAAACTATGTTTCTAATACGTAATCCAGGATAATCTGGGTCTGTAAGCACAATTATTTTTCTTGATGAAGAAAGACGTTGCAGATATGAAATTGTTTCACGTGAAATTTCCGAACCATTAGTAATTACAAAATGTGCATCTACAATTTTCGACACTTTATCAACATCCGACTTACCTTCTACAACGATTATCGGCTTTTTCGTATTTTCACTATCTAATCCCAAACAATCTTTTCCCATTTTCATACGTAGCCTCTTCTATTTCACGTGAATTATTTTCGCGAATTTTCGCTATCTCATCAATCACATACTTCACATAATAAGGATAATTGATTTTGCCTCTATACGGATGAGGAGTTAAATAAGGAGAATCTGTTTCGACTAATAATTTTTCTAATGGTATATTTCTTGCAACTAATTTTGGAGCTTCTGCTTTTTTCCAAGTAACAGGACCATCTAATCCAATATAGAAACCCATTTTTAATATCTCATTCATATACTCTAAACTACCGCTAAAACAATGTAAAACTCCTCCATATTTTGGAGTATGTTTTTTTAGTATTTCTAACGTTAATCCATGTGCTTCTCTATCATGAACAATTATCGGTAGATGTAATTCATTTGCTAGTTCTATTTGAGCGATAAAAAACTCTTTTTGTTTATTAATTGTTTTCTCATCTTTCACCCAATATCTATCAAGTCCAATTTCACCAATTGCTTTAATTTTATTTGAAGTTAAATATAATTCTTTTAATTGTTTAATTCCTTCTTCAAGATCAATTGAATCAACTTCTTCAGGATGAATCCCTATCGCACAATATACTTCCTCAAATCGAGAGGCAATATCAATAGCCTTTTTTGAATTATTAATATTATCTCCTGGAATCATCATTAATGAAATTCCATTCATTAAGCAAGTTTCAACTACTTTATCAATTCCTTCTTCATATTTATCATCATATATATGACAATGCGTATCAAAAATCATATTATTTACCTACACAGAATCTAGCAAAGATTTCACTTGATAAATCAACTGAAATTTCTTCACCCAAAATATTTTTAATATCGTCATAAGCTGCTTTTATTCCAATAGAAACTAAATCTAATGATAAACCCATTTTATTTTCATCAAGCGCTTGTATTAAATCCTGTTGTGCTTTTTTAAGTAATCCTATTTCACGAGCAGAGCATAATGAAGGAGAGAGTTCATTTATCTTATCTAACGAGAACATTTTCTTAATCTCATTTAGAAGACGAGAAATATCTTTATCTTTTGCAGATATATAAATCTTATCTTCATCAAGTTTATCTACTAAATCCTTTTTATTATATATAGTAATAGATTTCTTATCCTTAATCATTTTCATTAAGATAATATCTTCATCTGTTATTCTATCCGCTTCAAGAACTAAAATAACTAAATCAGCATCTTCAATACTTTTTCTTGAGCGATCGATTCCTATCTTTTCTACTTCATTATCCGCTTCTCTAATGCCTGCAGTATCAAGAAGATTGATCACTAATCCATTTAAATTAATTTTACCTTCAACAATATCTCTTGTTGTTCCTGGAATAGAAGTTACTATAGCTTTTTCCTCATTAACTAAAGCATTAAGTAAAGAGGATTTTCCAACATTTGGACGTCCAACGAGTGCAACTTTAATTCCATCCTTTATTATTTTTGCACTTTCTCCTTCTTTTATAATCTCATTCAATGTTGAAAGAATACTACCAACATCATTTTCAATCTTTTCTTCCGTAACTACTTCAATATCCTCATATTCTGGGTAATCAATATTTACTTCGATTAAAGAAAGAATATCCGCGAGAGAATTCTTTATTGGAGTAAGAAGAGAAGAAGTTTCACCAGTTAATGAATATAAAGCTAATTGTTTTGCTTCTTTAGTTTCAGAATTAATCATTTCATTAACTGCTTCTGCTTGAACTAAATCAATTCTACCATTAAAGTATGCTCTAGAAGTAAATTCACCTCTTTCAGCCATTCTAATTCCTTGAGAAAGAAATAAGGAAATTATTTGATCTACTATTAACATTGACCCATGACAAGAGATTTCAATCGAATCTTCTCCTGTATAACTTCTTGGTCCTTTAAAATATGTCAAAAGCACCTCATCAATTTTTTCGTGAGTTATTGGATCAACAATATAACCATAGGAAACTTGATGCGTTTCTTTAATTTTCCCTTTAAAACATTTTTGTACAATTTCAAGAACATTATCACCTGAAATCCTAATAACAGCAAGAGCACCTTTCATCGGTGGAGTTGCAAGTGCAATAATTGGATCAAACATTTTCTTCACCTCGATATAAGTATATATTAATTTCCTACATCCAAAAAGAAATTATTCATTTTTTATGGTACATTTCAAATAAAAAGTGCTAGGAATAACCTAACACTATTAATAATTAATCAACGTAGATGATTTGAATTTGTCTTGTCTTACCAAAACCAGTTGATTCTGTTTTGATATGAGGCATATTAGTTAAGCAATTATGAATAACTCTTCTTTCATCTGCAGGCATAGGATCAAGAGTTGCGGTTTGATGAGTTTTTTGTACTTCATGTGCAATTCTTTTTGCCATCTTTGATAAACGATCATATTTATCGCCTTTATATCCATTAATATCTAATAGAATTCTGTATCTATGTTTGAAATGATTTGATACAGCAATTCTTGTCATTTCATTTAAAGCTTGTAATGTATTACCATTCTTACCAATTAAAACTGAATTATGATCAGAATCTATCTTTAAATGGATGATATCATCACTAATTGATGGATTTACTTTACAATCAATACCTAATGCTTCAATTGCATCATGTAGATAGAATTGTGCATATTCAATAACATCAACAATTGAATATACTTCAATTTCAACATTGTCTTCTTCTTGAGATAAGACAGTGTATACTAATTCTTCTTTTGCAACATATTCTTCTTTTGCAGCATTTTCTAATACTTCGTCTAATGTTTTTCCGTTATACTTCATATTTATACCTCTTATTTACTTTTGTATTTTGCAAATTTATTCTTCTCAATGTTTCTTGTAGAAATCTTTTGCATAATGAGTGATTGTGCTAAAGAAATCAAAGCAGTAAAGAACCAATAAATACCCATTGCAATAGGTAATGATAAGCCCATAACAATGATCATAATAACCATAACGTTATTTACGATATTCATTGTTTTATTTTGTTGATCTTGAGTTGGATTCTTTCCTAATTTTGGAGCATTCTTTTGATTCTTCTTTTGAATCCATTGTGGAAGTTTCATTGAGAAGAATTGTGATAGTGCCATTAGGATAAATACTACCCACGCAACATACCAAGGACCTTTAAAATTAAACATTGCGGCACTTGTTGTTGCAGAGAAAGCTAACCCGAAAATTTCACCTTCCATCAATATTGAAGAGCCTTGCATTGCTGCCCAAACAGAAATGAAGATTGGGAATTGGAATATCATAACGATAAACATACCAAATGGATTAACTTTATTCTTTTTGTACAAGTTCATTTGATCTTGTGCCATTTTTTGTTTTTCATATGGATTTGTATTTGCGTTAGGATATTTTGCTTGAATTTTTGCAAGTTCAGGTTGAAGCTGAGTCATCTTTTGTTGAGACATTGTTTGCCTAAATGTTGCAAGAATCAATACACCTCTAACAATAATTGTAACTAGGAAGACTGCGAGTAATGTACCAAATCCACCCATAACTGAGAATGAATTTGAGAACGTATAGATCAACCATGAAATTGGATAGACTAACAATCCTTCTATTAATCCATAATCAGTAAATGCTTGCCCCCATGATTTTCCTTCTATAACAATACCAGCATATTCTCTTGTATCTGGACTTATACATGTTGTAAGATTAGCAACTAATTGATTTAATGATTGTTTATAAAATGCAATGTAATTTGAATCAGGGCATTTATCTAAGCCAACAGTTGGATCATATTTTGCTTCTTCTACCCATTTATCGAAGTTTGTCCACAATTGATAACTTGCAATATCGGCTTTATCTTGACCGCCTGCAAATAGAGCAATGCCTCTTGCATATCCAATTGTGTATAAATCACTTGGATACTTTTTTTCGTCTTTACTATACACATTAGTGATAAGATAATTTGCTTCCTCAACAATTTTCGCTTCAATAAAGTTATTGAATTCAACTGTTGGTGTTAAATATCCTTTTCCTTTTGCTTGTTCGACGATTTCTTTTGTTTTTTCTCCGTCACCATAAGTTTTTCCTGCTTCATATTTTTCATATGAATACAATGTTGCAGCTTTATCACTTACAGTACAGAATGATTTCGTACATGATGTTAGCATTGCTGCAGAAGCAAGTACTACACCAAGGAACAAACCAATCTTTTTAATATTCATTTTTTCCTCCTATATTTTAAGAATTAATTTTTTTAATTCATCCTTATTCTTTTCAAAATCTTGTTGGAGATAATTATTTCTAACAATGATGCAGTATTCCTTAGAAACGTTAAAATCAATTATTTCTCTACACATTGATCTTACTTGTCTTCTAATCCTATTTCTTATTACCGCATGTCCAAGTTTTTTTGAAGTAGATATTCCAACTCTAGCGTGACCATATTCATTATCTTCATAGTAGATAGTGAATGATTTCGAGTGAATCTTTTTATTTGCGTGGATGACCTTTTGAAAATCTTCATGTGATTTTACACGATACTTTACTTTCATTTATCTCATCCTTTCTTTTTTAAAAAAACCGCTACTGAACATAGCGGTTTTAACTTTTTGCTTAAGCAGTTAATTGTTTTCTGCCTTTTAAGCGGCGTCTAGCTAACACCTTTCTACCATTTGGAGTTGCCATTCTTGCACGGAATCCACATGTATTTTTGTGTTTTCTTTTACTAGGTTGATATGTTCTTTTCATTTTTATACCTCCGATTTACGTTCAATACGCTCTAAAATTATAAATATAATTTATATATTAGTCAACAAAACATCATTAATTATTTGAAAAATGTTAGTTGAAAAACTAAATGCAACAATAATACATTCGAGATAGATTTCTACTTCAAAAGAAATAATTGAAATTTATTCCACAATAAAAAATGTTTAAAAAAATTAATCCACCATCTATTTCCACAAAAAGAGGAGAAATAACAAAGAACAAAAAAACCCTTTTTTCGGATTATTTATTTTCTTTTAGCATGAATAGTTTTTTTACATTTTAGATTATCCACCTTTTCCACAGTAAAATTATAAGAAGATATATTATAAACAACTTTTCCACAATAGGAAAGATGTGGAAAACTCACTCTATAAACGAATTTTCGGCTTTTTTCGACACTTTTCATTGTGGATAAATAAATTTTTGTGATTTTTCTTGTTCATTTTTCAACATTGATATGATAATATGTTCTTACACTTATATGAAAGGAGTCGCTTTTGTATGGCAGTATCACTTTCTCAACAAGAACAAATTTGGGATTCAGTACTGAAAATAATTGAAACGCACATCAATGATCGACATGTTTTCGATTCATTCTTTGCAGATTCTAAGATTTATAGAATTTCTGGCAATTCAATTATCATTGTAACTAATTCTGGTTTGTCATGCACTCTACTTAAAACAAAGTACATTTCATTAATTGAAGAATGCGTTAAAAAGATTACAGAAACAAATTATGAACTAACTTTTATTTCAAAAGACGACATTCAATCTAGTAGCCAACCCCTAGTAGAAACAAAACCAACATATTTTCAATCTTATAGTTTAAATCCAAAATACACTTTTGATAATTTTGTTGTTGGAGAATGTAACAAAGAAGCGGTTCAAGCATCCTTATTAATCACCACTAATCCTGGTGAATCATTTAATCCTCTATTCATTTATGCGAAATCAGGATTAGGTAAAACTCACCTTTTGCATGCAATTGGGAATTATATAAAAGAAAAAAAGCCGTTTTATCATGTCTTATACATTACTGCAGATGCTTTTATTGATGAATACGTAAAGTTTGTAAGGGGTAATCAACAAGAGGAATCGTTAAAAGAATTCATCAAAAAAGTTGATGTTCTACTTGTTGATGACATTCAATTTTTATCCGATAAGAATAAAACTTCAGAAATGTTTTTTAATGTCTTCAATTTCTTGATTACAAATGGGAAACAAGTAGTTTTAACTTCAGATCGTTGTCCAAACGAACTAAAAGGCTTAGAAGATAGATTAGTTTCTAGATTTAATATGGGATTAAGTGTCAATATCAAGAATCCAGACACCGATACTTTATTAGAGATTTTGAAATTAAAAATTGAGGCAAATGGCCTAAATATCAACAATTTTGATTATAATGGCCTAGTTTATCTTGCAGAAAATTTTTCACGCAATGTAAGAGAATTAGAAGGAGCGTTAAATAGATTGATTTTCTATACGATTACAACTAAACATCAATCAAAAATTAACATGGAAACAATTCAAGAATCCGTATCAGGTATTTCTTCTAAAAAAGGAAAAAATAATGAATTAACAGAAGATCGAATTATTGAAGTAGTTGGAGATTATTATCATTTAACAGAAGAACAAATAAAATCAAAGGTTAGAACATCTCAAATTGCTCTTGCAAGGCAAATATCAATGTATCTATGTAGAACGTTATTATCTACTCCATTTGTACAAATTGGAAATATATTTGGAGGAAGAGATCATTCAACTGTTATGACGTCTGTGGAGAAAGTTGATAAAATGTTGAAAACTGATGCACAATTAAACAATGCAATTAGTTCAATAAAAAAGAGTTTAAATATTAAACAAAATACATAGTATTTTATATATGAAAATGATATAATTAAAACACGTAGAAATAAAACTTTTCCACATATACACACCCATTATTATTGTTATAAAAATTAATATAAAAGGAGAAAATATTTATTATGAAATTTACCGCTGATCGTGTTAGTCTATTAAAAGTATTGACTACAGTAAACGTTGCTATTGGACAAAAATCACCTACACCTGCATTTTTAAATTTTAAAATAACAATGTCTGATGAAGGATTACAAGTCCTTGGTAGTGATAACGATTTAACAATTACTAGTATTTTACCAATTAAAGATGGTGATAAAGAATTAATCACTGATTATTCTACTGGTTCAACTTTAATCTCTGCAAAATATCTTATTGAGATTATTAGAAAGCTCGAAGGAGATAAAGTTACTGTTGAAATTATAGATGAAGTCATTGCTCAAATTTCTGATTTAAAATCAAATTTCAAATTGAATTCAATGAAATCAGAAGAATACCCTAACCTTGATTTAATGATAATTGGTGAAAATGTTGAATTAAAAGCAGAAGAATTTAAGAAAGTAATTTCTCAAACATCCTTTGCTGCTTCAACTAAAGAGATTAGATTAATCTTAACTGCAATTAATGTTAAATCAGAAAATGGTATTGCAAGTTTTGTTGCAACTGATAGTTATCGTCTTGCAAAAAAGACTGCTAATATTGAAGCAAATGATTTTGAAACAAATATTCCTGTTAAAACATTAGTTGAAGTTTCAAAATTGATTGAAGATAATGATGTAACTATGTATATTGCTTCAAATAAAGTAGTTTTTAAATTTGGAAGAACTGTTATTTATTCAAGAGTAATCGCTGGCGATTTCCCAAAAACATCAAGAATGATTCCAACTAAATATCCATATGAATTAAAAGTTAATGCAAGTAAATTTATAGATGCGATGGCTCGTGTTTCGCTTCTTTCGGTAGAAAGAGAAAGAATTGTAAAATTATCAATGAATGATGATAATGTTGAAATATCTTCAAAAAGTGAACAAATTGGATCAGCAAACGAAAGTATTGACCTATATGAATATAGTGGTGGAAGATTCAATATTTCCTTTAATGTAGATTATGTTTCTGATGCGATTAAAGCAACTCAAAGTGAAGATGTAATTCTTGCTTTTGCAGGAGAGATGAATGCTTTTAAAATCACCGCTCCTGGAGATGATACACTTGTTCAAATTATCACTCCTGTAAGATCATATTATTAATATGAAAATAGAATAGCTAATGAAATCCTTATTGCACAAAATTATGGCATGCAATAAGGATTTTTTGGTGTAAAAAACAATCATTTCTTCGTTATGTAAGTTAATTATGGTAATCATATATAAAGCAAATATGTAGGAAGCATATTGTATCTATTAATCGAGGAAACTAGAATCTTATACCTTTAGTCATAGAAGGATTCAAAGATAGATTATTTTTCTTTTAGAATATTCTCCTAGATTTATATTTTAAAGGACGATAAAATCTGTTTTTTCTTGATCATTATTTGAGTTTTATTTTGACGTTACGACGAAAAAAAGAAATAATAACTATTTATATTTATATATAAATATGTTATAATTGCGAATGTATAAGAGTCTGGATGGTGAAAAAATGAAAGAGATAGAGATTTATACCGAATACATCACTTTAGGTCAATTCCTTAAAATCGCAGATATTATCCAAACTGGTGGAGAAGCGAAGATGTATCTTAGTGAAGCAGTAGTTCTAATTAATGGGACTAACGATACAAGGAGAGGAAGAAAACTTAGAGAAGGAGATGTAATCGAAGTTGAAAATCAAAAATTTGTTATTAAAAAATGCGAATAACGAAAATTGAGGCTTCTGGGATAAGAAATTATCGTTCATTGAATATTTCATTCAATAAAGGTATTAACGCTTTATATGGAAGAAATGGAAGCGGAAAAACTAACATTGTTGAAATAATCGATTATGTTACTATCGGAAAATCATTTAAAGCAGATTCAGACGAGGAATTAATTAATTTTGAAGAAGAGTTTGCAAAAGTGAAAATTGAATATGATAGGAAACAAAAGAATGAGATAAAAATAATTCTTTATGGAGAAGGAAAAAAGATATTTAAGAATGATGTTGAACTTAAGAAACTATCTTTGCTTCCTGGAAATCTAATCGATATTTTATTCACTCCTCAAGATGTATTTTTATTTAAAGACTCACCATCGATAAGAAGAAGGTTGATAGATGTAACTCTTTCTTCTATTGATAAACAATATTTAGTTGAATTATCAAATTATAAAAGACTTTTAAAAGATAGGAATACGGTACTAAAAGGGGAATTGTTTGATGAAAAATATCTTCAAATAATTACAGAACAAATGACGGAATCTGAATTCTATATTTATTCTAAAAGGAAATGGCTAATTGATAAAATAAATAATTTAATTACGGGCATTTATAGAAGATTAGATGAAGAGAATAATGAATTATTTATAAAATATAATCCGTTTATCCAAGAAGAGAATAAAGAAAAATACGTGTTCGAAGCTTTGAAAAAATATAACGAGACAAAAGAAACGGATTTGAAACGAAAATCGACAACTGATGGAATTCATAGGGAAGATATTGAAACGCTTCTCAATGAACGTGAAATAAGCTTATTTGGCTCACAAGGACAAAACCGAATGGTGTGCCTTGCATTAAAATTCTCTCTCTATGAAATTGTTAAAAGTGAAATAGGAGAGGATCCGATATTAATTCTTGATGATGTACTATCGGAATTAGATGTGATTCATCAAGAAAAACTCATTAAGTATTTAGAAAACGTTGAACAAACATTTATTACATGTACTGAACTTAATGAAAAACTTAAGAATTATTCTACATATGAGATTGTAGATGGAACTGTTATAAGGAGGTAACTATGGCAGAATTAGAAAAAGAAACAGTGTCTTACATTGCCGAAGAAGACAAAGCGGACAAAGAATATACTGAAAAGAATATTCAAGTTCTTGAAGGACTAGAAGCTGTAAGAAAAAGACCGGGTATGTACATTGGTACAACATCTGTTGGAGGTCTTCACCATTGTGTATGGGAAATCGTTGATAACGCAATTGATGAAGCTTTAGCAGGATATTGCGATACAATTACAGTAACGATTAATCCTGGTGATACTATTACTGTTACAGATAACGGGCGTGGTATTCCAGTTGGTATTGTTGATAAAACAGGAATCTCGGCATTGGAAACGGTTTATACAAAACTTCACGCTGGTGGAAAATTCGGTGAAGGCGGTGGATATAAGGTTTCTGGTGGATTGCATGGTGTTGGTGCATCTGTAGTTAATGCATTATCAGAATGGTTAACTGTTGAAGTTCATAAAGAAGGTGGAATCCATACTATTAGATTTGAAAAAGGAGGACATACTGTTCAACCATGTACTCGTATCGGAGATTGTGATGATTCAGGCACTATAGTTACATTTAAACCAGATCCATTAATCTTTAAAGATACAGTAATCTTCTCATATGAAACAATTAGAAATCGTATTAGACAAATGGCTTTCTTAAATAAAGGCGTTAGGATTATTACAATGGATAATCGTTCTTCAAATGAAGATGAACATATTAGAGAAGAATTCTGTTATAAAGGTGGAGTTAAAGAATATGTTGCTTATTTAAATAGAAACAAAACTCCTATTGATGAATCTATTTTCTATTGTGATGGAAAAGAAGAGGATGTTCATGTTGAAGTAGCTTTCCAATATAACGAATCAGATGCAGTTAATGTATATTCATTCTGTAACAATATTGCAACTACTGATGGTGGAACGCATGAAGAAGGATTTAGACTTGCTTTAACTCGTGAATTAAATGCATATGCAAGAGCAAATAAAGTTCTAAAAGATAACGATGAATCATTGACTCAAGATGATGTTAGAGAAGGAATTACTGCAATTGTTTCAATTAAACATAAAGATCCTCAATATGAAGGTCAAACAAAAGGTAGATTAGGTAACTCAGAAGTAAGAAAGATTGTTTCTTCTTTCTTTGGAAGAAATCTTGTTAGATATTTGCAAGAAAATCCACGTATTGCAAAATTAATAATGGATAAAGTTATCGTTGCTTCAAGAGCGCGTTTAGCTGCAAAAGCTGCAAGAGAAAATATTAAGAGAAAATCTTCATTAGAAATTTCATCTTTACCAGGTAAACTAGCAGATTGTTCTTCCAAAAATGCGGAAGAATGTGAATTATTCATCGTTGAGGGTGACTCAGCTGGTGGATCTGCAAAACAAGGTAGAGATAAAGCAACTCAAGCTATTCTTCCTTTAAGAGGTAAAATCTTAAATGTTGAAAAAGCTCAACAAAGACGTATTTTCCAAAACGCTGAAATTGGTAATTTGATTATTGCTATTGGTGGAGGATTTGGAAATGAATTTGATGTATCGAAGATTAGATATCATAAAATTGTAATCATGACCGATGCTGATGTTGATGGATCACATATTAGAATATTATTATTAACATTCTTCTTTAGATTCATGAGACCACTTATTGAACAAGGATATATATATATTGCTCAACCACCTCTATATAAAGCATCAAGAGGAAATAAAGACTACTATTGCTATAATGATGAACAATTAGATGTATTAAAAAAGAAAATAGGACCTGAAGCTGCAAAACGTTTATCAATTCAACGATATAAAGGTCTTGGTGAAATGGATTTTGAACAATTATGGGATACAACAATGGACCCTTCTAAGCGCAAGATGATTAGAGTTACTTTATCAGACGCGATGGAAGCAGATCAAATCTTTACAGAATTGATGGGTGATTGCGTTGAACCACGTAAAGAATACATTAAGGAAAATGCTAAGTTTGTTAAGAACTTAGATTTGCAAGCATAATGAAAGGAGGATCAACATATGAATGAAGAAAAGGAATTAGAGATTTCTGAAAACGAAGAAAAAGAAGAAAAAGAAGTAGTTGAGGAAGTTGAGAATGTAGATGATGATTCTCTTGAAGGAATTGAAGAAGGTATCGTGCCTGCTTTAACCGAACATGACTTAGCTGAAGAAGTTAAAAAAGACTTTTTAGAATATGCGATGTCAGTTATTATCTCACGTGCTTTACCAGATGTAAGAGATGGTTTAAAACCGGTTCATAGAAGAATTATTTATGGTATGAGTGAACTTGGAAATACTCCAGATAAACCTCATAAAAAATGTGCTCGTATTGTTGGTGATGTCATGGGTCGTTATCACCCACATGGTGACTCATCTATCTATATGGCTTTAGCTAGGCTTGCACAAAACTTCAATACTAGATACACACTTGTTGATGGACATGGTAACTTTGGTTCTGTTGATGGAGATGATCCAGCTGCAATGCGTTATACAGAAGCAAGAATGAGTAAGATTGCACTTGAGATGGTTAGAGATATTAAGAAGGATACAGTTGATTTTATCGATAACTATGATGGTGAAGAACAAGAACCAGTTGTCTTACCTTCAAGAATTCCAAATTTAATTGTTAATGGATCTTCAGGTATTGCAGTTGGTATGGCAACAAATATCCCTCCACATAATCTAGGAGAAGCAATTGATGCTACTATTGCGGTTGCAAAGAATCCAGATATCACACCAACTGAAATCATGGAGAAATATTTATTTGGTCCAGATTTCCCAACAGGTGGTATTATTCTTGGTAAATCGGGAATTAGAGATGCTTACGAAAAAGGACAAGGTTCGATTATCATTAGATCAAAAACTTCCATAGAAGAAATGGCAAATGGAAAACATCGAATTATTGTCAGTGAAATACCATATCAAGTTAATAAATCTACAATGATTGAGGCAATTGGACGTTTGGTTCATGAAAAAATTATTGATGGAATTACTGATATTCGTGATGAATCAAATAAAGAAGGCATTAGAATTGTTATTGAATTAAGAAAAGATGTAGTTGCAGAAGTCGTACTAAATCAATTGTTTAAGAATTCACAATTGCAAACTTCATTTGGTATCATTATGCTTGTTGTCGATAAGGGTGAACCAAGAGTATTATCAATTACTGAAATATTGAAGAGATATTTGGATTTCCAATGTGAAGTTGTTGAAAGAAGAATACGTTTTGATTTAAATAAAGCACTTGATAGATTACATATTTTAGAAGGATTGTTAACTGCAATTGATAATATTGATGAAACGGTTAATATCATTAGAAATTCAAAAACACAAGAAATAGCTAAAACTAGACTTGCAGAGAGATTCAACTTTAGTGATGCACAAATCAAAGCAATTCTTGATATGAGACTTGCTAGATTAGTAGGATTAGAAAGAGATTCAATTAGCAATGAAATCGAAGGATTAAATGCTACAATTGAAAAATTAAGAGATATCTTATCATCACATGAAAAGGTTCTTCAAGTCGTTATCGATGAGCTCGAAGAAGTTAAGAAGAAATATGCAGATGATCGTAAAACAGAGATTTCAAATAATGCTGCGACAATCGATGATGAGGATTTAATTCCAGAAGAAGAAATCATCATTACATTAACAAAGAGTGGGTATATCAAACGCCAAGATACTGATACTTTCAAAGCTCAACGTAGAGGTGGAAAAGGTATTACTGGTATGAAAACTCATGAAGATGATATGGTTGAAAAAATCGTATACGCAAAAACACATACAGATTTACTCTTCTTTACTAATTTAGGAAAAGTATACCGTATTAGAGGACACCAAGTACCTCTATATGCTCGTACTGGTAAAGGTCTTCCAGTTGTTAACTTACTATCGATGGAAGAAGGAGAAAAAGTTCTTTCTATCATCACGATTGATGAATATGATGACAATCATTACCTCTTCTTTGCAACAAAGCAAGGTATTGTTAAAAGAACATCAATTAAAGAATTTGAACTCATTAGACAAAATGGTAAAAAAGCAATTACGATGCGAGACGATGATGAACTTCTTGATGTAAAACTAACAAATGGTGAAGCTCTCGTTTCCATTTCAAGTAGTAATGGCAAAATGGTTAAATTCAAAGAAGATGATGTTAGAGTGATGGGAAGAAGTGCAAGTGGTGTTAAAGGTATCGAACTAGCTGATGATAGCGTTGCAGTTGGTTTATCTACATCGCTTGAAGGAGATAAGATTCTTGTTATTTCACAAAAAGGTTATGGAAAATTATCTCCACTTGAAGACTATAGATTAACTACAAGAGGTAGTAAGGGTGTTATCACATTAAATATGACTGATAAAACTGGTACTATTGTCACAACTAAAGCGGTTAATGGTAATGAAGATGTTATGGTCATTACTAAGGCAGGTATCTTAATTAGAACATATTTAGGAGAAGTTAAAGTCGCAGGAAGAAATACTCAAGGCGTCAAGATTATCAACGTAAAAGATAAAGAAGAGGTTGTTGCATTTACAATTGTTCCTCATGAAGAAACAGACTCTTCTATTCCTTCAGAAAGCGTAAATGAAGAGAATGGTAATGATGAAAATTCTACCGTTAACGAAAATGAAGCGTTTGAAGAAGTAAAAGTAGAAGAATAAGAAATAAAATAGGTATAGATTTCGGAAGCGAATCTATATCTTTTTTTTAGTGTGTGACGGGCATGTCATATATCTAAAGGGTGAAAGTCCCGAGTAGGAAAGTCGTTATAACTACATAGCGAAACTCAAGTCTAGTACCGTGAGGTATGGGATGAAAGAAGAGAATAGCAAATAGACTGGGTAACGAAAAGAAACTTGATATAAGGCGACTGACTAGTGATGAAATAACACTACATATTAAAATCACAAACGACCGTAATAGTTAGTCAGTAAATCAAGTACTCAAGGCTAGAAAGATATATGTCTTACCCCGTGAGGTCTAGTGAATTTGGGGAAACTCGAAGTCGAAAAAGGTTTGTCACTAGAAGTCAGCAGAATCCATAGTAGTCGAAAGATGAAGGGATGAATAAATAAACCTTTTGCAAAGTACAAATGGA
>CAMCEE010000011.1 GCA_945873815.1 uncultured Caryophanales bacterium
TTAATCAAATTTAAATTTCAATAATATTCTTTTTAGTATGCAATTTTTTTTACTTCTCACACTTATTTTGTGAGAAACTAATATATTTTTTCTAGACAAAAATAAAAAGAGCTGATTTGAAATAGCTTCTTAGAGGAAATTTCCTCTAGAAAATTATTTCTTTACAGCCCCCTTTTTTCTTTCTTCTTAAGCAATACCATAATACATTTAATACTTCAATCGCAGCACATATGATCCAAATTAACCATGCACCAGTGATATTAGGGAATATTATGATTTGACAATAAATCGCTAGTCCAGTACCGAAGATGATACCAGAAACAATGAAAAATCTATACCATCTTTTACCCCAAATCTTTGCAAAGACCAATGCGATTATAAAGCTAATTGGAATTGGGTATATGAAGAATAACCATAGAAAATCCCAATCTGCGTTAATATTTGATTTTATCATTGAAAGGATACTGAATAAAACGACTGCAGTTAACCATGCTATACCAATTGAAAGCAACGTGATAATTAATTTGTTCTTTAACGTTGGAACCTTTTTTTTCTGTTTTTTCGATATTAGGTCATTGACAGTTACATGATATAATTCTGCAAGTTGTTGAAGAATGAAAATATCTGGTAATCCATCTCCTCTCTCCCATTTAGATACTGCCTTATCAGAGTAATTTAAAATCTCAGCAAGCTTAGCTTGAGTAAGATTGTTGTTTTTACGATAAGTGGAGAGATTCTCCGCGATAATTTGCTTTAATTCTTCTTCCTTTTGATTTTCCATAAATAAATATTAATCTATCTAAAAATAATAAGTCAAGCATAAATAAAAGGCATTCTACTAATAGTAGAGATATATAAAATTTGAAAATGAAATGTTTTTTCGTTCCTAGTAATTGATAACGATGGTGTGATTGTTTCCATCAGGGTAAATTGGCCCAGTATGTGGTTTTCCATCAACAAAAATATCATAATCATTCTTTCCAACGCTATTTGGAGTTTTATTAATAATAATACTAAATATAGAATTTAAATGTTTAATCTTTGCTTCGAAATGACTTTCTTCATATCTTAATGATGGATTGATTCTAAATCCATTATCGATGAAGGAAATACCGATTATCTCATATAATGCAAGCGTTAACCACGTTGCAGTACCACTTAGCATAGGACCGATATTCTCTTCGGTAAGAGAGTTATTATATTGTGTACAAAAACGTGGATTACCTTTGTATTTTTGTATATCTTCGTATGTTCTAAATGGCATGACGATATCAAGCATATAGTAAGCGTTGTCTAAAAGTGATTTTTTTAATGAAGAATCTTTAACATTTCTTGCAGCTTGTAATAAGCCAACAACTAACATCATAGTAGCGTGTTTGAAAACTCCACCATTTTCTCTATCTCCGATGAAATAGTGATCTGTTGCACTTGATTTTGCACCGCATAAAGACAAATCATGCTCGGAACATAATCTAAATCCACTAGGTGTTTTTAAGTATTTTTCAACTATTGGTAACATCTCTTTAATCTCTTCTTCAGAAGCAACGTTTGATAATAGACTCCATGAAAAAGAATTTAGATAATAAGCACCATCGCATTCTGGATTAATACTTAGTTTATCTCCTTTAGAACCAACGTAACTGATATTATTTGCATTTGGACGATTGATTAAAACTCGAGTATAGAATGAGTTAATATAAGCATATTTTTTTATAGAAGAGACGAGTCTATCTTTAATTTTTGCAATGTAATTAACTGAATCTTCATCATCTTTAAATAAAACAAGTGCGTTATCTAATGCAATGGAAAGTAAGAAAGCATTCATAACACTTTCGGAGTAATCGTTTTCCCATCTTGACCCATATGGTACTTTTCTAGCTTTGATTTGTTTTAAATAATTTGCTTCCTTTATTGGACCATCTAAATAATCAGGATCGATTTTTAAACAATCATTCCAGTCTGCAGAATCGAGTAGAGGAAGATTATGCTTACCGATTGATATTTCTCCTGAATATTGAATAATTGCAAGAATTGTATCTTTAAGTTTTCTTTTCTTAGTTGATCCTGCAACTAAGAATCGTTCATTTAGAATATCTGTATCACCGGATAATTGTACGTAACGATAAACTGCAAGTATTAACCAAATTTGATCGTCACTACACATTCCAGGTTCTTTGCCTTTATAGAAGAAATTGTGATTTGCGTAACCCATCTTATAGACATTTTCAATCCATTGTGTAAGAAGGTTTTTTAATTCTACTTTTTTTCCTGAATTATATAGATAATACATAGAAGCATAGATATCTTGAATTTCTCTAAATCCGATTTCACGATATCCCTTTTGCGTCATTGCAAAAGCACGAGAAACGAATGTTTGATATTTAACTTGGAAAGGAAGATTATAATTAACGAAATTATCAAATGTAGGATTTGATGTTTTAACTTGTAAGAAATTACGATATTTATTAAAGTCGTTATCTTTCTCTTCAATTATTTTTAATAATTTCTTATGATTAGGGATCCTTGTTAGTAATGCATTTAAACTCATATTCAATTCTTGAATATCATTTTTAGGGTCTTTTATCATAGTAACTCCAACAAAAGTATCAATTGAAGTTGATTTTTTAGGACCAATCTTTAATTCTTTACCTAGCGCAAAGAAGTTTGGACCTTTTATAGAAATGATATTTGAAAGAGTTATTGCGTTTTCTGGATGAGATAAATCACCATTTCCAAAGAATTCTTCGTAGTTTGTGGAAAATGAGTCGATATAACCCTTATCATCTTTCATAATGACAAAGCGAGATGCATCACGCGAATATAATGGATAATAATTTGGCGCAAGAGCAATAGTATTCCCATTCTCATCTTTAATAATTGATGATTGAGTAATGACATTTGCATATAATATATCGGTTTTTTGATTGTCTGGTACAACAGTACCGAACATACCGGTACATACGATTTTAATTTCTCTTGTTTTCGATGTAAGATTGATGATATCTATTGTTTGACATTCAACCGCTTCAGGAGCGTCTTTTAACTGAGGAAGAATAAAAATTGTTCTTCTTACTATTAGTTTTGCTTCTAATTCATATTCGATAATTGTTTTATTTGGATAATGATAACATGTTCCTTTTTTGATATTCTTATCGAGCCCTGCGGAATAGAATATTTGCTTTCCTTTTTCGAATAAATAGAATTGTCTATTGACAGGATTTCCATTTTCACTCATTAGTAATGTCCAAGAAGTTGCAAGAACTTGCAAATCCGCTTGACCTCTAAATGATCCTCTTCCTAAGTGATCGACAACACTTTTTGGAGTTGATTGAAGTGCATCTTTTGCATTTTTTCGATCACCAAGCAATAGATTAATTGCATAATGAGGACCAATTGGTTCAGAAAAAATATCATATATTAGTTCGCCATGTTCTCCTAATTTTCCTCCATATGTTTCTAGATATGAGATAGATTTTAATATTTCATTTTTGATTTCATCATTTACTCTTGTTCCATTATCGTAAACTTCATCATCCATAATCTCTATTAGATGAGAATTCTTGTCATTAAAATAAACTGATAAAATTGAATTATTGATTAATTTTAAACAGTATGGTTTACGACTTCCAATTCCGGTGAGGGCGAGAATATTCTTAAATGAACTATCAAGGAAAATTGCATCATCAAAAATTCTTTTCCCATATTTTGACATTGCTAAATCGATTGGATTAAATTTATTATCTCTTGCAGTAATATTATTTAATTTCATGAAAACCTCCTAAAAAATTATCTTTAATGTTGTTTTTTCAATATGAAGTACATCTTTTTTGCATATATCTTTTTTATTAGAAATAAAAGAAGAATTGATTCCGTTTGGGAAATGTTGAAACTCTAGACATACGGCATCATATCTATTTACGCTTCTATTATTATTCATAATAGTATTTGATGGGTAGTTGCATGTATAGAATTGCAATGTATCATATGTTGATTTAAACGCGATTTCAATTTTTGTATCCTCGTTTTTTAATATTGCATCGTATTCTTTTTGATGATTTAAAATATAAGGGTGATTATAACCTAGATTCTTTTGAACTTCTTCATCAAATAGATGATCTTTAATCTTATGCATCTTATTAAATGAGAATGTATCATCAACTTTTTCTAATGCTATTGGAACATTATCTTTATCTAATTTTCCATATAAATTTGAATCTATCATTAATTCATGATTTAAAATTGTATCGTTAACATTGTTCGATAGGTTGAAATATAGATGGGATGTTAGATTGCATAGCGTATCTTTATTTGATTTGTATTTATGAATAATCTCGATTTCATTATCTTCATTTATCGTATATGTGATTTCAATGTCCAAATCTCCTGGATAACCGCTTTCCATATCTTTTGAAAGGTAATGAAGAGTAATTGAATTATTAGATAGGGAAACCTCACTGAATTCCTTAAATGATATTCCATTTGTTCCTCCATGTAATACGTCATAAGGTAAATCGTTTTCTATATGATAAACAACGTTATTTAAAACAAAGGATGATCCGGTAATTCTTCCAGCAGTTCGTCCGCATGGTTTTCCAAAATAATCTTTTGAAAAGAAAAAATCATCGACATTTTTTGGATGAAGGATGATTGATTGTTCTTTATTATTTCTATTTATTGTAATATCGAAAATACCTGCTCCTACGTTTGATACATAGAGCTTAATACCTTTTTTATTTGAAAGTTCGTATATTCTTTTCATATATAGTTTTTTTAATTCTCCTTAACGTTTTAGAAACTAAATTAGGTGGCGAAAAGGGAGGAGAACGCCACCTAACAAAGTAAGCTTTTAAAACTTTATTTCAACGTTGTATTCTTTCGAATCATCGAATGGAACTAAGTCTCCATCGACTTTTACACCGTTTACAATCATTTCTTTAGTATTTGTATTGCTATTTGAAATAGAAATATTGTATTTTTTGCCTCTATAGTATCTTGTAATTGAGACATCCTTAATTTCTTTTGGCAAGCAAGGTTTTAATAACAAACCATCATAATCAGGCTTAATACCTAAAATTGCTTGAGAAGCTGCGACGAATGTCCAAGAAGCAGTTCCTGTTAAGAAACTATTCTTAGCTTCACCATAATTTTGAGCATCACGACCGGCAATTGTTTGTGAATAAACATATGGTTCGGTACGATGAATTTCGGAAACATTCTCAAGATAAGCTGGGCAATTCTTCTTATATATCTTCCATGCAAATTCGTTTAATCCTTCTTCTGCACTCGCACATACTATCCATGGATTGTTGTGACAGAATACAGAGCCATTTTCTTTATATCCAGGTGGATATGAGGAGATTTCACCTAATTCTAGGTGATATCTTGTATAGCAAGGGTGAAGAATTTCAACTCCATAGTCATTGACAAGATATTTATCTACTGATTCTAAAGCTCTTTTACCAAAACCTAATTCTTTACCGATTCCAGCCATTACACAGAAACCTTGTGGTTCAATGAAAATTTGACCTTCTTCACATTCTTTAGAACCAATTTTATGCTCAAATGCATCATAAGCTCTTAAGAACCATTCTCCATCCCAACCGAATTTGATTGTTGCTTCTTCAATCTTTTTTACTTCTTCTAGAATATAATCTGCTTCTTTCTTATCGCCATAGCGTTTGCATAATTCAGCGTATTCTTTTCCGTATTTTACAAACATACCTGCGATGAAAACCGATTCTGCAACTGGACCTTCAGATGGACCAAATGTTTGGAATGATTCACCTGGAACTTCAGAGAAGCAGTTGAGATTTAAACAATCGTTCCAGTCTGCACGACCAATAAGAGGTAATCCGTGAGGACCTTTATGAGTGATTGTATAATTAATAGAAGCTCTTAAATGGTTCATAAGCGGTTCTTCTGAACCTTCTTCGTTATTATATTGTACTTGTTCATTTAGAATAGAAAAATCGCCAGTTTCTTTAATATATGCGACAGTACAAGCAATAAGCCATAATGGATCATCGTTAAATCCAGAACCTACATCTGCATTTCCACGTTTTGTTAAAGGTTGATATTGGTGATAAGTTGAACCATCTTTAGATTGGATTGCTGCTATATCGAGAATTCTTTCTCTTGATCTTTCTGGAATTAAATGAACAAATCCAAGTAAATCTTGACAGGAATCTCTAAAACCCATACCTCTTCCAGTACCACTTTCATAGTAACTTGCTGATCTACTCATATTAAATGTCACCATACATTGGTATTGGTTCCAAATATTTACCATTCTATCTAATTCTTTTGATGTTGAAGAAATGTGGAATTTACTTAATAGATTGACCCAATATTCTTTTAGTTTAATAAACTCTTCATCAAATGATTGGACGTTATCATATTTATTTATTAATGCATAAGCTTTGTCTTTATTTATAACATTAGGGGCAATGAATTTCTTATCTTGTTCATTTTCAATATATCCTAATGTGAAAATGAAACTTTTTTCTTCTCCTGGCTTAAGATTAATCGTTAATTCATGACATGCGATAGGTGACCATCCGGATGCATGAGAATTTTTGCATTTACCGTTAAATACAGTATCTGGCTTTTCCCATCCGTTATATGGACCGACAAATGTATCTAAATCTGTTTCGTAACCAGAAATATCGCTGTTGACATGATAGAAAGCATAATGATCTCTTCTTTCACGATATTCCGTCTTATGGTAAATCGTATTATTTTCAATTTCAACTTCTCCAATATTGTAGTTACGTTGGAAATTTGTTGAATCGTCTACCGCATTCCATAAACACCATTCAATAACACTATATATTTTTAGTTCTTTTACTTCGGAACTATTATTTTTTATGGTTAATCTTGTTACTTCACAATTATCATTGATAGGAACAAAAGTAATAAGTGAAACAGATACATTATTTTTGCTTGAATAAAATGTTGTATAACCTAAGCCGTGTCTACATTCATAAGAATCCAATTCAGTTTTTGTTGGCATATATCCTGGATTCCAAATTGTTTCTCCGTCTTTAATGTAAATGTATTTTCCTCCAAAATCTCTTGGAACATTGTTGTATCTGAATCTAGTGATTCTACGTAATTTTGCATCCTTATAGAAAGAATAACCTCCACATGTATTTGAAATAAGGGAGAAAAAGCCATTAGAACCTAAATAATTGATCCAAGGCAATGGTGTTTTAGGAGTAGTAATCACATACTCACTATTTATATCATCAAAATAACCGAATTTCATAAGTTGTAACTCCTTAATTATTCCGAAATCGTTTTCGTATAATTCTATATTAAAGGATGGAAAAAAGTTTTGCAAGTAGAAAAGATAGTCTTTTGTTAAAAAAAGAAACCGGTTACATTTGAAAAAATGCTTCTAGAATGTAGATTGGAATAACAATATATTAATATTTTATATAATAAATAGTAATTATATGAAAGATTATTTCAGATTGAAAAGGTGAGAAAAAAATATTTTTTACGGCAAATTATTATCTTTTATTTTTATAAATAAAAATAATTATATATAAAAACATGTTGTTTTCGAAAACGTTTGCGAAAAAATCGATTTTGGTATTTACAAACAAAAAAATGTTTGATAACATAAAAAATGTAAAGTGCAACAAACCTATTTGGTGAGTGAAAATAAGACTCAAATGTAGCTTAATTTGAATTTTACAGTTATTTGTAAACGCTTACAAGCATAAATTGTAATAGGAAGTTGCGCCAAAATCCTATTTAATCAAAGTATTAATTAAGATTTCTATGGGTAAAAAGACAATTCTGAAAAAAACACCCCCCTATGAAAACGATTAAGAAAAGAAAGATTAGGTAAAAAATAATTCTTAAGGAGGCAAATTAAATAATGAAAAAAGGATTATTAAGTGCTGTTGCTTTATTAGCAACTGTAGTAGGTGCTGCAACAATGACTAGCTGCGCACCAAAGAATGTAATTAACATTCGTGCATGGAACGATGAATTCAAAAGATTCTTTGAAAAATACGTTTCAGATGAAAAAATTGATTCAATGACAACAAATGAAGCTGGTGATACAGTTGAAAACCCAAATGCACCAAAAACTTACCATGTTGATGGAGTACCTGTAAAATGGTCTATTGTTCCTTCACAAGATGCACAATATCAAGACAAATTAGATATTGCTTTAGAAAAACAAGAAAAAGCTTCTGAAGGCGAAAAAGTTGACATGTTCTTAGCTGAAGCTGATTACATCTTAAAATATGCTGACTCAGCAACAACACAAAATATTCGTGAAATCGGAGTCACTGATATGTCAAAAACATATAATTATACAGTCCAAGCTGCTTCAGATAGAAATGGAGTTGTCAAAGGTGTTTCATTCCAATGCTGTCCATCTGCATTAATCTATAATAAGGTTATTGCAGAAGATGTATTTGGAACATCAGATCCTGCAGTAATTCAAGAAAAACTAAGCGATTGGGATAAATTCAATGAAGCAGCAGCAGCAGTAAAAGCAAAAGGATATTTCATGACTGCTTCTGTTGAAGACTCATATCGTGTATTCTCAAATAATGCAACTACTCCATGGGTCGATGCTAATGGTAATGTATCAATTCCTGAAGCAATTAATGGATGGAAAGCTCAATCAAAACTCTTTATAGAAAAAGAATACACTGTAAACGACGGAGTATGGGGCGATGAAAAAAATAAGAATATCGTTAAAGATAAAGAAACAGGCTATAAAGGTAAAGCATTCTGCTGCTTCGGACCAGCTTGGTATTATAATTTCTGTATGGGTGGAGCAACAAAAGGCGATTGGAGAATTTGTAAAGGGCCACAAGCTCACTTCTGGGGTGGTACATGGTTAATGGCTGCAACAGGTTCAAATAACACAGATGCAGTTGCAAAAATCATGAATGCATTCATCAACGATGAAACTGTTTGTGAAAATTTGATTAAGAACGATGGACAATTCACAAATAACCAAACAGTAAATGCTAGAGTTGCAGCTGAATATACAGCATCAAATAAAGGTAACGAATTCTTAGGTGGCCAAAATGATACTGCTATATTCCTAGATTTGGCAAAGAATATTAAATTTGAAAATGCAACAAATTATGATCAAATTTGTAATGAAAAATTCCAACAATTCTATCGTGAATATTTAGGTGGCTCTGTTACTGAAAGTAAAGCAATTGAAAACTTCTATAAAGATGTTAAGACAAAATACAGTCACTTAATTGTTCCAGTAGCAGAAGAAGCTAAATAATCTTAAATAAAAGTGTATATAAAGTTGTGTTGCATTTGAAAGAATGTCTTCACAACTTTATTCTTTTAATAAAATGGTAATCTGACGTATTATTAAAGGAATGGAAAGGAAATATTATGAAAGCAATTTCACTAGAAAGAAAAGAAAAGAAGAAAAAAGTTACATACGATAGATGGGGACTTTATTTTATAATTCCATTTTTTGTTGTCTATTTTTTGTTTACGCTAATTCCCCAATTATTAACTATTTTCTATAGTTTTTTTGAGTATTATCGAAAAACTGTTGGTGTATATATAGGTCCAAATTTTATAGGTTTTCAAAACTATGTGAATCTATTTAAACCTATTGATTCCAGTGGTACTATAGATATTTTAAAGTATTTTGGAAATACAACTATTATGTGGATTGTTGGGGCACTCCCACAATTCCTTATCGCATTGATTTTAGCAGTAATGTTTACTAGTACAAGATTAAATGTGAAGGGACAAGGGTTCTTTAAAACGGTATTCTACCTACCAAATGTCATTATGGCATCCGCATTCTCATTGCTTATTTTCCAAGTGTTTGGTAGAGTTGGACCGATTAATCAGATTATTGTAATGAATGGTGGAAATACTGTTGATTTCCTTCGCCAAAAAACATCTGTCAGAGCTTTGATTGCAATGACAAACTTTGTAATGTGGTTTGGTAATACTACAATTGTTCTTATGGCAGGTATTCAAGGAATTGATGAGAGTTTATTTGAATCTGCAAGAATCGATGGTGCTTCCTCATTTAAAGTATTTAAAGACATTACGATGCCTTTATTAAAACCAATCTTCATTTATTGTTTTATTACATCGATGATTGGTGGATTACAAATGTTCGATGTTCCTCAGATTTTAACTGCTGGACAAGGAACTCCAGATTTCACGTCAAAAACTATTGTAATGTTTATTAATGAAGTCTTAAGAGCAAAAGATTATGGTAAAAGTGGTGCAATATCTATGATATTGTTTATCATTACTGGAATTCTTAGCCTTATAGTCTATAAGATTACAAATAAGGATTAGGGGGGGAATGAAATATGACAAATGTATCAAAATCAGTAGTTGATAATAATAAAAACAGAAATGCAAAAATAAAATTGATTATCGAAAGAATAATCTCATACTCTTTCTTAATTGTATTAACAGTTTTTTGTTTATCTTTCTTCTATGTTTTAGTAATCAATTCTACAAAAAGCAATGATGAGTTAAATTCAGTTTTCTCTTTATTGCCTTCAAAATATTTCTTTGAAAACTTGATTGGAGCATTATTTCATCCAACTAGCCAATATGTAAATATTTTCTCGGGTTTTAAAAATAGTTTGATTGTTGCTTTATTATCTTCAGTGTTAACTTGTTATTTTTCATCTTTAACAGCGTATGGAGTATATGCATATAATTTTAAAGGAAAAAGGATTATTGCAGCTTTTATTCTCGCGATTATGATGATTCCTTCTCAATTAGCATCGGTTGGATTTTTGAAGATTGCCGTCGATTTAAGGATTACTGATCAATTATGGGTACTTATTGTTCCATCAATTGCTGCTCCAGCAACATATTTCTATATGCATCAATATTTGAAGGCAACTCTTCCTCTTGAACTTATTGAAGCTTCAAGAATGGATGGATCTAATGAATTTATGACATTTAATAGAATTGTTCTTCCTATTATGAAACCAGCATTGGCTGTACAAATGATATTCTCATTCGTTGCATCATGGAATAACTATTATATGCCTGGCTTATTAATTGAAGATGATAACAAAACAACTTTACCAATTATGTTAGGATTACTAAGAAGTGATGCTATTGGTAAAGTAGATAATGGACAAATTTGGATGGTTATTTTATTATCAATCTTACCGGTAGTAATCGTTTATTTAATCTTATCTAGATCAATTATTAAAGGTGTAACATCCGGAAGCGTTAAAGGATAGAAAGGAAAAATTTATGGCAGATGTAGTATTAAAGGATATTGTCAAGATATATCCATATTTAGAAAAAAAAGAAAAGAAATCAATATTTGGTAGAAAGAAAAATGAAGAACCAAAGAAAAAGACAAATCTTCAAATCACTGATAAGGGTGTAGTAGCAGTTCAACAATTTAATCTTGATATTAAAGATGGTGAATTTATTGTTCTTGTTGGTCCTTCTGGATGTGGTAAATCTACAACACTAAGAATGATTGCTGGATTAGAAGATATTACTGAAGGTGAATTGTTCATTGATGGTCAATTAGTAAATGCTGTTGAACCAAAGGATAGAGATATTGCGATGGTTTTCCAAAGCTATGCTTTATATCCTCATATGACTGTATTTGATAATATGGCTTATCCATTAAAGATTATGCCACAAGAAATCACATATGCTTTTGAAATAGAATGTATCAATGAAGATCTTAAGGAATTAGAACATGATAAGGCTGTGCTTGAACAAAAAGGTGTAGATTCTGCAAAGATTAGTAAGGTCGATGCAAAGATAAAGGAATTAGAATCAAGAAAAGCAGAATGCGAACAAATGATTGCTAAGGGTGAAATCAGTTATAGAGCAAAGATGACCAAAAAGATGATTAAGCATAAAGTGTTAAAAACTGCTGAAATGCTCAACATTACAGAATACTTACAAAGAAAACCAAAAGCATTGTCTGGTGGTCAACGTCAACGTGTTGCAATTGGTAGAGCAGTTGTTAGAAATCCAAAAGCATTATTAATGGACGAACCTTTATCAAATCTTGATGCTAAATTACGTAATAAAATGCGTGCTGAAATCATCAAATTAAGATCAAAAATCAATACAACATTCATTTATGTCACACACGATCAAATCGAAGCTATGACACTTGGTGATAGAATTGTGGTTATGAAAGATGGATTCATTCAACAAATAGGCGCACCACAAGATGTATTTGATCATCCATTAAATAAATTTGTTTCTGGTTTTATTGGAACACCTCAAATGAATTATTTTGATGGAAAATTAGTGAAAACAGAAAGTGGATATAAAGTAGTGATTGGAACATATGAAGTTGAACTTTCAAAAGAAAAAGCAGAAAGATTAGAGAATAAAATGGTTGGCGATAAGGATGTAATCATCGGCGTTAGACCAGATCATATGTCCATTTCTAAAACAGGTATTAAAGGCGTCGTTGAAGTTTCTGAATTAATGGGTACATCATCTCATCTTCATTGTAAGATTGATGGAAGAGATGTTATTGCAATCATCCCTTCACATGGTATAAGAGAAGAATATGTTGGTCGTTCATTACATTTAGGATTTACAGGAAATGTAGTTCACGTCTTTGATAAAGAAACAGAAATGAATCTAGAATTTTAATTGAATTAGGGCTTCATTTTCTTGAGGCCCTTTATTCTATTTGTCTAAAATTATTGAATTGCACTTTTATAAAGTGTAATTTATTAGAGAAGGAGGCAATTGAAAATGGTTAAAATTAAAGATATTGCGAAAAAATGTGGTGTTTCTATTGCTTCTGTTAGTAAAGCATTAAGTGGTAATTCTGATTTAAATGCTGAAACTGAAGAAAGAATTAAAAAAATAGCAAAAGAAATGGGTTATGTTCCAAATGCTAATGCTAGAAGTTTAAAAACAAATAAATCAAATAATATTGGTATTTTGTTTGTAGATAAAACTAATTCAGGATTGCAACACGAATATTTTTCTTTAATTCTTAATAGTCTAAAGGAAGAAGCAGAAAAAAATGGCTTTGATGTTACTTTTATTTCTAATTCATTGAAAGGTGGGATGTCTTTCTATCAACATGCAAAATATAGAAATTGCGATGGTGTGATTATTGCTTCAGTTGATTTTAAGAATCCTGAGGTCATTGAATTAGTTGAAAGTGATATTCCTACAGTTACGATTGACTATATTTTTAACAACGCAAGTGCAGTTGTTTCTGATAACGTTAAGGGTTTAGCAGAAATTGTTAGATATGCATATAATAAAGGACATAGAAAGATTGCATTTATTCATGGTGAAGATACGAATGTTACTAGACAAAGAATTGCAAGCTTCTATAAGACGATGGAAGAATATGGAATTCAAGTTCCTGATGAATATGTGAAAAAAGCAACATATCACTTGCCTAGAGAAAGTGGACATGCAACAAGAGAATTATTAGCCTTAAAAGATCGTCCTACATGTATTATTTATCCAGATGATTATTCATTATTAGGTGGTTTAACTGAAATTGAAAGTAATGGATTAAAAGTTCCTGATGATATAAGTGTTATAGGATATGATGGAATTAATATATCTCGTTTATTAAGACCTATGATAACTACATATGTACAAAATAGCGAAGGAATAGGATTATTAGCAGCTCAAAAATTAGTCGAGATTATTAATCATCCTAAGACTAGTATTCCTGAAACAATTCAAGTCTCAGGCTTTATGCAAGAGGGTGAAACTGTTGCAGATATAAATGAATGATAGTATAGATAATTTTTTTAATTTCTTGTTTAATTCAAAAAAATATTGTGCTATTATATAAAGGCGATGCGCCCGTAGCTCAGTGATAGAGCAAAACTTTCCGAAGGTTTAGGTCGCACGTTCAAATCGTGTCGGGCGCTCCATAGTGTTTGACATATATTGCGGCATTGGCGGAACTGGCAGACGCGCTAGACTTAGAATCTAGTGGGAATACCGTGCAGGTTCAAGTCCTGTATGCCGCACCAGTGCCCGCGTGGTGAAATTGGTAGACGCAAAGGACTCAAAATCCTTCGGTGTGAGCCATGTCGGTTCGAGTCCGACCGCGGGCACCATTAGAAAGATACTCGCTAGAATTGTAATGATTCTAGCGTTTTTTTATGGCTCTTTGGAATCTAATGGGGTTTTATGGGGTCGGCAAAAATGAGAAGACGTGGAATCTAAGAGGGCGACTACAGTTAATCTAGTCGTCCTTTTCTATTGGAAGACATATATAGAATACGCTTTCTGAATCTTGGAAAATTAGTATATCCAAATACAATGTTGATGAGCTTTTAAATATAATTATCATTACTTTCTGCGATTATAAGCGAGGATTTTTTATTTTTAAAAGATGTGGAATTGTATGGGGTGACATTTCTTATGATTTGTCAAAACCCCATTAGATTCCACAAAGCCTTTTTTAGTATTTATACGCATTTTTATTACTTTTTATGTATACGTAAAAAAACACCCTATAAAAATAGAATAAATCGCTATCCTAGAAATAGGAGACGATTTTTTTATATGAATATGAAAAAGAAGATTTTATATATAAGAAAAATACAAGAGGTGTAGAAAATGTAAACTTCTCGAATACCAGTTTTTCTTATTCAAAGAAGAACGAAATAAAAAGAGAAATGTTAAGAGATTGGATGAATGCTTATAATAAATAAGTTGAACGATATTTTAAGTATGTCTTAGAAATTATCCATTGTGAAAGTATTGATTCATTACTTTCGTATTCGAATTCAAAACATTTGTGATCTTTCTTTTTATTAATAACTTTTGTATCCTTGTTTTGTGATTGAAAATATATAGTTAACGGAACTTTTTTGATAATTTTGTTAAAAAAGTTCTTTTATTTATGCAAATATTTATCGGTATTAGAAAATGCAAAAATCACTTCTAAATGTTCTAGATTTGATCTTAAAAGTAAAAAGTCTATAAATGGTGAGGAAAAGTATTATTTAACGGACTTAAGTTTTTATTTTGCTACTAATACAGATAATAGAATTAATTATGGTCCAGTATTAGAAAATATTATTTATAATTATGCTGTATTGAATGGTTATTCAGTATCTATTGGTAAAATAGGAAAATTAGAAGTTGATTTTATCGTTAGAGATATAATTAATAATGATTATGCTTATATCCAAGTAGCTAAAACAATTGATAATGGAATCGTTAATGAAAAAGGAATACCTGTTACTGAAGAAAGAGAATTTCGACCTTTAGAAAGTATTAAAGATAATTATCCTAAATATGTATTAACGTTAGATTACTTATTACAACAAAGAAATGGTATTAAGCATGAGAATATAATTAAGTTTGTTAGCAATAACAAAAACTTTATATAATTTTATGCAAAAAGGAAATTCAAGTTCCAATTTGCATAAAAATTGTCCTTTCAGTTTGGTGAAAAATAAGTATTATATCAAAATCATAGTGTAAATACGAAAGTGATGAATGGCGCAATTGCGATTAATAATAAATGAGGAATATAAAAATATGTTCAAACAAGTTGCGATAGTTTGCTATAGTCCTAATGATGAAGAAAATAAATACATTATCTCTAAATGTAATAAATATACATTAACGTTGAAATCAATTGTTCAAGATGGTACGTGGAAATTAGATGAAGATAAATGATATATTTAACTTAGACTTAAACGATAATATTAGAATATATAGGTTAATTTGAGGTGACATAAATGATTGGTAATAAGGTAAAAGTTATAATAGATAGGCCATTAGGAACATATCATCCAAAGCATAAGGATATTTTTTATACGGTCAATTATGGATATGTTGAAGGTGTTATTGCACCTGACGGTGAAGAACAAGATGCGTATATACTAGGAGTAGATAAACCATTAAAAGAATTTGAAGGAGTAATATTAGCCATAATTCATAGAATCAATGATATTGAAGATAAATGGATAGTTGTACCGGAAGGCATCGTATTTACTCGAGAGGAAATAATAAAACAGGTAGAATTTCAAGAAAAATTTTTTAATTTTGAAATTGTAATGTAATATATGAATTTCAATTTAGTTAGATAATTCGGATGATGATCATGTACTAAGAATAATTAATTCTAGAGGTAAAACACTATTGAAAATGAGACAATAGAATCAACTCGATACTTATTAGTCGTAAGGATTATGAATATTTTTATTGTTTATTGGTTGTAGGAATCTCTAGAATCCTTCTTATAGAAAAAAAGAGTATAAGTGTTTAAGAATGTAGAATAAATGGAGGTGTCAATAATGAATGTTAGAATTGATATATCAAATGTCGTATTAAAAACAAATAGATTAATATTAAGACCATGGACTATCGAAGATTTAGATGATTTTTATGAATATGCAAAAGTTGATGGCGTAGGTCAAATGGCTGGCTGGTATCCTCATAAAAATAAAGAAGAAACATTAATGATTCTTAATATGTTTATAGACGAGAAGAAAACTTTTGCTATTGTATATGGTGATAAGGTTATTGGATCTTTAGGTATTGAAGAATACGATGAAAAAGAATTACCTGAATATCAAAATAAAAAAGGTAGAGAAATAGGATATGTGTTATCTAAAGAATATTGGGGATTAGGATTAATGCCAGAAGCAGTGAAGGAAGTTATCAGATACTGTTTTGAAGAATTAGAATTAGATTTCTTAGCATGTGGTCATTTCACCGATAACAATCAATCAAAAAGAGTTCAAGAAAAATGTGGATTCCATCATCATAAACTTGTTAAATTGGAAACAAGATATGGAATAGTCAAAGAAACTTGGATATCGATTTTAGAAAACCCTATTAGCAATGACAAAGATACAACATACTCAATTTGTTCATAAATATCTGATTTGGATAACTTCAAGGGAATGGAGGACTAATTATGGAATTAGAAGTATACATAAAAAATTGTCTAAAAAATCCTGAATTTAAAAAGTATTGGTTAGAGGATGACTTACCGCTTATTGAATCAGACACACAAACATTTATAGACACTTATAAAGAGTTATTAGATTTATTTGAATCAGAAGAAGAGTATAAAAATAAATTAGATTCTTTGTTAGCTAATAAAGGTATAAAATCTAATAGTGTAAAAATGTCAATTGAATTTTACGAAAAAGATAATGTTTGTCCTGTTGTAGATTTTTTAGACAGTATTCAAGATTTAAAGCTAAAAGAGAAAACAGTTAAAAATATTTATAATTTAAGTGAACTCGGGCTAGACATAAATAAAACTAAAAACTCAAGTTATGTAGACGATGGTATTTATGAGTTAAGAACAATTCATAGTAATAATATAGATAGAATATTTTATTTCTTTATTGTCGGCAATAAAATTATTCTAACAAATGGTTATATAAAGAAAACTGAAAAGCTAGACAGAGCTGAATTTAAAAAGGCAAAACAATATAGAGATGAATATTCTAGGAGATAATTATGAGGCTGATGAATGAGCTCAAGATATTTGCTCTAGTGGAAGGCGATTCTTAATTATTTGTAAACGAAGATGGGAAGAGGTATATTAAAATAATGAGTGATATGTCCTATATAAAATGGTTTTTCATTTGTTAATATTTCAATATAATGAAATGGAGAGAAAATATATGAGTAATATAGATGAAAAAATTAAAGAATTATTTTCAAAAGATATTAAGACTAAAACAATGATAGTATCTTTAGAAGAATTAGAGAAAGTTAAGAAAGAGTATGAAGAGAAAGGATGGAAAATGATTAGTTCTAGTCCAATTAATGGGAGATATAAAGTCACTTTCCAAATAGTAAAATAATGAAACATTGTATATTAGTAAAATTTATCAAAAGTTTTGACTGGCAAAGCGAATTAAGCAAAATCGCCACTATTTTTGATTCCATAAATATCAATGGAGTACATAAAACAGAATACCTAGTTAATTGTATCGATAGGGAGAATAGATATGATTTGCTTATTCGAATTGATATGGAAAAAGAAGCATTAGAAAAATACGATATGAGCGAAAATCATCATATTTGGAAAGAAACGTATTCGAAATACATAGAGAAGAAAGCAATATTTGATTATGAATAGAATAATTTTTTTCTATTTGTAATAATCTTCTGTCGCTGAGTAAAAGCATTTATCTTCTTCAATTAACTTGGCAACTCCATTTTTCACTTCGATGATGTTGAACGAACAATTATAAGGGACGTGAGTTTGCCAAAAATTATCTTTGTTTTTGTAGAACATGTTAAGCATAGAACGCATTGCAATACCATGAGTTCCAACAAGGTAAGTTTTATCGTCATTTCTATCAATTAATTCTTTAATGAATTCTTGCGTTCTCGAGATTACATCATAAATACTTTCTCCATTCTTGCATTTTGTAACGCTGAATGGATTATGAAAGAATGAATTTATAGTTTCGTAATCTTCTAAATCTTTATTATCTAATTCTTTTAATGTCCAATCACCAAGATCAATCTCAATCAATCTATTATCAATATGAATAGGAACATCATAATTATTACTTTCTTCTAATATGCATTTTACAGTTTCAATGGAACGAGATAATGGGGAAGAAAAAGCTTCGTCAAAGTGAATGCCTTTAAGATTTTGACCTGATATCTTTGCTAAAAATATTCCTTTTTCATTAAGTTTTTCATCGTATTGCCCTTGAAGAACTCTTTTTTTGTTTAAATCTGTATCTCCGTGTCTAACAATATATATTCTCATAATCACTCTAATTTCCTTATCGTAGATAGTATAGCAAAATGCATTATAGAATTCACCGATTCAAAATAGAATTTATTATAAAAACATCAAGAAAAGTAGTTTACAACCTTGAGTAATTCGCTTTACTTTTACCGATTATAAATTTATAATTAATTCAGACATAATTTAGAAGGAGACGTTATAGTTATGCAATATACTAAAGATGTGCAAAATATGTGCAAAGTTAACTGCGGCGCTTCTCATGGATGTGCACCAATTCCTGAAGAAGGTAAATGGGTATATTCAAGAGAAATTAAGGATATCAGTGGTTTCACACATGGTATTGGTTGGTGCGCCCCACAACAAGGTGCTTGTAAGATTACATTAAATGTAAAACAAGGTATCATTGAAGAAGCTTTAATCGAAACAATCGGTTGTTCAGGTATGACACATTCAGCTGCAATGGCATCCGAAGCTATCGTTGGAAAAACGGTTTTAGAAGCTGTTAATACAGACTTAGTTTGTGATGCAATTAATACAGCAATGAGAGAATTATTCTTACAAATTATTTATGGTAGAACACAATCTGCATTCTCAGAAAATGGTTTAGCAGTTGGTGCAGGACTTGAAGACTTAGGAAAAGGATTACGTTCACAAGTTGGAACAATTTACTCAACAAAAGAAAAAGGTCCTCGTTACTTAGAATTAACTGAAGGATACATCACTTCATTAGCTCTTGATGAAAATAACGAAATCATTGGTTACCAATATTTATCACTTGGAAAATTTACAGATTTCTTGAAAAAGGGCGATTCTGCTGAAGCAGCTCTTGAAAAAGCAAAAGGACAATACGGCAGATATAACGATGGTGTCAAATATATTGACCCACGTGTTGAATAATAGGAGGATTCGAAAATGGCTTTATTTGAAGGTTATGAAAGAAGAATCGAACAAATCAATAAATGTTTAAACGAAAATGGTATTGCATCAATCGAAGAAGCAGAAAAGATTTGTAAAGATAAAGGATTAGACGTTTACACAATGGTAAAGGAAATCCAAACTATTTGCTTTGAAAATGCTTGCTGGGCATATACAGTAGGTGCAGCACTTGCAATTAAACACAATGCAAAAGACGCTGCAGAAGCTGCAAAATGGATTGGAGTAGGTTTACAATCATTCTGTATTCCTGGTTCAGTTGCAGATGATCGTAAAGTTGGATTAGGACATGGTAATTTAGGTGCTATGCTTCTTACAGAAGAAACAAAATGTTTTGCTTTCTTAGCAGGTCATGAATCATTCGCTGCTGCAGAAGGTGCAATCGGTATTGCTAAAAAAGCAAACAAAGTTCGTAAAGAACCTTTAAGAGTTATCCTCAATGGTTTAGGAAAAGATGCTGCGAAAATCATTTCAAGAATTAATGGATTTACTCATGTTGAAACAGAATTTGATTATTTCACAGGAAAAGTAAAAGTTGTTAAAGAAACAAAATACGGAAACAATCCTGATAGATTAGCAGTTCGTTGCTATGGTGCTGATGATGTTCGTGAAGGTGTTGCAATTATGCATTTAGAAGGTGTTGATGTATCTATTACTGGTAACTCAACAAACCCTACTCGTTTCCAACATCCAGTTGCTGGAACATATAAGAAAGAATGCGTAGAACAAGGCAAGAAATATTTCTCAGTTGCTTCAGGTGGTGGTACAGGACGTACACTTCACCCAGATAACATGGCTGCAGGACCTGCTTCATATGGTATGACAGATACAATGGGTCGTATGCATTCAGATGCTCAATTTGCTGGTTCTTCATCAGTTCCTGCACACGTAGAAATGATGGGATTAATTGGAATGGGTAACAACCCAATGGTTGGTGCAACAGTCGCAGTTGCAGTTTCAGTTGCTCAAGCTTTAGCAAAATAATTTAATATTAAGGTGATCAGAAATCTTTCTGGTCATCTTTTTTTATAGTATGATTAACTTATCTAATATTAATGTGAGACAAAATATTTTTGATTCATATTTGAACCTCAAGTGACAAAGTAAATTCATTTTCTCACCCATTAACTGAAATTATTTTGTCACTTGAGATTCGAAATAATTCGAATCCTTTTTAGCATCTATTTTATAGTAAAAAATCTCTTTTTTGATATAATAAAATAGAAATATTAGTTTTTAGGAGGCGCTTAATTATATGTATGACTTTTCATATGTAAAAGGAATTAATCCATCTTTATATGATGACTTATGCGATTACATTGATGCATGTAAATATAATTTAAAGACACCTATTTTGTTATTAGCAACAACGATTTTTGAAAAAGGAATTAAATTGTTTCTTTCCAATGAAGATAAAATAAGCAAATTTTTTGATTATGATCCTAATTTAACAATGATGTGCTTAAGCAAAAATAAAAAGTATGAGTCTTCAAAAAACTATGTTAGAAGTAATATTAAGCTTAACTATGATGTAATAGTTTATTGTCGAGATAATTCTAATAATAAAAAACATGATTTAGCAAAAATCGAGAATGATGATTTATTTGATAAGCATGAAATTACAAAAGAAGTTTTTAAGTTACTTGTCTTTTTAAATAATAGATATTGTACTAATAGTGTTCAAACGCCCAATTTTGAAATGATAAATGAATTATTTATAGATGATGACAACTCACAAAATAATAAAGAAAAAAATAACGAACTAGAGAATCTTAAAAAAGAAATATCAAATATAAAAGACGTTTTAAATTTGGGTAAATTTAACCCAGAAAATATTGAATCATCTGTAGAAAAAGATAGTCATAAATCAACTGAAGTAGATGATGCTGTTTTAAATTTAACCAGTGAAGAAACCCAAGATGAATTAGATAATTTTTGTGAACTAGAAACTGAAAATCGTATTAGAGAAGAAGAAATGACCAATAAAGATAAAATTTTTGAGTCTGTTTTAGAAGAAACTAGCATATCTAAACTAGAAAATGATGAAGAAATTATTTTAGATAAAGAAGACAATACCAAAGACCAAATTGTTTTATCTGAATCTAATAGCGAAGTAGAAAATACGATTAAAAATTATGATGATAATATTTTTGAAGAAGAAGTTAATAACTGTAATGAACTTTATACCGTACAAGAAGAGATGCATGATAATCCTCAAAGTGATAATGCTCTGATAGTGCTTTGCAAAAAATCAATATTTGACATTCTTATTAATAATTCTATATCTTCTTCAGATAGTCTCTCTCATAAGTGCGCAGATGAAATAGAACAATCATTGAATAAAATTCTTCCTAAGGGATTAAAAATAAAAAATACTTCTAATACTCATTGTTCCATTTCAAGCGAAGATTTAAAAATATCTGTATGTTCTAGTAAAAGAAAAAAATATAAAAATAACAAAATATTAGCTTTTAGAGAATTTCTATTACGTATAATTCCAAAGGATTCTTGGCCTAAATATATGGCAATGAGATTACCAAGCGAAGAACTATATGAATTTAATACAAACAACGATTTAATTTGGAAATGCCAAAAATCAATTTATGATGTTTTTGTGAAATATAATTTAAATGGTAATGTACTTCTTTCATATGAAGTTTGTGAAGATATTGAAAAATCATTGAAAGAAATTCTTCCACATGGCTTAATTGTTAAAATAAAGAATGGACATTGTTCAATTTCTAGCGAAGACTTAAACATAACTAAAAATTCTGCCTCTGGAATTAAAAATAATTACTTAACTGCATTTAGGTCTTTTGTAGTGCAACTTTTACCGATTAAAACTATCTCAAGTCAAAAACAAAAAAAACTATCCGCTGTTTCTTTTCCAAAAGTAGAAAACAAAGTGATTGGTAGTGAATATTTAGATGTTTGCAAAATTATGGCAAACGAAATTGTAAAAAAATATGGCGACGATTACTTCTTTTACTATAAATACGGAAAGCCATGTTTGAAAAAAAATAGAGCTCCTCATATAAATGATTTTAAAAATTTGGTTTATAGGCTAAATAAAATGCTAAAACTTGCCAATAAGATTTCAATTAATTTTGTTATTGATGTGAATTTTTCATACATAGAGATAAAGAAAATGAACTTTATTATGTATTCGAATAAGTATACACATGGAGCTACAAAGAAAAAAAACTTTGGAATATCTCATTTAATTTGGTTGTTTTATTGTCAGATAATTAAAACTAGTGGTTATCTTCCAAAGAAATAAAAATGAGTCTCAATTGATAGACTAAATTCATTTTCTTTCTTAATAACTGAATTTACTTTGTCACTTGAGAATTCATATTTGAATGCTCATTCATTATTATATACCGTTGATAATGAATAAAATATATTATAAAATTAACAAAGAAATGAAAGGCTGAAATAAGATTTTCAAGAATAATCAAAGTGGAAAATAATAAATACATTACAATCATCTCAAATCGAAAAAAAATGAATATAGAAATCAAATCAATTCTTTATATTCTTATGAAAAGGAAAATATCTGAAATACATATTTTAGGTGGGAAAATCATTGAATCTAGAGTAACATTTTCAGATCTTATTTCCATGCTCGATGAGGATATGATTATTGTTTGTAGAGGATGTGCTGTTTCAGCTTTAGCAATACATAAGATTTCAAAAAAAATAGAATTATGTAATGGGGAAGAACTTGATTATACTATTAGAAAAAAGAAACAACTCATTCAAGAATTGCAAAATAAAAAACAAAGAATATTAAATAGTCTTTTTAAAGATAGTCGCGATTTACCAAATGGAGAATATCCTAATTACTATTCTAGTTTTGATAAAATGCCGTTTGCTTTTGCTGATATTGAATTAGTATTTAATGAAGAAAAAAAGGCAATTGACTGGATATTTCGATATGGGAATAAAGCACTTTCTAAAATAGAAAGAACGCCTTTAGATGTTTTAATCGGAAACTCATTTAGTAATGTATTTCCTAATATGGATTCGAAGTGGCTACTATGTTATGAAAGAGTAGTATTATATGGAGAAACCTTAGAATTAATGGATTATAGTCCAGAGATTGATACATATTTAAAGATTATATGTTTCCCTACATTCAAAGGACATTGTGGCTGTATTCTTTTTGATCTTCAAGATATACGATTGACTCAATATAGTGAAAATTCTAAGAAGATAGTAAAAACATATTTTGATAAGATATAATAGTTCATTCTTATTTACATTATTATAGTATTGTAAATGAAATAACGCTCATAGGGCGTTTTTTGTCGTTTCGTACCGTTTTAAACGTTGTTTTGTACCATCTAAAATATTTTTTTTTGGATTGCTTGTCTCCTTTATTTAATATCAATATAATATTGAAAGTTGAAATGAATAGATATTTGTTTTGATTATATGGAGGATTACAATGAAGATAAAGATATTATTGGCCATACTGGCTGCTATTGCATGCTGTACAATTACTGTTCTCTCAATTGTTTTAAGTTTAAAACCCCATGAACATACATATGAGAAAGAAGTAACTGCACCTACTTGTTTGAATCAAGGCTACACTGTGTATACTTGTACCGAATGTAAGTATTCTTATACAAGTGATTATGTGGAAGCTCTTGGTCACGATTATACTAATTACACTTCCGATAATAATGCAACATGTACTAAAGATGGTACAAAGACTGCTCCTTGTAATCGCGAAGGGTGTAATGAACATAATACTATTGCTGATGAAGGAAGTAAGTTAGGGCACCTTTTTACTAACTATGTTTCTGATAATAACGCAACATGTACTAAAGATGGTACAAAGACTGCTCCTTGTAATCACGAAGGATGTAATGAACATAGTACGATCGCAGATGAAGGAACAAAACTTGAACATGAGTTAACTCACGTTGGAGCAAAAGAATCTACATGTACTGAAATTGGATGGGATGAACATGATGAATGTATTCATTGTGATTTTTCAACTGCTAATTATGTGCCTGCAAAAGGACATACATATACAGATTGGATAATCGACTCTGAAGCTACATGTACAACTGATGGAATGAAACATAGAGATTGTACTATTTGTCATGAAACTGTCGAAACTAGAGTGATAAATAAATATGATCATAATTTGATTCATCATGATGGTAAGGAACCAACTTGTACAGAAATTGGATGGGAAGCATACGATGAATGTTCACGTGGTGATTATACTTCCTATGTTGAACTCTCTGCAAAAGGACACACAAGCAGTGATTGGATTGTTGGAAAAGAAACAACTTGTGAAGAAAGCGGATATAGATATAAGGAATGCACTGCTTGTCATGCAATTCTTGAAAGAGAAGATTTTGAACCTTTAGGTCACAATTTGACTCATTATGAAGGTAAAGAAGCAACTTGTACAGAGATTGGATGGGAAGCATATGATGCATGTTCTCGTTGTGAACATACAACATACAAAGAACTACCTGCAAAAGGTCATTCTCCTTCTACTCCAGTAAGTGAAAATCTAGTTGAAGCAACATGTTTAGAAGGTGGACATTACGATAGTGTAGTTTATTGTTCATCTTGTCATGAAGAACTGAGTAGAGAATATAAAACAATTGACCCACTTGGTCATAGTTTTACACACTATATATCAAATAACGATGCAACAGTTACAAGTGATGGAACTAAAACTGCAACTTGTGACCGAGATGGATGTGATGTAACTGATACAGTAACTGATTATGGTACGATGATTGGTCACGTTTTTGGTGAACCAACATGGGTATGGACAGATTATGGAAATGTAAAAGCAAATTTCACTTGTACTATATGCGAAGAAGAACATATAGAAAGTTATGCTGCAACAATTTCTAGTGAAATCACATTATCTCCTACTTGTGAAAAAAGTGGAGAAAGAACATATACTGCAAAGATAGTATTGGCTGGCGTTGAATATTCCGATACAAGAAAAGAGAACGTTGATTCTCTTGGTCATGAATATAAAGTTGTATGGGTATGGACAGGATACGAAAGTGCTAAAGCTACATTTACTTGTATTCACGATAATAATCATATTGAAGAAAGAGTAGCACCTATTGATAACATTACAAACGAAATTACTACACCAGCAACATGTTTAGAAGAAGGAGAAAGAACATATACTGCAACAGTTACTCTTAATGAAACTGAATATACAAATACAAAGACAAAGACAATTGATGCAACAGGTCATACGTTACATGATAATACATGTACTTCCTGTGGATATGATGCGGGTGGAAGTAAAGGCCTAAATATGGTTTTAAACGTAGAAACTAATAAATATACTCTTAAAGGAATCGGTACTTGTACAGATGTAGATATTGTCATTCCTTCATATTATGATGGATATCCAGTAGACACAATTGGAGAATATGCGTTTGAAGGTTGTGATGTAATTAATAGTATCACTATCCCTGATGAAGTAAAAGCGATTAAAGAAGGTGCATTTAAAGGATGTTCAAGTCTTACTAGTATTACACTTAGTAGTAATATTACTTCACTTGAGAGATATCTCTTTCAATATTGTAATAAACTAAAAAATATAGTCATCCCTGAAGGGGTAACTATGATTAAAGATCATGCATTTGATGGTTGTAAATCATTAGAATCCATTTCTTTTCCAACGTCTTTAATAGAAATAGGAGAATATGCATTCAGTAATGCTAAATCTTTAAAGAATGTTATTATACCTAATGGGGTAAAAACAATTAAAACTAATGCATTCAGAGAATGTAGTGACTTAATAAGCGTAGAATTGCCAGATTCTATTACTGAACTAGGCACTTATACTTTCTATTCATGTTTCAAACTTGAAAGTGTAAATATTCCTAATTGCTTAAAAGAAATACCTGTTGGTGCATTTACTCATTGTTCCAAGTTGAAAGAAGTAAAAATGGGAGAAAACGTCGAAGTAATTAATCATTCTGCATTCTTTAATTGTTCTTCTCTTGAGAATATAGAATTCTCAGATAAATTAACCAAAATTGATTTTCAAGCATTCTTGAATTGTACCTCATTATTGACTATTACTTTCCCGGAGAGTTTAAAAGAATTAGGTGGAGTAGTATTTGAAAATTGTACCGGACTTACAAGTGTTATTATTAATAAAAACCTAAGTAAAATGGGCGATTCTGTTTTCCAAGGTTGTACAAATATTAAAAAAGTAGTTGTAAACGGATCAGTAATTGGTAACTCTGCTTTTTCGGGATGTAGTTTTCTTGATGATTTAACTTTAGCAGAAGGGTTGATTTCAATTGGTAATACAGCATTTAAAGATTGTTCATCTATTGTTACAATTGTTCTTCCAGAAAGCATTAAAACAATAGGAGATAATGCGTTTGAGGGTTGTAATGCAATCGAATATACAATTCATAATAATGCACAATATATGACGATGGGTTCTAATACTCTTGCAATCTTAATAAAAACATTAGATAAGAGTATTACATCGTTCAATATTTTGCCAAATACAAAAATTATTTCTGATTATGCATTTGCTGATTGTGAATCACTAACATCTATTACTATTCCGGATAATATATATTCAATTGGTAAATATGTATTCTCTAATTGTTCATCTCTTTCAACTATTTCAATTGGAAAAGGAGTTAATATAATAGGAGATTATGCATTTAATAATTGTAGATTTTCAAGTATTGTAATTCCTGATAATGTTACTATAATTGGTGAAGGAATGTTTAGTAATTGTATTAATCTAACAGATGTAACTTTTGGAGATAGTGTAACTTCTATTGGACCTAAAGTATTTGCATCATGTACTGCACTTGAGACTATTACTTTACCAGATAATATTACTGAAATAGCGGAAGGAACATTTAAAGATTGCGTATCATTAAAAACTATTAACGTACACAATAGAATTACAAAAATTGGTATGCAAGCATTTATGAATTGCTCTTCGCTTACTAATGTTACAATTGGAAACGGTGTTTCAATAATTGATAATGAAGCTTTCCGTGGATGTTCTGCACTTACAAATATTACACTTCAAGATAGTATTTTCACAATTAATGAGGGTGTATTTAGAGATTGTTCATCATTATTGAATATTGATTTACCTGCAAGTTTATCAGTAATTGAGAAAAATGCATTCTCGTCTTGTACCTCTTTAGAAAGTATAGAACTACCAGAAACATTAACTACTATTAACGATAGTGCATTCTCTAATTGTTCATCTCTATCAAATCTTGTTTTACCAGATAGTTTGAGTTTTTTAGGTGATAAAGCCTTTATGAGTTGTACTTCATTAAGAAGTATTGATATAAATACGACTGGGACTTATTCATTCTCAAAATGTTACGCTTTAACAGATATAACGTTTAGAGAAAATCTTACTAATATCTCATCGGGTGCTTTTAGTAGCTGTACTTCATTAACAAAACTAATTATTCCTAGTAATGTAAAAGAGATTTCATCTTTCGCATTTGAATATTGTAATTCTTTAAATAGTGTAACGATTGGTACAGGAGTGGAAAAGATTAATAATAATGCTTTCTATGATTGTCATAATTTACTTGAAGTCATTAACTTATCTTCTTTAGAAATAAAAGCAGGAGATACTAATAATGGAAAAGTTGGTTACTATGCTAGTGAGATTATTACTTCTTTAGATACTCCATCAAGAACTACAACAGATGCTAATGGATATGTTTTCTATAAGGCACAAGATGGAACAAACTATTTGATTAATTATATCGGTAATGATAAAAATCTTATTCTACCTACATTAGGCGGAGGAGAAACATATAAAATTAGAGAATATGCATTCTTTGATAGAAATGATATTGAAAGCGTAGTAATACCTAATTGCGTTACATCTATTGAAAACAATTCTTTCAAAGCATGTAAGAATCTTTATTCAATAACAATTCATGAAAGTTTAACAGAAATACAATCGTATGCTTTCTATGATTGTCATCGATTAGTTGAAGTCAATAACTATTCGACATTGAATATTGATGGATCTAATAAGTATGGATTACTCGGATTAAATGCATTATATATCAATACATCAAAAGATGTAGGAACGAAAATCACAAAAGATGAAAACGGATTTGTTTTCTTTGAAAACGAAGGAAAGATTTACTTAATTGATTATAGAGGAAATAAGAATAATATCATTTTACCTACATTAAGTGATGGAAAGAAATATGAAATCAATAAATATGCATTCCTTAACTATTCTCATTTGCAAACTGTAGAAATTCCTTCCTGTGTTACTTCAATTGGAGTACAATCATTTGACAGTTGTACATCTTTAATAAGAATAACAATTCCAGAAAGTGTAACTAGTATTGGAGAAAAAGCATTCTATTATTGTGGTGCTCTTGAAGAAGTAACAATAAACGGTGGGGAAATAGGTGAGTATGCATTCGCAAGATGCACATCAATGAAACGTATCATTATTAATGGAGGAACAATTGGTGACTATGCATTTAGCGATGATTCTACGTCTGCGAAAAATTATAATCTCAAAACATTAATTATTAATGAAGGAGTTACATCAATAGGTGAATTTGCGTTTAGTAATTGCGCATCTCTTACGGAACTTATTTTACCTTCAACTTTAACTTCAATTGGGACTTCTGCATTTAAGGGATGCACGAATATTTCTCGTTTGGTTATTAAATCAGGAACAATAGGAACTTATGCTTTTAGTGATTCTTCTTATTCTAACATATGTAGTTCAATTACAGATTTAACATTAGGGAATGGAGTCACATCAATAGGTGATTATGCGTTTAGTAATTGCTCTAATATTAGCAACTTTACAATTCCAGATAGTGTAACTTCAATAGGTGATAGTGCATTCTATGGATGCAGTTCAATAACGAATCTCATCATTCCAAACAGTGTCGAATCTATTGGAAAGGATGCTTTCAGAAGTTGTAATGCTATTGAAACGTTACAATGTAGTGCGAACACAATAGGCAAAAATGCGTTCTCTAGTTGTAATGAACTATTAAATGTAACAATCAATCGTGGAACAATTGGAGAAGGTGCTTTCTTATACTGTAGTAAACTAGCTAATGTAACAATCGGAGAAAATGTTACTGCTATCGGTAATATTGCTTTCAAGGGATGTTCTTCTCTTGAAAGAGCAGTTATTCAAGGAGGTACAATAGGAGAATATGCTTTCAGTTATGATAAATACACAAATAATAATACTGATTATTGCATTTCTCTAAAAGAAGTGATCCTAGGGAATAATGTCACATCGATTGGACACCATGCTTTCTATAACTGTTTTTCTCTTGAAGTAATAGAACTTCCAAGTAGTATTGAGGCAATTAGTGATTATACATTTAGTGGATGTACTTCATTAAGAAATATTACAATTCCGTCTAGCGTTACTTCTATTGGTGAAGAAGTCTTCTTGGATTGCAAAATGTTAGAAAGTGTTTCTATTCCAGATAGTGTTATTTCGATTGGGAATAGAGCTTTCTATAATTGTACTAATCTTAAGAATATTATTCTTTCAAATAATATTAATACAATTGGATCTGAAGCATTCAGAAATTGTTCTTCTCTTAGAGAAATAATAATTCCAGATTCAGTAACATCTCTTGGTAATACTGTTTTCTATGGATGTTATTCATTAAAATCTGTTCATATTGGCAGTGGCTTAAATAATATTCCAAATTATACATTTGCATATTGTAAATCATTACCAAGCATAGTGATTCCAAGTAATATTACAAACATTTATGGCTATGCATTTGATGGATGTATAAATCTTCTTGAAGTTTATAATTATTCTACGGCATTCACAATCAAAAAAGGCTTAGAAAATCTCGGGAATGTTGGAAAATATGCACTCGATGTATATAATAGGCCTGAAACTACTCCACCAAGTAAATATACGACTGATGCAAATGGTTTTATCTTCTATATAAGTGATGACAAAATATATCTAACTGGCTATACTGGTGATGCAACTGAACTAGAATTACCAGTTCTTGCAGATAATAAGACGTATGAAATTATAGATTATGCATTTAATAAATGTGAAAACATTATAAGGGTTGTGATTCCTAATTGTGTAACAGCAATTAAGTCTTATGCATTTAATGATTGTACATCTCTTGAAACTATAGAAATGAATAATAGTGTTACTTATATCGGTTTAGGTGCATTTGTAAACTGCATTTCATTAAAAAATGTCACTCTTTCAGAAGGAATTACTTCAATTCCTGATCTAATATTCTCTAATTGTAGCTCTTTAGAAAATCTTACAATTCCTAATGGAGTAACATCAATAGGAGTTAAGGCATTCCATGAATGTAGTAGCCTTAAAAATATAACTCTTCCAGAAGGAGTTACAGAGATTAAAGACTGTATGTTTTATGGATGTAGTAGCCTAACAAAAGTAGAATTTAAGGGTGAAATTACATCAATTGGTTATCAAGCGTTCTACAAATGCCATAGTTTAGCAAATATAATGATCCCAGAAAGTGTTAATCTTATTAAAAAAGAGGCATTCTATGAGTGTAAACAAATTACAAGTATAGTAATACCTAGTGGGGTTACAACGATCAGTGAAAAATTGTTCTATAATTGTTCTTCATTAAGTAGTATAACATTACCAGAAGGTATTACTTCTATCGAGGGTTATGCGTTTGCATACTGTACTTCATTAGAAAGTATTGTATTGCCAAATGGAATAACATCCATGTTATCAGGTGCATTCTTTGGTTGTACTTCACTAAAAGAAATTAATCTTCCAGAAGGAATTAGTTCAATCAATTATTCATTATTCAAAAATTGTAGTTCATTAACGAAGATTATTATTCCTAGTGGAGTAACAAAAATTGAAGACTATGTATTTGAAGGATGCTCTGGCCTTACATATGTTGTATTCCCAAATAGTGTGGAAAAAGTAGGTAGTTATTGTTTCAATGGTAATAATAATCTAAAAATAGTATATTATACAGGCACAAGTGAGGAATGGGGAAAAATTAGTTTTGGAAGTAGTAATTATTCTATTACCACAAGCAATTCGACGAAATACTATTATTCTGAAACTGAACCTTCATTAAACGAAGAAGGTACAGCATATAATGGTAATTATTGGCATTATGTCAATGATGAAATCGTTGTTTGGGAGAAAGAATAATTCATAAAAAGATTGTTGAAAGATTAATAGTCGGACAACAGTCTTTTTCGATGAGGAAAAAATGTCTATTAATATTAATAGATTTTTTCTTACCTAACTTGTTTATATATTTCTCAAACCTTATTTCAAAACAAAATATAGGGGGGAGAATCAAATGACAGCACTAGTATACATGCTAAAAAATAAGACATAACTTCAAGACAATAATTCTAGATGCTATGTCATTAAGATTAATATAATATTAGATTTTATTCGTAGTCCAATTCATCATTTTGCAATTACGCACTATATTTATAGGCAAAAAATTGCAATTACGCAAGTTTATTTTGTTGGTAAAATTGCGATTATGCATAATACATTAAATAGAAAAAATACGTCCTTTTATGCTTTAGATATTATTAAAGTGTTAGTAGGTTCTAGAAGAGCAGGCAAATCAAAAGTGCTAGAGTTAATTATTAATGAACTTAAAGAAAAAGAAGTCGACGAACAAAATATGCTCTACATAAACTTCGAAAATCTGGATTTCGAAGAAATATCTGATTATAAGAAACTAAATGCATATGTAAAAGAACATAAGGGGAAAATAAGCAATATCTTTTTTTTGATGAAATTCAACATGTATCAGGATTTGAAAAAACTATAAATTCTTTTAGAGTATCTTTTGATTGCTCTATATTTATTACTGGTTCAAATTCCAAAATTTTGTCATCTGAAATATCTACATTACTTACGGGAAAGATAATTGAACACGTTTGTTAGACCATCCACGATTATTTATAGGCTGGTGCAGTATTAGCCTTGTAGCTTTCATTCATAATAACGTAATTTCACATTGCTACTATTTGCAAATTATCAAAGATATGATATAGCATAATCGAAAAAAACTCCAATATTGGAGAAAATTACGAAAGTATTATTATATGATTACTCGTGACAGATATTTAAATCAATTGATAGAACGTATTGGGACATCAAAAATTAAAATTGTTACTGGATTGAGGAGATCTGGTAAATCTTATTTGTTGAACACAATATTCACAAATTATCTATTAAGTAAAGGAGTTGATAAATCTCATATCATTTTTATAGAATTAGATGATGAAAAAAATGAATATTTGTTAGAAAAAGGAAAGTTGCGAGAATATATTGAAAATATAGCATCAGATGATAATGCTCAATATTATATTATATTATCGTATCTTTTATTTTTTTCAAATAACCATATTTTCCATAAATTTACACCGTGAATCTATTATTGTCTTTTCTTTGTCAATGACACCTTTTATTGTAACGTTTTAAACTCGTATCATCTTAATTACATTATATAAGTTTAAAATATTCTTTTGAGTAGGTTTGAGAATCTTTATTTCATATAAACTTTGAACACTATTGGATTATCGATGATAAGGGAAAGAGAAGGCCACTTCTTTATAATCCGATGATTCACCTTCTATCGATATTTTATGATAAAGCGAGATTTCTACAAGTCTTGATAAATATAAAATTGAAAAGATTTATGCGTCTTTCGAAACATCAAATTAACCCTTTTTCATACTTGAATATGGTTTATTGAAAATATTTTATTATTTTTGTGAAGAGACAGATACAATAATATTTTTAATTGCTTTTTTTATCATTGAAGCAGTATCGCTTGATGTCATAGAAATATCGGAGTATTCTTCCATTGCAAGTTCTCCAGCATAACCATTTATATATGATGCTAAAGATGTTGCGAGAAATTCGTCATCAATATATCCAAGCATTCCAACAAGAATGCCTGTTAGGACATCTCCAGATCCTGCTGTTGCCATTCCGCTACAACCTCGATTTACAAAATAGATGTTATTTCCTTTTGCAATGAGAGAAGTAGGACCTTTCAATAATAGAGTAACATTATATTTTCTTGTGAATTCTAATACGACATCAATCGTGTTTTCAACTATATAATCGATGCTATAACCCGTTAATCTAGAAAATTCTTTTAAGTGGGGAGTTAATACTATTTTACAACTTGCTTTATTTAGTAATCCTAAATCCATTTTTGATAGGACATTTATTCCGTCAGCATCAATTACTAGGAAATTCGAATAGTTTAATAATAAATATTCGATAATTTTTTTGTAATCATCGTTAATTGACCAACCGATTCCTACTCCAAGTGATTTAAGTCCACTTATGGCTTTATTCAGTGCTTCTATATCAAATAACATTGTGTCCTCATTTGATGGTATTTTAAAAACAGTTGCTTCTAGAACATTATTAAAGATTAGAGAGTAAATGCATTCTGGAACAATTATTCTAGAAACGCCACAACCTGAATACAATGCGACTTGACCAAGATGAGCTAACCTTATAGCTCCTGGATAATTGCTTGATCCTCCAAGGAGTCCAACGTATCCATAATTTCCTTTGTTTGAGAAATTTGGTCTTGATTTAAAGACTTCTTTAAAATCAGTATCTTCAATTAGTTTATAAATATTATTTGTTGCTTGTATTCCAATATCGACATTCTTAATTTCAGTAATATAATCTTTGGCCATATTTAAAAATAATCCAGGCTTTAAATATCCTATGGAAACGGTCAAATCGCTTTTAACTGCATTTGTTGCAATCCCATTATCACCATTTAATCCGGAATTTATATCGATGGATACAATGTATTTATTTTTATTAATAGTATTAATTGCTTTATTATATTCCTCTTTTAACTCTCCATGAAATCCAGTGCCCAGTAAAGCATCTACTGCAATATCATAATTGATTAAGTTATCGTTTATATCTATTATATTGATTCCTTTTTTTACACACAAATCATAATAATATTTCCCATCTTTACTATAATTTGAATTAATTTGAATGATATCACATTTGTACGAATGATCATATAGAATCGAGGCAAGAGCATATCCATCTCCTGCATTGTTACCACTTCCACAAAATATTCCGATTTTTCCATGCCAATCAACATTATTAAATACGCCAAGAGCTGCTTTATACATCAATTCTAAAGAATCCTTATTCATATTTATATGAATGCTTTCACTTTCACGCATATTGCTTACAGTTATAATGTTTTTCATAGAACCACCTTTATGCTAGTTATATTGGAAAAATATTAAGATAATAGATTTTACAATATAAATCTAGAATGGATACAATAAATGAGTACCTAAATATTAATATATCATTTCCTATAGCATATTATAAGAGATATATTCGAGTGTTTGAAAAATAAGAAAATGAAATACAAGGATAAAAAAGAAAAAATGCTTTTTTACGATTGATAATAATCTATAGAATCTTGATATAAATTATATTATTGAATACTTCTAGTTCATTGACTTGAAAAAATATTTAGAATAAAATATTTATAGCGAACATGGGAGGTAATTATATGAGATTGAACGATAAAGTAGTTGTAATCACAGGTGGAAATTCTGGAGTTGGTGAAGCTACTGCAAAATTGTTTGCAAAAGAAGGAGCAACTGTTGTTATTAGTGCAAGAAGAGTAGAAGCATTAGAAAAAGTTGCAAAAGAAATCGAAGCATTAGGAGGTACAGTACTAAGTGTTCCAACTGATATTTCAAAAGTTGAAGATTGTGAAAGATTAATCGATTTAACAGTTGAAAAATTTGGCCGTATTGATGTACTTGTAAATAATGCTGGAGTCTTAGATACAGGATTGAAAGCAATAGATAAATTCTTAGATTCAGATTTAGATAAGGTTATTGATATTAATCAAAAAGGCACAATGTACTGCATGCGTGCTGCATTAAAACATATGTTAGCAGCAAAGAATGGCTCAATTGTAAATGTTGCTTCAGTAGCAGGATATAATGGTGGAGGCGGTGCTTCTTATGTTTCAAGTAAAGCAGCAATTATCGGCGTTACAAAACATGCTGCAATGCGCTCAGCTACAAGTGGTGTAAGATGTAATGTTATTTGCCCAGGTAGTATTATTACTCCAATGACTGCAGGTATGGATTATACAAATATGGACATGGAAATGTTTGGTGCTATGTCAGCTCATTCTGATATTAAAGGATGCAAACCATGTTCTGCAGACGATGTTGCAAACGTATTATTATTCTTCGCAAGCGATGAATCAAAACCATTAACTGGTCAAACAATTGTCTGCGATTATGGTTCTAATTTATAATATTCATTTATTGATTTATAGGAGGTAAAAAATGGATAGATTAAAAGGTAAAGTTGCTATTGTAACTGGATCAACAAGTGGTATCGGTATTGGTATCGCAAAACTATTTGCTAAAGAAGGCGCAAAAGTTGTTATCTGCGGCAGACGTCAAGAAAAAGGACAAGCTGTAGTTGACGAAATTGTTAAAGATGGTGGAGAAGCAGTATACCATTTTATGGATATCACTGCTATTGATAGTATTGAACAATTATTCGCAGATACTGCAAAACAATTTGGAAAAATCGATATCTTAGTTAATAATGCTGCAAACGTCGCATTAAAAGATGGAAGAGTTGATGAACTAACTCTTGAAATGTGGGATAATATTTTCCAAAGTGATATGCGTGGTACTTTCTATGCAACAAAAACTGTATTACCTTATTTAGAAAAGAATGGTGGAGGATCAATCATTAACATTGGTTCTATGGCATCATGTAGTGGTGATTTAGGTTCAACTGCATATGCTTGCGCAAAAGCTGGCGTTGATAAATTAACAGAATACACTGCATTACAATATGGTAAGAAAAATATTCGCTGTAACTGCGTTCGTCCAGGATTAATCGTTACTCCTCAAAATGAAGCATATGTTCCTCAAGCATTAAAAGATATTTTCTTAGATAATATTATGGTAAATCGTTATGGTTGCCCAGAAGATATCGGTCATTTATGTGTATATTTAGCATCAGATGAAAGTGCTTATGTTACAGGTCAAATTATGAATGTAGATGGTGGATTAAATTCACATGTTTCTACTGTTGCTCAATTCAAAGCAATGAAATCACGTACTTGGTAATAAGTAGTATAATCTAAATAAAGAATAATAAATTAATCAATAATGAAACGGGAAAACAAATGAAAAAAGTATTATATGCATGCAATCCAATTAAAGATATTGATTTCTTTATTTCTAAGCAAATTGTTGAATTTTTAAAACAAAAAAATGTTCTAGTTTACGTAGAAGAAAAAGAATTGGCTTCTTTATGTAATGTTGATTTAATTACATTGGAGACAGTAAAAGAAATCGATTTAGCTATTGTTCTTGGTGGAGACGGTACCTTATTAAAATATTTCAGAAATCATGGAGATTATGAAATACCTACAATTGGGATTAATCAAGGAAGAGTGGGAGCACTTACTACTGTTAATATAAGTGAATACCAAGAATCTTTAAATAAATATTTCGAAGGTAAATTCTATTTGGAAAAGCAATTTACTTTAAAAGGAAGAATAATTTATAAAGGTGGAAATGAAAAGACATTCAATATTTATAACGAAGTTAATATTTATCGTTCTCCTTCACTTAAATTATTACCTATTAATGTTTCAATCAATGATTGTATAAGTGATAAGATTTATGCAGATGGAATGATTGTTGCAACTCCAATAGGATCTTCAGCATATAACCTTAGTGCTGGAGGACCATTATTGACGAAAAATAGTGAATGCTATGTAATTACTCCAATATGTCCACAAATCAAGAATTTCTCGTCATTAATTGTTTCTAAAAATGATAAAGCAAAACTTTATTTATCTAGTGATAGTGACGAAGTAATTGTCAGTGTTGATGGATGTGAGAAATATCAAATTGGTGTAGGAGATGTATTAGAAATCAGCGTTTCTAAAAATATGATTAATTTAGTTAAATTTTCTAATGATGAATCGGGATATCATTTAATATATAAAATCCTTGATTCAATTAAAAAATAAAGGAGAGAAAGAGAATGTATAAAATAGTAAGAAAAAAATGTTTAAATCCTACTGTTACACTCATGGAAGTTGAAGCTCCATTTGTTGCAAAAAAGGCAGAACCTGGTCAATTCATCATTCTTCGTGTTGATGAAAATGGAGAAAGAATTCCACTAACAGTTGCAGACTATGATAGAGAAAAAGGAACTGTAACAATTATTTTCCAAATTGTTGGAGGTTCTACAATTCATTTAAATAGTTTGGAAGAAGGCGACTCAATTCATGATTTTGTTGGCCCTTTAGGTGTACCTACTCATACTGCAGGATTAAAGAAAGTTGCAGTTGTTGGAGGTGGAGTAGGTTGTGCTATTGCATATCCTATTGCAAAGAAATTACATAATCTAGGTTGTGAAGTTCATTCAATCATCGGCTTTAGAAATAAAGACTTAGTTATTCTTGAAGATGAGTTTTCAAAAGTATCTGATAAATTATTCGTTATGACAGATGATGGAAGCCATGGAAATAAGGGTGTTGTTACTGCTCCATTAAAAGAATTAATTGAAGGTGGAGAACAATACGATGAAGTTATTACGATTGGACCATTAATCATGATGAAATTCGTTGTTGCGACAACAAAACCTTTCAATGTAAAAACAGTTGTTTCTATGAACCCTATTATGATTGATGGAACTGGTATGTGTGGTGGTTGCCGATTAACAGTAGGTGGTAAAACAAAATTTGCATGTGTAGATGGACCTGATTTCGACGGTTTCGAAGTTGATTTCGATGAAGCAATTTCTCGTAGCCGTAGCTATTTGGATTTTGAAGCTCACGCACGTGAAGAATCATGTAATCTTTATAAAAAGGAGGTTAAATAATTATGGCATTTAATATGAATCCAAAGAAAAATCCAATGCCTTCTCAAGATCCAAATGTTCGTAATAAGAATTTCTTAGAAGTTGCAACAGGATATACAGAAGAAATCGCAATCGATGAAGCAAAACGTTGCTTACAATGTAAGAATCCAAGATGTATGGGTGGATGTCCAGTTCATATTCATATTCCTGAATTCATTTCTCTTGTCGCAGAAGGTAAATTCGAAGAAGCATATCAAGTTATTGCAAAATCTTCTTCATTACCTGCGGTTTGTGGTCGTGTTTGCCCACAAGAATCGCAATGTGAGGGTCAATGTATTAGAGGAGTAAAAGGAGAACCAGTTGGAATCGGACGTCTTGAAAGATTCGTTGCGGATTGGCATAATGCACATTGTACAGAACTTCCAAATAAGCCTGTTAGCAATGGTCATAAAGTTGCAGTAGTTGGCTCAGGACCTTCTGGATTAACTTGTGCAGGTGATTTAGCAAAATTAGGATATGAAGTAACTGTATTTGAAGCTCTTCATTTAGCAGGTGGAGTTTTAGTATATGGTATTCCTGAATTCCGTTTACCTAAATCAATTGTTCAAAAAGAAATTGATGGCCTTATTGCTTTAGGTGTAAAAGTCGAAACAAATATGGTTATCGGAAGAACAATTTCAATCAATGAATTGATGACTGAATATGGTTTTGAAGCAGTATTCGTCGGAAGTGGTGCAGGTCTTCCTAAATTTATGAATATCCCTGGTGAAAACTTAAAAGGAGTATTCTCTGCAAATGAATTCCTCACTCGTGTCAATTTAATGAAAGCATATAAAGAAGGTTGTGCAACTCCAATTAAACAAAATAAAAATGTTGCAGTAGTTGGAGGCGGAAACGTTGCAATGGATGCTGCAAGATCAGCATTGAGATTAGGTGCAGAAAAAGTCTACATCATCTATAGACGTGGATTGGAAGAGTTACCTGCTAGACGTGAAGAAGTTGAACATGCAATGGAAGAAGGAATTATCTTCAAAGTATTAACTAATCCAATCGAAATTATTGGTGATGAGACCGGAACTTGTTCAAAGATTAAATGCGTCGAAATGGAACTAGGTGAACCAGATGCTTCAGGAAGAAGAAGACCAGTTGTTAAACCTAATTCAGAATTTGAAATTGATGCAGATTGTGTAATTATGTCATTAGGTACAAATCCTAATCCTTTAATCAAATCTACAACTGAGGGTTTAGATACACAAACTTGGGGTGGTATCATCGTTAATGAAGAAGGTGCAACTTCAGTTAAAGGTGTTTATGCTGGTGGAGATGCAGTTACTGGTGCTGCTACAGTTATTCTTGCAATGGGAGCAGGAAAGACTGCTGCACAAGGAATTGATGAATATATCAAATCAAAAAATAAATAATTCGATTGATATAAACTAAAAGAAAATTAAGACCTCTTGAAATAGTATTCTGAGAGGTCTTTTTTCATGATTAATGAATTTATTATTGTTCTTCATGATTATAATCGAAAAAAACTCTTTACCATAATATTCTATATTACGATAAAGAGTTATGATTATTTTACTATTAAGAAAATTAGAGCTGCAACTGCAAAGACTATTAATGCGATTAATAATGGAAGACCAGCTTTTAAGTTGTTTAAAACTCTATTGAATTTGACTGTATATCCGTTTTCTGTTTTTATATCAGGAGAAGCGTATTTATTTCCGATTATGACTATAACTTTTGTTTCACCTAAGTCGACGATATTGATTTTATCGTTTACCACTTTATTTTGTCCATTCCAAGTAATTATCGTTCCTTCTTCTATAGTCGGATAGACTTTTCCTTTATAGAGGATACTGATTTCATCTTTATGATTCATTACATAAAAATCCTCTTTATCATTTGTTTGCTTATTTATTAAAGTAAATTTTGTTTTCATTCTTCGATTGACCTCCTTGCATTTTGATAGAAAACGTTACTAATGCATAAGACTGTTCCATTTAGGAAAGCATCTATGCAAAATAATATATATAAAGGGATAAGCGAGCTTATTTCTGAAGTTGACGAATCCATGATTACAATAAATACGATAATCCATAAACCGACAAGTAGGTCTATGGTTGCAAATGCGGGAAGTGCTTTAAGATATTTGTTGCTTATATATTTTCTTTTGATATCAACTAATGTGCGAATAAAACATATTATGCAAATGAAATTGATAATGATTACACCTAGAAGAATAAATGAAGTTGCTATATCAAATGGAACTGGTGCAAATCCAAGTGGTAATAATAGAACGATGATAAGAGCGATTATATAGCTTTTGTATATTTTTAGAGACTTTGTTTCAGTATCATATTGGCCTGGTAATAATCTTACTTGATATCTTTCTTTTGGACTCTCTACTATTTGTTCATCTGTATCTTTTTCTCTTAAATCAGTAGATAGTATTTCGTCTGTACTAACATTAAATAGTTTTGCAATCTCGACCATGGTATTGATTTCAGGAAGCGATTTTCCACTTTCCCATTTTGATACTGCTTGATTTGTTACGTGTAAAGCTTCCGCAACATCAGATTGCTTTAAACCGTTTTTTTCACGAATGTACTTGATATTCGAACTGAATATTTCATCTGCTCTTTTTTCCGACATTGTCATCACCTCAAAATCATATTAAAACATTGGGGTAGTAAAATCAAACAACTGATGGTTGAATTATATTCAACCAGTAGTTGATTGTAAAATATAACCACGATTTGATGAGCTAAACTAAGTATTTTGAAAAGAAAATATATTTGTTATAGCTATTATATTGAAGTTTTATTTTTTGCCAAAAACTTCATCGTTTTTTTCTTTCTATATTAGGTGAAAATAAAAGGAGCGATAAAGAAATAATTCTAGTTAAAACAAAAGATGATAAAAAGACAAAAAAGTATTCTTTTTTGCTATAATGGTATAAACAAAAAATCGGGTTAAAGGAATTATGTATGCATTATAAAGAATATAAAACAATATTATCACCTTCTAATGGAATGAATATTTATCGAGGGTGTACGCATGGATGCATCTATTGTGATTCTAGGAGTAAGTGTTACAATATGCAACATGAATTCACGGATATAGAAATAAAAAAAGACGCAGCTAAAATACTAGAATTAGAACTTATAAAAAGAGGAAAGCCAGTTCAAATTGGTACTGGCTCAATGACAGATCCTTATATCCATCTTGAAGAAAAACTTCAATATACAAGAGAATGTTTGAAAGTTATTTCAAAATATCATTGTGGTGTTTCAATACAAACAAAATCAAATCGGATTTTAAGAGATATGGATTTACTAGATGAAATAAATAAAAAAGCAAAAGTTGTGGTCGAAGTGACTCTTACAACTGCAGATGATGAATTATGTAAGATTATAGAACCTAATGTTTCTCCAACTAGTGAACGAGTGATGATTCTAAAAAAGTGTAAAGAGTTAGGCATAAAAACCGTTGTTTGGCTATGTCCGTTTTTACCTTTTATAAATGATACAAAAGAGAATATTAAGCGTTTATTAGATATATGCAGTGAGAATGATGTATATGGTGTATTATGCTTTGGAATTGGATTGACGCTAAGAGAAGGAAATAGAGAATATTTTTATTCGAAACTTGATGAACATTTTCCAGGGTTAAAAGAGAAATACATAAAGACATACGGGAATTCGTATGAAGTTACTTCTCTTCATGCTAAAGAATTAAATCGTTATCTAATAGATGAATGTAATAGAAGAAATATTGTTTGCGATAATAATAAAGTATTCGAGTTTTTGCGTACGTATCCAAAAAAATATGAACAATTATCTATCTTTGATATATAATTTACAAAATGAAAAGGTTTTGATTGATAAGGAGGTAAAATGGGTTGGTTTAACTATTATGGTCTAATAATTCTTTTTATTATTTTGATTCCTAATATCGTTTTTTCCATTAAACATCCGGAATCATTTAGGAATTTTTATTCTAATAGAATTGTGATAATCCTAGAGCAGATTGGAAGATTTGGATCATTTATTTTTATGATAATAAACGTTCCTTATACATATTTTAATTTTTGGTTTGATGATGCATTGATGGTGTATTTTATTATAAACACTATTCTACTTATCATTTATTTAGTGGGATGGATTATCTGTTGGAATAAAAGAATAATCTTAAGAAGTTATTTACTTTCGATTACTCCTTCATTATTATTTTTTTCTAGTGGTATATTACTTTTAAATGTCCCGTTAATTGTTTTTTCATTAGTATTTGCGTATTGCCATATTAGAATATCTATTTATAACGCGAAAATGATGAATAAGGAAGGATAAAAAAATGAAAACAAAATATCCAATTATTCTAGTTCATGGAATTGCAATAAAAAATATATTTTTCATCAAATCATTTGGTAGAATTGATAGCATTCTACAAAATGAGGGTTTTACTGTTTATAAAAGTAAAGTTGATAGTTTTGGTACTATTGAAAATAATGCAGATTTTCTAAAGAAGGAAATAATGGAAATCTTAGAAAAAGAAAAAGTTACTAAAGTAAATGTTATTGCTCATTCAAAAGGTGGATTAGATACAAAATATATGATTGAGAAATTAGATATGGCAAAATATATTGCTTCGTTTACCACTTTATGCACTTTGCATAATGGAAGTCCTATTGCAACAAATATATTACGTTTACCAAAATGGATATTAAAATTCATCGCTTTCTGGATCAATTTTTTGTATAGATTGTTTGGAGATAAAAATCCTGACTCATTAAAAGTGTGCGAACAACTTTCAGAGATTAATAGTATAGTAGAAGAAACATTTTTATCGATTCTATGATATATTGCCAAAGTTATTCGACTACATTAAAAAGATCAAGAGATGATTTCATTATGGGAATTCCATTAATGTTCTCACATTATTTTGACAAAAAGAATGAAAGCGATGGATTAGTTTCTCCTTCTTCAACTAGATTTGGTGAATATAAAGGAAATGCTATATCTGAATCGATATCACATTCTGAAATTATTGATTTTATGGTAAGGAGAAAAAAGAAAGAGAAAATTTATGCTTTTTATTCCTCAATATGTAACGATTTGAAAAATAGAGGATTTTAAAATATATAATTATATAAAAGGAAGTAAGTATGGGAAAAGAATACAATGAATTAAATAAGAGATTTCAAACATTAATCTCTAAAAAAGAATCTTTTGAAGAAGGAAAAGAGATTTTATTAGAACTTAGAAAGAATATGTATGATATGTTAATGCTTGTAAAAAAAGGATTTAACCCAACGGGGTTCAGCTTAATGCCTTTTAAAAATTCTAATGGATATGAATCAAAAACGATGGCTTATTCGATTTATCATATAATACGCATTGAAGATATTGTTTGTCATACATTAATCAAGAATGATGAACAAGTATTCGAAAAGAATGATTATCAAAAACGTTTAGGAATTGATATAAAATCTACTGGAAATGAATTAAATAAAGAAGAAGTAGGTCTTTTCTCAAAGAAGATTAATTTATCTGAATTATATAATTATTTAAATGATGTATATTCAGAATCAAATAAGATGATAAAAGAATTAAAATTTGATGATTTAAAGAAAAAAATATCTCCTATGAAAAAAGATTATCTATTAAATTCTAGTTATGTCTCTAATAATGAATCTGCGGTATGGTTAATTGATTATTGGTGTAATAAAAATGTTTTAGGCTTACTAAAAATGCCATTTTCAAGACATTGGATAATGCATGTTGATGCATTTCTAAAGATTAAGAACAAGTTAATACAAAATGCAAAGAAAGAAACAAAGAATAAAATCTCCGTTTGTGGATTCTCATGTAATCATTGTTTCTTATCTATGTGGTGTGGTTCTTGTCGAAGTGAATATAATTGCTGCTCGTACGGGACATTATTCGAGAGTAATGTTTGTCCGAATGTGAAATGTGCAAAAGAAAAAGGGTATGAAGGATGTTATGATTGTCCTAATCTTGATTCTTGTGAAGTAGGTTTTTATAAAAAAGATAATGAAGATGGAATTTCAGCTAAAACTAATGCGATGTTTATTCGACAATATGGGAAGAAGAATTTGGTTTTAGCATTAGATGAAATGCATAAGCATTTTGATTATAAAAAGATGCAAGAGATGGTCGCACAAAATAAATTAGAGATACTAGTAAAATATATGAAAGAAGCAAATAAAGAATGAAAGGGATTTATGTTATGGAAAACGTTAGATTGATTAAATTATCGAAAGAATATAAAGATGAATTAATAGAAATGATTGAAGAATGGAAAAAAGATCAAATCGAAAATAATACAAATCAATCTCCTTGGAGTATATTTAAAAATGATTGTTCAGATTTCGATTATTATTTAGAAAATTTAGAACTTAAAAATCCAAGAGATGGATTAGTTCCTGATTCAACATTCTTTCTTCTTGATGAAAAAAGAAATAGATTATTAGGTGCAGTGAATATTAGGCATTATCTTAATGAAAGTCTATTGCGTACGGGTGGACATATTGGTGATGGAATTAGACCAAGTGAAAGAAGAAAAGGTTATGCAACAGAAATGATTCGATTGGCTTTACTTGAATGCAAAAAACTAAACATTGATAAAGTTCTTATCACGTGTGATAAAACAAATATTGGTTCCAAAAAATCCATTATTAATAATGGAGGCATATTTGAAAGTGAAGTCCAAACTGAAGAAGGAAACATTATTGAAAGATATTGGATTGATAATAAATAGAGATTAATATAAAGATAAAAGATTAGATTGATTGAGGTTAAGAAAATGAAGAAAAGAATTAAGATTGCTTATATTGGTGGTGGATCAAAACAATGGGCTAGAGTTTTTATGAACGATTTAGCTCTTCAAGGAGAAATCGATGGAGAGATTGCTCTATACGATATTGATGTTGAAGCTGCAGAAAGAAATAAAAAAATTGGTGAAGTAATCAATGAACATCCTAATACAGTTTCATTATGGGACTATAAAGTTTATACGAATGTGGAAGAAGCATTAAAGAATGCCACTTTTGTTGTTATGTCGATATTACCAGGAACATTTGAAGAAATGAGAAGTGACGTACATGCACCAGAAGAATATGGAATTTATCAATCTGTTGGAGATACGGCAGGACCTGGAGGAGTGTTGCGTGCAATGAGAACGGTTCCCATCTATCAAGAATATGCAAAATTGATTGAGAAGTGTTGTCCGAATGCTTGGGTAATAAATTTTACTAATCCAATGTCAATTTGCGTTAAGGCGCTTTATGATACTTTTCCTAGTATTAAGGCTTTTGGATGTTGTCATGAAGTTTTTCATGCCCAAGATTTTCTTTGCGCTGTCTTAAAAGAAGAATTAGGAATAGAAAAACCAGATAGACACGAGATTTATACTGATGCTTCTGGAGTCAATCATTTTACTTGGATAACTGAAGCGAAATATAAGGACGTTGATATTCTAAAACTTCTTCCTTCTTTTGAAAAGAAGTATTTTGAAAGAGGATATTGTGCTGCAGAAGGAAAAAAATGGGATGCATTTAAAGAAGATTTATTTGAATGCGGAAATAAAGTCAAATGTGATTTATTTAATCGTTATGGGGCTCTTGCAGGTGCTGGCGATCGTCATTTAGCAGAATTTGTAAATGGAAAGTGGTATTTAAAAGATCCTCAAACTGTAGAAAAATGGTTATTTAAACTTACTCCGGTTGATTATCGAATTGATAATATGAATAAAGAAATTGAAAAATCGATTAAGCTGGCTTCAAAAGAAGAACCTGTTGAAGTGAAAAAATCCCAGGAAGAAGCCGTAGATTTAATGAAGGCGATTCTTGGATTTGGAGTAAGAGTTTCAAATGTTAATATGCCAAATATGGGGCAGATGAGTCAAATGCCACTTGGCTCAATTGTTGAAACAAATTGCGTGTTTACAAATGATTGTGTTAAGCCGGTGGTTTCTAATCCTTTACCTAAGGAAGTTATGAATTTGGTGTATCGATGTGCGACAAACATCGATTGCTGTTACGAGGGAATCAAAGAAAGAAATCTTGAAAAGATATTTGCTTCATTTATGAACCAAGCTTTATGCTCGAATCTTTCACTTAACGATGGAAAAGACTTGTTCAAAAAGATGATAAGGAATACGAGAAAATATCTTGATCCATATTATCCAAACATTGATGAGTTTTTAAATAATTAATCTTTCTTTTTACAATTTGTTGTTTTTGTATAAAAATGGATTTCATTAAATTGAGTTTGCAAAACAAATATTATATAATTCCCTCGTAAAGAATGAAATAGGTGACTTTATGGAGTGGTATTATATTGTTTTAATTTGTTTAGGAGCATTGATTGTTTTATATTTTATTACGACTTTTTATGCATATATTACAACATTTACGAATCCTAAGGATAGAAAAATGCAAAATGTTGAAAATTCACCATATAAATCATATAAAGAGTATTTTGCAAGAAGAAAAGAGATATTTGATTCGTATAAAAAAGAGGAAATATCAATTCAAAGTAGAGATAATCTAACTTTGAGAGGAATATATGTTGAAAATATAATCAAAGATAAAATCGTCATTATTTTTCATGGCTTTAAATCAAAGGGTGATAGCGATATTTTATTAAGTTATGATTTTTATAAATTAGGATATTCGATGATTATCGTTGACCAAAGAGCACATGGAAAATCGGATGGTAAATATATTGGAATGGGAATTTTAGAAAGATTTGATGTATTAGAATGGATTAGATATGCCATTAATCGTTTTGGCGAGAATATAAAGATTTTATTAGGTGGTACATCAATGGGAAGTGCAACTATTATGATGGCAAGCGAATTGATTAAAGATGAGCAAGTTAAAGGGATTGTTGCAGATTGTGGCTTCTCATCATGTTATGATGAAGTTAGATTTTGTCTAAGCAAATTGCCTTCATTCCCAATAATGCAAACAATCAATCTATATAGTCGTTTATTTGCAAAATACGATATGAGAAAAGTAACTTCTAAGGATTCTTTGTCTAAAAGTGATATTCCTATTTTTATTTCTCATGGAAAGAACGATACATTTGTTCCTTGCATAAATGCTGAAATATGTTATAACGCTAGTAGATCAAAGATTAAAGATATGGTTTGTTTTGATAATTCGATTCATGCTTCAAGCTATGCTGATCATAGTGAAGAATATGATAAGAAAGTAAGAGAGTTCTTAGGAAAAATTGATTTTTGATAGATAGGTTTTTGTATTGACATAAAATCATTATTCTTTTACAATTTATTTTATGTTGTAAAAGAATAAGGAGGATTCTTTATGATTAAGAATAGATTGATACAACTAATATATCGCAGCGTTTTCTTAACAATCTCTATGTTTGGAATTATTGAAAGTTTTGGTTTGTTTTATAATCAAACTCCAAGTTTGAATTGCTTTATTTATTATACTAGTTTATCTAATTTCCTTTGTTTTGGCGTAATGCTTACAGTATGTATTTCTACTTATAAACATATTATGAATGGAAATAATATTGGTAATAATACTTGTATCACAAAACTTAAATTCTATTCCACGATTATCATCTTAGTCACATTCATTGTTTATAATTTCATTCTTGCAGATTTAATGTTTGAACCAGGATGGAATTCTTTAGGAAATCTAACTAAGCATATAATCTGTCCTTTATTATTTGTTCTTGATTTCTTTTTATTTGATAAGCATCATTCTTTAAAATGGTATGATCCATTATTATGCCCAGTTTTACCATTATTATACGTTATTTTTATTTTGATTAGAGGAGCAGTTCTTCCTAGTGATTATAAAGGAACGATTTACCCTTATTTCTTTTTAGATGTTAATAAACTTGGATATGGTGGAGTATTCTTATGGGTTGGAATATTAGTTGTTGCTTTTATTGCGATTGCTTATTTATTATTCCTATATGATAAGATTTACATTAAAGATAAGAAGATTTATTTTTCACTTAAGGAGATTAAATAATTATTTGGGAGTAATAAAAATGCCTTACCTTTGAATATTTCTTAGGTGAGGCATTTCTTTATGTAATAAAACTTTATGTAATTATTTATTTCCTTCAATCGCTTTTTTTATAAATTGATGAAATAGGGGATGAACCTTATTTGGACGACTTTTAAATTCAGGATGAAATTGTACTCCGATGAAAAATGGATGATTTCTAATCTCAATTGTTTCAACGATTTTATTATCTGGTGATGTACCGGAAATTACTAGTCCATATTTTTCTAACTCATCGCGATATTTATTATTGAATTCATATCTATGTCGATGTCGTTCATATATTAAACTACTATTATATGCTTCTTTCATAATAGTATTATCTTTAATACTACAAGGGTATGCGCCTAATCTCATCGTTCCACCAATTTTAGCTCCTATTTGATCTTCCATGATATCGATGACTTTATTCCCATTTTCGATAAATTCACCACTATTAGCATTTGAGATATGAGCAACATTTCTTGCATATTCTATGACTGCAATTTGCATACCTAAACATATTCCAAAATAAGGAATCTTATTTGTTCTTGCATATTCACAAGCTAAAATCATTCCTTCGATTCCTCGATTTCCAAATCCTCCTGGAACAATTATTCCTTGTACATTTTTTAAGGATTCATTAACATTTTCCTTTGTAATTTTTTCACTATCAATCCATTCAATTTCTACATATTTATGATTTGAATATGAAGCGTGGTTGAGAGATTCTACAATCGATAGATAGGAATCCTTTAATGAAACGTATTTTCCTACTAATCCAATAACGACTTTTCCTTTTCTTGAATGAATGTTTTTTATCATCTCTTTCCATGAAGATAAATCACATTTGTTTTTGATATGGAATTTCTTGCAAACTACTTTATCCAATCCGTTTTTATGTAACATTATAGGAACTTCATATAAACTACGCGCAGTAGAATTTTGAATAACACAATCGTTATCAACATTACAGAATGCTGCGATTTTATTGCGGATATTTTCTCCACAATCATCGTGAGAACGGGTGATGATAATATCTGGATTGATGCCATTTGATTGCATTTCTTTTACTGAATGTTGTGTAGGTTTTGATTTATACTCATCTGAACCGGAGATGAAAGGAACTAGACATACATGAATAAACAAGCAATTCTTTCTACCAACTTCTAAAGCAAATTGACGGATTGCTTCAAGAAATGGTTGACTTTCAATATCTCCAACTGTTCCACCAATTTCTGTAATAACAATATCTGCTTTTGTATATTCGGCATTTTTTCGGATAAATCGCTTAATCTCATTTGTTACGTGAGGAATAATTTGTACAGTTTGCCCATTATATTCGCCATTTCTTTCTTTGTTTAATACTCTCCAATATACTTTTCCACTAGTTAAATTGGAGTACTTATTTAGGTTTTCATCGATGAATCTTTCGTAATGGCCAAGATCTAAATCAGTTTCCGCGCCATCTTCTGTGACAAATACTTCTCCATGTTGAATTGGGTTCATGGTTCCAGGATCAATATTCATATATGGATCAAATTTTTGTGATGCAATTTTTAAGCCTCTTTGCTTTAATAATCTTCCTAATGAAGCGGCGACTATTCCTTTTCCTAATCCTGAAACTACTCCACCTGTAACAAATATGTATTTCATAAATCCTCCCGTTCTATTAAACGTAAAAAAAGCGTTTTTTTTTAGCAAACGGATATTTGCTAAAAGAAACGCTCAAATTACTTTTTATTATTTTGGAAATCATCATTACCAAAAAACATTGTTATTTTATCATTAATATTCTTACATTTCAATAAAGAATGAGTAAAGACAAAAAAGAAATACAAACATGGCATTTTATGTGATATATTGTACTATGAATGAGGGAGTGAAAAGTATGAAAGTAGTTAGCGTAAAAGAACGACCTGAATTATTAGAAGAGATAACTTTATATTTTATTAATCATTGGGCTAATGAAGAATCGAAAATGGTTTATGTTGATTGCATAAAGAATGCCTTATATTCCCAAAATAAAATGTCTAACTGGTATGTTTTATTAGATGATAATAGGATTATTGGCTCAGCAGGAATGATTAGTAACGACTTTGTATCAAGAATGGACTTATATCCTTATTTATGCGCCTTATATATTGAAAAAGATTATCGAGGTCATAATTATGGGAAATTGCTGATAGATAGGATTAAAAAAGATACTATTTCTCTTGGATTTGATTTTCTATATTTAATAACTGATCATATCGGATATTATGAACATTTTGATTTCGAAAAAATCGGGACTGGTTATCATCCTTGGGGTGAAACTAGTTCGATTTATCGATGCAATTTAAAAAAAGATCGAAGACATATCATTAGTGAGATAGAATCATTAATTGATCATTCAATTCCATTTTATAGTAATTTAGCAAACATTTCTTGCATTTTAAAAGATGCATTTCCTAATACTTTATGGGCTGGTTTTTATCTTTCAAATAAAGAAAATGAATTGGTATTAGGTCCATATCAAGGACCATTAGCTTGCACAAAAATTCCATATAATAGAGGGGTATGTGGTATCTCTGCTTATAAAAAGGAAACATTGATTGTTCCAAATGTTCATGAATTTACTAATCATATCGCTTGTTCTTCTTTATCAAATAGTGAAATTGTTGTTCCTATTATAAAAGATAATATTGTAGTAGGAGTAATTGATCTTGATAGCATTGAATTTGATAATTTTAGTAAAGAAGATGCACTTGTTTTAGAAGAGGTTGCGTCTCTTATTAGTAGAATTCTATAAAGGACTTGGTGATGATTATGAATGAATTTGTGAAAAATAAAGTATTTGCTTTTGATCTTGATGGAACTTTAGTAAATTCCGATAAAATCATTTTAGATTCGACAAAAAGAGCAATAAAAGAATTAATAGATAATGGCGCACATATAGTGTTAGCTTCTGGAAGAATATATGAAGGTATATATCATCTTGCTGAGGAATTGGAACTTGATAAATATGGTGGATATATTTGTTCATATAATGGTGGATTAGTCACTAATATTCTTTCGGGTGAAAATGTTTTTGATCGAAAGTTATCAAAAGAGAAGACTCTTGAAATTCATAAATATTTAAAAGAGAATGGACTTACGCACATCATGTATTATGATGGAATCATTCTAACTACTGATGAGATTAATGAATACATTAGAAATGAAGAAAAGTGCAATAACATTCCTTCAAAGAAGGTTGATTCATTTGAGCCATATATTCAATATGGAGTAAATAAACTTCTAGGCACTGATGATCCTAAGAAAATAAAGGAAATGGAAGAAAAAGTAAAAAAGCATTTTGATGATATAGAAGTATATACAAGTGCACCATATTTTCTAGAATTGTTACCAAAAGGAATCTATAAAAGCGAATCATTGAAAATGATATTAAAATCGCTTAATCTAGATACAAGAGATCTCATTTCTTTTGGGGATGGAAATAATGATATTGCTATGTTAGATGCCTCTAATATTGCAATAGTAATGGATAATGCAAGCGAAAATGTAAAAAAACATGCTTCATATATTACTCATTCCTGCGATGAAGATGGAATTAGTTATGCGATAAAAAAGATTATGAGTGGAGAATGGAATTAGGTTATTTAAGCATTTGAAAAAATCTTAATTTAGAAAGTTATTGGCATGGTGATAGTATGATAAATGAAAAGATGTTTGGCCTAGGAAACGAAGCCTCAATAATTAGAGAATTATCTGAATATGGAAATAAGAGGAAAGAAATTGTTGGAGAAGACAATGTCTATGATTTTAGTATTGGTAATCCTAGCATTCCAGCACCTTTAGAAGTAAATGAAACGCTTATTGATTTATTAAAAAACATGGATTCAGTTAGTCTTCATGGATATACAAGTGCACCTGGAGATAAACATGTAAGAGATATGATTGCTTCAAATTTAAACGAACGTTTTAATTGTAAGGCAAAAGGAGAACTTATTTATCTTACTCAAGGAGCTTCTGCTTCTCTTTCTATTTCCTTAAGAGCGTTAATTAATGAAGGTGATGAAGTTATTGTATTTGCACCATTTTTTCCTGAATATCGTACTTTTGTAAATAATGCAGGAGGAAAAATGGTTGAAGTTCAACCTGATTTATCTTCCTTTTATCCGGATTTTGAAGATTTTTCTAGAAAGATATCTTATAAAACTAAGGCGGTCATTATCAATTCACCAAATAATCCTACTGGAGTAATATATCCACATGATGTAATTAATAAAATTGCTTCGATATTAAAAAGTAAGCAAATCGAATATGGACATGAGATATATTTATGTTCAGATGAACCATATAGAGAATTGGTTTATAAAGAGATTGAATATCCATTTATTACGAATTATTACGATAACTCATTAGTCTTCTATTCATTTAGTAAATCGATATCACTTCCTGGTGAAAGAATTGGATATATTTTAGTATCAAGTAAGTGTAAGGATAGTGAAAGAGTATATAAGGCTATTTGTGGTGCGGGTAGAAGTTTAGGTTTTATTTGCGCATCTAGTTTGTTTCAATTCGCTTTGCCAAAAATTGTTAATTCATTATCGGATTTGTCAAAATATAAAGAAAATCGTGATATACTATCAAAAGGATTATCAGATTTAGGATATGAGTTTATTCAATCTGAAGGAGCTTTCTATCTATTTGTTAAAGCATTGGAAGATGATGCGGTAGCTTTTTGTAAAAAAGCTCTTAAATACGACTTAATACTTGTTCCAAGTGATTCTTTTGGAATCAAGGGATATGTAAGAATTGCATATTGCGTAAATAAGAAAAGAATAATAGATTCTTTACCTGCATTTAGGAAATTAAAGGAATTATACCTTGAAGAAAGGAAATGAATAAGATGAATAATTTAGATGAAGAAAGAATATTGATCAATTCAATTGATGATGAAATGTTAATGCTTTTTATAAAAAGAATGGAAGTAGCAAAAAGAATAGGACAATATAAATTTGAAAATAACCTACCTATTTTAGATAAGAAAAGAGAAGAGGAAATCATTGCTTCAAGAGTGAAAGACATTGAAGATGAAGAAATGAAAGAATATATAATTCAATTTTTAAAAGAATTAATGAATATTTCTAAAAGAGTACAAGAGAATGTTATTGTAGGTAAAAAGGTTGCTTATTGTGGGGTTGAAGGTGCTTTTGCACAAATTGCTTCTAAAAGAGTATTTGATAAAGCGGAATTAATAGGATATCCTGATTTTTCTTCGGCATATCAAGCAGTTGAAAATGGAGAATGCGATAGAGCGTGTTTACCAATTGAAAATTCAAATGTCGGAGATGTTGGAAGCGTAATGGATTTAGTATTTCAAGGCTCTCTTTATATCAATAAGATTTATGAACTAGAAATCGATCAATGTTTGTTAGGAGTAAAAGGAACGACAATTGATTCCATTAAAACTATTATTTCTCATCCTCAAGCGTTATCTCAATGTAAAAAGTTTATTGATAGTCATTCATATAATACGATGGAATATGGGAATACCGCTTTAGCAGCAAAGGAAGTTGTTAAACTTAATGATCCTTCTATTGCTGTGATTGCAAGTGCAGAAACTGCAACGCTTTATGGATTAGATATCATTAAAGAAAAAGTCAATACAAGTAGAGATAACACTACAAGATTCGCAATGTTTTCAAATAAAATAACTTTGCCAAATAAAGAAAGTAAAGTCGGAGAAAATTTTATTATTGTTTTTACTTGTAAAAATGAAGCAGGATCTTTAGCAAAAACATTAAATATTATTGGCGCGCATTCCTTTAATATGAGAAACTTAAGAAGTAGACCATTAAAAGGATTGATGTGGAATTATTATTTCTTTGTTGAATTGGAAGGTAACGTTAATTCTCAAGATGGACAAGATATGATGCAAGAACTAAAACCATTCTGTGATTTATTACGATTAGTTGGAACGTATAATTCCAATAAATAATAGGAGGTAGAAACTATGAATATGGATTTTAAAAGGAAACTTCCAATTCCAAAAGAAATAAAGGAAATGTACCCTTTAGATGAAAAAAGCAAAGAGATTAAAAGAAAAAATGACGAGGAGATTAAAGCAATCTTTGAAGGGAAAAGCGATAAATTACTTCTTGTTATTGGACCTTGTAGTGCAGATAGGGAAGATGCGGTAATCGATTATATTTCTCGTTTAAGAAAGGTTCAAGAAGAAGTAAAAGATGTAATATGCATTGTCCCACGTATTTACACAAATAAACCAAGAACTAATGGTACGGGATATAAAGGAATGTTACATCAACCTGATCCTAATTCAAATCCAGATATGTTAAAGGGATTGATCGCGATTAGAAAACTTCATTTAAGAGCAATTAAGGAAACAGGTTTTAGTTGTGCAGATGAAATGCTTTATCCTGAAAACCATCGTTATCTTTCAGATTTATTATCTTATGTTGCAGTAGGAGCAAGATCTGTTGAAAATCAACAACATAGATTAACCGCGAGTGGAATTGATCTTCCTGTTGGTATGAAGAATCCTACAAGTGGAGATATTTCTGTTATGTTAAATGCAATTCATGCGAGCCAACATGCCCATACTTTCATCTATCGTGGATGGGAAGTTACATCAACTGGTAATCCATTGAGTCATGCTATTTTAAGAGGATATGTTGATCAAGATGGTAAATCATATCCAAATTATCATTATGAGGATTTATTGTCTTTAGCAAAAATGTATGATTCTGAGCATTTTGAAAATCCAGCTGTTATTGTTGATTGTAACCATTCAAATTCGGGAAAGAAATATCTTGAGCAAATTAGAATTGCAAAAGAAGTATTACATTCTGCAAATCATAATGAATTAATTTATAAGATGGTAAAGGGATTAATGATTGAATCGTATATCGAAGATGGTTCACAAAAAATTGAGGAAGGAGTGTATGGTAAATCAATTACAGATCCTTGCCTTGGATGGGATAAAACGGAAGCATTAATTCTTGAATTAGCAGCGATTAGAAGAGCAAATATGAAGTAGTGGAGATTGGGCTTAACTCTTATAGGGTGAAGCCCAAAAACCGCTATTTTTTTATCGATATTTTTATCGAAAATACATATAATATAAACAAATAAATAAGTAAAAAAGTATCGATTTTCCCTAAAAATCGGCTATTTTGCATTAAATAGCTTGTGCGTTAAGTACAAATGAGTGCCACAACTCATTCTGAAAGTGTTTTCATGAGTATTTCTCTTTATTTGATAGCATAGCTATGTTAAAATAAATTGCTCGGTGAAAGCCGGTAGATTGGAGGAATCTGTGAAAGGAAAAATTCATTCTTATTTCGCTGGTGGAACAGTTGATGGACCTGGAATTCGTTATGTAATTTTTGTAAAAGGATGTCCACTTAGATGCAAATATTGTCATAACCCTGATACTTGGACTCAGGAAGGTGCCTTGGAAGAAGATGTTATATCCATTGCCTCTAAAGCTCTTAAATATAAAAACTATTTTGGAACCAAAGGTGGAATAACTGTTACTGGTGGAGAACCACTTGTACAAATTGATTTCCTTATTGAACTATTTAAAGAACTAAAGAAAGAGAATATCCATTGTGCAATTGATACTTCGGGAATTATCTTTGATCGTTCTAACAAGATGATTATGGATAAAATGGATGAATTGATGAAATATACTGATCTTGTTCTTCTTGATATCAAACATATCGATGATGAAGAACATATAAAACTCACAGGAAAATCAAATAAGAACGTACTTGATTTTGCAAGATATCTTGACGAAAAAAAGATTAAAGTATGGATAAGACATGTACTTATCCCTTCCATCACATTGAATGATGAGTATCTATGTAAAACAAAAGCGTTCATTGATACGTTGTCTAATGTTGAAAAGGTCGAAATTCTTCCTTATCACACAATGGGAAAAACAAAGTATGAACAACTTGGAATTAAATATCCTTTAGAAGGAATTGAACCTCCAACAAAAGAAGAAGTTATTCATGCTAAAAAGATGTTAGGAGTTATTAAAGATGTTACTTAATGACAAAAACTACAAAGAAAATCTCAAAGGAACTTGTGTTGTTGAAGTTTCAGGTGAGTCGTGTGCTAACTGCTTATCGCTTATGCCTGTATTAAATGATCTAGTTTCAAAAAGAGATGATGTCGTATTACACCATGTGGAAGTAGATGATTACTCCATGGGATTCGTTCAAGAATATGAGATTTATAGCGTACCGACAATATTGATTCTTAAAGATGGGAAGGAAGTTTCTAGATGTAGAGGCTTTCAACCAGAAGAAATCTTAGAAGTATGGTTAAATGCAAAAATATAGAAAAAGAGGAGATTATAAGAATGATGTACAAAGGATGGGAAGGCTTCAATTTAGGTAAATGGAGCAATGATGAAGTTAATGTTCGTGACTTTATTCAAAGAAACTACACACCATATGATGGAGATGATTCTTTCTTGGAAGGACCAACAGAAGCAACTAAAAAATTATGGGATATTATCTTAGACTTATCTAAGAAAGAAAGAGAAGCAGGCGGAGTATTAAAAGCTGATACTGAAATCGTTTCAACAATTACTTCACATGCACCTGGTTACTTAGATAAAGATTTAGAAAAGATTGTTGGTTTACAAACAGATGAACCATTCAAGAGATCTTTACAACCATTTGGTGGTATTAAAATGGCTACTCAAGCAGCAGAAATGTATGGTTATCAAGTAAGTGATGAAGTAAAGACAATCTTTACAAAATATAGAAAAACACATAATGACGGTGTATTTGATGCTTATACTCCAGAGATGAGATTAGCAAGAACTGCACATATCTTAACTGGTTTACCTGATACATATGGTAGAGGCCGTATTGTTGGAGATTATCGTAGATTAGCATTATATGGTGTTGATTACTTAATTAGACATAAAGAATTAGATAAATCTTTAATCGATGGGGAAATGTTCCCAGATAAAGTAAGAGATAGAGAAGAAATTGCAGAACAAATCAAAGCATTAAAAGCTTTAAAAGAAATGGCTGCAAGCTATGGATTTGATATTTCTGAACCAGCAAAAACTGCTCAAGAAGCAATTCAAGCATTGTACTTTGGTTACTTGGCTGCAGTTAAGGATCAAAATGGTGCAGCGATGTCAATCGGTAGAAACTCAACATTCTTAGATATCTACATTGAAAGAGATTTAAGAAAAGGCTTGATCACTGAAAAAGAAGCTCAAGAATTAATTGACCACTTCATCATGAAATTAAGAATTGTTAAATTCATGAGAATTCAATCATACAACGAATTATTCTCAGGTGATCCTACATGGGTAACAGAAACAATTGGTGGTATGGGAGTTGATGGAAGATCATTAGTTACTAAAAACTCATTCCGTGTATTGCATACTCTTGTAAACTTAGGACCAGCACCAGAACCAAATTTAACAGTTTTATGGAGTAAAAATCTTCCAGAAAACTTCAAAAAATTCTGTGCAAGAATCTCAATTGAGACATCTTCAATTCAATATGAATCAGACGACTTAATGAGACCAGATATGGGTGATGATTATTGTATCGCTTGCTGCGTTTCTTCCATGAGACAAGGTAAAGATATGCAATTCTTCGGCGCAAGAGCAAACTTGGCAAAATGTTTATTATACGCAATAAATGGTGGTGCAGATATCGTTACAATGGATAAGAAGACAGGAAAACCTCTTCAAGTATCACCTAAATTTGCTCCAATTACTTCAAATGAACCATTAAATTATGACGAAGTAATCGAGAAATATACAACAATGATGGAATGGCTCGCAGGTTTATATGTAAATACATTAAATCTAATTCATTATATGCATGATAAATATGCTTATGAAGCAATTGAAATGGCATTACATGATTCAAAGGTAACAAGATATTTTGCAACAGGTATTGCTGGATTATCTTGTGCAGTTGATAGTTTATCTGCAATTAAATATGCAAAAGTTACTCCAATCCGTAATGAATTCGGATTAGTAGTTGATTATAAAACGGAAGGCGATTTCCCAAAATATGGTAACAACGATGATAGAGTTGATGAAATCGCAGTATGGTTGGTTAAAACCTTCATGAATATGATAAAGAAACATTATACATATCGTGAATCAATTCCAACTATGTCAATCTTAACTATCACATCTAACGTTGTCTATGGTAAAAAGACAGGTAATACACCAGATGGAAGAAGAGCTGGCGAACCATTAGCTCCAGGTGCAAACCCAATGCATGGTCGTGATACAAATGGTGCATTAGCATCACTTGAATCAGTCGCAAAATTACCATTTGATTATTCAAGAGATGGTATTTCAAATACTTTCTCAATCACACCTGAATCTCTAGGAAAAGATGAGGATTAGTTTTAGGAGGTAGAATTTATGTCACAAAGAGTAGATAATTTAGTAAACATGCTCGATACTTACGTTGCTGATGGTGGATATCACCTAAATGTTAATGTTTTCAATAGAGAAACATTATTAGATGCACAAAAACATCCAGAAAAATATCCACAATTAACAATTCGTGTTTCAGGATATGCAGTTAACTTCATCAAATTATCAAAAGAACAACAAGATGATGTTATTTCAAGAACAATTCACGAATCAATGTAATTAGAGATAATTAATAAAAGATGGAGGGAGTTTAGTCGTTTCCTTCATCTTTTTTTATGTTTTATGTCGATATTAAATTATTCACATTGAAATTGATCATGCAATATATAATATAAATCTATTCATATTGCTTAAATCGTAATTAGTAAAGTAGATAATGCGATTAATAGGGTTGGAATAGAGATTATTGTTCCATATTTTATGAAGTCTATAAATGAGTATTTGACATTATATTTTGATAATAAATTCGTAAACATTATTCCTGCAAGCGCGCCAAGAGGAGTTAAAAAAGCACCAATATTAGAACCGATTATAGAGGCATAAATAGCTTTAAGATTTTCTAATTGACTCATTTGAGGAAGAGTTGAAAATAATACGCTCATTGGAATATTATTCATGATATTTGAGAATATGAAACTAGAGAAACCGTATTTGTATATAATTAATTCATTTCCTAAAATAGATGCTAAATATGAACTAATTCCTTGCTCATTTAATGCTGAAACGATAACAAACATAGATAAAACAAATGGTATAAGATTATACGGTAATCTTTTAGTAGTTTTAATAATATTAGAGAAGTTTTTATGTTGTATGATATTAGAAATAGTAATTGCTAAAACTAAACTAATGGATGAACATAAAGCTACTAACCACATAGGAATATTCAAATAAGATGATATTACAAGAAGTACTAAGCATATTGAAAGATGAGATATTCCAATAATAAAATTTGGAATATTGTCAATTTTTGTTTCTTTTGCTTCGTATGATATAGATTTCTGTAATCTTTTTCTAAATAAGATAAAGATAAGGAATAATTCGAATAATCCACTTAATAAAGTTGGAAGGAACATCACTTTGATATATCCAATGAAATCAATTCCTAATGATGAAGCAAGATAGATATTAGTAGGATTTCCAATTATTAACATCATACTCCAAGTGTTAGCTGCGGCGAATTCACCAATTAAATAGGGAATAGGATCTATTTTTGCATTTTTTGCAAAAAAGCAAATGAAAGGAGTAAAAGTTAGAATAACGATGTCGTTTGACGTGAAAATAGTTAATAAAGATACGAATGCATATAAAATAAGAAAAAGTGAAACTTGATTATTTTTAGCAAGCTTACTTGCTTTAGAAGCAAGATATGAAAAGAAATTCAATTCATCTAAATAAATTGATAGAAATGTCATTGAAAAGAATAAAATTAATATTTTAATTGGATTAATCGCGTTGTCTGATAATAAGGTGTCTTTTATTGTTGTAAAAGATACGCATTGAAATATTATCATTAATAATGCACTTATTAAGCAAATAATCCAAAACGTATTTATCCTGAAGTTTTTGATCTGAATCTTAGGAAATAATAGAATGGATAGAATCAACAATGCACATGTGACTATAAATAAAACTAGTGTTAAAATCATAATAAAACCTTTACCTAACTAATAATAGTTAGGTATAAAATAAGATGCAATAAAAAAATAAAAAAAAATAAAAAAATAGTTGAATAATCGTTCAACTGTTCATATAATATATTTGTACAGGAGGAAAAATGATGGATATAGAGACAATTAAAGCGAAACTTCCAAACGATGAAGAGATTTATGACTTATCGGAATTATTTAAAGTACTAGGAGATCAAACTAGAACTAAAATCCTAACAGTACTTGAAATCCATGAATTATGTGTCAATGATATTGCAAGCGCGTTAAATATGACAAAATCTGCAGTATCTCATCAACTTCGTATTTTGCGTCAATCCAGGCTCATTAAATCAAGAAGAGATGGGAAAGAAATCATTTATTCTCTTGACGACAATCATGTTTCACAACTATTTGAATGTGCATTAATACATATTAAGGAATAAAATGGCTACGGCCAATTTATTTTAAGACAATAGTTGAAAAATTGTTCAATTAATCAAAAGAAAGGATAGATTATATGAGAAAGGTATTTAAGATTGAAGTTGATTGTGCAGTATGTGCGCAAAAATGCGAGGATGCAATTAAGAAAGTTAATGGAGTATTAGAATGTCAAATTAATTTTATAACGCAAAAGATGACCATTGATATTGATGGTGATTTGGATAAGGTTATGAAGGAAGTGGAAAAAGTAGCTAAAAGGATTGAACCTGATTTTGAAATTGAAAGATAGGGTGGTATTATGACTAAAAAGCAAAAGAGAAATTTAAAAAGAATTATCATTGCTACTTGTTGTTTCCTAGTTATATTTATTACTGATTTAGTTCTTAAAAAGGCATTTGGTGATAGGTTTATTAATGGTATCGGATCTCTTATTCCAGGAGATTATGGTTGGCTTTTATCATTAGGGCTATATTTACTTTTATATATCTATATTGGACATGATGTCTTAAAAAAGGCATTTCTAAATATTGGACATGGACAATTACTCGATGAAAATTTCTTGATGGTTCTTGCTACTTTAGGTGCATTTAGTCTTGGAATATATCGAGCATTAACAAATCAAGAAATAGAAGGTTTTGATGAAGGATGTGCTGTTTTAATCTTTTATCAAGTTGGAGAATGGTTTCAAAATTATGCGCTTGGTAAATCTAGAAAATCTATATCATCTCTAATGGATATAAGACCTGATTTTGCTTCTTTAGTAAAAGAAGATGGAAGTATTGAAGTAGTAGATCCAAGTATAGTTAAGGTTAATGATATTATTATCGTTAAACCAGGAGAGAAGATTCCTCTTGATGGAGTGATTATTAAAGGTTCTACTTCATTAGATACTAAGGCATTAACTGGTGAATCATTACCAAAAGAAGTAGGAGAGAATTCGTCGGTAATTAGTGGAACAATTAATTTAACAAACACAATTCAAATAAGGGTAGAAAAGGAATTCTACGATTCAACAGTTTCTAAGATTCTTGATTTGGTTGAGAACGCATCAAATCATAAATCTAAACAAGAGAATTTTATTACAAAGTTTTCGAAAGTATATACGCCTATTGTTGTTTTTGCTTCATTAATAGTAGGAATAGTAGTTGGATTAGTAACAAAAATGTGGGATGAAGGATTATATAGGGCTTTGACGTTTTTAGTAGTATCTTGTCCATGCGCTTTAGTTATTTCTATACCATTATCTTTCTTCGCAGGAATAGGAGGAGCAAGTAGTAACGGAGTATTGATTAAAGGTTCTTGTTATTTAGATTTACTAAATAAAGCAAATATATTTGTATTTGATAAAACAGGAACTTTAACAAAAGGTAACTTTGTAGTATCTAGTGTTTCACCAATTGAAAAAAAAGAAGAGATACTTTCCCTTGCTTCTATTGCAGAAAAAAATTCAAATCATCCTATTGCTAATTCAATTAAAAAAGCATACGGAAAAGAAGATACAAACGATTATTCTTTAGAAGATATTTCTGGAAAAGGAATTAAGGCAACTTTTGAAGATGATGTGATATTATGCGGAAATGAAAAATTGATGAAGGATAATAATATTGATTATGTGCCATCAAATGAAATTGGAACGATAATTCATGTTGCGAAGAATAATGTATATGTTGGCAGTATTGCTATTTCAGATGAGATAAAAGAGAATGCCAAAGAAACGATTGAAACTTTAAATAATATGAATGCTAAAACGATAATGCTAACTGGGGATAATGAAAATATTGCAAGTAAGGTTGCATCAAAGATTGGATTGTCAGATTATCGCTCATCTTTATTACCTCAAAATAAAGTAGAAGAAGTTGAAAAGATAATCTTAAATAAGAGTAATAAAGATATTGTTTGTTTTGTAGGAGATGGAATTAATGATGCACCAGTTCTTATGAGAGCGGATTTAGGAATATCTATGGGTGGAGTAGGATCTGATGCAGCGATTGAAGCAAGTGATATTGTATTAATGTATGATGACTTAAACGCAATTGTGAAAGCAAAACAACTGGCAAAAAAAGTGATGAGAATTGTATATGAAAATATATATTTTGCAATTGGAGTAAAGATACTTATTCTCATCATATCTGCATTTGGATTATTTGGTTCACTTGCAATGTGGATTGCAGTATTTGGAGATGTGGGAGTATCAGTAATTGCAATACTTAATTCAATGAGGGCAATGAGATAAATGTGTTATTTGAAAAACTAAATGAAACAACAAATGGTATTTATTGATTTTGTTTAACAAAAAAATTGGATGTTATTTAGTTAATGATTGAGTCGGGTTTATATTCTTGGGCTCAATCTTTTTTTATCCTAATAGTATTTAAAAATTATTTTTCTAGAACCATTTCACAAAATCATATGTTGTAATACCATTTAATTCTAGATGATAGTTGAATTGGTGCATTTGATTTTTCAACTAATAACTAACAGTTACTTTTAAAATTTAGAAATATGATACCTGTCTTTGGGGTCAACCTCTAAAATGGGTAGTTAAATCTCAAAATTCATGAT